>NZ_NPFL01000004.1:0-643079 GCF_002259075.1 Rhodococcus sp. 15-725-2-2b | reverse complement strand
GACCGGCAGCGGGGGGAACGGGGGACCGGCAGCGGGGGATCGGCAGCGAGGGACCGGGGAATCGGCAGCGGAGGGCAGGGCGACAATGGCGGACGTCGACGACCGGTGGCGATGGAGTGACCCCTGTCACGAACCGGCTGACCGGTCGGCTGAAACAAACTTCGAGTTCGTTTCGCGAAAGCGCATGCGCAAGCGCTTGTATGCGTCCTAGGCTCCTGCAATCGAGCGACGCGACCGCGTGGCCAGGGGACAAGGGAGTCCACATGTTCAATCACCGTCGGAAGTCCGCGCTGACGATCGGGACCGTGCTCATGGCCGGTTCGCTCGTGCTGGGTCTGACCGCCTGCAGCAGTTCGGATTCGGACAGCGTCAAGGTCGGGCTCATCACCAAGACGGACTCGAATCCGTACTTCGTGAAGCTTCGCGAGGCAGCACAGGCCAAGGCCGATTCCAGCGGAGCCGAGCTGGTGGCCCTGGCCGGCGCATTCGACGGTGACAACGAAGGACAGGTCGCGGCGATCGAGAACCTGGTCGGCCAGGGTGTGAAGGGAATTCTGATCACCCCGAACTCGTCCACCGGAGTCCTCGACGCGATCAAGAAGGCCCGTGACGCCGGCGTCGTCGTCATCGCCCTCGACACCGCAACCGACCCCGAGGACGCGGTCGACGCCACGTTCGCCACCGACAACAAGGCGGCCGGAGTGAGCCAGGGTGCCTGGGTCAAGGGCACGCTCGGCACCACCGCACCCCAGGTCATCATGCTCGACGGCACCGCGGGCGGCACGGTCGACACCTTCCGTCACGACGGGTTCCTCGAAGGCATGGGTCTGACCGACAGTTCGCCGGAGATCGTGGGCCAGGAGAACACCAACGGTGATCAGACCAAGGCGCAGACCGCCATGGAGAACCTGCTGCAGCGCGCTCCGGGCGTCAACGCTCTCTACACGATCAACGAGCCTGCAGCTGCGGGTGCGTACCAGGCGATCCAGTCCGCCGGTCGCGCCGACCAGATCACCATCGGGTCGATCGACGGTAGCTGCACCGGCATCGCGAATGTGAAGGCCGGCATCATCGGCGCGACGGTGCTGCAGTTCCCCGCGAAGATGGCCGAGCAGGGCGTCGACGCAGTGGTGAAGTTCGCGCAGGACGGCACCAAGCCCAGCGGTTTCAACGACACCGGCTCGCAGCTCGTCACCGACAAGCCCGTTGCCGGAATCGATTCCCAGGACACCGCGTGGGGCGAAGCGAATTGCTGGGGCTGATCGCGAATTCCCGGACCGCCGTCGAGTACGAGGACTGATCAGTGAGTACCGAAACCGCTGCGCCTCCCAAGGCACCGAGCCGGTTCAACGTGGGAACCGTCCTGCGTGAACCGCTGCTCGGGCCGTTGGCCGCGCTCGTCATTGCCATCATCGTGTTCAGCTCTATTTCGAGCTCGTTCCTCAACCCGCAGAACGTCTCTCTGATTCTGCAGCAGTCGGTGGTGGTCGGCATTCTCGCCGTCGGCCAGACACTGATCATTCTCACGTCAGGGATCGATCTGTCGATCGGCGCGGTCGCGGTGATGGGCACCATCGTGATGGCACAGTCGGCCGGGGCGAACGGACCGGTCGTAGCGTTGGGTTCGACGCTTGCCGTGTGCGTGGCGTTCGGCGCGATCAACGGCGGATTGGTGACGGTGCTGAGACTGCCGCCGTTCATCGTCACGCTCGGCACGTTCACCGCGATCCAAGCGGCCACCAGACTGTTGGCCGGATCCGAGACCTATCAGGTCCCGAGCGGGCCGCTGACTTTTCTCGGCACCTCGTTCAAGGTCGGTAGCTTCTCCACCACCTACGGCGTGGTGGTGATGCTGCTGGTGTACGCCGTGATGTGGTACGCGTTGTCCCAAACGTCCTGGGGCAGGCATATTTACGCTGTCGGCGGGAGTCCGCAGGCCTCGGACCGTTCCGGCATCAAGTCCGGTCGCGTGCTGTTCTCGGTCTACATCGTCACCGGCGTCATCGCGGCGATCGCGGCGTGGGCGGCTCTCGGACGAATCCCCAATGCCGACCCGAATGCGTATCAGAACGCCAATCTGGAAACGATCACCGCGGTGGTCATCGGTGGAACCAGCCTGTTCGGTGGCCGCGGTACCGTCATCGGAACTCTCGTCGGAACCCTGATCGTCGGTGTGTTGCGCAACGGTCTCACCCAGGCAGGCGTCGACAGCCTGTACCAGAACATCGCGACCGGCATTCTCGTCATCGTGGCGGTGGCCGTCGATCAATTCGCACGTCGGAGGTCACAGTGAACGCCCCTCTCGCTCTGGAAGCGCGTGGTCTGGTCAAGACCTACGGCAGCGTGACGGCCATCAACGGTGCAGATTTCGAGTTGCGGGCCGGTGAAGTGTTGGCGGTGATCGGCGACAACGGTGCCGGAAAGTCCAGCCTCATCAAAGCTCTGGCCGGGGCTGTCATTCCGGATTCGGGTGAGATCCTGATGAACGGATCGCCGGTGTCGTTCAAGAACACGCGCGACGCACGAGCGGCAGGCATCGAGACGGTCTATCAGGACCTGGCCGTCATTCCGGCGCTCGACATCGCCTCCAACGTCTACCTGGGGCGCGAGATCAAGCGTAAAGGCATCAGCGGCAGTCTCTTTCGACGGCTGGACATGCCGAGGATGCGAGAGGAGTCGTCGAAGCATCTGCAGGACCTCAAGATCGGTATCAAGTCGGTCAACCAGGCGGTCGAGACGCTCTCCGGTGGCCAACGTCAGGGTGTGGCCGTAGCGCGGGCAGCAGCGTTCGGCCGCGGAGTGATCATCATGGACGAGCCGACTGCCGCACTGGGTGTGCGAGAGTCGGGCATGGTGATCGATCTGATTCGCACCATTCGCGACCGCGGCATACCTGTGGTGCTCATCAGCCACGACATGCCGCACGTGTTCGAGGTCGCCGACCGGATCCACATCCACCGCCTCGGCAAGCGGGCGGGCGTGGTCGATCCGAAGAACCGCAGTATGTCCGAGGTGGTCGCGCTCATGACCGGCGCGGAGGAGCCGACCGACGATGAACGCGCCGGGCTCTGAATCGACAAGCCCGGTCGGTGTTTTCGTCGGGCTGGCGACACTCGACGTCATCCATCGAGTGTCGGCAGCGCCGGCACCCAACCAGAAGATCACCTCGAGCGCTCAGTTCGTCGCGGCGGGAGGTCCTGCCGCCAACGCGGCCGTCACCTTTGCCGCGCTCGGCGGGACGGCCGTGCTCGTCACCGCACTCGGAGACGACCCGGTGGCCGCGCTGGTGAAGGCGGACCTGGCTGCGTTCGGCGTCCGCGTGATCGACGCGGCCGCGGGCTCGAGCAGATCGGTGCCCGTCTCGGCGGTGACGGTGATCGAATCGACCGGCGACCGATCGGTCGTCTCGGCCGACGCCGTGAACTCCGACGCCTCGCCGCCCGAGGGGCTGGAGGCCGTCGTCGCCGGTGCCGACGTCGTTCTGGTCGACGGGCACCACCCCCTGATCGCCTGCGCCGCCGCGGAACATGCGGCGGCGCGGGTTACCACGTTGGTCGTGGACGCCGGTCGCTGGAAACCGGTGATGACCGAGCTGATCGAGCACGCCACGGACATGGTGTGCTCGGCGGACTTTCGCGCCCCCGGCACCTCGGACACGGCCGCGAACGCCGCGGAACTCGTTGCATCCGGTGTGCGGACCGTCGTCACCACCCACGGCGGCGAGCCCGTCGAGTGGTGGTCCGAAGGATCGACCGGATCGGTCGATGTGGAGCCGGTCGCGGTGGTCGATACTCTGGGTGCCGGGGATGCGTTCCACGGCGCGTACGCCTACTACTGCACGCAGCCGGGCTCGCTGGCCGAGCGCATCGCCAGTTCGGCTCACGTTGCCGCGCTGCGCTGCTCGGTGATCGGCCCCAGAGCATGGCTACGCGAACTTTCCATCAACGGACTCGAAAGCGACAACGGTGAGCATTGACCAGGACGTACAGGAAGCCACCCTCGACGAACTCGTGGAGCTGGCGCGAAAGCTGGCCGTACCAGGTGAGCGGCGAATACTCGGCCTGACCGGTGCACCGGGTGCCGGAAAATCCACTGTGGCACAGCAACTCGTCGACGCGCTCGGGCCCGAACTCGCGGTACTGGTTCCGATGGACGGATTCCATCTCGCCAACGAGGTGTTGATCGAGCTGGGCCGGCTCGATCGCAAGGGTGCCCACGACACGTTCGACGACGGTGGATACGCGCGGTTGATCGCGGCCGTTCACGATCAGCAGCCCGGTGGTCCGCTCGTGTACGCGCCGAGATTTCGCCGAGAGATCGAGGAGTCGATCGGTTCCTCCATCCCGGTCCCGTCGACTGTTCCGCTGGTCATCACCGAAGGCAACTACCTGCTGATGGAATCCGATGCGTGGCCGGCGGCGCGGGCGATGATCGACGAAGTCTGGTTTCTGGCTCCACACACGAGAGTTCGGCACGAGCGGCTGGTGGCCAGGCACGAGGCCTACGGAAAGTCGCACGAGGACGCGGAGTTCTGGGCACTGGGATCGGACGAACGCAACGCGGAACTGATCGGGTCCACCGCACGACGCGCCGACCGAATCCTGCGGCTGACATGACGATTGCGCAGAACAACGAGACACGACAGCGCTGGGCCGACTGACATGCCCACGATGGACGACGTCGCCCGATTGGCAGGTGTATCGGTATCGACCGTCTCGCACGTGCTCAACGGAACTCGCAACGTCAATGCCGCCACCCGGGAACGCGTCGACGCGGCGATTGCCGAGATCGGATACCGCCGCAACGTCGTCGCTCGATCGCTCGCGGCAGGTCGGACTCACACCGTGGGACTGTCGATCGCCGCGTTGACCAACCCGTATTTCGGAAGCCTGGTCCATGCCGTCGAGCAGCGATTGTCCGAGGCCGGTTACGTCTTGATCCTCGGTGATTCGCACGACGAGCCCAGGTCCGAGCGGAGGGTGACGGACTCGTTGCTCGACCGTCAGGTCGACGGCATGATTCTCGCACCCGCGGCGGGCTCCGAATTCTCGACCATTCCCGAGATCGTCCGCAGTGGAACGCCTCTGGTGTTGATCGACCGGATGCTCGACGTCTCCTGCGATCAGGTGGGTCCGGAGAACGACGCGTCGGCGCACGAGCTCACCACCCACCTCCTCGACGCCGGACACCGACGTATCGCGATCGTGCGCGGCATCGAAGGGATCTCCTCCACGACCGAGCGATTCGACGGCTACGCCCGCGCGCTGGCCGATCGAGGAATCGAACTCGATCCTCGACTGATTCTCGACGGCCGGTCCAACGTCGAGGTGGCCGAGTCTCTGGTGCGTGAGCTGATGTCCGGTCCGGACCGGCCGTCGGCCCTGGTGTCGATGAACAACTCGATGACGATCGGATCGCTGAAAGCTGTTCGAGGCCTAGGTTTGTCGATTCCGGCGGACCTGGCCTTCGTCTGCTATGACGACTTCGAGTGGTCGGACCTGTTCGAGCCTCGGCTCACGGCGGCAGCTCAGGACGTGCAGACCATCGGCCGAACCGCAGCCGACCTGGTTCTCCGGCGCATCGAGGGACACGAGGACGCGCCCCGATCGATCCGAGTACCGACCACCTTCACCCACCGAAATTCCTGCGGCTGCAGTGCACCTCGAGCCGACGTGCCGGCCGCACCCGAAAGATAGGACAGTTCATGCCGATTGCCAGTCCGGACCAGTACGCCGCCATGCTGGATCGCGCCAAGGAGGGCGGGTTCGCCTACCCGTCGATCAACGTCACCGGTTCACAGACACTCAACGCAGCCCTTCAGGGCTTCGCCGAGGCCGAGAGCGACGGGATCATTCAGGTATCGGTGGGCACGGCGCTCTATCTGTCCGGCAATGCGGTGCAGAACCGCTTCGCCGGCTCCAAGGCGCTCGCACAGTACGCCCACGAAGTGGCGCAGCACTATTCGATCTCGGTGGCGCTGCACACCGATCACTGCCCAGCCGAGAATCTGGACGACTGGGTGCGGCCCCTGCTGGCCGACGCCATCGACCGACGCGGACGCGGACTCGACCCGCTCTACCAATCGCACATGTGGGACGGCTCGGCGGTGCCGCTCGACGAAAACCTGCGTGTCGCTCGGGAATTGCTCGATCTGTCGATGCAGGCGAACACGATCCTCGAAATCGAGGTCGGCGTCATCGGCGGCGAGGAGGACGGCGTCTCGCACGAGATCAACGAACAGCTGTACTCGACCGTCGACGATGCTCGGGCCACGATCGCCGCGCTCGGTGCCGGGGAGCGCGGTCGCTACATGACCGCCCTGACCTTCGGCAACGTGCACGGTGTCTACAACCCCGACTCGGTGCACCTACGCCCGGAAATCCTCGCCGAGATCCAGGCCGTCGTCGGAGCCGAGACCGGTAAGGACAACCCATTCGATCTGGTGTTCCACGGTGGATCGGGATCCAGCGCAGAAGATATCGCCTCCGCGGTCGCGAGCGGGGTGATCAAGATGAACATCGACACCGACACCCAATACGCGTTCACCCGGTCCATCGCCGGGCACATGATCAGCAAGTACGACCAAGTCCTCAAGGTCGACGGCGAGTACGGCAACAAGAAGGCCTACGACCCGCGATCGTGGGGCAAGCCGGCCGAGACAGCGATGGCGGCTCGGGTGGTCGAGGCGACGCAGATGCTGGGCTCGGCAGGTCGCACGATGCGCTGAGAATCTTTTTCGTCGAACGTGTCGAAATCTGCGGACCGGTTCCGTCCCAGGGTCGAATGCGGCAAGAATGGTCGCATCGGACGACAGGAGACACCATGGCCAAGTACCTCATGCTCAAGCACTACCGCGGAGCCCCCGAGCCTGCCGACTGGATCCCGATGGACCGGTGGACACCCGCCGAAGTGCGCGATCACATCGAGTTCATGCAGGACTTCGCCGCCGAACTCGAGAAGACCGGCGAATTCGTCGACGCGCAGGCTCTGGCCCCCGAGGGAACGTGGGTGCGCTCGGATGGGGAAGGGAAGCCTCCGGTCACCGATGGCCCGTTCGCGGAGACGAAGGACCTCATCGCAGGCTGGATGGTGATCGACGTCGACTCCTACGAACGCGCGCTCGAGCTGGCAGGGCAGCTGTCGGCAGCGCCCGGTGCCGGTGGGAAGCCGATCGACGAGTGGCTCGAACTGCGTCCGTTCATGGAGGCACCTCCCACCATCGCCGACTGACGACCGTCGTGGATCCACGGATTCTGCGGGAACTGACGCCCGCGGTGATCGGCGTCCTCGTCCACCGCGGAGCAGATTTCGCGGCGGCCGAGGATGCTGTGCAGGAAGCGATGCTCGAGGCGATCTCGACGTGGGTCTCCGAAGCACCGACCGACCCGAAGGGCTGGTTGGTCACTGTTGCCTGGCGGAAATTTCTCGACGCGCAACGCTCCGAGAACGCGCGACGAGCACGTGAGGATCGAGTCGCCGCCCAACCGGATCCCGGCAGTGTCGGCGGCGTCGACGACACGTTGCAGTTGTTCTTCCTGTGCGCGCATCCCTCGCTCGGTCCGGCGGCAGCGGTGGCACTGACTCTGCGTGCCGTCGGGGGATTGACGACGCGGCAGATCGCGCAGGCATACCTGGTGCCGGAGAAGACCATGGCGCAACGCATCAGCCGAGCCAAGCGCACGGTGCGCGACGTGCGTTTCGACGCCCCCGGTGATGTGGGGACGGTACGACGGGTGCTGTATCTCGTCTTCAACGAGGGGTACAGCGGGGACATCGATCCGGCGGCCGAGGCGATTCGGTTGACCCGGCAGCTGGCCAGGTTGTCCGACGACGAGGAAACGGCCGGACTGTTGGCGCTGATGCTGCTTCACCACGCACGCCGTTCGGCCAGGACAGGGCCCGACGGTCACCTCGTTCCTCTCGCCGAGCAGGATCGATCTCGTTGGGATACAACGCTGATCGCGGAGGGAGTGCAGATTCTGCAGACTGCGCTCGCCCGAGATCGGTTGGGAGAGTTCCAGGCGCAGGCGGCCATCGCCGCCCTGCACGCCGACGCGTCGCGTGTGGAGGAGACCGACTGGGTGCAGATCGTCGAGTGGTACGACGAGTTGCTCGCTCTCACAGGCAGTTCCGTCGTGCGGCTCAATCGAGCGGTGGCGATCGGGGAGGCCGACGGTCCGGCGGCGGGGCTTGCGGCACTGGGCGAGGTCGATTCGGCCGTCCCGCGGCACACAGCGGCGGCCGCGTACCTGCACGAGAAGTCCGGCGATCTGCAGCGTGCCGCCGAGTTGTACGTGCAGGCAGCCGAGAGGGCGTCGTCGATGTCCGAGCGGCACCACCTGACGCTGCAGGCCGCGCGGATCCGGGCCGAGTGAGCCCCCTGGGAGCAAGCGAACGGACCGATCGGTTTCGTAATCCGATCGTTAGCGGTAGGAAGCGGAATTCGTGCGACCCTCGTGTGGTGCTGATGTTGCGTGTGGGGCAGAAGAGGAAGAAGCGGACTCGATCCGCTGCGGTCGTGGCGGCCGCGGCGGTAGCGTCGATGCTGATGACCGGAGCGTCGGTGCAGGCGCTGCCGGGGAACACGGGGTCGGCCGACGCGGCTGCGGGCGCCGTCGGCATCCATCAGGTGTCGGCGACCCGAGCGGTACTGAACGTGTTCTCCCCGTCCATGAATCGCGTCGTATCCAACGAGGTGCTGCATTCCCCCGACGACGGACCAGCCCCCACTCTCGTGCTGCTCAACGGCGCGCTCGGCAACGAGGACGGCGTGGGCTGGCTCAACAATTCCGGCGTCGAGAAGTTCTTCCTCGACAAGAAGGTCACCGTGGTGGCACCGATCGGTGGCCGGTTCAGTTTCTACACCGACTGGCAGACAACGGATCCGGTGCTCGGCAGCAACAAGTGGCAGACCTACCTCACCCGCGAACTGCCCGCCGCAGTCGACGCAGCCTACGGATCGACCGGCAGGCGCGGCGTGGCAGGGCTGTCGATGAGTGGTGGTCCGGCACTCGACCTCGCGATCCAGGCCCCGGACGTGTTCGACGCGGCCGCGTCCTTCAGTGGATGTCCGGCACCGTCCACTCCGCTTGCCACGGCGGGTATATCGGCGATGATCGCCGGCGGACTCAACAATCCCTTCAATATGTGGGGGCTACCGGGAAGCCAGGGATGGCGCGATCACGACCCATCGCTCAACGTCGAGCGGCTGCGCGGAACCGCGGTGTACGTCAGTTCGTCCCGCGGACTCCCGGGGCCTGTCGATCGCATTCCCGAAGGCGCGATCCCGCCCTTCGGAGGGATGGCGGTCGAAGCGATGGTCAACCACTGCACGTCGATCTTCGTCGACGCTCTGCGCCGAGCCGACGTGCCGGCGACGGTGTCCATGCGCGAGGAGGGCGCGCACACCTGGCCGTTGTTCGAGGATCAGCTACGCGAGGCGTGGTTCACCACGCTGGCACCTGCTCTGGGAACCAGGTGATTGCGCCGACACCGGCGCGGGTACGCGTCGGTGGATAACACCGACGAAGGGACGACTCGAACATGTCGAAGGACGAATTGCACAAGGGCGACAAGGTCGAATGGCAGACCCACGGAACGAAGACCGAGGGCGAAGTGGTGGAGAAGATCACCTCCGATACCGAAGCCGCAGGCCGGACCGTGAAGGCGTCGAAGGACGACCCGCAGTACCGGGTCGAGAGCGACAAGTCGGGTAAGGACGCGGTGCACAAGCCGGACGCGCTCGACAAGAAGGACTGACGACACCCGGCTCTTTCGATGCACCCGAGTGCACGGCCTCGGGTGCATCGGAGGATCTCAGGCCTGAGGCACCGAACGTTCTGCGCCCCAACTCCGTTCGATGTAGCCTCGAATCCGCTCGATGTCTGCGGCCGGGATTCTCTCCGGCTCGCCGTGTTCGAGTGGATCGGTGTGGAAGATGTAGAGCCGTGAGGCGAACTGGTCGAACGGCAGCGAACCTTCGCCTGCGCGTTCGCCGTTGCCCGCCGTACCCACCACGACGCCGTCGCCCCAGTCCTGCCCGCTGTCGTTGTTCGGGTTGAAGAAGTACACCCGCATGACACCGTCGGGGTCTGCGGACACCCGCAGAATCGTGATGGCGTGCCATCCCACATACCGTGCCGCACTGTCGGTTACGGCCACACCGGCCGGTTGTGGATGGATCAACGGTTGGTGCCCGTTGTATTCCGGGTGGTACGCGGCGTAGAACTGCCGCAGGAAGACGTCCAGGTCCACGAGATTGCCGGTCGCGACGTCGACGTCGATGTGGAATTCGCGTGCCGACCACCAGCCGTGGAACTCGGGGTTGACCCAGCGGTGCGGATCACCGGGACGATCGGCGCAACGGCGGACCATCTCGGCGTAGATGCGGTCGAGGTGCGGAACCAACAACAACGACGCGGGATCGAGGTCAACCGGATCGGACGTGGCGACGCCGCTGACGCTCTCGGTCGACGAGATCGACTGCCCCTCGAAGTGCATGACGATCTCCTCGTCACGCGCCGCCCACACCACCATCTGCAGCAAGTAGTCGGGATCGTTGTAGGCCCACATCGACAACGCCCGCGCCGACTGACACGTCGGGTTGTCCCCCTGGCCGACGCCCAGGGGCTGCCCGAGCATCGAGAGCAAACCCCCGAGCAAGCGTGACTCCGGCGCGGGGACGGGCCCGAACGAGGTGATCAGTCGCTCCCGCACCGCGGGAGCGAGTTTCAGCGAGATCTGGCGCCACAGGGACGGCACGATCGGCGGCTGATGCAGAATTCCCCGATCGAGCAGCAGCGCCAATCCGTAGAGGCACTGCGCGGTCTCGGGATACACCGTCTCCTCGATGAGGCGATGAACCAGTTCGGGATACCGCGTCAGGCAGGTCCGGCCGGTATCGGACAGACCGAGCGCCTCGGGCAGAACATACGAGTAATGGTCGACGAGATACTGCGTCAGCGTCGCGTGGTACGGCGAGACCAGACCGGTGTCGTGCATGGCCCGCGCGAATCCACGGGCCTCGAACTGCAATGCCTCGACGTCCATCGCCTCGAGCCGAGACCGGTACACCTCGACGCCCGGGTCCTCGCGGCAGGCATCGGTGGTGCCGAACAGCGCCGTGATCAATCGATCGAGGCCCTGCCCGGAGTTGCCGAGGTCCACGGTCGGGTCGTCGCGATAGATGGCGATGCGCGTGACCATCGCCTTGATGGTGTCCACCTGAATCGGACGCTGGCGCAGAATCCGCCAGATCTCCTCGACCAACTCGTCGAGCACGCTGTCGTACCCGATCTGCTGCGCGACGTAGCCGAACAGATCACGAATCAGATGCGCGGTGCGGCCCAATCGAACTCGCTCCGACTCCGACGGCGGTGTGAAGAGCACGTCGAGGTTGAGTGCGAGAACCTGCGAGAGAAATCGTCGAGCCTCCTCGGCGGTCACGGCCGGATGCTCGTACTCACCCGCGACGATCGCGATCATGCGCAGTTCGCTGGTCGCCTCGAGCACCACGGTGTCGTCGTTGCCGCTGCGCAGGCTCGGCCCCACGAACGCCGGGACGAGAATGTCCGGCTGGGCCCAGTCGGTACCTGCGAACAGTCCGGCCTGCTCGAGCATCGCGGCGCGTTCGCGAATTGCGCTGCAACCGCCAGGCTGCAACAACACTCGATGCAGGCCGTCGAGAACCCGTCGCACCTTGGTGTTCTTGCTGAACTCGGGTGCTCCGGCCAGCGCCTCGGTGGCGTGGTCCAGCTGGGCCAGCCGTGACACCAGAGCCTTGTCGACCGGTGCAGAGTCGTTCATCGTCTGCGTCGATGGTTCGTGGTCGTTGCCGAGTTGCTGCTTCACACGTAGAAGTCCAGTTCTTCCTGTTGCCTGAGCAGATCACGCATTCGGTACGGGTCCTCGCCGAAGAAGTACAGCAGGCCCCAGTGAGTACCGAATGCTGTTCTCTTGGTGACGGTTTCCTCGACCGGAGCGGACAGGTCGTTGGTCTCGTAGTAGTCGTCGTCTGCGGTGACATCGGGGATGACGAGATCGCTGACGACGCGTCGCCGCGGGTAGACGCCGAAGCACCCGGCGTGACCGGTGGCGTCGACCACCTCCTTCGGGAAGAAGGCGTCGATCTCCTCCTCGGTGGTTTTCGGGTCGAACGCCAATGCCAAGCCCTGGTAGGCGTTGAATCCGTAGGCTCGCTCCAGCAGCTCGAACACCTTGAAACCCGGTGGCCGGTAAGCCACTTCACCGAAGTACATTTCACCGTCACTGGTCACGAAGTACTCGGGGTGAATGAATCCGAACTCGATGTCGAAGGTCTTGATCAGCTTCTCGATCTGCACCGTGATCTGCTCGCGGTACTTCTCCAGCTCGGGTGTCGCAGGAACGAACACCGAGTAGCCGAGCGTGACGTACTCCGAGATGTTGAGAAACTTGATCTTGCCGTTGTGAATCCATGCTTCGACAGCGAACTCCCAGCCGTCGAGGTGAGATTCCATCAGCGCCGGAAATTCCTCGTCGGGAATGGAGTCGACCTCGTCAGGGGTGCGAATGACGCGGTGGCCCAGGCAACCGGCCTTGTCGAAAGCCTTGACATGAATCGGGTCGTTGGGATCGCCGTCGAGCTTGAGTAGCGTTTGGTTGACACGTTTGAGGAATCGAATGACGTCCTCACGGTCGTGGGCTTCCTCGAAGATGCCCACCCGAATGCCGCCGAGCTGAGCACGGCGCTTCATCAAGGACTTGTCGCGCAACAGCATTGCCTGACCGAACAGGCGTGGGTTGCCGAGCAACACCGAATTGATGGCGCCGGCCCACTCCACTGTCTCCTCGTAGAGCGGGATCGCGACGTCCACGCCTTTGCTCTGCAGTGTTTCGGCGATCTCGAGCGAGCGATCGTTGAGTCGCTCGAAGTTCCACGGTAGGTACGGAATGTCGTGCTCGGTGCAGTACGCCTCGGCCCACTCCGGGGCAACGACGACGTAGCGCCGATCGAACTTGTCCAGTGCTTCCACCGCGGCCAAACTCCACCCCAGCAGGGCCACGAAACCCTTGTTCGGGTCTTTCTCCAGCCTGTCTGGCTGAGCCATGAAGTTCCTTCCCCTTGATGATTCATCGGTCGAGGTCCTTCGCTCCACCGTACAGAGGCGCTGGTCGGCAATTCCGAGCGGTGTTGAACTGGGCTTATGCGACGACGTCGTATCGGAATCAGCCTCCCGACTTTCCCGCCGGCGTAGGCGTTCTGTTCTATGGTCGTCGGGTGGGTGCGCGACAGACCGGATGGCAAGTCCCCGCTTTGTGGTGGCGACGCGGCGAGGCGTTCCACGGACGGAGTCCGCAACCTCGATCCACCCGGCCGAGAGCCAGCACGAAGGCGGCAGTCACAGCGGTGGCTGCGAAGGAAGCCGCTATCGACGACCTGCTTGTTCGAACCGCCGGACGTTTCGGCGAAACAGTCGACCATCCCGAGTCGAATTCGGAGCTGTCGGCGGCCGCGCACGCGTTCGTCGACGGACGGTTCTCGGGCACCGGTGTGACCCCTACCGGTGCTGCTGTGACTCTTACGGTCGTCACCGATCAGCCGGAGCACAAGATGCGAGTTCCATTCGTGGACTTCGTCATCGGCCGCTTCGGCGCGGTATTCGCTGCGGAGATGCTCGCCGAGGCCGTAGGCGTGGAGTTGGTGACCCGCGAACTCGTACCGGATCGATCGCGTACCCGGCACTCACTCGGCGTGCGAGATCCCGACGACCTTCGCAATGTCGTGTTCGGAGATTCGGCGAGCAGGGTGCGCACGGCGTTGGCTGCCCTCCCCGCCGACGACTATGCGAACGCGGTGGACAGGCTCGCGCCGCAGCGTGGCGCGCGAATCGGGTGCAATCTGTTGACGTCGTTCCTGTTCCCGACCCAGCACGAGTGGGTTGCTGCGGACATCGCGCGGTCGCAGACCGTCCACCGCTATTACCGGAGCTACTGCTATTACCTCTTGGCCAGCGTCGACTCGGTCGAGTCGGTCGAGAAAATTCTCGCGCTCGAAGAAACCCGAGATCATGCGATCTGGTCCACCGGGATGAGCATGAACTTCGTATACGCACTGTGTGCGAATATCGGACCGGGTGTCGAGCCCTTCGTAGCCGAGTTGTTCGAGGGCAACCTGTCTGCCCAGCACAAGAAATGGTGTGCCGGGATACTCGGTGAGATAGACACGGACTCGGGAT
Source organism: Rhodococcus sp. 15-725-2-2b (assembly GCF_002259075.1). NCBI lineage: Bacteria > Bacillati > Actinomycetota > Actinomycetes > Mycobacteriales > Nocardiaceae > Rhodococcus > Rhodococcus sp. 15-725-2-2b. The sequence goes on along the minus strand of NZ_NPFL01000004.1, from coordinate 628,863 downwards.
TCGAGCACTTGGTGTCTCGGCTGGGTAGCAAGTACATCGAGCCCGCCGTGATCGAGGCGATAGCACGATCGCCCGAGCGAGCCGCGCGGTTGCTGGCCGACGCCTCCGGGCCGGAGGCGGAGCGGCTGCGCCGGGATCTGGAGCACGTTCATCCGGAGTCCGCGATGCGCAAGCGGGTATCCGGAACAACGCTCGAATCGTCGGATGTCCCTGCGCTGCTGCGTGATCCACCGTGGCTCGACCGCGCCGAATCCATGGATCGCGGAGACGTCCGAGAGCAGGTATTTCGTCTCGAAAGTCCCCCAGCGCCGCTGCGTGTGGCATGGCGGGGAGACGAGCAGCGACAGTGGGCCGAGGCCATCGACGTCTATGTGCCCTATCTCGGGCGCCGGGATTGGCCGGAGGTGGTCGCCGCGTTCGGTCGAGGCACAGGTTTCTGGTCGTTGCACGAGATCTCGTACGCTCCGGAACATCTGCTGCGTCCGGTGCTGTCGTACGCCCCGACGCCGCGTTACGCGTATCGAGGTGCCATCTCGTTGGGCCGACTGTTGGCCCGATTCGAAGGCGATGCACTCGATTTCGTGCTTCGTGCCGTCCTCGCTGCACCGGCCGGTCAGGCGCAGGTGTTACTGCCCGTCGTCGGGGGACAACTGACGACGACAATGCTCGAATGGCTCGGCAAGAAGTCGCTCAGACCGGTCGCGTTCGAATGGTTCGATCGCCACATCGACAGTGCAACATCGGATCTGGTTCCTCTTGCTCTCGGCCGTACCGGACCGAGCCGAACCCTTGCCCGACGCGCACTGTGCACTCTTGCGCGACGCGGACATCGAGACGCCGTGGTCGCTGCTGGACGGTCGTACGGGGCGCCGGCTGATGCGGCGATAGTAGATATCGTCGACGCAGATCCACTTCTGGACCTGCCGCGGCACATTCCGGTCATCCCGGACTGGCTGGACCCGGCGTTGCTCCCCCCGTTGACGTTGCAGGGAGAGCGCGCACAGCTGCCGTCCGACGCGATCCGCACGATCTGCACCATGTTCTCGCTGTCACGAATGGACGAGGTGTACGCCGGCGTCGATATCGTTCGTGAACTCGTCGGCCATCCCGAACTCGCGAAGTTCGTCTGGGACATGTTCGAGAGGTGGTTGCGGGCGGGCGCTCCGGAAGCGCAGAGCTGGACTCTCGACGCCCTCGGGATAGTGGGTGACGACGACACTGCGCGGCAATTGACCCCGCTGATCAGGACCTGGCCGCTTCAGTCGGCGCACCGACGCGCGGCGATGGGACTCGAGGCCCTCGCCATGATCGGGAGCGACGCCGCGCTCGGACACCTGTGGTCGATCTCGCAGTCGCTCCGGTTTCCTGCTCTTCGCGCCAAGGCCGACAAACTGATTCACCGAATCGCCGACGAGCTGAATCTGACGCCTCTCGAACTTGCCGACCGATTGGTGCCGAACCTGGGGCTCGATGCGGACGGTACGACGACCTTCGATTACGGAGACCGAACCTTCACCCTCACGTTCGATCACGAGCTTCGAATAGTGGTCGAAGACAACGACGGTAGGGTCCGAGACCGGGTACCGAGGCCCGGCCGCACCGATTCCGACGGTGCGCGCGAGGAATACCGTCGGTACACCGACCTGAGGAAGGATCTCGAGGGGGTGCGCACCGAACTCGTTTCTCGGTTCGAGAAAGCCATGGTGAACCAGCGGCGCTGGACCCTGTCGCAGGTTCGGACCCATCTCGTCGGGCATCCGTTGACCTGGCATCTGTGCAGTGCTCTGGTGTGGTCGACGACGGACGGACGATACTTCCGATTTTCCGAGCTGCGTCGCCCCGTGGGCCCGGACGGCCGCGATATCGAGGTCGCAGACGGCGATCTTGTTGTCGTGGCCCACCCGGCAACGATGGGCGACTCGCTCGGCAGCTGGACCTTCATGCCGGAACAGGCTTTCGAGCAGGTCCGACGGGAGGTCTTCAGGACGGATGTCGCCGCCGAGATGGCAGCACTCAAGGGTCGCAAGACGACTACCGATCAGCTGCTCGCGCTGGGTGAAAGAGGATGGAAGCGTGAGGATCCGCAAGACAAGGGTGCCCAGATCTCGCTGAACAAGCGTCTGGATTCCACGACGGCGGTGATCATGGCGTTTCCCGGCTTCAATGTGTCGAATCCGAGAATGTGGGGCGAACAGAAGATCGTCCACGTCTTTCACAGTGGACTCGAATTGTCGGTGATTGCGGCATCGGAACTGCTCCGTGATCTGGCGATGCTCGAGACCGAGCCGATTCGAGGCGACGAACCCGACCTTCGAGGTGAACCGTGATTGTCCGTACGGTCGAGTTCTTCGAACGGCTGCAATTTCGACGAGAATGATCGACGATGATTCGGCGCGGTATGCGCCTGGCGAAGCGAGGAGCGCGACATGACGGTCGACAAAACGGGTGCGCAGGTCGAAATCACCCAGCAGGCAGATCGTTTCACCGTCTCGGTGGAGGGTTCGCAGGTCGGCTTCACCGAGTTCGCCGACGACGAGCAGGGCAGGCGCATCTTCTTCCACACCGAGGTCGACGCAGCCTACGGCGGACGTGGTCTGGCAACGATTCTCGTGCAGCAGGCGCTCGACGCCACCCGTTCCGACGCCAGGCGAATCGTTCCGATCTGCGAACTGGTGGCCGCCTTCGTGGGTAAGCATCGGGAGTACGACGACATCGTCGAACCGGTCACCGACGAGATCCGGCAGTGGCTGGCCGACCGGCAGGGCTGACCGCGGGAATACCGTCGGACACCGCCGGGTTGAAGCGCGTAGAGTAGTTGCAGAGTCAACTACATTGCCGAAAGGGAGCCCATGCCCGCAGTGACGGTCGACAACATCCTCGCGTTGCCCCGCATCCCCATGCCCGACGCCACCGCCGTCCCCCGGCCGGTCCGGTCGGTCACGACGGCACCGACGGGATACGAGGGGGAGGGCTTTCCCGTTCGCAGAGCATTCGCCGGGCTGGACATGTCGTCCCTCGACCCGTTCATTCACATGGATCAGATGGGCGAGGTGAATTACGCGCCCGGTGAGCCGAAGGGGACGCCGTGGCATCCGCACCGCGGGTTCGAGACGGTGACCTACATGATCGATGGGATCATGGAGCACAAGGACTCCCACGGCGGCGGCGGAATCATCAGCGGTGGCGACACCCAGTGGATGACGGCGGGCGGTGGCATTCTGCACATCGAGGCTCCGCCCGAGCATCTGGTGATGTCGGGCGGGCTGTTCCACGGTGTGCAACTCTGGGTCAATCTGCCGCGCGAGAACAAGATGGCGCATCCGCGTTACCAGGACATCACCGGGAGCAAGGTATCGCTGGCGTCGAGTCCGGACGGCGGTGCGCTGGTGCGTGTCATCGCCGGCGAGATCGCCGGTATGCAGGGACCGGGTTCGACGTACACCCCGATTGCGCTCTCGCACAGCACGATCGCGCCGGGAGCGGCGCTGACGCTGCCGTGGAATCGAGAATTCAACGCACTCGTCTATGTTCTCGCGGGAGAGGGCACGGTGGGCGCGGAGAAGCGTCCGATCAGGATGGGGCAGACGGCACTGTTCGGCCGCGGCGACACCATCGAGATGTCCGCATCCGCGGTGGGGGAGTCGCTCGAGGTGTTCGTTCTGGGTGGCCGGCCGATACGGGAACCCGTCGCGATGGCAGGCCCGTTCGTGATGAACACCAAGTCCGAAGTGCTGCAGGCGTTCGAGGACTACCAGGCCGGTCGGCTCGGAGTCCCCGTCGAATAATCGCGCCTACCGTGCAACGATCTCCGGCATGAGCGACGCAGAACCCGGTATCGGTGGAACACGGCTGTACAGCCGATTGGTCACCCGCGCGGACGGCCCGCTCGAGCCCGCGCGGGCGGCCAGGAGGCTTTCCGCCTACGTCTACGGAAACATCCTGGTCCTCGCGGCGGTCGCAGCATCGACGCCCAGCTCGATCGAGCACGGAACGGCGGCTGTTCTGGTTCTGGCCACTGCGGTGACGACGTTTCTCGCGCATGTGTTCGCGGACTTCGTCGCGGGCAGTCAGATCCCCGAAGCGCACGGTGATGCCACCGACGAGCAACGCAAGTTCAAGGCCGTCGAGGAATTTCGCGATGCCGTTCCCATCCTGAGTTCCGGCACCGTCCCTGCGTTGATGCTGGCCCTCGGTTGGTTGTCGGTGCTCCCGGGCCAGTGGTCGGAATTGCTGGCCGGCGGAGTGATCGTGGTGCGCATCGCCACGATTCAGATGGTCACCCAGCGAATTCGCGGCAATCGCTTGACCTTCCGTGCCTTTCTGGGTGGCCTGGCCACCGCTGCGGTTGCTGCGTCGATCGTGCTGGCGAAGGTGTTCCTGGGGCACTAGCTCCCGAACTCGGCGTACAACTCCGGTAGGAAGCCCGCGAGATGGTTCATCTCCTGTCCGCAGTGCAGCAGGAGGTCTCGGGCGAGATCGAGGCCAAGAACGAGGTCCGTCGGGTCCACCGACGCCCCACGGCCGACGGCGCACGCGGCCTGCTTGACGTCCGGTACGTGGAGCCCTCGTAGGTTCAGGAAGAAGCGGCTACGCATCTCGGCACCACCGTCGACAGGGCGCACCTGGTGGGCCAGCCAGCCCAGATCCACCGGTGCGATGGAACTGCCCACTCGGCCGAAGACGATCGTCTGATCTGCGGGAACGTCGAATCCGTGCGCGATCGGATCGCGAAAGGCAATGCCCAGCTGCTGCAGCTTCGGACCGACGTATTCGTCCACGAACGTCGTGTTGCCGATGTACTTGGCCTTGTCGGGAATGTCGAGTGACGTTCGATCCTCGGCGAAGTCTGCGTAGAGGTGGGCATCGGGATGCCACAGCTTGTATCGCGCGGCCTCGGTGGAATGCCAGCCGAACCACCAGTCCCACATCGCTGCCGTCACGCGCGGCATCACCGTACGGACCGCTACGAACGTCACCCCGTCGGCGCGGCGACCGTATCCGGTCTCGATCGTGGAGTAGCCGGTGGACGCGAGATCGGTTGTGATCGCATCGAATCCGGGGATCGACTCGGGCGCGAGGGCAGGTCCCGCGTAGGCGTCCGCGACGACCGCCGGTGCGGGCGTCGTCCTCGGTGCCATGTATCTGGCATACGGCAGGTTTCGATCGGCCTCGCGGTAGCCCTGGTAGCGCTCGGTGCACTGGCCGCCCGAGCCGGTCGCCGGGGCCGCTGCCGCCTTGGCGACCGGGCCGACGACGGCGATGGTGGCCGCGGCAGCCGCTCCGATCATGATCTGGCGTCTGGTGGGCCCCCGGCCCGTGTTCCCCCCGTTGCTCAACATCGGTTGAGACTAGGTCTCGGAATCGACGAATGTCAACGGCCTGGCACTACACTGCGCGGTATGAGGTCGGCACACTCCAAGGACGACGAGTCGAGAGTGCGTCGGCGCGACGAGATCGCCACTGCCGCCATCGAGGTGCTCGCCACGCAGGGGCTGCGCGGCTTGACCCACCGGGCGGTGGACGCCGCAGCGGGACTCGGCCCCGGATCGGTGAACTACCACGCGCCCACCCGGAGTCGGCTGCTTCACCTGGCTCTCGGTCAACTGTTCGTCCGCGACTTCGAGGTGGCCGGAGCGACGTTCGGCACTCTGGTGGACGTCAAACCGCTCACCGTCGACGTCGTGATCTCCCACATCATCGACTTCATCGACGCCATGACATCGGCAGACGCGGTCAAACGGGTGATCGCGCGCCACATCATGCTCGGCGAGGCGCAGCACGACGACGAAATCCGCGAGTTGTTCGACAGTCAACGTGCAGCATTCGTCACCTACACCCAGTGGATCGTCGCCTCGCTGGACTCCGAGGATCCGCCCTCCGACGCCGAAACTCTCGTGGTGATGATCGAAGGTCTCGTTCAGCGGCAAGTGCTGATCGGATCGCGCCTTTCCCCCACCTTCATCGAGCAGATGTTGCGCAAGATCATCGTGGCCTCGCCGTTGGTCGAGGGCTGACCGGGGGACGTTGCTTCATCCCAGCAGCGTGCGACGCTCGGTGTGGGTGAAGGTGAAGATCGTTGCGCCGAAGCTGAGCAGTGCGGTCAGAAGCAGCACCTGGGGTCCGGTGATGACGACGCCGATGAAGGCTCCGATCGCTCCGCCCAACGCGAACGATCCGAGAAGGGCTGTGTAGCACAGCCAGTCGTAGCGCGTTCCCCCGCCGAACAGGTGCCGTTCGATACCCTGGCCCAGCTTCACCAGCGTTCCGGTGACGTAGCTCAGCGGAATGTAGGTCTCTTCCTTCTTCGTGAACGCGGTGTTGAGTGCGCCGAGTGCGAAGGCCACCAACAGAATCGGGTAGAAGTTCACGTTCGCCGACGACCATCCCGAGATGGCGATGTCGATGGCTCCCGCTCCGGCGAGCGCGATCGTGGTCAGCACCGTTGCTCCGTGGGGATGGTTCGACCAGTACCGACGGCGGCAGATCGACGAGATCACCACCCCGGCCAGAAAAGAGCCCATGAGCGCGAGAGCCGCTATCGGTGAGGCGCCCGGGGTGACCTCCTTGCCCTCGGGGTGCCCGAAGTGCCCGACGACAGCACGTTCGGTGTTGCCGGTCATGAAGGTCACGAAGTAGCCGGCAGAATGCAAGAACGCCACTGCGCCCACCATCCCGGCCAGTCCGGACAATATCCAGGACAGACGAGCTTCGGGACCGACTGCTGTGTCGCGGCTGATTGCCACCGGAGAAGTCATGACTCGATTCTCCTGGCTACGGGCGAACCGGCAAATCTTTGAGTTGTCAATCACATAACCGACGCCGATTCACCATTCGCCACCATTCCGCGATGCATCACCCTGTTTCCCACGACTCCGCTGTGATCGGCTCGATGCATCACACATCGGTTGTCCCACATCACCACATCGCCGGGTGCCCACGCATGCCGCAACAGGTTGGTTTCGCGAGTCGAGTGCTCGAACAGCACTCGCACGGTCTCGTGCGCCTCCTCGGAGGACATTCCACTGATCGCGACGCACCGCGCCGGTGCCGACAACGCCAGTGCAGTGCGCCCGGACACGGGATGCACTGCGAACAGGGGATGTTCGGCACTGGAATCGGTGTCCGACGCCACCCCGGTCACTCGATGCGTCACGGTTCGCCCGGCCAGGTTCGCTTTCAGGTCGGCGGGCAGTGTGTCGTAGGCCTCGTACTGGTCGCTGAACAGCGTGCTGCCTCCGGCTTCCGGTACCTCGACCGCGCGTAACGCGGTGTAGGCAGGCGGATTCGGCACATACGTGGTGTCGACGTGGAACGTCGACTTCGGCGGGGTGGTTCGGCCGACGTTGCTGATGACGTTCAGATCGGGGAAGCCCGGCACCGGCGTCTCGCCCTCGGTGAACATCATGTCGCCGAACCGTCGGAGAAACGCCAGGAAACCCGCGTCGTCCAAGGGCTGCTCGCGCAGAATCAGCACGCCGTGTTCGGCCAACAGCGCTCGCAGTTCTTCGGTGTCGGTAGAGCTCAGGTCCAGCTCGGCGATCTCGATTCCCAACGTCACGAGGACAGCTCCTTCACCGACAGTTCGTCGAGCGATCGTGCGAACAGTTCGTCGACGGCGATGCCCGCCGCCGAGGCCATCACCGCGAGCACGCTCGACGGCGAGTACGAGCAGTACAACCCGGCCTCGAGGAACCACGGCTCCCCGTCGGGGTCGATTCGGAAGTCGAAGAGACCGTAGTGTCGGCAGCCGAGAGAGCGATAGCACGATCGTGCTGCGGCCCAGACCTTCTCGGTGATCGGATCGGAGACGTCGACCATCCACGCCTTGGTCTGCTCCTTCGCGACCAGGTACAGATCTCCGTCCGAGGTGCGATTCAACTTGTCGGCGCTGGTGCGGATCGACTCGACGGCGTACTCCTCGAGCGGAAGACAGATCAGCTCGTCGCCTCGGGCGATGATGCCGCAACGTACCTCCCGGCCGAGTGGAACGTACGACTCCACCAGTGCCGCAGACGAGTACGCCAGAGCCTCGCTCACTGCGGTTGCCAGACGGTCGGATTCGCGAACGAGCGCGACGCCCATCGAGTTGTCCGAGTCGACCGGCTTGACGACCACGGGCAGGTCGACGTCGATGTCGTCGCCGCAGCGGACCACCACCCCGGTGGGTACGGCGACCCCGGCCGCAGCGACGACGGCTCGGGCACGGGCCTTGTCCGCCGTCATCGCCATCACGTCCGGACCGTTGCCCACGTACGGCACGCCCAACAGATCGAACAGACTGCGGTACGTCGTCATCCCGGGCAGGCAGAACATCTGCGGCACCATGACGTCGAAATGCCACGACGACATGATTTCCACTGCCTGTGCCAACGACATCTGCTGCGCCGCAGCCACACTGGCGGCATCGATACCGCCGGGGAAGCTCCAGAGCCCACCGGGGGAGACGAACGCCACCTCGAAGCGGTAGTCGGGATTCCCGCCGAGCGCGTCGAGGAATCCGCCCGCGTACACCCGTGACAGATCGCAATGGAACTCGTCCACCGACGATCCGACCAACACCAGTACCGACAAGGTCATCAGTCGCCTCCGTTCTCCACGAGCTTGCCGATGTTGAAGTCGATGCGCGACCAGCCACGTCGCGCCAGCAGATTGCGCAGCAACAGGGACGGGATCTGGAGGTGGTGCACGAGAAAGTACGGCAGAGGATCCCATCCGGTCAGGATGGCGTCCTTGCCGCGGAAGATGCTGCGAAGGCGAGCTTTTCGGTTGCCCTCGGAGAACAAGCGCCATATCTCGTGGTAGACCCAGTAGGTCGGCCGAGCCGTCGGACGCGGCACGATCACCGGGTGGCCGTCGTCGAGATACGCGGCCGCCAGGTCGGGATGGTCGTAGAACATCGTGATGGCCGAGTGGGTGCGGGGGTTGCATTCGATCGCGTATATGTGGCCGTCGGCGGCGGATTCTATGAAGTCGAACGACAGCTGGCCGGTCACGTCCAGAGAAGAGACGAATGTTTCCACCCAGCGCAGGATGTCCGGCTTGTCCACCATCTCGTAGTTGACCTGGAACGCCGAGGACACGCAACAGCCGTACACCTGCAGCCGACCCTGGCGTACCGTGCCGTGCGTGCAGTACTCCTGACCGGCGATGAACTCCTGCAGAATCCACGGATCGTCGTCCGTGATGTGCAGGCTCCTGGCGAACGACGAGTTCCGCTCCGGTGTGCGTGCCGACAACCGCGTCAGGTCCATTCGCCCGACCGGGTTGTACGAGATCCGTTTCAGAATGTATTCGCGACCCGGCGGAAACTCGAAGTCGTCGATCTGGGCCGGATCGGTGATCCGCCGGAAGTCGGGCACGCGAAGTCCCAACGATGTTGCGTGCTCGGAGAATCGGGACTTGTCGTCGACCATTCGCACGGTGTCCGCGTCGCCGTGGATCACTTCGCAGTGCGGGTCGAGCACGGCCCTGGCGTCTGCGTCGTGAATGCTCGCCGCAGGGCTGGCCACGGGGACGAAGACATCGACGTTCTCGCGTCGCACGATGTCCAGCAGAGCCTGCGCGTATCCCGGGGCACCCGGATCGGGTACACAGTGAAATCGGTCGACGGCCCGGGAGAACCGGTGGCCGGTGAAGCGGTACTTGGCCGATTCCACCAGGATCACCCGATGCCCGGCGAGGTGAAAGGAGCGAGCGAGCTGCAGTGCCTTGGTCATCTTGCCGCCGCTGATCAGCACCGTTCTGGGTGACTCGGATCGGCGGGTGGGCGGCGCAGTGCCACCGATCGCGGCCACCGCCGTCGCCGCGAGGTCGACGGGCAGGGTGGCCGCGAGACCGAGCAGCGCGGCAACCGTACGAATCATGTTCGACGGATGAGCGTGACGCCGTCGCGCAGAGGAAGCAGAACCTGCTCCACGCGAGGGTCTTTCGCTACGTAGTCGTTGAATTCGGCGACGGCCCTGCCGTTCTCGGTTGGCTGCTCGCTGTACGGCTGGCCCTGCAGCAGCGTGTTGTCGACCGCGATCACGGCGTTCTCGGCGAGCAGTTCGCTACCGAGCAGATACTCCACGTAGGCGCGGTACCCGGTTTTGTCGGCGTCGATGAATACCAGGTCGAAGCGACCGTCGAGCCGTCGAAGGGTCTCCAGTGCCGGACCGACCTCCACCGTGATGGACGAGCCGGCAGGTGATTCCGCGAAGCAGGACTGCGCGAACTCGGCCACGTACGGATCCACCTCGCACGCCACCACCTCACCGCCCGCAGGCAGAGCCTCGGCCATCGCCAGTGCCGAATAGCCGGTGAACATACCGATCTCGAGTACCCGCTTCGCCCCGGACATGTGCACGAGAAACGCGAGGAAGCGTCCCTCCACGTGGCCGGAGAGCATCTCCATCTCCAGGGGCCCCGAGCCGGAGACCACGTCGCGTGATCTCCAGTCCTCGGTGCGGGTCCGCGACGCCAGTGTCGCCAGCGCTGCGGATTGGGAGGTGGTACAGGTGTCGAGATACGGGTCGAGTCCCGCTGCGAGATCGCGGGCTCGATGAACACGGGTGGTCAGCTCGTCGGTCACCCCGGTGCCGGCGTCGAGCAGATCTGCTATCTCGCTCAGCTCACGCGCCAGAATGGTCGTCGGGGTCACCGGTCGCGGGGCCTTCGTCACGGCGTCGGCGCGGTGAACATGTCGAGGCCCTCGCCTGCCCGGGGGAAGTCCAGGCAGATCTTCTTGTGCAGCGTCAGGACATCGGCCAGCTCCGCTGCGTCGAGGTCGTTGAGGAAGCGGCACGTGCCGATCGGATCGGGCACCGCGGCACGCAGGATCCCGTCGCGTGTCTTGAGGATCGATGCCGTTGCCTCGGAAAGCAATTCGGGTGTCAGGTACGGGCTGTCCAGGGCCAGGCCGATGCTGGACATCACACCGAGTACGCGATCGCGGTCGGCCGTGGACAGATGTCCGCGTTGCTCGGCGACGGTCGTCGAGAGCGCCATGTCGATGTTGATCGCGTGACCGTGGAAGAACGGTGCAGGCGGGGTCAGCTCGAGCGTCGGACTCCAGGTGTGACCGAAGGCGATGACGCGATCGAGATCGATCTCGTGCAGATTGGGGGCCTCGAGTTCGAGCATCGTCGCGATCGCCGAGTAGGTCAGTTTGTCTGCGACCGAACGTAATTCCGCTGTTCCGTCGAGATGGCCGAATCGGGTTCGCAGCAGTTCGGGCCCGTACTGTTCGAGCATCTCGAAGATTTCCAGATTGCCGACCACGGAGATCTTGATCAGCTCGGCCATGCCGTTGCGCACCTGGTCCTCGGGCAGCGTGCCGAGGAACGAGAAGTCCAGCAGCACCTTCTGTGACGCGTGGTAGGCACCGACGCGGTTCTTGTGCTTTCCGTAGTTGACGGCCACCTTGATGGACACGCTTGCATCGATCAAGCCGATCAGGGTGGTGGGAATGCGGATGTACGGGGTGTTGCGGCGGTAGCTGGCGCACGCGAATCCTGCTACGTCCGTTGTCAGTCCGCCGCCCACCACCAGTACCGGCTCGGTGCGGACCAGACCGAATGCATCGAACTCACCCACGATGCGCTCGAAGGTCTCCAGCGACTTGGCGGTCTCCGCGATGTGCACCGGAACCACCGTCAGCGCGATCTCGTGGTGATCGAAGTATGCGCTGATCCGGTCGCCGTAGATGTCGTGCACCGCTTCGTCGACGACCATCAGCGCGCGACCGTACGGCCGGTAGCTGTCGGCCAATTCGGTGTTCTCGATCGCGAACACCCCGTCGACGTAGATCAGGTCGTACTCGATGCGCTCGTATCCCTCGACGCGAAACGACCTGTCCCCGGCAACGACCTGGGCCTGAAGATTGCTCACTGGTTACTCCTGGAGGATTGGATGAAAAGGTCAGACAAAACGCGCGCTCCGCAGGTCGGGCTCAGGCGGAGAGCAGAGCTCGGACGCGCTCGGGATCGAGTGCATCGACGGTCTCGGTGGCCGAGTCGAATTCGGTGCCTGCAGTGTTCTCGTTGGGGAATGCCACACAGGTGATGCCCGCAGCCGCTGCCGCCTGGACACCGCCGGCGTTGTCTTCGATGGCCACACTGTCGGACGCGTTCTCGCCCAGCGTCTTCAGCGCGTACTGGTACGAGGCGGGGTCGGGCTTTCCCGGCTCGACCGAGGTGGCGTCGACGATGACGTCGAACGAGTCGGCGGTGAGTTCGGGAGACAGAGCCGCGAGGAGCGCGTCGATGTTCTCTCGCGAGGTCGTCGTCACGAAGCCGACTTTGAGGCCGTTCGCTTTGGCGGAGTCGATCGTGTCGGCGACTCCCGGACGTGTCTTGACGTCGGACTCGCCGATCAGTCGTTGGAAGATCTCCGATTTGGTGGCGTGTACGGCCGCGGCGTCCACCTCGGTTCCGGTCTCGGACGCGTATTCGCTGATTCGGTCGGCACCACCGTTCGAGCCGAGCATGGCCCGGTAGTCGTCCCGGGACCAGTTCCAGTTCAGATCGTGCGCTGCGAACGCCTCGTTGAACGAGCGACGCTGCAGTTCGGACGTGTCGACGAGTGTGCTGATCGAGCCGAACAGAATTGCGGGCATGGTTGCCTTTCGGAGCGAGAGACGTTGTACCAGTCAACGTCTCGCGTAAGCGCGATGGGGTGAGTTGGTTCGGGGGGTATGCCCCATCGGAGTCGAACGGGAAACCTTCGAATTTTTTTTCGGCCGAGCGTTCGTCAGCGGGGCCGCACGGGTGCAGCCAGAATGGTCGGTGTCGAGCGGCCGCGCAGTGTCACCGTCTCGCCCGTCGTCCAGTGCGTGCGTTCGTCGTCGGATGCGTGATCGAGCACCGTCGACGACGTGAGCACATCGGTGTCGGGGTCATCCTTGGCGAGATCGGTGAGCCGGGCCGCCTGGTTCACCGTGTCGCCGATGACGGTGTACTCGAAACGCGACTCGGCGCCGATGTTGCCTGCGATGACCGATCCGTACGTGACTCCGATGCCCAACTCGTAGTCGCCGTCGATGGACAGTTCGGCCGCCAGGGTGCGCGCGGTGCGTAGTGCGGCGGTCGCGGGATCCGGGTGATCGACCGGAGCACCGAAGATCAGCAATGCGGCATCACCCTCGAACTTGTTGACGAATCCGCCGCCTCGCTCGCCGTGCTCCACGACGACCGCGAAGAATCGATTGAGCCAGTCCACCACGGCTTCGGCCGATTCTCGTTCGGCGCGAGCCGTCGAACCCACGAGATCGACGAACAGCACCGCCACAGTCCGATTCTCGCCGCCGAGGCGGGGTGCGCTCGCGAGCGCTCGCTGGGCGACGTCGTGGCCCACGTGGCGACCGAACAGCGATCGGAGACGTTCGCGCTCGTCCAGTCCGACCACCATCTTGTTGAACCCGTTCTGCAAACGGCCGATCTCGGAGGCGTCGTAGACGTCGACACGGGTATCGGTCGCCCCGGCTTCGACGCGTTGCATGGCGCTGCTGACCTGCTGCAGCGGGTCCGAGACGGAGCGTCCGACCAGAAACATGCCGCCGAATCCGACGACCAGGGCAACCGCGGAGAGCGACACCATCGCGGGGGAAAGATCGACGTCGGGAGGGATGACGGTGTCGATCAACCTGCCGAGTCCGATGAGGCCCAACCCGAGAACGGGAATCGCTGTGCTCAGGACCCAGATGAGAACGACACGAAGCCGAACACCGAGAGCTGCGGAATCGGTGACCGCACCGACGTCCATCACCGCGGCTGTGATCGGGCGAAGAGTTCGTTCGGCCACCAGGTAACCCAGCGAGCACGTTGCCAAGCCGCCGAAGCTGACGGCGATCGCCACGATGATCGACAGCGCCGCACCGGCCGACGCATTGACCGAGACGAACACCGCGACGCCGAGCGCCCACAGCAGAACGTGGACGCCGAGTTGGCGCAACGGCAGTCGGACGACGCCGATCGCGGTCTCGTCCGTCGGTGTTCCTCCGGTGTGCAGCCACCGAATCAGGGGTGCTGCGACGCGGAGCCCGAGCCCGATACCGATGGCTATCGCGACCGGTAGGTACACGAAGAACGCCAGGTAATTTCGGTCCGACAGGATCTCTTCGGAACCGACCGGCAGCGGCAGGACGAAGCGCGCCAATACGAACACGATGACGGCCCCGATGGCGTTGGCCGACACCATTCCCACCGCGTACAGACGCATGGGTCTGCGTTCGAGGGCAGATCGCAGGGCGGCGATCACCGGTGGTTCTCCGTGTTCGGCACGCTCGAACTCTAGGGGTCCGGCGAAAAGAATCCAGGAACTTCTGCCCGAACGACTACCTGTGTCGCTGAGTACCTGGTAATCTCCGTAACAGTTACCTACAGCTTTTCGACGATGGAAGGAACCACGGCGATGACCAGCACACTGTCCCGGAACGACGTTCTCGAGCCGGAGGACGTTTCCGCTCGTCTGCTCGATTCCGCCGCCCAGCTGTCCTACGACCCGTCCGAGGAAGTCGACTGGGAAGCCGACCTCGATCCCTCCCTCTACGGACTCAATCCGGAGTGGAGCACCCTGTACGGGACGAAGCTGTGGGACGAGATGAGCGAGGAGCAGCGCATCACGCTCACTCGCCACGAGGTCTGCTCCATCATGAGCACCGGCATCTGGTTCGAGATGATCCTGCAGCAGATGGTTCTGCGCGATCAGTACTGCAAGGACTCGTCGAACTCCGACTTCCAGTTCGCGCTCACCGAGATCGCCGACGAGTGCCGTCACTCGATCATGTTCGCCCGCGCCTGCCAGAAGATGGGCATCAAGGCATACCTGCCGCGTCGATCGAGCATCGAACTCGGCCGCGGCTTCAAGGCTCTGGCGTCCGCCGAGGTCGCCTACGGCGGCATCCTCGTCGCCGAAGAGGTGCTCGACGTCATGCAGCGCGACTGGATGCGCGGCGAGAACGTGCTGCCACTCGTGCGCACCACCAGCAAGATCCACGTCGTCGAGGAATCACGGCACATGACCTTCGCGCGCGCTCAGATGCGTGAGGAGATCGCCCAGAAGAGCCCGGCTCGCCGCAAGACCAGTGCGCTCGTCGTCGCGATCGCTGCTCGGCTGATCGTGTCCAACATGGTCAACAAGGAGGTCTACGCAGCAGCGGGCCTCGACGTCGACCGCGCGGTGAAGGAAGCGAAGAACAACGCGCACCACCACACGATGATGCGTACTTCGAGCGAGCACCTGATGGCATTTCTTCTCGACTGCGGTTTGATCACCAAGCCGGCCGAGATGATCTACCGTCGCTTGCACATGCTCTGATCGCACCGCTCCCGCTCGAGGCCGTGAAGGACATCCGATAACCCATGCCGTTCGCGATCACGCAGAACTGTTGCAACGACGCATCCTGCCTGTCGGTGTGTCCGGTCAATTGCATTCACCCGACACCCGACGAGCCGGACTTCGGTAAGACGGAGCTGCTCTACATCGATCCGCGCTCGTGCATCGACTGCGGAGCCTGCGCCGACGCGTGTCCGGTGGACGCGATCACGCGCGTCTCGAGACTGACGCCGGATCAGCAGATCTATGCCGACATCAACGCCGACTACTACAAGGACAAGCCCGCCGTGGCCGAGTGGGGCGCGCCCCGATTCCCGGTGGCGACGGTCAACGACCTACCGCCGATCGACATCGCCATCGTCGGAACCGGGCCTGCGGCCTGCTACACCGCTCAGGCGTTGCTGAGGGTGCCCGGCACCAGCGTCACCTTCTACGACCGGCTGCCCGTCGCGGGCGGTCTCGCCCGCTACGGCGTCGCTCCCGATCACCTGGGTACCCGACGCATCAGCGAGCACTTCCGTGGGATCTTCGCCCATCCTCGGGTGACGATGAAGCTGGGCGTCGAGGTCGGCAAGGACGTCGACCACGTCGAACTGGCCCGCAAGTTCGATTCGGTGGTCTACGCCGTCGGTGCCGACAAGGACCGGTCCCTCGAGATTCCCGGTATCGACCTCGACGGATCCGTCAGCGCGCGCACCCTGGTGGGCTGGTACACCGGCCACCCCGACGTTCCCGCCGACGCGATCGATCTCGCCGGCGTCGACCGCGTCACCATCATCGGAAACGGCAACGTCGCGCTCGACGCGGCTCGTATCCTCACCGCCGACCCGGACGGGCTCGACGGAACCGAGATCGCCCCGCACGCGCTGGCCGAGCTGCGTCGCCATCGAGTGAACGAGGTCGTCGTACTCGCCCGTCGTGGGCCCGAGTTCGCGGCGTTCACTCGTTCCGAGTGCAAGGCTCTGGTCGATCGGGCAGGCGTCGACGTCGTGGTGGCAGGTCCGGACGGAATCGTCGACGCGATCGATCGGCTGCCGTTGTCCGCTCCCGCATCGGCTCTTGCCGGGGCAACGCGAGTCGAGCTGGGATCGTCTGTGCAGGGCCGCCGCATCGTCTTTGCGTTCGGCCGGGCACCGGCTGCTCTGCACGGAAGCGGCTCGGTGGAGTCCATCGAGGTGGGGGTGGGTGAACACGCGGTCACTCTCTCGTCGGAGCTGGTGCTGCTCGCGATCGGATACCGCGGAACTCCGTCGCCGGGCATTCCGTTCGACGACATCACGGGCACCATTCGCAACGAGGGTGGTCGTATCACCGCCGCCGACGGCACTCCGGTTCCAGGCTGTTACGTCGTCGGTTGGGCCAAGAGAGGTGCCACCGGTGGCATCGGCGACAACAAGATCGACGCCGAGGAAACCGCCGAAGCGCTGCTGGCCGACGTGCCGACACGCGGGTCTGCGCGTCCGCTCGGGTGGTACGGAAAAGTGAGCGCGGCCCTGGGCGACCGCGTCTCGCGAGTGCGCTGACCGGCCGGTATCGCTCGGTTCTGTTCACCTTGTGTAGCAGTCTCATTCGAGTCTGAGCGATTCGGATGTGCAGCGCGGCGCGCAGGGTTACCGTTGAGTATGGCTGAACGGGGGGCCAAGCCCCAGGTTTCTTTTGTGAGACGGACGATGCTGCGCGCAGTCCGATCGTTGTTCAATCCGCTCCGGCCCGACGACTACCTGTCGATGATCAATCCGCTGTGGACCACTCGCGAACTTCGAGGGAAGGTCGAGCGGGTGGTTCCGGAGGGGTCGGAGGCCGTCTCGGTGTACATCCGTCCAGGTTTCGAGTGGCAGGGCCACACGCCCGGGCAGTACGTCCGACTCGGAGTGCTCATCGACGGTCGGTACCACTGGCGGGCGTATTCGATCACCTCCGATCCGGATCCGGTGGACGGCCTGGTCAGTGTCAGCCCCAAGCTGGTGCCCTCGGGCACTGTCTCGCCGTACCTGGTGGGCACCATCAGAACGGGCGATATCGTCCGGCTCAGCGAAGTCGAGGGTGAGTTCACTCTGCCGAGCCCGATTCCGGAAAAAATGGTCTTCATCAGCGCGGGCAGCGGGATCACGCCCATCATCAGCATGTTGCGCGCCCTCGACCACCACGATCAGGTGACCGATGCAGTCGTGGTGCACTCGGTGCACAACCGCGAGCAGTTGATGTTCGCGGACACGCTCGACGAGCTGGAAGCCAAGCACGCCGGGCTCACGGTGAAGTTGCGGATCACCAGCGACGAGGGGCGGATGAAGGCCTCCGAACTGGACGAGCTGGTTCCGGATTGGCGTGAGCGGGAAGCATTCTGCTCCGGCCCGGGTGAACATCTGGACGATCTGCGCTCGTACTGGAAAGACCAGGGCGACTACGACAGATTCCATCACGAGAGCTTCCAGCCCGTCATCGGCGGCGGAGACGATGCAGGTGAGGGCGGCACGGTCAAGTTCCTCAACAGCAAGAAGGACGTCGAATGTGACGGCGGCACAACGATTCTCGCAGCAGGCGAAGAAGCCGGGCTGGATCTGACGTTCGGCTGCCGCATCGGCATCTGTCACACCTGCGTAGGTACCCTGAAGAAGGGGCGTTTACGTGACCTACGTAACGGGGATATCTCCGAACCTACGGGGCAAGCGGTTCGGATCTGTGTCAACACTGCTGAGGGCGACATCGAAATCGAACTCTGATCAACACATCGAACAGGGGAATTCATGACGATCGACGAAACCACCAGGCGTACCGGCACCAGTGACGAACCGGTGAACCCGCTGGCACACCTGAGCGACGAGACCATTGCCGAACTGGCCAAGGAGTTCGACGCGATCCACGACGAGGTGTACGCCAGCCTCGGTGACAAGGATCGCAAGTACATCACGTCGGTGATCGCCGCCCAGCGTCAGTTGCTGGTCGCGGGGCGTGTGCTGCTTCTCGGCTCCACCAGCAAGCCGGCCTGGCTCGCCGGAACGACATGCCTCGGGATCGCGAAGATCCTCGAGAACATGGAGATCGGCCACAACGTCATGCACGGCCAGTGGGACTGGATGAACGATCCGGAAATCCATTCGTCCGTGTGGGACTGGGACACCGCCTCCACCGCCAGTTCGTGGAAGCACTCCCACAACTACGTGCACCACACGTACACGAACATTCGCGGCAAGGACAAGGATCTCGGGTACGAGATCATGCGTATCGACCCACGTCAGAAGTGGCACCCTGCGTACCTGGCCCAGCCGTTCTACAACGTTCTGCTGATGGCGTTCTTCGAGTGGGGCGTCGCCCTGCACGATCTCGACATCGAGGCCATCCGTCGTGGCGAGAAGCCGATCAAGGATCTCGTCGAGGACCTCAAGGGCATCGGCGTCAAGGCTCGTAAGCAGTTCGTCAAGGACTACGTGGGCTGGCCGATCATCAGCGCCGGTGCGTTCGCGCTGGCGCAGCTGGCTTCGGGTGGCCGGTTGCCCGAGAGCAAGAGGTCGCGTCTGGCGTCCAAGCTGCGTGGGTCGGCTCGGTTCGGCAAGAACCGCCGGACGGCCGCTCTGTTGGACAGCCGCCTCAGTGGTGTCGAGAGCACGTTCCTGTCCACGTTGGCCGCCAACTTCACCGCCAACATCATTCGCAACGTCTGGTCGAACGCGATCATCTTCTGCGGCCACTTTCCCGACCAGGCCTACACCTTCAGCCAGGAAGAGGTCGAGAACGAGACTCGCGGCGGATGGTACGTCCGTCAGCTGGTCGGTGCCGCCAACATCGACGGCGGACCACTGTTCCACCTGATGAGCGGCAACCTCAGCTACCAGGTGGAACACCACCTCTACCCGGACATGCCCAGCACTCGCTACGCGGACGTCGCGCCGAAGATCAAGGACATCTGCGAGCGCTACGAACTTCCGTACAACACCGGACCGTTCTTCAAGCAGTGGGGCATGGTCCAGCGGACCATCGCACGGCTGGCGTTCCCGGGCGGCAAGACTCGGCCGAAGCCGGGCCCCTACCGGCCTGAGGAGAGCTGGCGTCGTAAGTTCGCCGAGGGTGCCACCAAGGACAGCGAGGCCGCGAAGACGCGTGGGCGCGTGCCCGCCGGGCACCCGGCAGCCGGGCCCGAGCACAACTCCGGTGGCGTCGACGTTGCGCCACCGCCCCGCGGCGACGACTGAGTTTCGTCCGTAGAGAGCCGACAAGAACCGCGGCCACCCGACTTCCGGGTGGCCGCGGTTCTGCGTTGTGGTGGGTCAGGTCATGTCGACGTCCTTGGTCTCGATCAGCCTCTTGGTGCACACCAGACTCAGTACCGACAACAGGGCCAGCATGACGCCGATGGAGATGCTGCCGAATGCGGCCGTGAGCGGTGCGGCGAGCATCGGCGGAATCGCTCCACCGAGAACTCCGGCGAGGTTGTAGCCCAAACCTGCTCCGGTGTAACGGAATCGAGTCTGGAACAGCTCGGGGAGCAGGGCTCCGGTCGGTCCGTAGGCCACTCCGAAGATGGCCAGCGTGACGCACATGCCGATCACGAACGCTGCCGGTGACCCGGTGTCGAGAACGGGGAACAGTGCGATCGACCAGGGTATCGCGATGATGCACGCTCCCATGATCACCCGCCGACGTCCCACGCGATCGGAGTAGGTGGCAGAGACTGCGATCGCGATTCCGAAGATCACCGCGGCTCCGATTCCGGTGATCAACACGAACGGGCGCTCGAATCCGAGTGTCTTGGTGCCGTAGCTCGTCAGGTACGCGGTTCCCATGTAGAAGAAGGCGAACAGTGATGCCAATGCACCTGCAGCAGTGATGATTTCGCGCTTCTGGATGCGCCAGGCGTCGAAGATCGGCAGTTTCGTCGGAGCCGCGTTCGCCGGTGCCTGCTCCTCGACGAGTTTGTTGGCGCGAAAGACCGGGGTCTCCTCGATGGCCAACCGCATGTACAGGCCGATGAGTACCAGAACGGCGCTGAGCAGGAACGGGATTCGCCAACCGTAATTGAGGAACGTCGCGTTGGTATCGCCGAGCAGGAGGCCGGTCGCGAGGAATGTGGCGCTGGAGAAGATGAAGGCGGCCGACGGTCCCAGCTGGGGGAACATCGCGTAGAACCCGCGTTTGCCGGGCGGTGCGTATTCGGCCGTGAGCAGGGTCGCGCCGGCCCATTCGCCGCCGACCGCGAACCCTTGTCCGAACCTGAGCAGTACCAGGATGATCGGCGCGGCCACGCCGATGGTCTCGGCGCCGGGGAGCAGACCGATCGCGAACGTGGACACACCCATCAGCAGCAGTGTCGAGATCAGGGTCTTCTTGCGG
Source organism: Rhodococcus sp. 15-725-2-2b (assembly GCF_002259075.1). Lineage (NCBI taxonomy): Bacteria > Bacillati > Actinomycetota > Actinomycetes > Mycobacteriales > Nocardiaceae > Rhodococcus > Rhodococcus sp. 15-725-2-2b. The sequence continues at coordinate 608,226 of NZ_NPFL01000004.1, read as the reverse complement.
CCGATGCGGTCACCGAAGTGTCCGAACAGCACTGCGCCGACGGGCCTGGCGATGAACGCGACGGCGAACGTCGCGAACGAGGCCACCGTGCCTGCGGTGGAGCCGAGGGCCGGGAAGAAGATCGTCGGGAAGACCAGCGCTGCTGCGGTGCCGTAGATGAAGAAGTCGTAGAACTCGATCGTCGTGCCGATGCCACTGGCGACAGCGACCCGGCGGACACTGGTCTTGGTCTGCACCGCAGGTGGCGTCGACGCGGACACACCCGGGTCGTCGGGTGAGACAGTGGTCATTGTTCCTCCGTTTTGTCGGGTATCGGGTAAATGTGCGATACCGAGTGCGACGAACGGTAGTGACACGGGTCACCCCACGAATACCCCCGGATGGGGGTGTGGGTGGCGGAGAGTGCGCACGTCCGCCGAGGGTTCGACTCAGGCGCACCTCAGGGTTCGCCGGTACCGTTTCGTCACGGGGGCGGAGAGCCCGTTTCTGCGGTCGGTGAAGCGGAGGTGTTCGTATGTCCATAGACCACAATCGAGACGTGTTCGACAGCGCGCGGGTAGCCGCTGCATACGTGGAGTACGCGGGTCCCACCGATGGGTTTCTCGACCGTGGGGAGGCGGCGGCGCTGGTCGCAGCAGCCGGGGTTGCTCGCGGGAGACCGGTACTGGATGTGGGCGTCGGCAGCGGCCGAACCACGGCGCTGCTGCGACTGCTCAGCGACAACTACGTCGCGATCGACTACGCACCGAACATGATCGCGAGCTTTCGACGGAACTTTCCCGACCTACCGGCGCACGTGGCCGACGCACGTGATCTCGCGGACTTCGCCGACGGGGAGTTCGGCTTGGTTGTGTTCAGCAACAACGGAATCGACACCGTGACACACGATGAACGCCGTCGGGTACTGGCAGAATTCCACCGAGTCCTCGGCGAGTCCGGAACTCTGGTCTTCTCCACTCTCAACCGCAACGGACCGTCGTTCGGGGAGAAGCCGTTTCAGCTGAGCAGGCCGACCCAGAAATTCACGTTCTCACTCGAGCGCATCGTGACCGCCGTCGGCAGGCGACTGCTCGATCCCGCCGGAGTCGTTCGTAGCGTTGCCAATTGGTGGTCTGCGCGCAGTCGAGTCGTCGATCGCGGAACGTGGGCCGTCGCTCCGCTCGCTGCGCACGATTTCGCTCCGTTCATGCACTTCACCACGGTGACGGATGTGCGACGACTGGTGACCGACGCCGGATTCACCATCTCCGAGATCTTCGCCGACGACGGTTCGATCGTGGCCCCCGACGCTCCGACGAGCTCGGCGGACAACTTCACCGTCGTCGCGCGAAAGTAAGGGCCCTCAGCCCAATCGCTCGAGTGCCTCGGTCATCTTCTCCACCGTATCCGGCGCGACCTTGGCCTCGAACCCTGCCTTCAGAAACGGGCCGGCCACCTTGGCGGCACCGTTGAATTCGATTTTCGCGTGGTAGTCGACTCGGGTCGAGCGCGGTCCTTCGGCGGTCAACGTGATGTCGTCGACGCTCGTGGCCGTCTTGTTCTCACCTTCGAACACGACGTGATCGGGCTCGTCGGTGACCAATGTGTAGGCCAGTTCGGTGGTGATACCGAACAACTTCGAAACGTTGTGCCACTGCGTGCCGACGGCAACCGGACCGTCGGAAATCTGTGTACAACTCTGGGTCCCGGGATCCCACGCTGCCGCATTGGAGAAGTCCCGGAGAAATGCCGCTGCCTTCTCGATCTCCACTGCGGCGGTGAATGTTCTGGTGACGTCGACCATGACGCTCTCTCTTTCTTCTTCGTGTGGATCAGTCTTCGAGGCGGACGCCGAGATGGTCGGCGAGACGGCGCATGGTGTCGACGATCTGATCCTCGGTCACCCGGGGGAAGCCGGCCATCTTCCTGAACTCCTGGTCGGTGACGCGTGACCAGTCGTAGACCTGAGTCAGGGCAGTGCGATCCTCGGAGACCGCGTCGAGCTCCCAGGACCACCGCGTACCGCGAGGCTCCATGCCTCGACGACGAGGAATCCATCCGATGCGCCGGTCCTGCTCGAACACGAACACGGTGTTCTCCATGACGTACTCGCCGAGCTCCGGCTGATACATGTCCATCGCGAAGGTGTCGCCCACGGCCCCCAACGGCATCGGGTCGATAGCCCCACGCAGCATTTCCGAGCCGTCGACCGCGGCCTGGACCTCGGGGTTGACGAGCGCGGTGAACACGGAGGCGGGGGGAGCGTCGATCACGCGCCGAACGGTCAACTCGTCGGTCATGGAACACGCCTTTCAGTTGTTTGTGCTGGCTACGGACTTACCCCCGGCTGCGGGGAAAGAAACTCCGATCGCCGTTTTTGCCTCGCAGTGGACACAGCGACGAAACACGACCGCCACCAATCGTTCGTACAGTCGCCGGGTCGGACTCCGCACAATCCAGGTGCGGAGCAGCACCTTGTCAAGGGGTAGCCATGAGTGGAAATACCGTCCGCCTGCAGGCGATCAAAGACGTCGAGGCGTATGTACCGCCTGCGGTCAGCTTCGTCGGAGACGAGAAGCCGGGCGAGATCTTCGGTGAGAACGTCTTCAGCAAGGTCGTCATGCAGAAGCGTCTGCCCAAATCGGTCTTCAAATCGGTGATGGCAACGATCGACAAAGGCAAGAAGCTCGACCCCATGGTCGCCGACGCTGTCGCGTCGGCGATGAAGGACTGGGCACTCGAGAAAGGCGCGACGCACTACGCGCACGTCTTCTACCCGCTCACCGGGTTGACGGCCGAGAAGCACGACAGCTTCTTCGATCCGGTCGGTGACGGCAGCGCACTCGCGGAATTCGCGGGCAAGACCCTGATCCAGGGCGAGCCCGACGCATCGAGCTTCCCCAACGGCGGCCTGCGCAACACGTTCGAGGCGCGCGGATACACCGGCTGGGACGTCACCAGCCCGGCATACGTGCTCGAGAACCCGAACGGCAACACTCTCTGTATCCCGACGGTGTTCGTCTCGATGACCGGTGAAGCCCTCGACCACAAAACGCCGCTGCTGCGCAGCCAGCAGGCGATGGGCGGTCATGCCGAGCGCATCCTGAAGCTCTTCGGCCACGAGAACGTCGAGAACATCGTCTCGTTCTGCGGCCCCGAGCAGGAGTACTTCCTCGTCGACAGGCACTTCTTCCTCGCCCGGCCGGACCTGCTCAATGCGGGCCGCACCCTGTTCGGCTCGAAGCCGCCCAAGGGCCAGGAGTTCGACGATCACTACTTCGGTGCCATCCCCGAGCGGGTGCTCGGCTTCATGATGGACACCGAACGCGAGCTGTTCAAGCTCGGCATCCCGGCCAAGACCAGGCACAACGAGGTCGCACCCGGACAGTTCGAGATCGCCCCGATGTTCGAGCGCGGAAACATCGCGGCCGATCACCAGCAACTGCTGATGACGACGTTCAAGACCATCGCCAAGAAGCACGGCATGGAGTGCCTGTTCCACGAGAAGCCCTTCGAGGGCGTCAACGGCTCCGGCAAGCACGTCAACTTCTCGCTCGGAAACTCCGACCTCGGATCGCTGCTGGTTCCCGGCGACAACCCACACGACAACGCGCAGTTCCTGGTCTTCTGTGCCGCCGTCATCCGCGCGGTACACAAGTACGGCGGTCTGCTGCGCGCGTCGGTGGCGTCGGCGACCAACGATCACCGCCTCGGCGCGAACGAGGCTCCGCCCGCGATCATCTCGATCTTCCTCGGCGATCAGCTCGCCGACGTGTTCGATCAGATCGCCAAGGGCGCGGCCACCTCGTCGAAGGGTAAGGGCACCATGATGATCGGTGCCGACACCCTGCCCGTGCTGCCGACCGATCCCGGTGACCGCAACCGAACCAGCCCGTTCGCCTTCACCGGCAACAGGTTCGAGTTCCGTGCACCCGGTTCGATGCAGACCGTCAACGGCCCCATGGTCACGATCAACACGATCATGGCCGAGGCTCTCGACTACATGGCGACCAACCTCGAGACGGCCGTCGCCGACGGCACCGATTTCGACACCGCGGTGCAGAACCTGTTGACGGAGATCATCACCGAACACGGCGCCGTGGTGTTCAACGGCGACGGCTACTCCGACAACTGGCAGATCGAGGCCGAGGCACGCGGTCTACCGAACCTGCGTACGACGCTCGACGCGTTGCCGGAGCTGATCTCGGATTCGGCCATGGAGCTGTTCGAGAAGTACAAGGTCTTCAACCACCGTGAGATGCACTCGCGCTACGAGGTGGGACTCGAACAGTACGCGTTGACGGTGTTCGTCGAGGCTCGTCTGACCCTCGAGATGGGCCAGACCTCCATCCTGCCCGCAGCGGTGCGATACCAGACCGAGTTGGCGCAGAACGTCAGCGCGCTCAAGGGTGCCGGTGTCGACGATGTGGACATGACTGCGCTGCAAGCAGTGTCGGCTCCACTGTCGGAGCTGCGCGCAGCGTTGACGACGTTGAAGACCGCCCTCGAAGCCGATCCCGGCGGCGAGGCACTCGCCGAGGCGACACACGCGAAGGACGAACTGCTGCCGGCAATGGCCGCCGTTCGATCTGCCGCGGACACCCTCGAGGCAATGGTGGCGGACGATCTCTGGCCGCTGCCGACGTACCAGGAGATGCTGTACATCCTGTAGTGCGCTGCGGGCAGGAGTGGAGCCTGCGGAACGACCGGGTAGCGCAGTGGTGTGGATAAATGCCCCGGAGGGCACTTATCCACACCACTGTTGTGTTCGGGGTGAGCAATATCTCGAGTCGGAATAGCTCGATGGATCTTTCGGGTTCGGAGTGGACAGTGGCAAAGACTGTGCACGCACTCGTGAGGAGAGAGATTCATGAAGTTGTTTTCCCCGTTGGCACTCGGTGAGCTGAAGCTCGACAACCGGTTGGTGATGGCCCCGTTGACACGCGTGCGTTCCGGCAAGGACGGTGTGCCGGGCCCGCTGGTGGTCGAGCACTACAAGCAGCGCGCATCGCTGGGGCTGATCGTCAGCGAAGGCACCTACCCGAGCCGCGCCGGCCAGGGCTTCCCGGGTCAGCCGGGCCTGGTGACGGACGAGCAGATCGCCGGCTGGCGCAATGTCGCCGACGCGGTGCATGCCGACGGCGGACTGATCGTCGCGCAGGTGATGCACGCCGGTCGGGTGACGCACGAGGCGACGACGGGTGGCCACGAGGTCGTCGGACCCAGTGCCATCGCCATCGAGGGGGACACCCACACCTACGAGGGTAAGAAGCCGTACCCCACCCCGCGTGCGCTGCGCGAAGACGAATTGCCCTCCGTGATCGCAGATTTCGTGCAGGCGTCGAAGAATGCCATCGCCGCCGGAATGGACGGCGTCGAGATTCACGGTGCCAACGGCTACCTGTTGCACGAGTTCCTCTCGCCCGCCTCGAACCAGCGCGACGACGCCTACGGTGGCTCGCCGGAAAACCGGGTGCGCTTCGTGGCCGAGGTCGTCGAAGCAGTGGTCGCTGCTCTCGGAGCGGGCAAGGTCGGAATTCGCATCTCTCCCGAGCACAACATCCAGGATGCGCTCGAGACGGACGCCGACGACGTGCGCGCCACCTACCGTGCGTTGGTCGAGCGGCTCGCGCCGCTGGGACTGGCGTACCTCAGTGTGCTGCACAAGGATCCGTCGGGCGATCTGGTCCAGGATCTGCGACAGGCGTTCGGCGGACCGGTGCTCGTCAACAGTGGCTTCGGTGAGATCACCACCCGCGACGAGGCGCTCTCACTCCTCGACAACGGAATCGGCGACGCAGTTGTCGTCGGCCGTCCGGCGATCGCGAACCCCGACCTCGCCTACCGTTGGCGCGAGGATCTGCCGTTGAACGAGCCCGATCCGAGCACCTTCTACACCGATGGTGCCAAGGGCTACACGGATTACCCGGCCCTGCAGCACTGAGAGTGCCTGCGGCAGTGGTGCGGTCGAGTGCCCCTGAGGGCACGCAGGGGTGGAGCCTGCGGAACGACCCGAGAACAGAGCCGCACCACTGCGCGGAGCGCACTAGAAGTCGGCGGTCTTGCGGGCCCTGATCTTGCTGACGATCGAGAACACCACGGCGATGATCATCAGTGCGTAGAGCACGATGGTGATCGCGCTGCCGACCAGGATCGACGGGTCGCCCTCGCTGACGGCCAGTGCGCGTCGGAGTGACTCCTCGGCCAGCGGGCCGAGGATCACCGCGATCAACACCGGTGCCAACGGAATGTCGTATCGGCGCATCATGAATCCGACTATGCCGAGCCCGAGCATGAAGATCAGATCCACGATCGAGGCACTCGATGCGTACACGCCGAGGGCCGCGAACACCGAGATGCCGGCGTAGAGGTAGTTCTTCGGGATCTTGAGCAACTGCGCCCACAACGGTGCGAACGGCAGGTTGAGGATCAACAGCACGATCATCGCCACGAACAGGCTGGCCAGTAGGGCCCAGACGATGTCGCCGCTGCGCTCGAACAACAGCGGTCCGGGCTGCATGCCGTACTGCTGGAAGGCAGCCAACATGATGGCCGCCGTCGCCGACGTCGGAAGACCCAGGGCCAGAAGCGCTCCCATGGCCGTACCGGCCGTGGAGTTGCCGGCTGCCTCGGGTCCCGCGACACCGCGAATGGCACCCTTTCCGAACATCGGCTTCGTGCGCTTGCGATCGAGTCTGCGCTCGGTGCCGTACGCCAGGAAGCTCGGCACTTCGGCACCACCTGCGGGGATCACACCGAACGGCACACCGAATGCCGTGCCGCGCAACCACGCCGGCATCGCATCGCGGAACTCGGCCTTGCTCAGCCAGGGGCGTCCCTGCGACTTGATCAGGCTGCGATCCTCGGGTCGACCGATCTTGGACGCGATGTGGATGACCTCACCGAGCGCGAGCATCGCGACGGTGATGACGACGATGTGAATGCCGTCGAACAGGGCGGGTACCTCGAACGTGAATCGTGAAGCGCCCGAGGGGCCGTCGATGCCGATCACGGCCAGGGTGAGGCCGATCAGGAGTGCGGTCAGGCCTTTGAGGGCCGAGTCCGAGACCACGGCCGAGGTGGCGATGAACGCGAACACCGCGAGGGCCAGGTACTCGGCCGGGCCGAAGTTCGTCGCCAACGACGCAAGGGTGGGAGCGAAGAACACCACCAGGGTGGTGGCGACGATGCCGCCGATGAACGCTCCGATGGCGGAGGTGGCCAAAGCCTGTGGGGCGCGGCCGTTCTTGGCCATCCGGTGCCCCTCGAACGTCCCGGCGATCGCGGTGCTGTTGCCGGGTGTGTTCATCAGGATGCCGGAGATGGAATCGCCGAACAGGCCGCCGAAATACACGCCGGCGAACATGATCAGCGCTGCGGTGGGGTCGAGGGTGAAGGTGACGGGCAGCAGCAGGGCCACCGCCATGGCGGAGCCGAGACCGGGTAGGACGCCGACGGCGGTGCCGAGCAGCGCGCCGACGAACACCCAGACCAGGTTCATCGGGGTCAGCGCGGTGCCGAACCCGTCGATCAGATTGCTCAGTGAATCCATCGTAAGTTCAGCTCCGTCAGAAGATCTGGGCGAGAACGCCGCCGGGGAGGGTCAGGCCGAGGCCCGCGGAGAATGCGATCTGAACCGCGCTCGAGACCAGCAGAGCGACGGCGGCGTCGAATACGTAACGGCGACCGCCCAATCCGATCGAGACACCCCAGAACAACAGCGCGCCGGCGAGAACCCACCCGAGCGGATCGAGCAGTGCGATGAACACCGCCACCGATCCGACGGTGATCGACAGGGTTCGCCAGTTGCTGACGGTGCCGGTGTGCGGCACGCCGTCGCCGTCCACCCCACGGTCGACGACGTCGGGCTTGATCAACAGTTGAAGGGTGACCAGCAGGGCGACGACGAAGCAGCCTCCTGCAACGATGGCCGGAAAGACCTGCGGGCCAGGTGATGTGGCGGTGGGCGGAACCTGCATCGTGACGGTTCCGTAGACCAGGAAGGCTCCGAGTGCGACGAGCAGCGCCGGAACGATCAGTCCACTGCGGCCCGTCCAGAACGATCGGGATGTGTCCGTGTCGGTGGTCGTCGTTGTCATACCAGTCCCAACTCCTCGAGAATTCCGGTGATACGTGTCTGTTCGACGTCGAGGAACTCTCCGAATTCGTCTCCGGTCAGAACCGATTCCTTCCAGCGGTTGCGTTCGACGGCCGTGGCCCACTGTTCGGTCTCGACCATCTCGGAGACGATCTCGACCAGCGTCTGTCGGTCCTCGTCCGAGATGCCGGGTGGGGCAACGATTCCGCGCCAGTTGACGAGGTCGACGTTGTACCCCTGTTCGATGAACGTGTCCACGTCGAATCCCTCGAGGGGCTCGGGCGCGGCGACTGCGAGTGCGCGCACATTGCCCGCCTCGATCTGATCGCGGAAGTCGTTGAACCCACTCACTGCCACACCGACGGTGTTCGACAGCAGTGACGTGAGTACTTCACCGCCGCCGGAGTAGGCGATGTAATTGATTGCGGCCGGATCGATGTCGGCTTCCTGTGCCAACTGGCCCGCGACGATGTGGTCGATGCCGCCGAGCGAACCGCCGCCGATCGGAAGTCCTCCGGGGTTCGCCCGCCACGCCTCGATCATGTCTTCGAGATTCTGGATCGGTGAATCCCTCGGCACGACGAACACTTCGAAGTCCTCGGCCAGTTTCGCGATCGGGACGGTGTCGGCCAGAGTGGTCTCGGAGTTGTTGATCGCGATGCCGCCGAGCATGACGGTGCCGGTGATCATGACGGTGGTGGGTTGTCCGCTCAGGTTCTCGAGCTGGCTCAGACCGATGGTGCCGCCTGCACCGGGGACGTTGACGACCTGGGCGTTGTTGACGATGCCGTCGCTGCGCAGTGCCTGCTGCGATTCACGGGCGACGAGATCCCAGCCGCCACCTGCGGCGGCGGGCGCGATCAGCGTCAGTTTCGCTCGTGCGTCCGAGCCGCTGGCGCTGCGAGCGGCATCGATACCTGCCACGGTCACCGCTCCCACCACCACCAATGCGCCGACCGTCCGTAGCAGTGTGGGCGATATCGCCATCAGAGACCTTTCGTGTGGTGTGTCACAGCGTCAGGTTAGATACAGTTTGTCTGATTAGTCCAGTTCACAACTCTCCGAGGTGATCCTCGGTGGATACGACCAACGAGCAACGAACAACGGGAGAGAACGTGTCGGTATCGAGCGCAGTGGCAGTGGCGATGAGCAACACACCGGAGGGGCAGGAAGCGTTGCGTCGCGGTGCCGCCGAGGCCGAACTTCGTCAGGCTCCGTTGATCGTATTGTCCGTGGTGGACCGGGATTCGGTGTCCGCGGACGACCGCAACTCCGCGCAGGCCGAGGTCGAACGGACTCTGCCCGGTATCGCGACCATGGTTCGAGTGGAACCCGACGGCGGAGACCCGGCCGGTGCTCTGGTCGACCTCGTCGCGGACGTCGGTGCGGGAATGGTCGTCATCGGTTCCAAGCGTCGATCCGCGGTCGGCAAGTTCTTGATGGGCAGCACCGTGCAGAGAGTGCTGCTCGACTGCCCGGTGCCCGTTCTCGTCGTCAAGGCACCGTGACCACGACGTCGCACGGTAGTATCGGACAAAACTCTCACCACACGACCCTGAGGAATCATGGACAGCGATAAACCCGGGCCGGACACGGCTCCCCGCACTACGGCTACTACGTGCGAGGCGGTGTCCGGCGAATGAGCGTAGTGCTCACTCTCTTGCTCGGCCTGCTCGTCGTTTTTCTCATCACCGTCGCGACCGGCTACTTCGTAGCCCAGGAATTCGCGTACATGACCGTCGACCGCTCCCGGCTCAAGGCTCGCGCCGAGGCCGGTGACGCCGTCGCGGCTCGGACGTTGACGGTCACCAAACGCACCTCCTTCATGCTGTCCGGTGCGCAGTTGGGCATCACGGTCACCGGCCTGCTCGTCGGCTACGTGGCCGAACCGCTGATCGGGCAGTCGTTCGGCGCGATACTGGGCGGCGTCGGGGTTCCGACGGCCGTCGGTGTCGGACTCGGTGCCGTACTGGCGATCACGTTCGCGACATTCGTGCAGATGCTCTTCGGTGAACTGTTTCCGAAGAACTTCGCCATCGCGCGTCCCGAGCCGGTGGCCCGCTGGCTGTCGCTCTCGACCACCATCTACCTCAAACTCTTCGGCTGGTTGATCACCATCTTCGACCAGTCGTCGAACCTGCTGCTCAAAGCGCTCAAGATCGAGCCGGTGCACGACGTGGAGCATTCGGCCAGCCTGCGCGACCTCGAGCACATCGTCTCGGACTCACGCGAGACAGGCGATCTGCCCGACGAACTGTCGACACTGCTCGACCGTATCCTCGACTTCCCAACTCGCACAGTCGAACACGCGATGATTCCGCGTTCGCGCTCGGCCACGGTCCGAGACACCGACACCCTTGCCGAGGTCGCGGCTCTGATGGGCCAGGAGCATTCTCGATATCCGGTGCTCGACGAGGACGACGGCATCGTCGGCGTCGTCCATCTCGCGGACGTCCTGTCCGCGACGGTGCCGGGGTCCACCCCGATCTCCGAGCTCACGCGGGACGCGCTGATCCTCCCGGAGATTCAGAGCCTGCCCGACGCGATGCGCGAGTTGCGCTCGACGAAGAACCAATTGGCCTGTGTGATCGACGAATACGGCGGTCTGACCGGTGTCATCACGATCGAGGACCTGGCCGAGGAACTGGTCGGCGAGATCACCGACGAGCACGACGACGACCTGTCCGATCCGAGCCCGGTCAGTGCCGACGACGGCAGCTGGACAATGGCCGGTGAGGTACACGTCGACGAGGTCGAGCGAGCGATCGGCATCGATCTTCCCGAGGGCGATTACGAGACCATCGCCGGTTTCGCCATCGCGCACAACGGATCTCTCCCCGACGTCGGGGAACGGATCGAAGTGGACCTACCACCGGACAACGCCGATCTGGCGAACGACGAGGAGAGTCCCGTTCGCTTCGTGATCCTGGAGATCGAAGAGATCGACAGCCACGTCCCGTCCCTGCTGACCCTGACGCTCGGCGAGCGTGACCCCGAGCACGACGACGAGTCGGCCGAGACGAAGGAAAGTGTGCACCGATGAGCAACATCTGGGTCTTCCTGGCCGTCACGATCGGCCTCATCGCTGCCAGTGCCTTCTTCGTCGCCGTCGAGTTCGCGCTGTTGGCCGCCAAGCGGCACCGACTCGAGGACGCCGCTCCCAATTCACGCTCTGCGCGGGCAGCTCTGCGCAGCTCGTCCGAGCTGACAGTCCTGCTCGCCGGCTCCCAGCTGGGTATCACCGTCTGCACCCTCGGTCTCGGTGCGACGACCAAACCGGCCGTGCACTACTGGCTCACGCCGCTGTTCGAGAGCGGCGGCCTGCCGTACTGGTTCGCCGACGTTCTCGGCTTCGTGCTCGCGCTGATCGTCGTCACCTTCCTGCACCTGGTGGTCGGAGAGATGGCTCCGAAGTCCTGGGCCATCGCCCATCCGGAGAAGTCCGCGACGATGCTCGCAATCCCGATGCGCGGCTTCATGTTTCTCACCCGTCCGGTGCTGACGGCGCTGAACAACATGGCCAACTGGTGCCTGCGGCGGGTCGGCGTCGAGCCGGCCGACACCGTGGGCACGGGCCAGAACGCGGACGATCTGCGTCAGCTGGTGGAGCATTCGGTGAATGTCGGTGCTCTCGATGCCAGCTACCAGGCGCAGATCTCGAGTGCGCTCGAACTGCAGGAGCTGACGGTCGGTGACCTGGTGCGCGAGTTCGGCAAGCCCACGTCGGTACCGTCGACGGCGACCATCGACGACGTGCGCGAGGCCTCGCGTCGCTCGGGGCATCTGCGGATCCTGGTCAGCGACGCGGATGTGGTCAAGGGCGTGGTGCACGTCCGCGACACGTTGACCGCACCGCAGACCCTCGCCGAGATCACGCGTCCGGCGTACACGCTGGAGGCGACGACCCCGGTGTACGTTGCGCTGCAGTCGATGCGGGAGACCAGGCACCACCTGGCGCTGGTGGTCGACGGTTCTGCTGCCGCTGACGATCCGGCGCGCAGCGTCGGCGTCGTGACACTGTCCGATGTGCTGACGCGGCTGTTGCCCCAACCCGTCTGATTCGATTCCGCCTTCGAACGAGGCATCCCCGCCCGGCCTGCGTGGCCGAGCGGGGATGCTTTGTCGTATCGGGTCGTAGATCTCAGACCGGGGCGACAACCAGCAGGTGTGCCCAGTACGACGCGACGTCGTGGCCGAGTTGGGGGAGCAGAACGTCGTAGAGCAGGTAGGACATCATTGCCGTCGAACTCCTTGTTCAGCGGGTCGTTGCCGACTCGCGTTCCGAGACTGTGGGTGACCGAGACTGTGGGTCATTCAGACTCTAGATCACGCGGCCGTCGGTGACATCCATATCGCGCACTCGCCCCCCGTGGCGCACGTCAGCCGATGCAGCCCTGCAGGGTGGTGAAGCTGCCCGCGATTCCGGCACCGTCGCACACCGCGCCGGTCGGGGTGAGGGTGACGGTGGATCCCGGTGCTGCCACCGCGATGGAGAGCCCGAGGCCGGCTGCCGTGTTCTGTGCCACGGCACCGGGGCCGAATGCGATCGCTGCAGGCGCACCACCGAAACTGCCGTTGCTGACTGCGGTTCCACCGTTCAGTCCGAGTGCAAGGGCTGCGGCATTGTTCATTGCCTCGGCCGAACCCCACCCCTCGAGGCCGAGGCCGGCCGCTGCACTCGCGACGTCTGCGGAGCTGTCGCACTGCGATCCTCCGAGGATCGCAGCGATATCCGCCCCTCCCGGTGCGGTGGTGCATGCGACCGGCGCTGCTGATGCGGTGCCGGGTACCAGTGCCGCGAACGCGCAGGCGAATCCGAATGCTGCGGCTCCGCCGACAATCCTCTTGGTGTGGAACATGGTGAATGCCTCCCGAGATCGGTGCGTCGGCACCGGTGTGCCGAGCGTGACGGTCGCTGGGCCGTGTTACTGGGGACCCGACTCCCTGATACCGAGTCTCGACCCGCCCGGGCGCAGCGGGGGTTCGGCAATATCTCGAAAACGTCTCGTTAGAATAACGCTGAGGTAACAGTGTTGAGGAGTGTGGTCGGTCCCTACGATTGCTTGATGATCGGACGTATCGATGAGGTCGTTTTCGACTGCTCGGATCCGGCGTTGCTCGCGCAATTCTGGGCCGGCGTGCTCGGTGGGAAACCCGCAGTACGCGACGACCGCTGGCATTACGTCGACGTTCCCGGCTTCACCCGGCTGGCGTTTCAGCGGGTCCCGGAGGGCAAGTCGGTCAAAAATCGACTCCATCTCGACGTCGACGTGCCGAGCATCGACGTTGCTGTCGAGCAGGCTATTGCGATGGGTGCGTCGGTGTTCGGCGACCGGCACTCCGACGCGGCGGGATCCTTTCAGGTGCTCCTCGACCCCGAGGGCAACGAGTGGTGCCTGGTGACGCCGCCCGGGTGAGCTCGGTCGATCAGCGAGTGTCGTGTTCGGCGCGTGATTCGAGGACGGTGGGCATGTTGCCCTCGATGAGTTCGATGAGATCGCTCAATCGGGTACCGACTTCGCGTCCCAGCGGGGTGAGGCTGTACTCCACCTTGGGCGGAATGGTCCCCTGCACGGTGCGAATCACGAGGCCATCCCGTTCCAGGGTCTGCAGAGTCTGCGAGAGCATGCGTTCGCTGACGCCGTCGACGCGTCGGCGCAACGCATTGAACCGGTAATCACCCTCGGTGAGCGCCGCGAGCGCGAGCACGCCCCACCTGCTGGTGGCGTTCTGCAACGTCTGCCTCGACGCACAGTCCCGCGCGAAGACGGACGCTTCGAGTGATTCGGTGGCCTCGGACATACCTCCATGCTAGCGCATGCGAAAGGCATAGTGATGACCATGGGGGTTGCACTGCACGAAAAGTAAGTGCATAGTGGGTGAGTACTTGAAACCTCAACCTCAGGAGCTCGATCATGACTACAGCGGTAACCGGAGCAACGGGCAACCTCGGCGGCCTCGTCGTCGACGCACTCATCGAGCGTGGCGTTGCACCCGCCGAGATCGTGGCGGTGGTCCGAAACGCAGACAAGGCCTCGCCACTGGCCGAACGAGGCGTCGTGGTTCGGGTTGCCGACTACTCCGATTCGGCCGCGATGACGGCAGCTCTCGCAGGCGTCGACAAGCTGCTGCTCGTCTCGGGTTCGGAGGTAGGTCAGCGAATTGCACAGCACACCAACGTGATCGAGGCAGCCGAGACAGCCGGAGTCGGCCTCATCGCCTACACGAGCCTGCTGGCCGCCGATACATCCGGAGTGAGCCTCGCGCCCGAGCACAAGGCCACCGAGGAACGCCTCGCCGCGTCCAGCGTTCCCGCGGTGTTCCTGCGCAACGGCTGGTACTGGGAGAACTACCTCGGCTCGCTCGCGCAGACCATCGAGGGCGGAGTGCTCCTCGGCGCGGCAGGAAACGGCAAGCTGGCCGCCGCGTCCCGCGTCGACTTCGCGCACGCGGCCGCCGCCGTGCTGACGCTCGACGATCAGGGCGGAAAGATCTACGAGCTCGGTGGCGACGAACGCCTCACCTACGCCGAGCTCGCGGCCGTCATCGGCGAGATCTCCGGCAAGTCGATCGCTTACAAGGACGTTTCCGAGTCCGAGTACGCCGCGATTCTCCAGGGCGCAGGACTGCCCGACTTCGTGGCAACCATGTTGGCCAGCGCAGATGCGGGAATCGCGCGCGGCGAGCTCGACACCGACTCCGGCGACCTGCAGGCCCTGATCGGTCGAGCATCCACTCCGGCCGCAGAAGTACTCCGCGCCGCAGTGTGACGGGCATCGGGGGCGGTACTTGTAGCGTGGGCGCGGTGAATCACTCCTACACCCGCACCATGTTCCTGGCCGCCTCCGTCTCGCTCGTCCTACTGACGGGTGCGTGCAGCTCGGACTCCGACGCCTCGTCCTCGGCGACGTCCACGTCCTTGGCTTCGTCCGCCGCCGGTGCCCCGGCCGCCGCGAGCACCTGCCCCACAGCGGCACCCGACGCCGCGGCCACCCCCGACTGGACCCTCGACGGGGACTCGGGCAGCATCGCCGTCGTCGGATCCACCGACACCGCCGCGCCCGCGGTCACCGTCGACACCCCGTTCAGCGTCGCCGAGACCCAGGTCGAAACGTTGACAGCGGGGGACGGGCCGGTCATCGCGTCCGACGCCGAGGTGTCGGTCTGCTACGTGGGCGTCAACGGACGTACCGGAGAGACGTTCGACAGCAGCTTCGAGCGGGGTGCACCGATCGAATTTCCACTGGACGGAGTCGTCGCCGGCTTCCAGAAGGCCATCGCCGGACAGACCGTCGGCTCGACCGTCGCCGTGGCGGTCACCTCGGCCGATGGATACGCGACCGGCAATCCGGCAGCCGGAATCGAGCCGGGAGACAGCTTGATCTTCGCGATCTCGATCCTGTCCGCGAGCTGAGTGCCTCCGGCAGTGGTGCGGTTGTGCGCCCTCCGCGGCACACAACCGCACCACTGCGGCTCCGCCGCACTTACACCGTCGAGAGCTGCTGAATGGTCGTCGCGCCGCCCGGCGTGGGTGTCGTGGTGATGAAGTTCGAGTCGTAACCCAGCGATTCGACGACTCCGCGGATCTCGCGGAACTGCTCGACGCTGACGTCGGGCGTGCGCTTGAGCACGAATCCGGACGTGCGGTTGGGGCTTCCGACGAACGCCCACGAGTAGTCGTCGGCAATGTAGGCGACGATGTAGTTGGTCGGACCGTCGAGGCTCTCCTGGGTGGGCACCCCCGGGAAGCTCACGTGCAGTTGGGCATTGGTGACGGTGTCGTTGACCCTGGCGTTTCCGACGATGCGGTTCTCGCCGCCGGTCCAGGTGGTGCAGGTGTTCTCGACGCGAATGTTGGTTTCGTCGATCATCTGGTAGTTCGCCTGGGTGTCACGAGCACAGATCAGGTTGAACGGCTGTGGCACCGCGGCAACCTGGTTCCAGGTGCCCAGGTAGCGCTCGACATCGAGTGACGGGATCGGAGCCAGCGGCTCCAGGCCGACCGATCCCAGTGGACCGACCGGCTGCGCCTGAGCCGGGGCCGCGGTCAGCAGTGCGCCTGCGGCCAATGCTCCGGCAATTGCGGTGCGTCCGAGTGCGGTACGGATGTTCATCAATTCGCTCCTTGGGTTGCGGTTGTGGTTACGGTCTCGCTGGAATCGATTCTGTTCGGCCACCAGATTTTCGGGCCGATGAGGGTGAACAGGGCGGGAATCACGACGGTGCGCACCACGAAGGTATCGAGCAGAATGCCGAGTCCGACGATGATGCCGAGTTGGGTCAGGGTGATCAGGGGCAGGACGCCGAGCACGCAGAAGACTGCTGCCAGAACGATTCCCGCGCTCGTGATGACACCGCCGGTGGCCGAGACGGCGCGCACGATGGCCGATCCGGTGCCGTGCCGAGGCGTCTCCTCGCGGGTGCGAGTGACCAGGAAGATGGTGTAGTCCACACCGAGCGCGACCAGGAACAGGAACGCGAACAGCGGGGTGTTGTCGTCGAGGGCGGGGAAGCCGAAGACGTGCAGGCTCACCCAGCTGCCGATTCCGATCGCTGCTACTGCACTCAATACCGTTGTGGCAACCAGGATCACGGGTGCGACGAGGGCACGCAGCAGTACCAGGAGCACGGCGAGCACGACCGCGAGGATCGCGGGGATGACCACGAGGCGATCGCGGGCGGCTGCGTCGGATGTGTCGAGTGCCTTGGCGTCGCTGCCGCCGACCTGTGCGCGGTCCACGCCAGCGAGTGCGGCGCGCAGGTCCTGTACGACGGCGAACGACTCGTCCGACGCGGGGGCCGCAGCGGTGACGACCGAGAGGCGGGTGAGTCCGGTGTCGGAATCCGCGACGCGATCGACCGACACGACACCGTCGATGCCCTGGGCGGTGCCGATGACTGCGTCGATGTCTGCGGTGGGAGCCAGGACCGTCATCGGATCGGCGGATCCGGCCGGAAAGTGTTGCGAGAGAGTCTCGAAGCCTTCGACGGACTCGGCGGTGACACGGAACTGCTCGGTCTGCGAGAGTCCGATCTGCGTTCCGAACAAGGCCGCGCAGCAGGCCAGCAGCGCGACGATGGTCACCGAGGCCGTCGCCACGGGGCGTCGGGCAACACCTGCCGCGATCGAGTGCCAGACGCCCTCCGTGGTGGTGTCACGGTCGGACTCCTTGGGCACGAAGGGCCAGAACAGCTTCGGGCCACACAGTGCCAGCAGGGGCGGCAGTACGAACAGCACGAACACCGCTGCCACGACGAGGCCTGCGGCGGCCAGGGCACCCAGGCTGCGGGTGCTGGGCAATATTGCCAGGAGCAAGGTCAGAAGTGCCAGGACGACGGTGGCGTTGCTGGCGAGGATGGCGGGCCCGGCCTGGCGAACGGCGTGGCGCAGGGCGAGGCGATGATCGGGCTCGCGCCGCAGTTCCTCGCGGTACCGTGAGATCAACAGCAGCGCATAGTTGGTGCCGGCACCGAAGACCAGCACGCTGGTGATGCCCGACGTGGACCCGTCGAAGGACAGGCCGGTGACCTCGGCCAGCGCGGTGCCGACGGTAGTGGCGAATCGGTCTGCGAAACCGATGACGGCCAACGGCACCAACCACAGGACGGGCGATCGGTAGGTGACGATGAGCAGAACGGCCACCACGAGCGCGGTGACGGCGAGAAGGGTGAAGTTGGCACCGGAGAACGAGTTCGCGATGTCGGCTCCGAAGGCCGGTCCGCCGGTGACCTGGGCGGTCAGATCGGGCGACAGGCCCTCGGTTGCTGCGGACCGCAGTTCGGTGATCAGTTCGTTGAGGGTGAAGCCCGACAACTCGGAATCGACCTGAACCAGCGCGATCGCAGCTCTGCCGTCGGGTGCGACGATCGGGGGCGGGCCGGGCTCGTCCGGTACCGAGCGATCCACGGCGATCAACCGGCTCTGGGCGGCAGCTGCGTCCTCGATGTCGGCCGGTGTGAGGTCACCGCCGTCTGTGCGGCTCAGAACCAGAATGACGGGTGCGGTGTCGGAGTCGGGGAACTGAGAGAGGAGCTCGTCCACCTGGTAGGACTCGGCCGACGTCGGCAACGAGTTCGGTGACTGGCCGGCGGAGTCGTTGCTGCCGACCAGACCCATGACGGCGACGGACAGAACGAGGACGGCGAGCGCGATCGCCCACGATCCACGGTGCGTCACGACTGAGGCGACGCGGTCCCAGGCTGCGGTGTTCTCGGTTCGAGTGTCGTCCACGTGACAAACAATCTCATTTACTTAGATATTAAGCAACTGAATCTCTTGTGGGCAGTAGTCTGACCATGACCACAGCGAAGGAGTTACCACCGACATGGCCGACCGAAACCAGCTCGAATCCGCGATCTCCGCGGATCTCCGAGCGCTGTCGTCGGTCTCGGAACAGATCGGCCAAGTGTTCGGTGCTCTGCACAGCCTGCGGCCCAACGACTTTCGTGCGCTGCTCCACGTCATGGTTGCCGACGTCGAGGGTGCGCCGCTGACGGCGGGGGAACTGGGCACGATGTTGGGGCTGTCGTCGGCGGCGATGACCTACCTCGTCGAACGCATGATCACCTCCGGGCACATCCGCCGCGAATCCGACGCATCCGATCGACGCAAGGTCATTCTGCGATACGACGAGCACGGAATGGAGGTTGCACGCGGGTTCTTCGGCCCCCTCGGCAGGCGCACGAGCGCCGCGTTGGCGGACCTTCCCGACGCCGATCTCGCCGCCGCACATCGGGTGTTCGAAGCGCTCATCGGAGCCATGCGAGAACACCACGCCGACCTGGGAGACAGCCGCCGGTCGTAGCGAATGTTCCCGGTCCGATGTTCGAACCGCTGGTGGACGGCCTGCGCAGAATCGATGCTGGACTCCGAGCGTGCGAGTGCCGTAGGGTTGGCGCTGGTTGAGCTAACAGCCGGTCACGGGGAAACGCAGCGAAGTCGGCGTCCGGGTCAGGCTCCATTCTGCTCCCGCTGCATCGATCGGTTTCCCCCTCAGTTCGACCGATCGATGGGATCTGCCATGAGTGTTGAATCTTCAGGCAACAAAGTTCGAACCACCCCGGTGACTGTCGCGGAGAAGTCCGTGTCCGTCGCAGCGACCGGAGCAATCTTCACCGCGCACGACGGCCCCGACGGTTCACTCGTCGTCGCCGTCCACGGCGACATCGACATGCGCAGCGCGCCGATGTTCTCCGATTTCGTCTGCAGCCGCATGTCCAGCAAAAGGCATGTCACTCTCGATCTGTCCGATGTCGAATTCTTCGGCATCGCAGGTCTCACAGTCTTCGATGCAGTCCGTGAGTACACGGTAGGCATCGGCGCATCATGGTCGATCGTCGCAGGACGCTCGGTCTCACGTCTGATCCAGGTCGCCGACCTCGAGTCCACGATTCCGACGGCTCGTCCCTCGAACGACCGGTAGTACTCCGGCGATCATCGCCGCGACAAGAGGTGGGCAGCTCCGATTCAGGGGCTGCCCACTGTTCGTTCGGCCCCCGATCGCATCACCCCGACTCACAGATCGGACGACCCCGATCGACGGTGTGACCGAAGTTCGGGATCGTCCGAAACTGTTGCAACACAGGCGAACTAGTCTTTGGTTCCTTCGGAGTCGCTGAAGAACGCCCACTCGCCGTCGTGCTCGACCTCGAGCCGCCACCCCAACTCCTCGTTGTCGGCGCGGCTGTCCTTGAACCAGGCGTGCGCGTCCTCGGAACTGGCGATGTCCTTGGTCTCGACGACGGTTCCGTGCGGATCGATAACTCTGTAATTTGCCATGCAGCCAGGGTGCCCCGATGTCGCAGAACCTAATCCACGTCGGGATGCCGCGGCCGACTCCTGGGATCCGCACATGCGCGCGCATTCGTCGAATGCGCGCAGAATCGCCTCCGAAACGATGAGATTCTGCGCGCGGATGACAAACGCGCGCGCGTTTGCGGGGACCGGGTGGTGCGGCGACCGGGTGGTGCGGCGACCGGGTGGTGCGGCGACCGGGTGGTGCGGCGACCGGGTGGTGCGGCGAGTGAGTTCCGGTGCACCCTCAGGTGCGCGAGAGGACCGATCGCGCGAAGAACACCAGGTTCGCGGGGCGTTCGGCAAGCCTGCGCATGAAGTAGCCGTACCACTGCGATCCGTACGGGACGTACACGCGTACTTTGCGTCCCGCGTCCACGAGTCGACGCTGTTCGGGATCGCGGATTCCGTACAGCATCTGGAACTCGAAGTCCTCGGACGATCGTCCCGCAGCCGACGCCAGCCTGTCCGCCGCCTCGATCATCTCCGGGTCGTGAGAGGCCACCATGGGGTAGCCGCAGCCGTTCATCAGGATCTGCAGGCATCGGAGGTAGGAGTCGGAGACCTCGCGTGCACCCTGGAACGCCACCGACGACGGTTCGTTGTACGCACCTTTGCACAGTCGGATACGAGATCTCGGCCCGGACAGGTCGTGGCAGTCGGCTTCGGTGCGCCGCAGGTAGGCCTGCAACACCGTGCCCAGGTCGGGGAAGTCGACGCGTAGTTCGCGGACGATCGACAGGGTCGAATCGGTGGTGGTGTGGTCCTCGGCATCGACCGTCACCCACACCCCGGCCGCGGCGGCGGCCGTACAGATCGTCCGTGCGTTCTCGAGCGCCAGAGTCCGGTCGATTCCCTGGCCGAGTGCGGACAGCTTGAGTGATATCTCGAGCGCGGTTGCATCGGCTTCTCGCGTCGAAAAGCGTTGTACAAGTGAGAGATAGGCGTCCACGGTTGCCTTCGCCTGGCCTCGGTCGGTGGTGTCCTCACCGAGGTAGTCCACCGAGACGAACCGGCCCGACGCCAGCAGGGCGTCGACTGCGCTGACGGCCGCGGGCTCGGATTCGCCCGCAACGAAGCGGTCGACGAGGGACCGGGTGGCGCGTAGACGTGTCACGGTCGCCTGCAGTTTGGGTGAACGTGCGGCCGCGAGCAGGGCCGGACGCAGCGGATTGCTCAGCAGGGTGGTCATCGCGTGCCCTCGCCTTCCTGATGCGGGTAGCCGTGAGTGGTCGGCGGGACGAACGTTTCCTTCACGGTGCGGGCCGAGGTCCACCGCAGCAGGTTCTGCGGTGAGCCCGCCTTGTCGTTGGTTCCCGACGCGCGGGCCCCGCCGAACGGTTGCTGTCCCACCACCGCGCCGGTCGGTTTGTCGTTGACGTAGAAATTGCCTGCGGCGAATCGCAGTGCCGCATGGGCCTGTTCGACGGCGGTGCGATCGGTGGCGATGACCGCTCCGGTCAACGCGTACTTCGATCCGGTGTCGACGGTGCGCAGTGTCTCGGCATAGGCGTCCGGCCTGCTGTCGTCGTAGACGTGCACGGCCAGGATCGGCCCGAAGTACTCGGTGGTGAAGGCCTCGTCGGTGGGGTCGTCCCCGAGAAGCACCGTGGGGGAGACGAAGTACCCCTCCGAGTCGTCGCAGGTACCACCGGCGGCGATGGTCAGGCCGGGAACGGACTTCGCTCGATCGAGAGCAGCTGCGTTGCGGTCGAACGCCTTTCGGTCGATGACGGCACCGCCGTAGTTGGACAGGTCGGTCACGTCGCCGTACTTCAGTGCCGAGACCTGCTCGATGAACCCGTCGCCCATCGAAGCCCACAGCGACTTCGGTACGAAGGCCCTCGACGCTGCCGAGCACTTCTGACCCTGGAAGTCGAAGGCACCGCGAATCATGGCGGTGGTCAGCACATCCGGATCGGCGGAGCTGTGCGCGACGACGAAGTCCTTGCCGCCGGTCTCACCCACGAGCCGTGGATACGAGTGGTAGTTCGAGATGTTGTTGCCCACCTCGCGCCACAGCGTCTGGAATGTCGCGGTGGACCCGGTGAAATGGATACCGGCCAGCCGTGGATCGGCAAGGGCCACTTCGGAAACCATCGGTCCGTCACCGAGAACCAGATTGATCACCCCCGGCGGAAGGCCTGCGGCTTCGAGCAACTGGAGCGTCAGATATGCAGCGACGGCCTGCGTGGGCGAGGGCTTCCACAGCACGGTGTTGCCCATCAGCGCAGGTGCGGTGGGCAGATTGCCTGCGATGGCGGTGAAGTTGAACGGGGTGATGGCGTAGACGAAGCCTTCGAGCGGACGGTATTCGACGCGATTCCACACTCCCGGTGCCGAGACCGGCTGCTCGGCGAGAATCTGCCGGGCGAACGCGACGTTGAACCGCCAGAAGTCGATCAGCTCGCAGGGTGCGTCGATCTCCGCCTGGTAGGCCGACTTGGACTGACCGAGCATCGTTGCCGCAGCTATTCTTTCGCGCCACGGACCGGACAGCAGATCGGCGGCTCGCAGGAACACCGCGGCGCGCTCGTCGAAGGGAAGCTCGCGCCACGCGGGGGCCGCTGCCGTCGCAGCATCGATGGCGTCGCGCACGTCCCGGTGGGTGGCACCGGTGAAGCCACCGATGACCGACGAGTGTCTGTGCGGTTCGACGACGTTCTCGACCGGGCCGTCGGCCTCTCGGTGAATGCCGCCGATGACCTGACGGATCTCGACGGGGGAACTCCGGAGCTCGTCCAATCGGCTGCGCAAGCGGGCCCGTTCCGGGCTTCCGGGGGCGTAGGTGTTGACCGGCTCGTTGATGGGGGTGGGGACGGATGTGACGGCGTCCATGGCTGCTCCTCGTCTTCGGTGTGTGCTGCTCATTGAAGTCCGATCCGCACCTCGTTCAATCAGCCCACCGGCCAAAGAATCGGTGATCTACTTGTCCGCATGGCCAACACTGTGTCGCTGCGTTCGATGCTGACCTCGCTGCACAGCGCTGTCGTCGAACTCGTCCTCGCGCCGGCAGGAACGGATATGGAGGTCGAGTCCGTCGCGCTGCTCGATGCCGACGACCTGCGGCTGCCTCCGGGAGCATCCTCCGATCTGACGCTGCTGGTGGGCGTGACCGAGGCCGACGTGGTGCGGTGGTTCGACGATCTCGCGTTGCGCCCGGTGGCGGATCGACCGCTCGCGGTGCTGACCAAGGTCGCCGCCTCGACTGCGCTGTCCCACGGTGCGCGGGAGGCAGGTATCGCACTGGTCGCGGTGCACCAGCAGACACGGTGGGAGCTGTTGCTGTCGATGATGCGGGGAGTTCTCGACCAGGTCCGTGCCCAGAGCTCCGACGACGGACTGTTCGGAGCCGATACCGATCTCTACGAACTCGCGCAGACGGTGGCGTCGCTGACGAAGGGCATGGTGAGCATCGAGGACGAGCGCTCACATGTGTTGGCCTACTCGGCATCCGACGACGCGGCCGACGAACTGCGGACCCTGTCGATCCTCGGACGCGAAGGTCCGGCCGACTACCTGCGCAGACTGCACGAGCGAGGTGTGTTCGATCGACTCCGCCGCACCGACGACGTGATCGACGTACCGGCCGATACCGAACTGGGAATTCGGCGACGCCTCGCGGTCGGGATACGTCGCATGCACGGGAGCGCGACGACTCTCGGGACGATCTGGGTGCAGGAGGGTGCCGCCCCGCTCGCCGCCGACGCCGACGCGGTACTGCGCGGTGCCTCGGCCGTCGCGGCTCGACTGATCACCCGCATCGCGAACGCCCCGACCAACGAGGCCCTGCAGATTCAGCGCCTGCTCGGTGCACGGGGTGGCGGTGTCGACGTCCCGTCGCTCGCGTCGGCACTGTCGATCCCCGCCTCGGGATCGGCGGCGGTCGTCGGATTCGCTGCCTGCGGGGAATTCGAGATCAGCGCCCTGGCACCGTCTATCCGATTGCACGCCAGCGCTTTTCGCCGTGACTCGTTGGTCACCACCATCGGTGAGAGGATCTACGCACTGTTTCCCGGGGTGGCGTCGGGCACGGGGATCGCGGCGTGGACCGCCGATGCCGTCGGGCGAATCGAGACGCGCACCTCGCTGGCGTTGCGCGCTGCGGTCGCCGCACCGATCGCCGATCTCGACGGGGTGGCCGTGGCCAGATTCGAGGTCGACCGAGTGCTCGACGGCACCACCGGCGAGGTGCGGGTCACGACGCTCGAGGAGTCGAGAACCTCCGTGCTGCTGGGCGAAATCCTGGAACTGATCGCCAATCACGAACAGCTACGAGACCCGCGCATCACCGCCCTCGACCGATACGACGCGACCAACGACTCCAGAATGCGCGAGAGTCTCGAGTCGTACCTGGCGTGTTTCGGTGACGTTCGGGCGGCCGCCGAGCGACTGCACATCCACCCGAACACCCTGCGCTACCGCATTCGCCGCGTCGAGCAGATCCTGGACCTCGATCTCGGCGATTCCGATGCTCGCCTGTTGGTGGAACTGCAGCTGCGCATGTGAGAGCGGCTTCGCCGCACGTGAGCGGAAATTCGTAGCCGGCTACGAATTTTCATGCACGTGCGGCACCGGTGCTCGACCTGATCACCAGGCTCGGTTCGATGCTCGAACGCATGGTGCTTCGATTTCCGGTGTCGATCTGGTCGAGCAGAATCTCGACGCTCCGGATGCCGACGTCGGTGAACTCCTGGCGGATGGTGGTCAGGGGCGGCGAGAAGAATTCCGCGTCGGGAACGTCGTCGAAGCCGACCACACTGACGTCCTGCGGTACTCGCCTGCCGTGGACGTCCAGTGCGCGAAGCACCCCGAGCGCCATGGAGTCGTTGCCTGCGAACACCGCGGTGACGTCGGCGTTCCCGGCCAGTTCGCTGCCGGCCTCGAACCCCGATCTCGCGGTCCAGTCGCCGCCGAGAGTGGGCGGTGGCTCCACGCCGGCATCCTCGTGGGCCATCCGCCACCCGGTGACGCGATCGGTGGCCTCGTACCACCCCAGCGGCCCGGCAACGTGCCACACGGCGCGGTGCCCGAGCGAGAGCAGGTGCGCGGTTGCGGCCTTGGCTCCGGCGATCTGATCGACCGAGACCACGGCCAGATCACCGGCGGGCGAACCCTCGACGGCCACCAGCGGCAGCTCCCCGGCCAGATCGGCGATGTCGCCGCCGTCGGTGCGCAGTGGCGCGATGACGACCACGCCGTCGACGCCCTGCTTCTGCAACCGGCGCACGCAGGTGATGATCGCCGATTCGTCGAAGGAGGTGGGGACGGCGACCACCACCGAGTAGCCGGCGTGGCGTGCTGCGTACTCGACGCTGTAAAGGGTCGAGACCGGGCCGTACAGAGCGTTTCCGGTGCCGACGATTCCGATGGTCTTGCTGCGGCCGGTCACCAGAGCACGAGCGGCGGTGTTGGGGCGGTATCCGAGCTCCGAGATCGCCCGATCCACTTTCGTTCGCGTCGCCTCGGTCACGTTGGGATGACCGTTGATGACGCGGGAGACGGTCTGGTGGGACACACCTGCGAGCCGGGCGACATCGGTCATGGCTGGTCCGCGTGTCGGCGTCATCGTCGTGCTGCTCCTCTCGCGTCGTCGAAGACAATCACAGCATGCCGGGTCCCTCGGCGCCCGCGAACATGCACGTCAGGTGGGTGTGTTCACCGCCGTGCCGGTCGTGGTGGGCGCAGGCTTGCCCTGCTCGGCACCGGTGAACATCTCGGCGGGCACGGGCACACCGAGATAGCTGCTCGGGGGCGCGGCTTTGTCGCCCTTGTTGCCCTTGCCGCTCGCTGCTCGACGCTTGGTCCAGATGTCGAACGCAACCGCCGCGAGCAGGACCAGGCCCTTGACCAGCTGAACGCGCTCACTGGGCGAGCCGATGAGCGACATTCCACTGTTGATCACGGCGATGATCAGCCCGCCGGTGAGTGCGCCGACGATGCGGCCGACGCCGCCCTGCACTGCCGCGCCGCCGATGAAGGCCGCCGCGATGGCGTCGAGCTCGAAGCCGTTGCCCGCGGTGGGTCCGGCCTGATTGAGTCGACCGGCGAAGATGATTCCGGCCAGAGCCGAGAGCACGCCCATGTTGACGAAGATCCAGAAGGTGACCGGCTTGACCTTGATGCCGGACAGCGAGGCAGCGTGGATGTTGCCGCCGATCGCGTACACGTGCCGACCGAACACCGTCTTGCCCGCGAGGGTGGAGTAGCCCATCACCAGCACGGCGAGCAGGATCAGTACGTACGGCAGGTTCTTGAACCGCGCCAGCTGCACCGCGATGGCGAGTACGAGAGCGGCAGCGAAGGCCATCTTGATCAGGAACAGCGGCAGTGCGTCCACGGTCTGGCCGTACTTCTGCCGACCCGTGCGAGATCGCCACTGGCCGAACACGATTCCGACGACGGCCACAATGGCGACGAGCAACGTGAAGATGTCGGCCCCACCCAGTGGTCCGAGTCCCACGTTGCCGAGGAAGCCGGGCAGGAAGCCGTTGGACAGGGTGCGGACCGGTCCGGGGAACGGCCCGATGCCCTGGTTGCCGAGAACGATGAGAGTGACTGCGCGGAAGACGAGCATGCCTGCCAGCGTCACGATGAACGCCGGTATGCCGAAGTACGCGACCCAATAGCCCTGCCAGGCACCGATCAGGCCGCCGACGATCAACGTGATGAGCACCGCCAGTGGCCACGGCACGTTCTGTTGAACCATGAGGACACCGGCGATGGCACCGGTGGCCGCGACGACCGAGCCGACGGACAGGTCGATGTGGCCCGCGATGATGATCACGACCATGCCGATGGCCAGGATGAGGATGTACGAGTTCTGCACCACCATGTTGCTGATGTTCTGCGGCACCAGAAGCTGACCGCCCGTCAGCACGGTGAACAGCACGATGATCAGCGCGAAGGCGATGAAGATTCCGCTCTGGCGAAGGTTGCGCGTGAGCAACCCCCGCACGGTCGACAACTGATTCATCGAAGTACTCCTGTTCCACGGGTCATGAGATGCATGAGCGATTCCTGGGTCGCGTCCTCGCGAGTGACCTCACCGGTGATACGGCCTGCCGACAGTGCATAGATCCGATCGCACAGCCCGAGCAGTTCCGGGAGCTCGGAGGAGATCACCAGGACCGCCTTCCCGGCGTCGGCGAGATCGTTGATGATCGAATAGATTTCGAACTTCGCGCCGACGTCGATTCCTCGTGTCGGTTCGTCGAGAATGAGCACATCGGGATCGCTGAAGATCCATTTGCTCAACACGACCTTCTGCTGATTGCCGCCGGAGAGTTTGCCGACCACGGCGGCCACGTTCGGTGCCTTGATGTTCATGCTCTTGCGGAAACCCTCGGCGACCTTGAACTCCTGGTTGTCGTCGACGAAGCCTCCCGTCACCAGCTTGTCCAGGGCGGCGGTGGAGATGTTGCGCTTGATGTCGTCGATCAGATTGAGGCCGTACCGCTTTCGGTCCTCGGTGGCGTAGGCGATCCCGTGATGGATGGCATCGTTGACCGACTTGACGTGAATTTCCTTGCCGTACTTGTACAGTCGCCCCGAGATGTCGATGCCGTAGCTTCGGCCGAAGACGCTCATGGCCAACTCGGTGCGTCCGGCACCCATCAAGCCGGCAAGACCGACGATCTCCCCGCGGCGCAGACTGAGATTCGCCTTGTCGACAACGGTCCGGCCGTGTTGCGTAGGACTGTGCACGGTCCAGTCCTCGATGCGCAGAACTTCCTCTCCCACGGTCGATTCGTGCGGCGGAAACCGGTGCTCGAGATCGCGGCCGACCATGAGCGAGATGATGCGATCCTCGGTGACGTCCGGGTCTCGCATATCCAGGGTCTTGATGGTCCGGCCGTCACGGATGATCGTCGTCCGGTCCGCGATGGCCGCGATCTCGTTGAGCTTGTGCGAGATGATCACGCACGTGATGCCCTCGTCCCGCAGACCGCGTAGCAGGTCGAGGAGGTGAGCGGAATCCGAATCGTTCAGTGCCGCAGTCGGTTCGTCGAGAATCAGCAGCGTCACGTCCTTGGACAACGCCTTGGCGATCTCGACGAGCTGCTGCTTGCCGACACCGAGGTCGCTGACGACGCTGACGGGGTTCTCCCGCAGCCCTACCCGGTTCAGTAGGGCTGCGGCCTCGGAATTGGTGCGGTTCCAGTCGATGAACCCGCGCTTGGACCGCTCGTTGCCGAGAAAGATGTTCTCGGCGATCGAGAGGTACGGACTCAGTGCGAGTTCCTGATGGATGATGACGATGCCCTCGGCCTCGCTGCCCCGGATGTCGGAGAACTCGCACGGCTTACCGTCGAACACGATGTCGCCGTCGAAGGTGTCGTGTGGATACACACCCGACAAGACCTTCATGAGCGTCGACTTGCCTGCGCCGTTCTCGCCGCAGATCGCGTGGATTTCGCCGCGATTCACCGAGAGAGTGACGTCCTGTAGAGCCTTGACGCCGGGAAAGGTCTTGGTGATGCCACGCATCTCCAGGATCGGGCTCGTCATCGCCGAACTCACTTCAACTGATCCTCGGTGTAGTAGCCACCCTCGACCAGCAGCTTCTCGTAGTTGTCCTTGTAGACGATCTCGGGCTGCAGCAGGTACGCGGGAACGACCTTGTCGCCGTTGTCGTAATCGGTGGTGTTGTTGGTCTCGGGCGTCTGACCGTCGAGCATGGCCTGAGCCATCGCGATCGTGACCTCGGCCAGCTGACGGGTGTCCTTGTAGATCGTGGAGTACTGCTCACCGGCGATGATGGACTTCACGGACGGCACCTCGGCGTCCTGTCCGGTGACGATCGGGTACGGCTGCCCTGCTGTTCCGTATCCGTTGCTCTTGAGTGCGGAGAGGATGCCGATGGACAAGCCGTCGTACGGCGAGAGCACGCCCTGCACCTTCTGGCCGGAGGAATACGTCTTGGTGAGCAGATCCTCCATGCGCTTCTGGGCGGTGGCCGGATCCCAGCGCAGTGTCGCAGCCGTCTCGAAATCGGACTCGCCGCTGCCGATCTTCAGAGTTCCCTTGTCCAGGTACGGCTTCAGGGTGTCCATGGCACCGTCGAAGAAGAAGGTTGCGTTGTTGTCGTCGGGCGAACCGGCGAAGACCTCGATGTTCAACGGGCCGGCCGGGGCATCGGCCTTGTCGGTGCCGTCCTCGTTCTTCAGGCCGAGACCGACGAGAAGTGACGTGGCCTGGTCGACGCCGACCTTGTAGTTGTCGAACGTCGCGTAGTAGTCGACGTTGGGCGAGTTACGGATGAGGCGGTCGTAGGCGATGACGCCGATGCCGTTGTCCTTTGCTTCCTGCAGCTGGGTGGTGATGGCGGTGCCGTCCACGGAGGCCACGATGAGAAGCTTTGCGCCCTGGGTGATCTGGTTCTCGATCTGGTTCACCTGGGTGGGAATGTCGTTCTCGGCGTACTGCAGATCGACCTTGTAGCCCTGCCCCTCCAGCGCGCTCTTCAGGTTGTCGCCGTCGGCGATCCATCGAGCCGAGGATTTCGTCGGCATCGTGACGCCGATCAGGGCGCCCGCCGTGCTTCCGCCTTCGGCCGGAGCCTGGTCCGCGGTCTTGGTGCTCGATCCACACGCGCCGAGCGTGAGGGTGAGCGCCACCGCGGCTGCGGCGATGGATAGGTGTCGAAACTTCATCGTTTCTCCCTGCGTAGTGGAGTAGACCGTGAAGCGGGGTCCGCCGGGGTGTCCCGTGTGGTTCGCATCACATCAAGACGAAAGTGTGAGCGATAACATCGGCATTGTCAAAGATTTCATTTTTGCACCCACGTGACCAGTGTGAGCGCTAACATCGGCCGACCCGAGAACGCCCGGGACGTACCCGTGGGACGGGTCAGTGCAGTTCGTGCACCGACTGCTTGCCGCTCTTGAGCCACCGACTCGGAAGTCGCCCGACCAGCTCTCCCAGCGGATGTACCGCGGCCGAAAGGATCTCCACGGAATCCTGCAGGATGTCGATCGAGATGCTCATCCGCTCGATGTTGGGGGCCACCGACGTCAACGTCTCCGAGAGCTTGACCAACTGATCGAGTGGGCCACCCTTGGCGGTCAGTCGCTCGATGGCTCCGTCCTCGGCGAGGAGCGTTTCGAGGATGCCCTCCTCGGCGATGGCGCGTTCGATGAGGCCGTCCTGACGCGTGAGCACCTCGAGCGGACCGTCCTTGGCCGTCAGTCGTTCCAGCGGTCCGTTGGTGGCGGTGATGCGGTCCAGCAGACCGCCTTCGGCGAGCAGTCGTTCGAGCGGTCCGTCCTCGGCGAGCAGCCGGTCCAGGGGTCCGCCGGGGGCCAGGATTCGCTCGACCGGGCCGCCAGGGGACAGCAGCCGCTCGAGGGTGCCGTCCTCGGAGGTGAGGCGGTCCACGACGCCACCCTGGGCGAGCAGGCGATCGAGTGGCCCGCCTTCCTTGAGGGCGTTGCCCAGGGCGCGGTCGTCGGAGGTGAGCTGGCCGAGCTGGGCCAGCAGTTGCATCGTGCCGCCGCGCGGGTTGGCGAGCGAGGCGACACCAGCGGTGCCCGACGCACCGGTGGCCAAGGCCATCCTGGTGGTCGCCAGAGCGACCTCCGCGACGCCGATCGCCTGTTCGGCGATGGCAATTCCGGCGCGCGCGGGCAGTGTGATCGCTGACACCCAGTTCATCGTTTTACTGTAACTGCTCGTAGCCCGGAAAATCAGTGAAGAACCTTCAGTCCGACGACGCATCCGACGATGCCGACCAGAAGCGCAACCTTGAGCAGCGAGGCGGATTCGGCACCGGTGATCATCGCGTACGCGACGGTGAGGGTGGCACCGATTCCCACCCAGACGGCGTAGGCGGTGCCGGTGGGCAACGATCGCATCGCGATCGCGAGTCCGATCATGCTGAGCACCACCGCGACGCCGAAGACGACGGACGGTCCGAGTTTGGTGAAGCCCTCGGACTTACCGAGTGCGGTTGCCCAGATCGCTTCGAGGACGCCGGAGACGACGAGAATCAGCCAAGCCATGAGAAATCACTCCTTGCACCGTCTTGTCGCTGTTCGGGTACGGTGCGCTCGTCCGATTGTCGGAAGTGACTTGTACGATCGTACCAATTTGTGTGCACGGTGGCCATGGCGTCAGTAGGCGTACGTGTTCGCCGGTGCCTCGATCCGCGCGACCGCCGACACCGTCATCGTGGGTGTGAACGACGTGTCCTCGGTCGCGGTCGCCGCGTCGACCGTCCCCGAGATCTCCAGCCAGGTGCCGTCCGGAATGTCGTCGAGAGCCGCGCTACCTGCGTCGAGATGGATGCGAACGGACCTGGCGTCGGCCGCGCAACAGATGATGAGAATGCGGGCGAGGTCGAGGCCCTCTCTCGTGCCGTCGGCGCGCGGCGAGCCTCCGTTCGCGGTGGCGACGGCGAATCCGGTGACGCGAATCTCCCGTCCGTCCAGGCTGCCTTCGGTGTCCCTGACCGCGCGTTGTACGACATCGAGCAGCGGAACCTCGGGCGCGTACTCGTCCGGCAGGGGTGGAAACGCCGTCCTCTGACGATCGGCCGCCGAGGTGACGGATCGGTCACCCACTGCCGAGACTCCCAGCGCGGGCGGTGCGACGAACTGGATGACCGCGAGCGGGACCAGGAGCAGCCAGTACGGTCGCGAATCATGGTCGTGTCCGTCGTCTCCGGGCCCACCGCGGCGGATGTCGGCGACGATCGACGCGATCGCCAGGGCGGCGATCAACACCCCGGCGGTCAGCAGATACGGATGCAGTGACGGTTTGACGTATCGCACAAAGCTTCCGTCCACCGAGATCTTGACCGTGGCTCCGCCGAGGAGCAGCAGCAGCAGATTCTGTACCTCGCGTCTCATCGCACACCCAGGAACACGTAGCCGCTCACCGAGGCGCACACGATCGCCACGACGAAGGTCAGGGGAGCGAAGCGAGCCACGAAGCCGCGTCCGAAGCTGCCCGCCTGCATCGCCATCAGCTTCACGTCGACAGCTGGTCCCACCACCAGGAAGACCAGCCGCGGCAGCAGCGGCAGCATCGACATGCTCGCCGCGACGAACGCGTCGGCCTCCGAGCACAGCGCCAGGACCACCGCGAGGACGGCCATCACCAGGATCGACAGCAACAACTGGCCGGCGAGATGGGCGAACACCCAGTCGGGGACCACCAGATGGAGCAACGCGGCGGCCGCTGCTCCGAACACGAGAAAGGCTCCGGCCTGCAGCAGGTCCGCACGCGCGGACTCACGGAACGTCTCCCACTTCGAGGTGCCGTGCCGGTGTTCGCGATCGGCGAGGCGAGCGGTGATCCACTCGGCCTTGCCGAACCTTGTCCACAGCCGGCCCATCACCAGAGCGGTGGCGAGCGAGCCGAAGAACCGCGCGAGAACCATCGCCGGCTCGCCGGGAAAGGCCACCGCGGTGGAGACCAGGACGACGGGGTTGATCGCCGGTGCCGAGAGCAGAAACGCCAGGGCTGCAGACGTCGGAACACCCTGATCCATCAGCCGGCGCGAAACGGGAACGGCACCGCACTCGCAACCGGGCAACGCCATTCCCGCCAGTCCGCTCACTCCGACGGCAGCGGTGGCGTTCTTCGGCACCACCTTCTGCAGCACCGCGGGCGAGACGAACGCGGCGATGCCTCCGCTGACGAGCACTCCGAGCACCAGGAACGGCGTCGCCTGCACGAAGATCCCGGTGAACACCGTCGCTCCGGTCCGCAGTGCAGGGGACGAGTCGACCCACCGGGCCACGTCGGCACCGAACGCGATGCCCAACACGAGCAGAGTTGCGAATACGTGCATGGATGACACGAGAGGCCGAACCCTGGTGCGGGTGCCCGGGTTCGCGTCGACCATGGTGCTGCCATCATGCCTCCTCGTCGGGGGCTCACAGCAACCTCACAGCGAGAGTCCAGCGAACGGGCAGCATCTCGCGCGATGATGGACACCGTGAGCGAGACACCCGAGGCCCGAGTCCTGATCGTCGACGACGAACCGACGATCGTCGAACTGCTGTCGGTCAGCCTCAGGTACCAGGGATTCGAGGTGGCGACGGCGTCGTCCGGCCCCGAGGCATTGGACAAGGCCCGCAACTTCAGGCCCGAGGCTCTCATTCTCGACGTGATGATGCCCGGCATGGACGGCTTCGGTCTGCTGCGTCGGCTGCGGGCGGACGGAATCGATGCGCCCGCACTGTTCCTGACCGCACGAGACTCCGTGGAGGACAAGGTGACCGGGCTGACCCTCGGTGCGGACGACTACGTGACCAAGCCGTTCTCGCTCGAGGAGGTGGTGGCCCGACTCCGGGTGATCCTGCGCCGTTCGGGCAAGAGCGAGGACGCGCAGCCCTCCCGAGTTGCGTTCGCGGACATCGAACTCGACGACGACACCCACGAGGTCTGGAAGGCGGGCGAGCCGGTCTCGCTCTCGCCCACCGAATTCACACTGCTGCGGTACTTCATGGTCAATGCGGGAACGGTACTGAGCAAGCCGCGGATTCTCGATCACGTGTGGCACTACGACTTCGGCGGAGAAGTGGGAGTGGTGGAGTCCTACGTGTCCTATCTGCGCCGCAAGGTCGATACGGGCGACACCCGATTGATCCACACGTTGCGGGGCGTCGGCTACGTCATGCGCCAGCCACGGTGACGGGCATTCGAGGTCGGATTCGAAGTCTGCCGCTGCGCTTCACCTTGGTCGCCGCGTTGTTGCTCCTGGTCGGTCTCGGCCTGTTGGCGTCGGGGATTGCAGTGACCTCCTCGCTCGAGACGTCGTTGATGCGTCGTCTCGATCAACAACTGATCGAGGCGTCCGTGGGCTGGGCCAGGCCGGGTAACGAACGCCCGCCCTTCCCGGTCGACGAGCCCAATCCAAGTCGCCCGCCGTCCAACTTCTACGTTCGTTTCGTCGCCGACGACGGTACCGTGCGCGGCCCGATCAACGATGTGACAGAGGATGTTCCGGATCTGTCGGGCACGCCGTCGGCGGCCCCGAAAACCGTCGGTTCCGAGGGCGACCCGTCGAAGCAGTGGCGGGTGATCACGGTGACCAACAACGAGGGCTCCACCACCGTCGGAATGTCGCTCAGCGCCAATCAGCAGACCGTCAGCAGACTCGTGGTACTCCAGTTCTACATCGGCGCAGCCGTGTTGCTGGCACTGGCCGTGATCGCCTACTTCGTGGTGCGGCGCAGCCTGCGACCGTTGCGTGAGGTGGAGACCACTGCCGCGGCCATCGCCGCCGGAGACCTCCACCGTCGAGTTCCCGAGTGGAGTGAGAAGACCGAGGTGGGCCGGTTGTCGGCGGCGCTGAACGGCATGCTCTCGCAGATTCAGCGTGCGTTCGCGGCCACTGCCGCCTCCGAGGAGGCCGCGCGCGCATCCGAGGATCGAATGCGCCGCTTCGTCGCCGATGCCAGCCACGAATTACGAACACCGCTGACGACCATTCGCGGGTTCGCCGAGCTGTACCGGCAGGGTGCGATGAGCGACATCTCGCTGCTGATGAATCGAATCGAGGGCGAGTCGGCGCGCATGGGCCTGCTCGTCGAAGACCTGTTGATGCTCGCGCGCCTCGACGCGCAACGGCCTCTGGACATGCGGCGCGTCGACCTGCTGACCGTCGCCGCCGATGCCGTGCACGACGCCAAGGCCGTCTCGCCCACGCGGGACATCTCCCTGAAAGTGTTGGCCGGGCCGGGAATACCCGAAGTCCGCGGCGACGACGCGCGGCTGCGTCAGGTGCTCGCGAACCTCGTCGGAAACGCCGTACGGCACACGCCGGAATCCGCGTCGATCACCGTGTGCGTCGGGACCACCCAGTCGTCGGTGCTGCTCGAAGTACAGGACACCGGACCCGGTCTGGGCAAGGAAGAGGCCGCACACGTCTTCGAGCGCTTCTATCGAGCCGACTCCTCGCGCACACGCGAGAGCGGGGGCAGCGGGCTCGGTCTGTCGATCGTGGCGGCCCTGGTCGCGGCGCACAGCGGAACTGTGACAGTGCAGAGCGCCCCGGGGCAGGGCGCGACCTTCCGAGTC
The DNA here is from genome assembly GCF_002259075.1 of Rhodococcus sp. 15-725-2-2b. NCBI lineage: Bacteria > Bacillati > Actinomycetota > Actinomycetes > Mycobacteriales > Nocardiaceae > Rhodococcus > Rhodococcus sp. 15-725-2-2b. The sequence continues at coordinate 573,322 of NZ_NPFL01000004.1, read as the reverse complement.
GAATTACCCCGCGCCGACGGATGATTCGCGTGCCGTTGCGGCCTTCTTGCGGTCGGCCAGCTTCGTGTACGCGGCTGCGGCGAGTGGCGCGGCGACGAGCATCGACACCAACCGAATCACCTGAACGCACGCGACGAAGGTGACGTCCGATCCCGTCGTCGCGGACACGGCCAGCACGGCGGCCAATCCACCGGGCGTGGTCGCGAGGTAGCCGGTGAGCATGCTGACTCCGGTGATCGCAGACAGTGCCCAGCCGAACAATGCGCAGATCACCCCGATCGATACGACCAGCAGTGCAGCCCACGGGAAGATGCGACCGATCGCCCGCAGGCTGGAGACGGTGAAGGCGAGCCCCGCCTGCCATCCGATGACGATGAACGCCACCGGCAGCAGCACGGCGGGTACCGAGATGTCGACCGGCCAGCCGAGCAGTTCGCAGGTGCCGGCGACGATCAGTGGTCCGAGGGTGGCGGGCGCGGGCAGTCGGATGATCCGAGCGAGAACGATTCCGGCGATGACGGCAGCGATCAGAAAGGCGGTACCGATGTACCAGGGCGTCGTCAAACGCTCGGACGATGCTGTCCCACCACCGGTGTCGGTATGGAACGCGAACGTGACGATCAGCGGCATCGTGACCACCACGAGTGCGACGCGTAGGTACTGGACCACCGCGACGATGCGCTCGTCCCCGCCGAGTTCTCGGGCGATGGACACCAGACCCGTTGCGCCACCGGCAATCAGGGACAGCGCTCCGGTGACCGGGTCGACATCGCGATGCAGAGCCAGCAGCGCGCCGCAGCCTGCACTGACGACCAGTGTCCCCGCACCGACGAGAACTGCGGGAATCCAGTTCTCGCCCAACGCACCCAGTGTGTCGGTGTCGAGCATCAACCCGATCGTCACCGCCAGTGTGCCCTGCGCCGCCATCGATGCCGGACGGGGGACGGCAGCCGGACCGAGGCCGGTGAGTGCGAAGACAACGGCGACGACAAGTGCGGCGAACAGCGACGGTGCTGTCAGACCCAGAGTCGCGAAAAGGGCCCAGCCCCCGACGGATACGGCCGCGAGGCCGATCCATCGGAGGCTGTACCCGAGTACTCGTTTCATCGGTGTGGGAGCACTCATGCTCCGGACTTGACCAGCAGAACCGGGACCGGGATCTCGAGGAGCAGACGCTGAATGGTCTGTCCCATCAGGAACTTTCCGACCGCCGAGCGGTGCCGCGAACCCACCACCAGGATCTCCGACTTCTGCTCCTCCACCAGGGTCAGCAGTGTGTTGACGGCGTCGGGGTCGGGCCGACCCACTGCCACGGTCCAGGAGACCGCGTCGGCGTGGTCGATGTCGGTCAGAGCGGTCTCCACCGACGTGGACACGGCCTGCGTCTCGGCGGCCTCGGCGGACGGTTCGGCCGATCCGGAGAGTGCGTGCAGGACGACCAGGTCCGTCTCGCGGATGCGTGCTTCTCGAACGGCTGCCGCCAGTGCTGCGCGGCCCTCGGGTGAATTGTTGTGCAGTACGCCAACAGTCATGACGGTTTCTCCTACGCGAGATGGGGTGGGGGATCAGCCGAACGGGATCTGGCCGAGGACGATGCCGACGGCAAGCATCGCGAGGGAGACGACCACCGCTCGCCACAGCACCTTCTTGTGGTGATCGGCCAGTGACACTCCGGCGAGGGTGACCAGCAGCAGGATGGCCGGAACCAGCGGGCTCTGCAGGTGGACGGGCTGACCGGTGATCGACGCACGGGCCATCTCGACCGGGTCGATGCCGTACTTGCCTGCGGTCTCGGTCAGCACCGGCAGGATGCCGAAGTAGAAGGCGTCGTTGGTCATGAAGAACGTCAGCGGGATGCTCAGGATGCCGGTGATGACGGCCAGGTACGGGCCCATGCCGGACGGGATGACGTTGAGCAGCCACTCCGCCATGGCCTCGACCATGCCGGTGCCCTGGAAGACGCCGGTCAGAATTGCCGCGGCGAGCACCATGGCTACCACCGAGACGATGGACGACGAGTGCCGTGCGATCGCGTCGCCCTGCTCCTTGACCTTGGGGAAGTTGACCGTCAGGGCAATGGAGGCAGCGATCATGAACAGCACCGGGATGGGCAGGATGTCCATGACGAGGATGACGAGGAGGATGACCGTCAGAGCAGCGTTGAACCACAGCAGCTTCGGGCGCAGGGTGTCGCGGTTGGGGTCGAGACCGTCGAAGAACTGACCCGATTCGCCGTCGTCCGATCCGCCGGTGCCTGCACCGCCGGTTGCCTTGCCACCCTTGCGGATACTGCCGCCGCCACCGGAGGCCACCAACTCGGGCTCGTAGATCAGCTTGCCGATGCGTCGGCGCTCCATGATGCCCAGGTGAACGGCGAAGAGCAGCACGATGATCAGGCCGACGATCATGGAAGGAACCATCGGAACGAACACGTCGGACGGGGAGATGCCGAGAGCGGAAGCAGCGCGAACCGTCGGGCCGCCCCACGGAATGATGTTCATCGTGCCGTTGGCGAGACCGGCGACGACCGTCAGAATGACCGGGCTGACATCGAGTTTGAGATACAGCGGCAACAGGGCGGACGTGACGATGATGAACGTGGTGGAGCCGTCACCGTCGAGCGAGACGACCATGGCCAGAATGGCCGTTCCGACAACGAGTTTCATCGGATCGTTGCGCACCAGGCGCAGAATGCCGCGCACCAGTGGGTCGAACAGTCCGACGTCGATCATGATGCCGAAGAAGATGATGGCGAAGAACAGCAGGGCCGCGGTGGGGGCCAGCGACTTGATGCCGTCGGTGATCATGTCACCGATGCCGAGCCCTGCGCCGGCCAGCAGACCGAAGATGACGGGTACGAGGGTGAGTGCGACGACGGGCGTGGCTCTCTTGGTCAGGATCAAGAACATGAAGGCGGCTACCATGAGGAAGCCGAGTATCACCAACATCGTGCACTCCTTCTCGAATGTGTGAGGTGGGTCCGGTTGGACTGCGTGTGTGACTGAAGTTACGTAACCGGCATCACATGGTCGCCGTTGTGCGCACTACCCGCGCAAGCAACGTAAAGAGCCTTTTGCGCATTGTGCTCGAGCCCGCCCGACGCATAGCCTGAACGAGTGCGATTGAGGACCCAGGTGCTGTTGTTGCAGGCAGCGCTGGTGGCGGTGGCCCTGGCTGTGGCGTTCGGGGTGTTCGCGATCAGCAGCGGCAGGCAGGCGAGCGAGGAGTACGGCGAGCGCGCGCTCGCGGTCGCCCGGACGGTGGCGTCGGACCCGGAGGTGCGCTCGCTCGTCGAGCAGTTCTCGGCAGTCGACACCGCAGGCACCGACGCCGCGCCCGCGGGAGTGCTGGCGGGCGGGGCCTTGCAGCGCGCGGCCGAGGGCGCCCGCACCCGCACCGACGCCCTGTTCGTCGTCATCACCGACGATCGCGGTCTTCGCTTGGCGCACCCCGATCCGACGGTGTTGGGCCAGCGGGTGAGTACCGATCCATCCGGTGCGCTGGCGGGCAACGAGGTGGTCGAGCAGGAGCGCGGCACCCTCGGCGACTCCGTACGCGCGAAAGTGCCTGTGCTGGCGCTCGGTTCGACCGACGTGGTGGTCGGCGAAGTGAGCGTGGGCATATCGACCACGGCCGTGCGTACCGAGCTGGTGAAGGATCTGGTCAACGGCGGGTTGGTGACCGGTGCCGTGCTGTTGCTCGGGCTGGCCGGCTCGACCCTGTTGGCGCGCAGGTGGAAACGACTGACGCTGGGGCTCGAGCCGGAGGAGCTCGCCGAATTGGTGCGTGAACAGGAGGCCGTGCTGCACGGCATCGGCGAGGGCGTGGTCGCCATCGATCCGAACGGCGTCGTCACGGTCGTCAACGACGAAGCGCGCGCGTTGCTCTCGATCGACGGTAAGCCGGGGATGCGGATCGAGGACGTCGGTCTGACTCCGAGACTGCTCGAGGTCATCGAATCTCCGACGGCCGAACCCGTACTCGCGGCGGTGAACGAGGTCGTGGTCGTCGCAGCCGCTCGAAAAGTGCTGCGTGACAATCGAAATCTGGGTACGGTGCTGACCGTGCGTGACCGAACGGACGTCGAGACGCTGACGCGTCAACTCGACGCGGTGCAGTCGATGTCCGCCGTACTGCGCGCCCAGCGCCACGAGTTCGCGAACCGAATGCATCTGGTCAGCGGACTGCTGCACGAGGGCCACCCGGATCGTGCGTCGCAGTACATCGACGAAATACTCGGCGTGGGGCCGAGATCGGAAACCGTCGAGGGTATCGATGCGCTGTCCGACGCCTATCTGCGGTCGTTCCTGACCGCGAAAGCCGCGCACGCGCGTGAGAGCGGGGTGCGAATGGTGTTGGGCGAGAACACCTGGGTCGGGGGAGAGGTCGCCGTTCCCGTCGACGTGACGACTGTGCTGGGCAACCTCGTCGACAATGCGATCGATGCTGCCAGGCTGGGAGTCCGCAGGCCCGCCGAGGTGGAAGTGGAACTGGTGCAGGACGGTTCGACCCTGCACATCGTGGTCGTCGATTCCGGCGACGGTGTGGATCTGGAAGTCGATCAGGTGTTCGTGGAGGGAGTCTCGACCAAGTCGACGGCGGACTCTCCGGGCGGCCGAGGGGTGGGATTGGCGCTGAGTCGGCAGATCGCACGTACCCGCGGCGGCGACGTGACGCTGGCCGATGTCGGTGGGCAGATCACCGACGAGAACGAACGAGGAGGCGCAGTGTTCATCGCGTCGATCCCGGACGCACTACTGACCGACGAGGTGTCGCAATGAGAGTACTGGTGGTGGACGACGACTTCCGGGTCGCGGATCTACATGCGGCACTGGTGAATTCGCTGGCCGACTACGAGGTGGCCGCGGTGGCGACGAGCATCGCCCAGGCGCGGGAGTTGGCGTCGACGCAGGCGTTCGATCTGGCGCTGGTCGACGTCTATCTGCCCGACGGATCGGGAATCGACCTGGTACGCGAACTCGAGTGCGACGCCGTGGTGCTCTCCGCCGCGGCGGATCAGCAGACCGTTCGATCGGCGTTGGCCGCGGGTGCCTGGACGTATCTGATCAAACCGTTTCCGCGCTCGGCGTTGGTCGATCGCCTCACCGGATACCGGACGTACCGCGGCGCTCTCGACCGTTCGGACGAGCTGAGCCAGGCCGACATCGACAGCGGACTCGACGCGTTGCGTCCGCGCGCGGCGGCACCGCTGCCGTCCTCGCAGTCCGTCACCCGTGATCTGGTGCTCGACGCCGTGCGCGCGACCGCCGATCCGATGTCCGCGGGTGAAGTTGCTGCGGCCATCGGCATTTCACGTGCGACCGCGCAGCGTTACCTGGCCACCCTCGTGTCCAAGGGTCGACTGCGCATGCAGCTGCGCTATGGGTCGACCGGCAGGCCGGAGCAGGAGTACTCGCTACCGCCGGGAGCGTGAGACCGCCACGACCACGGCCCCGAGCACCGATATCGCAGCAGTCACCAAGGCTGCCGTGTTCCAGCCCGTCGTCAGCGCCGCCGCGGAATGCTCGCCCGATGGGACAGCCACCACCGCAACGACGGTGACTCCGATGGCGGAGCCGACGTAGCGCGCGGTGTTGTTGGCACCGCTGCCCATGCCGCCGCGGCCGGTGGGCACGCTGGCCACGGCCTCGCGTCCGAGAGCGGCGTTGAGTACCCCGCTGGCGACTCCTGCCACGAGCAGTCCCGGCAGCAGTCGCGGCCAGGATGCGTTCTCGGACAACCCCGTGAGCATCACCATGCCGATCGCGACGCCGACCAGACCGACGGCGAGTTGCGTCCGACCGCTCATCGATGCGGGCAGCCTGCGGGCGAGCAAGGCGGTGACCACGGACGTGGCCGACCACCCGAACAGCAGCAGGGCGGCACCGAGCGCATCGATTCCCAGAACGGTTCCGAGAAATCCCGGCATGTACGACATCAGGGCGATGATGCCGCCGCCGGTGGCCAGCGCGGCGACCGTGGCGGCCAGAAACGGTGGGTGCCGGAAGAGTGTCAGATCGAGCATCGCAGTGGCACCGCGCAATTCGAGGACCACGAACGCGGACAGTAGCAGGGCCGCGAGGACGAAGAGCACGATCGGAGTGACGGCGATCCAGCCCTGCCTGCCCTCGACGAGAGCGGCCAGCAACGCGGCGACGCCCGTGGCCAACAGCAGCGCACCGACCGGATCGAGGCCACGCGGGGCGTCGGACCTGGATTCTTCGACGAGCACATGCGCGGCGACGGCCAATGCGACCGTGGCGACCGCGAGAACCACGTAGGCCTCACGCCAACTCGCCCAGCGATCGAGTACGGCGGCGAGCAGCGGGCCGAGAGCGATGCCTGCACCCACGCTCGCGCCCCACACCCCGCTCGCCTTCGCACGCACCGGACCGGCCGGGTGAGTGTGCGCGATGATCCCCAGGCTCGACGCGATGACGGCCGCGCCGCCGAGACCCTGCAGGATGCGGGCGAGGACGAAGATCAGAGTGTCGGGAGAGACGGCGCAGACGATCGCACCGACGGCCAGCACCGCCGCACCGAGTGCGAAGGTGCGTCGACGGCCGAAGTCGTCGGCGACGGTACCGGTGGTGAGCAGGGCGGCAGCGAGGCCGATGCTCATCGAGCTGAGAATCCAGGTGCGTCCTGCTGCGTCGGACATCAGGTCCGCGGCGGTGCTGTTGATCGTGGCGAGTGGTGCGGTGAACGCCATCAGAGTCAGCAGGGTGCCCAGCGCTGCGATGGTGAGCGCGCGGGTGCTGTTGTCGGTGCTGACGGGCGAGGGTGCAGCGTCGGTCATCGTCGTCCTTTTGGTCTGGTGATCGAACTGTAAACGCCCAACTTGGTTCGGTCAACAGACTGTACTATCGCGTCATGGCACTCGGAATCGACTACGCCCGCCAGGACTGCTCGCTGGCCCGTGCCCTCGAACTCGTCGGCGAGCGATGGACGATGCTCATCGTGCGCGATTGCTTCTTCGGGGTCCGACGCTTCGGTGATTTCCAGGTCCACCTCGACATCTCCAAGGCGGTCCTCGCGCAACGACTCGGCGCACTGGTCGAGGCCGGGCTGCTCGAACGACGAGCCCGCGCCGTCGAGGGCGGACGCGACGACTACGTCCCGACCGTCGCCCTCGAACGACTGTGGCCCGCCGTGTTCGCCCTGAGCTACTGGGGTGAGGAACAGACGGCGAAACCCGCAGGGAAGCGTCGACGGTTCCTGCACGCGACCTGCGGAACCGACCTCGGACCGTTGGGGATCTGCCCCGAATGCGGACTCGCGCCCGGTCCGCACGACATCGACACCGATATCGGCCCGGGCTACGACCCCGACACCCGATCCGACGAGGTGTCCATGCACCTGCGGACGCGTCGACGCTTGCTCACGCCTCTGCGGTGAGCGAGGTGCGTCAGTCCGGGACGTGAGCCGCGTGCCCGAGTTCACGCAACGCCGCGCGCAGCTTGGTCGCTGCCTCGTCCTGCGACTCCGCCGACGGATTCGGGTCGGCACCGGAGATGTCGAAGTTGCCCATGTCGTATGCCGGAAACACGTGCAGATGCAGGTGCGGCACTTCGAGCCCGGCGATCAGCAGTCCGGCGCGGGGAGCGTCGAACGCGGTCCTGACCGCCTGGCCGATGATCTGGGCAACGGCAGTGATCTTCGCGAACGTGGCACCGTCGACGTCCTGCCACTGGTCGATCTCCTCGCGCGGAACCACCAGTGTGTGGCCCTGAGTGACCGGTGCGATCGTCAGAAACGCCACCACGTCGTCGTCCTGCCAGACGAAACGTCCCGGGATTTCGCCGGCGATGATCTTGCTGAAAATGGAAGCCATGGGAACAGGATGCCCTACCCGATTCGACCGGGGCCGTTCCACCGGTCGCGTCTCCCAGGTGATTGCCAGGTTCATCGCAGGGTGGGTCCAGCTCGGGGCCCGATTCTGGTCCACATGACAACGAATTCCCTCGCACGAGCAGGCCAGCGGCCCGGCTCGAACGCCACGGCCACTCTCGAGGTGGTCATCCCGGTATACAACGAAGAGGCGGATCTCGAACAGTGCATTCGTCGTCTACACGAGCATCTGGAAGACCGGATCCCGTTCCGGTCGCGCATCACGATCGCCGACAACGCCAGTACCGACGGCACCCTCGCGGTGGCACACCGGCTGGCCGACGAGATCGAGGGAGTTCGGGTTCATCACCTGGACGAGAAGGGCCGCGGACGGGCACTCAAAGCCGTCTGGCTCGCATCGGACGCCGATGTCGTGGCCTACATGGACGTCGATCTGTCGACCGACCTCAACGCTCTGATGCCGCTGATCGCGCCGTTGATGTCCGGTCACTCGGACCTCGCCATCGGATCACGACTCAACCGATCGTCCCGGGTGGTCCGCGGTGCGAAACGCGAATTCATCTCGCGCAGTTACAATCTCATTCTGCGCACATCGCTGCGCGCACGCTTCTCGGATGCGCAGTGCGGTTTCAAGGCCATGCGCACCGACGTCGCCCGACAGCTGTTGCCGCTCGTCGAGGACACCGGATGGTTCTTCGACACCGAATTGCTCGTCATCGCAGAGAAAGTCGGCCTGCGTATCCACGAGGTGCCCGTCGACTGGGTCGACGACCCGAACAGCAGCGTCAACATCGTCGACACCGCCGTCAAGGACCTGCAGGGATGCTGGCGCGTCGGCCGCGCCCTGGCCACCGGCGTACTGCCGGTCGCCGAACTGCGTCGAAGCCTGGGACGGGAGCCGCTCGTGCCCGGAGTGCCGCACGGAATGATCAGCCAGATGGTGCGATTCGGCATCATCGGTATCGCCAGCACCGTCGCGTACGCGCTGCTGTACCTGGTGCTGCACTCGTTGATCGGCGCGCAGGCCGCGAACTTCTTCGGACTACTGATCACCGCGGTACTCAACACTGCGGCCAATCGCGCCTTCACCTTCGGCGTCCGCGGATCGGACGGCGCAGGCAAGCATCAGCTGCAGGGACTGGCGATCTTCGGTTTCGCTCTGCTCGTCACCAGCGGATCGCTCGCGGTACTGCATGCCTGGGTGCCCGATGTGTCCCGGCACGTCGAACTCGCCGTCCTCATCGTCGCCAATCTCGTTGCCACGGTGTGCCGATTCGTCGCACTGCGGTGGGTCTTCCGTAGCTCCACGTCGTCCGATTCGCAGTCCGCCGGTTCGGAGAAGAATCTGTGACGACGACGATCGAACGCCCCGCCGCGGACGCCTCGGCCGCGCCCGTCACCTCCCCGCGATGGGAGTGGATCGGTCTGGTCGCGTTGCTGGTCGGCACCGGCGTCGCCTACATCTGGGGACTCGGTGCCTCGGGTTGGGCCAACTCCTTCTATTCCGCTGCGGTGCAGGCGGGTTCGGTGTCGTGGAAGGCATTCTTCTTCGGATCCTCCGACGCCGCCAACTCGATCACCGTCGACAAGCCCCCGATGTCGCTGTGGCTGATGTCGTTGTCGGTGCGCATCTTCGGCCTCAACACCTGGGCGATGCTGGTGCCGCAGGCGCTCCTCGGAGTCGCCTCGGTGGCCCTGCTGCGCGCCACCGTCAAGCGTCGCTTCGGTGGCGCGGCCGGTCTGCTCGCAGGCCTGGTGCTGGCCGTGACTCCGGTCGCCGCACTGATGTTCCGGTTCAACAATCCCGACGCGCTGCTCGTGCTGCTGATGATCGCATCGGTGTGGGCACTGCTGCGCGGCGTCGAGACCGGAAAGACCAAGTGGCTGTTGATCACCGGCATGTTCGTCGGATTCGGCTTCCTCACCAAGCAGCTCCAGGTGATGCTCGTCGTACCGCCGCTGGCGTTGACCTACCTGATCGCCGGACCGCCGAAGTTTCTCACCCGGCTGATGCAGTTGTTCGGTGCACTCGGCGCGATGATCGTCTCGGCCGGATGGTGGATTCTGATCGTGGAATTCTGGCCGGCGTCGTCGCGGCCGTGGGTCGGCGGTTCGCAGAACAATTCGATCCTCGAACTCACGCTCGGCTACAACGGATTCGGTCGGCTCAGCGGTGACGAAACCGGAAGTGTCACCCCCGGCCGCGGCGGTATGGGCGGGGGTATGGGTGCCGACATGGCCGGGGGAATGCCCGGGGGCATGCCCGGTGGTATCTGGGGAGAGACCGGCATCCTCCGCATGTTCGACGCCTCGCAGGGCGGCCAGATCGCCTGGCTTCTCCCGGCCGCGTTGATCCTGTTCGTGGTCGGACTCGTGTTGCGCGGCAGGGCACCTCGAACCGACGGGCAGCGTGCGTCGCTGATCGTGTGGGGATCGTGGTTGCTCGTGACGGGGCTGACGTTCAGTTTCATGGCCGGAATCTTCCACGCGTACTACACCGTTGCTCTCGCACCTGCCGTCGCCGCACTGATCGGCATCGGCAGCGTGGTGCTGTGGCGTCGACGCGATACGTACTGGGTACGCATCGCGATGGCCGCCGCCGTGGCGTCCACCGTGGCGATGGCGTGGGTGTTGTTGCGCCGCAGTGAGAGTTTCGTGCCGTGGTTGAAGTGGGCGATTCTCGTCGTCGGAGTTGTTGCCGTCGTGACGCTGCTCGTACCCGCGCTGACCCGGGGCAGGCTGGCGGCGGCGTCGATCCTGGCGGTGATGTTCGCCGGACTCGCCGGGCCGACGGCCTACGCGGTCGACACGATCGGTACTTCGCACACCGGCGCCATCGTCTCGGCCGGCCCGAACACCGGTATGCGCGGGTTCGGCGGTATGGGCGAGGGCCGTCGCGGTCAGGGCGGTATGCCGGGCGGAATGCAGTTGCCGGCAGGCGTCCAGCTACCGGCCGGGATGCAGCCACCGGCGGGATTCCCGGGACAGGCCGGTGCTCCCGGCCAGATGCCGGGTGGTGCCGAGATGGGCGGCATGGGCGGCGCAATGGGCGGTCTTCTCGAGGGCAGCAAGCCGACCACCGCGATCACCGAGATGCTCGAGCAGGACGCCGACTCCTACACCTGGGTGGCAGCGGCCATCGGAGCCAACACGGCGGCCGGCTATCAATTGGCCACCGAGGAGCCCGTCATGCCCGTCGGCGGGTTCAACGGCACCGACCCGTCCCCGACTCTCGCCGAGTTCCAGCAGTACGTCGCCGAGGGACAGATCCACTACTTCATCGGCGGCGGAGGGATGCCGGGAATGGAGTCGGGTACCTCGGCGGAGATCTCCGCCTGGGTCACCGAGAACTTCACCGCGACCACGGTCGACAACGTGACGTTCTACGACCTCACGCAGTGACACCGAACCACCACGAAAGAGCCCCGCACCATGACAGGTGCGGGGCGCTTTCGCGTCGAGCAGATAGTCTGATGCACTGTGCGCGTACTAGTCATTGGTTCCGGTGCTCGTGAGCACGCCCTTCTACTTGCGTTGAAGGCCGATCCGTCGGTCGAGAAGCTGTTCGTGGCTCCCGGCAACGCAGGCACCGCGAAGCTCGCCGAGCAGCACGTGGTCGACGTCGCTTCCGGTGAGGCGGTGACCGCGCTGGCGAAGAAACTCGACGCCGACCTGGTCGTCATCGGACCGGAGGTGCCCCTGGTCCTCGGTGTGGCCGACGCACTCCGCGAGGCAGGCATCGCCGCATTCGGACCGTCCGCCGACGCCGCTCGCATCGAGGGATCCAAGGCCTTCGCCAAGGACGTGATGGCAGCAGCAGGTGTCCGCACCGCGCACAGCGAAATCGTCGACTCACCCGCCCTGCTCGACGCAGCCCTCGACCGCTTCGGCCCCAACTGGGTGGTCAAGGACGACGGCCTGGCTGCAGGCAAGGGAGTTGTCGTCACCACCGACCGCCTCGTCGCGCGCGATCACGCTGCCGAACTGCTCGAGAACGGCCACCCGGTGTTGCTCGAATCGTTCCTCGACGGACCCGAGGTGTCCCTGTTCTGCCTCGTCGACGGCGAGACCGTGGTGCCTCTGCTGCCCGCGCAGGACCACAAACGCGTCGGCGACGGCGACACCGGGCCCAACACCGGCGGCATGGGCGCATACACCCCGCTGCCGTGGTTGCCCGAGGGCGCAGTCGAGGAGATCGTCCGTGACGTCGTGAAACCCGTTGCCGCCGAGATGGTGCAGCGTGGCGTGCCGTTCTCCGGTCTGCTGTACGCCGGTCTGGCGATGGGTGCCGACGGCCCGGCGGTCGTCGAATTCAACTGCCGCTTCGGTGATCCCGAGACCCAGGCGGTGCTGGCGCTGCTCGATTCCCCTCTCGGTGAGGTGCTGAACGCGACGGCGACCGGCACGCTTGCCTCACTGCCGCCGTTGCGCTGGAAGGACGGTGCGGCCGTCACCGTCGTCATCGCCGCCGAGAACTACCCCGGTCGACCGCGCACCGGTGACGAGATCCTCGGCTCCGACGGGGAAGGCGTGCTGCACGCAGGCACCGCGGTGAAGGACGGCGCAGTCGTCTCCGCGGGCGGACGCGTGCTGAGCGTGGTCGGCACCGGATTCGACCTCACCGCCGCCCGCGACGACGCATACTCCCGTATCGCGGGAATCCGATTGCCGGGCAGTCACTTCCGCACCGACATCGGCCTGGCTGCGGTGGAGGGTCGCATCTCGCTGTAGGTGCGCCGCGTCGGCCGGGTTCGTCGAAGCCGGTCGTCGGGGGCAAACGCGCGCGCATTTGTCGGATGCGAGCGAAATCGCCTCCGAAACGACGCGATTTTGCGCGCACATGGCACATGCGCGCGCGTTTGCGAAGGCGTGAGGTACCGAGCGTCCCGGGATCAGTAGGGTCGAAACAATGCACAGTGAATCCCAGCGATCGATGGTCGAGCCGTTCCACGTGATGGATGTGTTCGCCGCGGCGGCCGAGCGGGCGCGCACTCACGGCGACGTGCTCTCTCTTGCTGCAGGTCAGCCCTCGACGCGAGCGCCCGAGCCGGTACTGCGCGCCACCCGCGAGGCCCTGGACGCGCAGCTGCTCGGGTACACCGAGACGCTGGGCATTCTGCCGCTGCGTCGCGCGATTGCCGAGTACCACAGCGCGCGGTACGGTATCTCCGTCGACGCCGACGACGTGGTGATCACGACCGGGTCGTCGGGCGCATTCACGTTGCTGTTCCTCGCTGCGTTCGACGCGGGGGACACGGTCGTCATGGCCAGGCCGGGTTATCCGGCGTATCGAAACACGTTGGCGGCGTTGGGCTGTCGCGTCGTCGAACTGGATTGCGTCGAAGAGACCCGGTTCCAACCGACCGTCGCCATGCTCGAGGAACTGCCCGAGCCGCCCGCCGGGCTCATCATCGCGAGCCCGGCCAACCCCACCGGCACGATCATCGACCCCGACGAGCTCGCCGCGATCGCGCGCTGGTGCGACGAGCACGGAACTCTGTTGATCTCGGACGAGATCTACCACGGCATCGCCTACGGGGACGCGCGGACGTCCAGCGCCTGGGAGACCTCCAAGGAATCCGTCGCCATCGGATCGGTGTCGAAGTACTTCTCGATGACCGGGTGGCGTCTGGGCTGGATGCTGCTGCCGACGCGATTGCGCAGAGCCGTCGAACGATTGGCGTCGAACATGACGGTCTGCCCACCGGCGATCTCCCAGGTTGCCGCCATCGCGGCGTTCACCGAGGAGTCCCGCATCGAGCTGGATTCACATGTCGAGCGCTACGCCGTCAACCGTCGCATTCTGCTCGACGGTTTGCCGGCCATGGGGATCACCGACCTCGCACCGGCCGATGGTGCCTTCTACGTGTACGCCGACATCGCGCACCTGACCGACGAATCACGAAGTTGGTGTGCGCGAGTGCTGTCCGAGACCGGGGTCGCATTGGCACCGGGCATCGATTTCGACACCGTACGCGGGAACCACACCGTGCGATTCTCGTTCGCAGGCACCACGGCCGACGTCGAGGAGGCGTTGGAGCGCCTTCGTCGCAATTGAGTGTTTCCTCGTAGCAGACTACGAGGCAGGAGTGGAGCCTGCGGAACGACAGGAAGGCACGGCGCTCACATGCTGCGCAGCCGCTCCAGCGCCTCGGCGATATCGGCGGCATCGACGTCGCGGTGGGTCACGAAACGCACCTTGCCCGCGACGGTCACCGCGGCGATACCCGACTCGGCCAACTCGGTGACCGTCGATGCCGGGTCGGGAACCGTTGCGAGCACGATGTTCGTCTCCGGCTCGGTCACCTCCCAACCACGCTCGCGCAAACCGGACGCGAGGGTCGATGCGTTGGCGTGATCGACGGCCAGATCACCGATCCGATCCAACGCCACGAGCCCGGCCGCAGCCAGGACGCCACCCTGACGGACGCCGCCGCCCAACATCTTTCGTACACGCCGAGCCTCGTGAATCCTCGCGGAATCCGAGACCAACATCGAACCGACCGGCGCGCCGAGGCCCTTGCTCAGGCACACCTGCACCGTGTCCGCACCGGCAGCGAGCGAGGCGATCGGAACATCCAGAGCCACAGCGGCATTCCACAGTCGCGCCCCGTCCAGGTGCACCTTCAGTCCGCAATCACGGCCGGCGGCAACGAGATCCGACCACTCGTCCGCTCCGAACACGGTACCGCCTGCGAAATTGTGGGTGTTCTCGAGCGACAGCAGCGTGGTCCGCAGCGCGAAGTACGGTCCGTCGCCGCCGGCTTTCGCGCGCACCGTCGACGCGAGGGGACGGCCGGGCCCACCGTCGTGGGGTAGGGCGTCGGGCATTCCGCCCGCCAACCATGCGGCGGTACCGAGCTCGGACCCCAGCACATGGGCGTGCTCGGGTGCCAGGAATCGATCGCCGCGCTGCAGATGCAGCATCAGCGCGATGATGTTGCCCATCGACCCCGACGGCACCCACAGTGCCGCCTCGAATCCGAGCAGACCTGCAACGGCTTCTTCCAGTGCCGCCATCGTCGGATCGTGATCGAGGACGTCGTCGCCCACTTCGGCGTCGGCCATGGCTTTTCGCATGACCGAATCGGGTCGGGTGATGGTGTCGGAGCGGAGGTCGATCGTTCGATGTGCCACGAATACTGACAATTCCATAGCGCGAAAGCAGTCCGACGAACGGCCTCGAGCTGGCACGATGACTTGAATGTCCGCAGGTCCGACCGAGTCGCAGCACAAGGTGTCGGGTGCGACTCCGAAGGGGGTGCGCCGCCGGCAGGCACTGGCGTCGGCCGCTGCGGACCTTCTCGTCGAAGGCGGATTCGACGCGGTGCGGCACCGTTCCGTGGCCGCACGAGCCGGGCTCCCTCTTGCGTCGACCACCTACTATTTCGAGTCCCTCGGAGACCTGGTGGCCGCGGCGGTCGACGTCGTGGGCACCCGTGAGATCGATGTGATGCGCGGCCGCATCGAGGACGAGGGCAAGTGCTCGAACGAAATGGAGTCGACGGTCGACCTCATCGTCGACCTGCTGATCGGACCCCAGGACGGACACGAGCAGCTGATCGCGAGATACGAACGCTTCATCGCCTCGGCACGCCATCCCGAGCTACGGGAGGTTCAGCTGCGCCTACGCGCCCAGATCGACGACCTGCTCACCGACGTCCTGCGCCGGTCGGGTCGAACCGTGCAGGAAGAGCAGCTTCGACGACTCGTGGCGGTGGTGGACGGAGCCGTGGTGGGCGCGCTCAGCGAAGTGGACCCCGACCCCCGCCACATGGCCCGAAGCATGTTGCTGGCCGTCATCGACATCGTCGCACCGGCGGAACAGGTGCCGGCGGACTGACTGCTACCTAGCCGAGATGTTCGGCCCCGACTCGGCCCGGTCGGTCTCGCCGGAGTCTGCGTCGTGGATCGGTGGCACCTCGCACACGCCGTCCGTGCAGACGAGGCCGTGGTCGTCGCCGACGATCTCCAGAGGACCGCTCATGAGCCGGCAGCGGCCTTCTGCAGGACGTCGGCGAACACCGACGGGTCCTGAGCGCCGGACACACCGAACCGTCCGTCGATCACGAAGAACGGCACACCGTTGATTCCGTAGGCGATGGCCTGCTCCTTGTCCGCGCGCACCGCCGGCAGGAATTCCTCGGACTTCAGCGCCTCGACCACCTCGTCACGGTCGAGGCCGACCTCCGCGGCCAGGTCGGCGAGGTCATCGGTGCGGCCGACATGGCGCCCCTCCTCGAAATAGGCCGCCAGCAGGCGCTCCTTCATCTCGACCTGCTTGCCCTTCGACTTGGCGAAATGCAGCAGCTCGTGCGCCTTGACTGTGTTGGTGTGCTGCAGGGCGTCGAAGTCGTACGCGAGCCCCTCGCCTGCGGCCAGCTCGGTCATCTGCCCCAACATCTGCGTGACCTGGGCGGCCGGCATGCCTTTGTGGGAGACGAGAAAATCGACCTCGCTGCCGTCGAAGTCGACCGGTGTGTCGGGTGCCAGCTCGAACGAGTGGAACTCCACCTCGAGTGTCCCACCCCCGGCGGTGAATTCCGCGGCGCCTGCCTCGAAACGGCGCTTACCGACGAAGCACCACGGGCATGCGATATCGGACCAGATGTCGACCTTCACTGTTCGGCTCACGACGCCTCCAACAGCGGAATGCGCTGCGGTTATTCCACGCGGCGTCGACGGGCGAACGAGACGCGTGCACGAACGCGGGCGGTCGGTGGTGCAGTCCTTTCCGAAAGAGTGCAGTCGTCTTCCGAGGCCGACAACTGCGCCACGTAAGCTGGGTGCTCGTGAGCATCCCGAATGTCCTGGCCACCCGTTACGCGAGTCCCGAACTGGTGGAGCTGTGGTCTCCGGAGCACAAGATCGCCCTGGAACGCCAACTGTGGATCGCTGTGCTGCGCGCGCAGTCCTCCCTGGGAGTCGACGTACCCAACGCTGCGATTGCCGACTACGAAGCCGTCGTGGACCAGGTCGATCTCGCGTCCATCGCCGAGCGTGAGCGCGTCACCCGGCACGACGTGAAGGCACGCATCGAGGAGTTCAACGCCCTCGCCGGCCACGAGCACATCCACAAGGGGCTCACCAGCCGCGACCTCACCGAGAACGTCGAGCAACTGCAGATTCTGCGTTCACTCGAACACGTGCACGCGCACGGTGTCGCCGTCGCGAAACGGTTGGCCGAGCGCGCTGCCGAATACTCCTCCCTGGTGATGGCCGGCCGCAGCCACAACGTCGCAGCTCAGGCCACGACGCTGGGCAAGCGTTTCGCGTCCGCGGCGGACGAGCTGCTGCTGGCTCTGGCCCGGGTGCAGGAGCTGATCGCTCGTTATCCGCTCCGCGGAATCAAGGGGCCGATGGGCACCTCGCAGGACATGCTCGATCTCTTCGGCGGCGACTCCGCCAAGCTCGTTGCGCTCGAACGCATCGTCGCCGACCACCTCGGTTTCCGGCACACGCTCACCAGTGTCGGCCAGGTCTACCCCCGTTCGCTCGACCACGAGGTCGTCTCCGCGCTGGTTCAGATCGGTGCCGGACCGTCCTCGTTCGCCCACACCGTTCGCCTGATGGCGGGCCACGAACTCGTCACCGAGGGCTTCCAGGCGGGACAGGTCGGCTCGTCGGCGATGCCGCACAAGATGAACACTCGCTCGTGCGAACGCGTCAACGGCCTGCAGGTGGTGCTGCGCGGCTACGGCTCGATGGCCGCTGAGCTCGCCGGAGCGCAGTGGAACGAGGGCGACGTCTTCTGTTCCGTCGTGCGCCGCGTGGCGCTGCCCGACGCCTTCTTCGCCATCGACGGACTCATCGAGACATTCCTGACGGTGCTCGACGAATTCGGCGCGTACCCGGCCGTCATCGCCAAGGAACTCGACCGCTACCTGCCGTTCCTCGCGACGACCAAGGTGCTGATGGCTGCCGTGCGCGCGGGCGTCGGACGCGAAACCGCACACGAGGCGATCAAAGAACACGCCGTCGCGGTGGCGCTGGCCATGCGTGAGCAGGGACTGGAACCGGACCTGCTCGACCGTCTGGCCGCCGACGATCGCCTGCCCCTCGATCGCGCTGCCCTCGATGCGGCGCTGGCCGACAAGACGGCCTTCATCGGGGCGGCCGACGCCCAGGTCGCTGCCGTCGTCTCGGCAGTGGAGCGGCTGATCGCGAAATTCCCGGCCGGGGCGTCGTACACGCCGTCGCCGATTCTGTAGTCAGGAGAGGACGTCGGGCAGGTCGGCGACAGAGTCGATCACGTGGTCGGGTTCCATCGCGAACTCGTCCGTGATGCGTCGATCGAGCATGTCCTGACGGAACTTTCCGGTGCGCACGAGCACTCCCGTCATCCCGACGACCTGGGCGGCGAGTACGTCGTTGTCCAGATCGTCCCCGACCATGACGACGTCGTCCGGGTCGACGCCCATTCGCTCGGACGCCGTCCGGAATCCCAGCGGTGCAGGTTTTCCGATGGCCTTCGCGGTGTGCCCCGACGCCTGCTCCATACCGCCGAGGTACATGCCCGTGTCGATGCGCAGCCCGGCACCGGTGCTCCACATCAGCGATCGATGCATCGCAACGACGGGTATGCCTCGGCACAGCCAGTCGTAGACGCGGCTGAGCCGCTCGTGCGTGAACTCCGGGCCTGCGCCGCCGACGACCACGACATCGGGATCATCGGACGTCTCGTCGACGAACTCGATTCCCGGCATGTCGCCTGCGATCTCGCCGTTGTTGATCAGCACCACCCGCGCGTCGGGATAGTTCTCCCGGAGATGGTCCGCAGTGAGTGACGCGGCCGTGACGATTTCGTCCGAGTGCACGTCCAGCCCCACCTCGCGCAGTGCCGTAGCGATCTGCTCACGCGTCTTCGACGTCGTATTGGTCAGAAACGCGCGCGCAATGTCCTTGCTGTCCAGGTACTTCAGAGTGTCCGCTGCCCCTGGCACCGCCTGCCACGACGTGACCAGGACGCCGTCGATGTCGAAGAGAACCCCGCCGATGCTCATCGGCAAACAGTAGTCGGGTTACCGAACGCCTGCAGCCTCAGCCATCTCGTCCACGTAGGGTCGACAGCGCCTGATGGAGGCAGTGAGGAGCCGGCGATGGATGCACACCATGTCGCGCGCTGCGCCCGCCACATGGCTGCGAGTGCACTTCTGTCGTCGATGAGCGACCGAGAACTCGCGCGGGCAGTAGCGACGGCCGCTCCGCTCGGTGCAGGAATCGGCGGTCGCTCGATGGCGATGGACCTCGATGGTGACCGGGTCTTCGTCAAACGAATCCCCCTGACCGACATCGAGATGCTGCCGCAGAACATGTTCTCGACCGCGAACGTTTTCGGACTCCCGACGTTCTATCAGTACGGGTTGGGGTCGTCCGGTTTCGGTGCGTGGCGAGAACTCGCCGCTCACACCATGACGACCGAGTGGGTCCTCGGCAGGACCTTTTCAGGATTTCCGTTGATGCATCACTGGCGTATTCTCCCGGACTCGATACCCGAAGGATTCGTCGACGAATTCGGAGGCGTGGAACGCGCGGTGACCTACTGGGAGCGTTCGCCTGCAGTGCGGAGTCGTTTGAAGGCGATCGGCGAGTGCACGCACAGTGTGGTGCTGTTCCTGGAGTACGTGCCACATACCCTCGCCGAATGGATTGCCCTGCAACACAACAATTCCGACACCGACGACGATTCGATGTATTTCTGGATGGAGGACGCACTCGCTCGCGGAACTGCTTTCATGAGTGCGCATGGTCTCGTCCACTTCGATGCTCACTTCGCCAACATTCTGACCGACGGGCAGCAGCTCTACTTCGCGGATTTCGGACTCGCCCTGAGCTCGAGCTTCGACTTGTCGATGCGCGAGTCCACGTTTCTCGCCCGCCACCTGTCGTACGACAGTGTCTACTGCGCCGGGCATTTGCTTCGGTGCGTGATCGCCGAGAAGTTCACCGGGACCGAACGCGCCGAATTTCCGGACACTTGGATCGGACGTGCACGTCCCGATGGCGTCACGTCGGACCTCGCCGCACTGATCGATCGCCACGTTCGTCCGACAGCCCTGCTGAATGCCTTCCATCGACGCCTCGTCAGCGATAGCAAAGAAACGCCTTTCCCGATGGAAGAAATCGAGAGGGAGCGAAAGCCCTAGAGTCGGTGACTGTGAACCCTTACACGATTTTCGCCGAGATCATTGCCGGGACGGCCGAGGCGTCGCGCGTCCACGAGGACGAGACAGCGGTTGCGTTCATGGACATTCGCCCGCTCACCAGCGGACATGTGTTGGTGGTGCCCCGGCAGCAGTTCCGGACATTGGCGGAGTTGCCACCCGAGATCGGGGCGCACCTGTTCGTGGTGGGGCAGAAGGTGGCCGCCGCTGTGCGAGCGAGCAACCCGCGTGTCGCCGGCGTCAACTTCTTTCTCGCCGACGGCACGGTGGCCGGTCAGGAAATCTTCCACGTGCACCTGCACGTCATCCCCCGGATGATCGGCGACGGCTTCGGGCTGCGGGCTCGGCCGTCGTCGCCGCAGCGATCCGAACTGGACAGGCAGGCCGCCGAGATCGCCGCGGCTCTCACTCGGCCGTGACCTTCTGCGCCTTGGACAGTGCGTCGGCGTAGATGTCGATGGTCTTGGTGTACCGGCTGTAGCTCTTGTTGGCGCCGTAGTCCCACAGCACCATCTGCTGGTTGTCGACGGCCGAGATGGCGTCGAAGCCGGGGTAGCGGCCGGGAATGTCCGCAAGCTTCACGTCGGCAGCGTTGGCGACGTCGTGGTAGACGAACGCCACGTCGGCGTCGACGGTCGATACGTTCTCCCACGACACCTTCTTCCAGTACCCGTCGTCGGTACCGTCGGGGGTGTACATCTTCAGTCCCCAGCGTTGGTAGTCGCCGAAGTCTGGGTCCGCAGACGGATCGAGTACGTACGCGACGTCGAGTGGCCAGACTCCGACGCCGGTGAGGTCCTGGCGTTCGGAAGCAACCTTCTCGAAATTCGCGACGGCAGCGTCGTATTCGGCCTTGATGTCTGCCAGTTGTGGGGTGTCGAGGTCGACTCCGAGTGAGGACGCGAGCCCCGCGTAGTTCTCGATGGTCTTTGCCGTCGATGTCGTGTCCAAGGTGACTCCCAGGGTGGGAGCGAGCTGATCGATGGTGTCGGCCTCGGACGAATCGGCCGTGGTGGTCAGCTTGCCGAATTGCCCGAATCGAGGGTTGAACTCACCGACGACCAGATCCGGGTCGAGGCTCGCAGCCTTCTCGAAATCGAATGTCCCCCAGCTCTCGCCGACCGATTCGATGCCGGACAGGTCGGAGCAGCTCAGAATGGGGCTGGTGCTCATCGGCGTCGTCGACCAGATGGCGACGGGTTTGATTCCGTACGACATCAGCGCTGCGGCGGATTCCTCGTCGGCGATGATTCTGGTCGGTTGCGACTCGAGCGAGATGGTCCGACCGCGGCCGTCGGTGTAGGTGAACGGTCCTTCTTCTCGATCGACTGTGTCGACGCGGTCGTTCTCGCTGCACGCGGCCGGGTTGGCGTTCAGGTCGACGACCTGGGTGCCGTGGTCTTCCAGGTCCGTGTCGTTGCTGCTGCACGCCGATGCAGCAAGAAGAACCAGGACCGCGACGCCTCCGACGAGTGCGTGCTGTCGGGATCCGAAGTGGCCCGTCCTGTGGTTGTGGTGGGAAATCATGAGTCACTTCCGTTGTGGGTCTGCCGGTCCGATGTCCTGGGCGGGTGGTGCAGGTCCGACCACTCCTCCGGGCGGACAGATGTTAGCCTGCTGAGGGTCGACTAAGCGAGGGTAGCCTTTCCTTATGCATCTGGGTGGCAAACCTCCTGGCCGCGACCGGTACGACGCACAGCAGCCGATCGAAGGGGATGCACCGAATGGATCAGCAGGGAACAGGGCTCGACGAACTGCGAACGTCGGTCGCAGAGCTGATCGGCTCCGAGCCCGACGCTGTGCCGGTCGATGCGAACCTGTTCGAGTTGGGGCTGGAATCGATCGTGCTGATGCGGTTGGTCGGTAGGTTTCGCAAACAGGGCAGTGCGGTGACGTTCGCCGACCTCGCGGCGCAGCCGACGATATCGGCGTGGTGCGAATTAGTCGGTGCCGCAGACGAACCGGCACCCCGGGCACCCGTCCCCGAGGCGGTAACGGCCGCGCGCACGCTCGACACGGACAGCTTCGATCTCGCTGTACTGCAGCATGCCTACTGGATCGGCCGCAGCGCTGAGCAGCGGTTCGGTGGTGTCTCGCCGCACCTCTACACCGAGTTCGACGGCAGCGCAGTCGATCCCGATCGACTGCGTGTAGCACTCGAAGCCGTGGCCCGCAGGCACGACATGCTGCGGGCTCGGATCACCGACAACGGACAGCAGGTGATCGAGTTCACGCCAGGGTGGCGCGGGTTGACGGTGCACGATCTGCGGAGCGAGGACGACGCAACGGACGAGCTGGAACGAACTCGTCAACGCCTGACGCACCAGATGCTCGACATCGAAGCAGGAGAGGTGTTCTCGGCCGATCTGTCGTTGCTCCCGGACGGTCGAACGCGACTGCATCTCGACATGGACATGATTGCGGGCGACGCCGTCAGCTTCAGAATCCTGGTCGCAGATCTGGCCAAGGTATACGACGGACAGGTGCTTCCCACCGTCGATTACAGCTATGCGCGCTACCTCGCCGACCGCCCGCAGGATCGCCGCGAGGCGCGGGCGCAGGCACAGCGATACTGGACCGATCGACTCGAGGCTCTGCCCGGTGCACCCACTCTGCCTCTGCTGGAACATCATTCGGGATCTCCGTCGGCGACCAGGCGGTCGTTTCACCTCGATGCGCAGAACTATTCGCTCTTGCAGTCGCGGGCTCGCGCACATGGCGTCACCCCGGCGGTAGCGGTGGCATCGGCGTTCGCCGAGGTGGTCGGGGCCTGGTCACGTGAGCAGCGATTTCTGCTCAACGTTCCGATGTTCGACCGCGCCCCGACGCACCCCGCTGTCGGTGCCCTCGTCGGCGACTTCTCGTCCTCGGTCATGCTGGACGTCGATCTGAGCGAGAACCTGTCGTTCGCCGAGCGGTCCCGGCAACTGAGGGCTCGACTGCACGAGGATGCCTCGCACGTCGACTACTCCGGAGTCGAGGTTCTCCGTGACCTCGGCCGTCGTCGGGGAGAACCGGTGCTCGCGCCCGTGGTCTTCACCAGTGCGCTCGGGTTGGGCGAGTTGTTCGACGCCCGCGCGCGGGAGATTTTCGGGGACCCGGTGTGGATCATGTCGCAGGGACCGCAGGTCGTACTGGACGCCCAGATCACCGAGCTCGACGGCGGCGTGCTGGTCAACTGGGACATTCGCGAGAACGAGTTCCTGCCAGGGGTTTCCGAGGCGATGTTCGACGCCTTCGAGGCGCTGGTTCGCGGACTCGTCGTCGACGGTGACACCGTGTGGTCGGAACCGGTGGGTCGGCTGGTTCCGCCGCGTCAGCTGGTCTCACGAACTCCGTCGGCCGATGTGCCCCGAACGGACGCGTCGCAGGCAGCCGGGAACGAGTCCCTGCACCGCGCCTTCTTCGATCACGCGTTGCAGAATCCCGATGCGGTGGCGCTCGAGTGGGGCGAGAACGAGTCGATGACGTACGGCGATCTGTGTGACCGAGCGCTGAGAGTGGCTGCGACACTGAAGGATCGAGATGTGGCAGTGGGCGACACCGTAGGGGTGACGCTGCCGAAGGGGCCCGATCAAGTGGTCGCCGTTCTCGGTGTGCTCGCCGCGGGCGGGGTGTACGTCCCGATCGGCGTCGACCAACCGGCGAGTCGCGCTGCTCTGATCGCGCGAAAAGCAGGGTTCGCGGTGACGATCGGAGGATCGGGTGGCGACGGCCTCGCGGTGTCCGACGCGGTCCTCGCTGACGCTCTGCCCGCCCCACATCTCGGACCCGACACCGCTCCCGCGTACATGATCTTCACCTCCGGTTCGACGGGGGAGCCCAAGGGTGTGGTCGTGTCGCATCGTGCGGCGATGAACACGATCGGCGACTTGGTTGACCGATTCGCGCTGGACGAGCGCTACCGCCCGTTGTGCCTGTCCGAGTTGGATTTCGACCTCTGCACGTTCGACCTGTTCTCGGTATTCGCCGCCGGGGGCAGCGCCGTGCTCGTCCAGGAGCACGAGCGCAAGGATCCGCAGCGGTGGGCCGCTCTGATTCGTGGGCATCGAGTCACGGTGATCAGCTGCGTACCGCCGCTGCTGGACATGATCCTCTCCGCCGGTGAGGATCTGGGTGACTCGCTGCAGGTCGTCATGCTCGGCGGCGACAAGGTCGGTGTCGATCTCTACCGCCGACTGAGGGCAGCCGTTCCGGAATGCCGATTCGCCGGACTCGGCGGCGCAACCGAAACGGCCATCCACAACAGCATCTGCGAGGTCGTCGAGGTCGATCCGCACTGGCGTACGGTGCCGTTCGGACTGCCGCTGCGTTCGATGGCGTTGCGGGTCGTCGATGCGCGTGGGTATCCGGTGCCGGACTGGGTGCCCGGCGAGCTGTGGGTGGCAGGAACAGGATTGGCCGACGGTTACCTGGACGACCCCGAGCGCACGAGCGAACGCTTCGTCGAGGTCGAGGGATATCGCTGGTACCGCACCGGCGATCTGGTTCGCTACGGCACGGACTCGATGGTGGAATTCGTCGGCCGCGTCGACAATCAGATCAAGATCAACGGGTTTCGCATCGAGCTGGGAGAGATTGAGTCGGTCCTGGTCGGCGATCCCGACGTAGCCGCCGCCGCGGCAGTTGTCGATCGCTCGGGCGCTGCGGTGGTGATGGCAGCGGTGGTGCTCGGCGATTCCGACGCAGATTCCGACGAGACCGTCGCGGGCATCACCGCCAGGGTTGCCGACCGTTTGCCTGCCCACATGGTGCCGGACCGGATGGTGGCACTGCGGGCCCTGCCGCTGACCGTCAACGGGAAGATCGATTCGGCGGCAATCGTCCGACTGTGCCGGGCGGCAGGTGATACCGAGCGGGCCAGGGCTCGTGTCGCGCCTCGAACTCGACTCGAGGGTGCACTCGCCCTGATCTGGCAGAGCGTGCTCGGTGCCGAGGAGGTGGGAGTCACCGACACCCTGTTCGCGCTGGGCGGCGACTCAGTGCTCGCGACCACCATTGTCGCTCGAATTCGCGCGGCCTTCGACATCACCTCCGTCACGGTGAGGATGCTGTTCTCCGCGCCGACCGTGTCGGGTCTGGCGGAGTCGATGATCGCAGCCGAAGGTGACGCCGAACTGCTGGAGGCGACCGCAGAGATCTACGTATCGATCGAATCCATGACGGAGGACCAACTGCTGGCCGCACTCGACCACCAGCACACCCCCTGAATCGACATGCCCACCCACTCCTTCCACGATCGGGAATCCACAGTGCACCCAGTCATCGAGCACAACGCTGACTTCGTACCGTTCGACCGGGGCCGCTCCCGAACGTACCTCGACGCCGGACTCTGGCGCGAGACAACACTTCCCGACGTGTTCACCTCGTGGGTGCACCGCTTCGGCTCCAGACGCGCGGTAGTGGACGAATCCGAGGAGCTGACGTACGACGAGCTGTATTCGCGAGTACGAGCGACCGCAGCAGGGTTTGCCGACCGCGGCATCGGGCCGGGGGATCGAGTGGTGGTGCAACTACCCAATTCGGTGTCGTTCGCGGTCGTACTGCTGGCGTTGCTCGAGTGCGGCGCGGTCCCGGTACTGACTCTCCCCGCACATCGCCGACGCGAAATCATCCATCTGGCAGCCACATCGAAGGCCGTGGCGTACGTGATCGCCGACCGGGACGGACAGTTCGACTACCGTGCGCTCGCCGACGAGACAGTGGCGGCGGTACCGAGCATTCGGGACGTCTTCGTCGATGGATCGTGCGGCTCGCACAGTCCGTTGTCCGAGGTCGTCGGTACGCCACGGGATCTTCCGCGCGCGGCCCCTGCGGATATCGCGGTGCTGTTGGTATCCGGCGGAACGACGGGTCTGCCGAAGTTGATTCCGCGTACCCACAACGACTACGAGTACAACGCACGGGCCAGCGCGGAGGTCTGTGAGCTGACGGCCGAGGACGTGTATCTCGCGGTTCTGCCTGCCGCGCACAACTTTCCGCTGGCCTGTCCTGGTCTGCTCGGTGCTCTCGGGGTCGGAGCAACAGTGGTGTTCTCCCGTACCCCCAGTCCCGATCAGGTGTTCACGGTGATCGAGCGGCATCGGGTCACGGTCACCGCGCTGGTTCCGACGTTGACACATCTGTGGTGCGAGGCGACGGACTGGGAAGAGGCGGACCTGTCCAGCCTGCGCTTGTTGCAGGTCGGGGGAGCGAAGCTGACACCCGAGATCGCCAAGATCGTCGAACCGTCGCTCGGGTGCCGGTTGCAGCAGGTGTTCGGGATGGCCGAGGGGCTCTTGAACTACACACGGACCGACGACGCACCGGAGCTGGTGATCGGCACCCAAGGACGTCCCCTGTCCGAGCACGACGAGATCCGGATCGTCGACGCCGACGGTCACGACGTCCCAGCAGGGCAGACGGGCGAGCTGCTCACCCGCGGCCCGTACACCATCAACGGCTACTACGCTGCGGCAGAGCACAATACGACGGCCATCACCCCCGACGGTTTCTACCGCAGCGGAGATCAGGTACGACGATTGCCTTCCGGTCACCTGGTCGTCACCGGCCGGATCAAGGACGTCATCACCCGCAACGGGGAGAACGTCGCGGCCGACGAGCTCGAGGATCTCCTGCTCACCCATCCCGGAGTTGCCCGAGCCGCGGTGATCGGAGTACCCGATCCCGATGTGGGCGAGAGCATCTGCGCCGTGATCGTGCCGAACGACAGTACTGGGAACGACAGCGCTGGAAACGACAGCGCTCCGACCGTCGCCGAGGTGCGAGCATTCCTCACGGCCGCAGGCTGCGCGGGGTTCAAGCTGCCCGACCGCGTGGTGACCCGACCGTCGCTGCCCGTGACGGCAATCGGCAAAGTGGACAAGTCCTTGCTCGTCACGCAATCCTCCGAACGGCAGGCGACTCGATGAAGGCGACGGATCTCGACGATATCAAGCGCCGGTTGCTGGCGGATCGGCTCCGGCGCGCCCGGGGTGGCGAGACCGCCGAGATCGAGCGCGGTCCTCTCGCCGACCTCGAATCACCCGAATTCGGTTCGCTGAAAGCACGATTCGGCTCCGTCGACGATGTATGGCCGTTGTCTGCGCTGCAGCTCGGGCTGGTCTATCAGGTCGGCGTGGATGCGGACGCCACCGAGCTCTACACCGTTCGTACCGTGGTCGAGGTGAACCGGGTTCTGGACGGCGACAGGGTTCGTCGTGCTCTGCAGTCGGTGGTCGACTCCACTGCGGCGCTGCGCACGGCATTCGTCACTCCCGACGGCGGCATGCCGGTGCAAGTGGTTCTGTCGACGGTGCAGGCACCGTTGACGGTGGTGGACCTCGGTAGCTGCTCGGCGAGCGAGATCGACCAGCAGTGGAACCGGATACTCGCCGACGACCGGCAGCGGTCGTTCGACATCGCTGCGCCGCCACTGTTCCGGGTCACGCTCGTGCACTTTCCCGACGGTGTCGATCGCCTGTTGACGACCTATTGGTTCGGGTGTTTCGACGGCGGGTCCTCGGCGTTGTTGGTCTCGCGTGTCCTGGAACAGTACGACGGCGCGAGCCCGAACCTCGATCACGGCTACCGGGAGTATCTGCGCTGGTTGGCCTCTCGCGACCGGGTCGAGTCCGAGCGGGCATGGCAGCGCTGGTTCGGCGATGTCGACACGCCCACGCTGGTGGCCGAATCGGGTCAGGGCGGCGACGAGGCTCCTCGACGCGTCGAACGGAGACTGTCGCAGGCGGTCTCCGGACGACTGGATTCGATTGCGCGCGAATCCGGGTCGACGCTCTTCACCGTGTTGGCGGCCGCGTGGGCCGGCGTGCTCATGCGCATATCCGGTCGGTCCGACGTGGTGTTCGGTACCGCCGTTGCCGGGCGCCCGATGGAGGTGCCGGGCTCGGAGCATGCCATCGGCGCGTTCATCAGTACCGTTCCCCTCCGGGTCACGGCAGGCGGATCCGACACTGTCGCGGGCATCGCTGCGCGAGTGCAGGATCAGCGCCTGGATCTGATGGCACACGACATCCTCGGTCTCGGCGGAATTCAGAAGGCGATCGGTGCCGGTGCGCTGTTCGACACCCTGCTGGTGCTGCGCAACGCGGCCGGTCCTGCAGGCGACACCGGTGCTCCGTCGGAGCGGCAGGTGCGACACGTCTCGACCGTCGACGGCTCGGAGTTCCCGGTGTCGATTGCCGTCGACCCGGGTAGCGAGCTGAACCTGTCGGTGACGTACCTGCCCGACTCGGTGGACGACGATCGCGCACGGTATCTGCTCGAGTCCTTCGAGAACGCTCTGAAAACCGTTGCCGAGCAGCCCGATCTGCCGATATCGCAGTGGCCGGCACCGGCCACCGAATCGGTGAGCATCGTGGACAACGGTTTCGACGACAGGCTCGAGCGCCTGGGCGATTCCACGATCGCCGAGTTGCTCGCCGACCGGGCCGCATTCGTGCCCGACGCGACCGCGCTGGTGTTCGGGGCCGAACGAGTGACGTTCGGAGACTTGGACGCGCGCGTCGGTGCGTGCGCACGGGCACTCCTGCGCCGAGGTGCCGGTCCGGAACGCATCGTCGCCCTCGCGCTGCCGCGGTCGGTGGAGATGGTGGTGGCGCTGTTCGCGGTACTGCGCACCGGCTCGGCCTATCTGCCCCTCGAACTCGACTATCCGAGCGATCGCCTCGACCTGATGTTGGCCGACGCGCGGCCCGCGATCCTGGTGACGACCACCGAGACGCAGGCCCGAGGACTGACGACCGACGCCACCGCGATGATCGTCGACGATCCCGCCGTGGCAGCCGAATTGGCGGAACTCGTCAACGCGTCGGAGTTCGACTCGGGGCCGTTCGCGCCGGGGACACCCGGCCGCCTCGAGCACCCGGCCTACGTCATCTACACCTCGGGCTCGACCGGCACGCCCAAAGGCGTCGTCACCCCGTACCGGGGTCTGACGAACATGCAGATCAACCACCGAGACGAGATCTTCGTTCCGACCATCGCCGCGGCCGGGGATCGGACGCTGCGGATCGCGCACACCGTTTCGTTCTCCTTCGACATGTCGTGGGAAGAGCTGCTGTGGCTCGTCGAAGGCCACGAGGTGCATGTCTGCGACGAGGAATTACGCCGTGACGGTGAAGCATTGGCGCGATACTGCGAGCAGAACCTGATCGACGTGGTGAACGTGACGCCCACGTACGCCGGGCACCTGCTGGACCTGGGATTGCTGAACGAGCACGACGGACATCGGATTCCGCTGGTGCTCCTCGGCGGGGAAGCGGTACCCGATTCGTTGTGGCAGCAGCTCGGCGGTGTCGGCTACAACCTCTACGGACCTACCGAGTACACGATCAATGCGCTCGGTGCGGGTACCCGAGACAGCGACACCCCGTCGATCGGTGCACCGATCCTCGGAACCCGCGCGTACGTTCTGGATCAGTGGCTACGTCCCGTCCCCGTGGGATCTGTCGGTGAGCTGCATCTGTCGGGTGTGGGTCTGGCCCGCGGTTACCTGCACCGATACGCGCAGACGGCAACCAGTTTCGTTGCCGATCCCTGGTCGCCGGGCGAGCGGATGTACCGCACCGGCGATCTGGTGCGGATCAGGCCCGATGGCCTGTTCGACTATCTGGGCCGTGCCGACGACCAGGTCAAGATCCGCGGCTATCGCGTGGAGACCGCGGAAGTCGAGCGGGCAGTGACGAACTGCGACGCGGTTGCCGGTGCGGTGGTGCGAGCGGTGGAGATCGGCGCGGGTACCCGGGCGCTCGCCGCGTACGTGGTTCCCCGCGATGCCGCTGCGGGCGAGGACCATTCCGCGTTGTTCGGATCCATTCGGGACGAGCTTGCGGCCGTCCTGCCGGAGTACATGGTGCCCACGCTGTTCGCCGCTCTGGATCGCGTTCCTATGACGATCAACGGCAAGCTCGATGTACGAGCTCTGCCCGCCGTCGACGCCGCGGGCGGCGGTACGTTCGTGCCGCCGCGAACACCGGTGGAGACGATGTTGTGCGAGATCGTCGAGGCGGTTCTCGGGGTCGGCCGGGTGGGTATCGACGACGATTTCTTCGCTCTCGGCGGTGACAGCATCACCTCCCTCGCCGTGGCATCGCGGGCGCGCAAGGCCTCGATACCGCTGGCACCGCGTGAGGTGATGCGCAACCGAACAGTGCGGATGTTCGGTGCGGAGCTCGTCACCGACGACTCCGCCCGGCCTGCGGTCTCTGCTGCGGCGGTCACCGTGGATCTGTCCCAGGACGAGCTCGACGAATTCGAAAGCAGTATCTGAGTGACCGAGACGACGACCGATACCGCGGCCGCTTCGCAATCCAAGATCGCCGCTGTCCTCCCGCTGACGGCGCTGCAGACCGGCATGTACCTGCAGTCGAGTCTTGCTGCGGCGACACAGGACCCGTACCTGTCGCAGACAGTGCTCGACCTGTCTGCTCCGGTGGATCGCGGCCGTCTCACCCGCGCCCTCGAACATCTGCTCGAGCGTCATCCGAACATCAAAGCGCAGCTGCGCCAGCGCCGTAACGGCGACCTGGTGTGGGTGGTTCCGCGCGCATCGACACCGGAACCGACACCTGTCGTCGGAGAGTGGAACGATCATCTGGGCCGCGACAGGTCCGCCGGATTCGCGTTCTTCGAAGGTCCGTTGATCCGATTCGCGTACTCCACCGATCCTCGGTCGCCACGGGTACTGATCACCTACCATCACGCCTTGATGGACGGATGGTCCGAGGCCATCTTCGTTCGTGAATTGATCGCCCTCTACACATCGGTGGAGTCGGCTGCTCTACCCCCTGCTCCGGACTTTTCCGACTACCTGGCCTGGACGGCCGGTCAGGATCGTGATGCGGCGCTGGCGCGGTGGGCGAAGTATCTCGACGGCTTCGATTCTCCGACCCTGATCGCAGACGGCGCACCGTCACAGGCGAATTCATCCTCCCGTATCGATCTCGACATCGACGACCGGCTGGGACGACGCGTCGCCGACTACGCGCGGAGCCGCGGAGTGACCACGAACGTGGTGGTGCAGGTGGCGTGGGCGTCGATGCTGGCAGCTCGCACCGGAGCAGTCGACGTGTCGTTCGGAATGGCGAGCTCCATCAGGCCGTTCGATCTGGACGGGGCCGAGGCGATGGTCGGTCTGCTGCTCAACACCGTGCCCGTGCGGCTTCGGTTCGATTCGACGTCGGCGGTCGCAGAAGTGGTCGACAGCCTACAGGCAGACCATCTCGACCTGGACGAGCACCGATTCCTCGGCCTGTCCGACATCGCCGGAACCATTGGTGGCGGTGAATTGTTCGACACCATCGTCGTGTACCAGAACTATCCGGCACCGGTCCCGAATGCGAGCGAGGCGGCCGTCGAGCACCCCGTCGTGGACGAGGTCACGGTACTGGGCGCGCACATGAGTTTTCCGATGGCTCTGATCGTCGGGCCCGACCCGACGCTGTGGGCATTCGTCCTGCACGACGACGCAGCCGTCGATCATCGTTCGGCCACGGTGTGCGCCGAGACCTTCGTCGAGATGCTGGACCGACTGACGAGCCGTCCGGACGTCGATGTGCCGCAGCTCTTGTCGGCCCCGGACGGCCAGGGATACAGCATCGGGCCACACCGGTCGGTGCCGACGCTGGAAGCGGCCCTTGCAGACAGGTTCGCGCGGTCGAGCGAGGACATCGCGCTGGTGGTCGGCGACAATGAGACGACGTACGGCCGACTCCGGACTCGGGTGTCCGAGGTGTCGGCGCTCCTGCGCGCCCACGGCGTCGGGACCGAGAGCCGTGTCGCTATCGCCCTCGGCAGGGGTACAGACATGGTGGCCGCGCTGCTGGCGACCATCGACGTGGGTGCGGTGTTCGTTCCCATCGACATTCGCTACCCGCGCGAGCGGATCGACCACCTGTTGTCGGATTCGTGCCACGACATCCTGTTGGTCGACGACGCCACACCTGCCGCGCTGGCCGAACTCGAGACCGCGACGAGAATCCGTTCGAGTTCGGCTACGGGGGCGGTGGAAGAAGCCTTCACCCTGAGCATTCCGGGCGGCTGCGGGGCCTATCTCGTCTACACCTCGGGTTCGACGGGTACACCCAAGGGTGTGCTCGGCTCCAGGAACGCGCTCGCCAATCGCCTGCACTGGGCGACCGAGCGATGGGGCGGACCCACGAGTCGGATTGCCAAGAGCTCGCTGTCGTTCATCGACGGGGCCACGGAACTGCTCACCGGAATCCTCGCGGGTCAACGAGTGGTGTTGGCGCAGGACCACGAGTACGCCGACGCGGGCGCGTTGGCTGCGCTCCTCGAACGATCCGGTGCCGAGCAGATCACCGCCGTCGGGTCACTCGCTGCGGCATTGGCAACCACCTCGACGCCGGAATGCCGTTCGCTGACCGGTTGGATACTCAGCGGAGAGCCGTTGACCAGCAGCACGATCGACGCCATCGGACACGCCACGCCCCACGCCTCGGTACACAACTCCTACGGTTCGTCCGAGGTGGCCGGGGACGTCGCGGTGCATCGCGTCGCAGGTGATCCGACGGTCATCGGAACGGCAGTGAACAACACGGTCCTGGGGTTGCTCGACGGCCGCTTGCTCCCGGTACGGACGGGCGTCGGCGGCGACATCTACGTCTCGGGAGCCCAACTTGCCCGCGGGTACGCCGGCAGGCCTGCGGACACCGCGGCTCGCTTCGTCGCGGACCCTCGCGTCGACGGTGGGCGAATGTATCGCACCGGTGACCGCGCCCGCATCGTCGACGACGGAGCGCTGGAATTCCTGGGACGCGACGACAGGCAGGTCAAGGTCCGGGGACATCGCGTCGAGCTCGGTGAGGTCGAGAGCCTCACGGCCGACTGCGAATCCGTGAACGAGTGTGCGGTGGTGGCGGTGACGGACAGCGCAGGCGCGACCGTGCTCGTTGCTTACCTGACCCCCGCGAGTGTCGATACCGCGGTGGTACGCGACGCTCTGCGCGCCCGTGTACCCGACTACCTGGTGCCGGTGTTCTGGGTGCCGCTCGACCGACTGCCGAACACTCCCAACGGCAAGACGGACCGGATCGCTCTGGTACAGAGGGGAATTCCGGAGAGCGAACCCAGCCGCTCACGTGCAGCTGCCACCGACGACGAGCGTTGCCTCGTCGGCCTTTTCGTCGACGCCACTCGTTCGGGTGCCGAGTCCATCGGCGTCGACGACGACTTCTTCGCACTGGGCGGCGACAGCATCACCGCCATCACGCTCGTGTATCACGCGCGGGGAGCCGGATTGGCCATCACCACGGCGGACGTTTTCGAATGCCGTACCGTCTCCGGCCTCGTCCGACGAGCCCGACAGGCCGAATGTGCCGTCGGCGCAGCGGAACCCGACAGCACTACCCCGTTGCTCGATGCAGACGATCTGGCCGAACTGAGCCGACTCGGTGTCGACGCCGATCTCGCACGTCCGGCGACTCCGCTGCAGCAGGGTCTGGCATTCCAGTCCGTTGCCGCCGGGGACGGCGTCGAGGAGATCTACGTCATCGCCACCGAGTTCGAGGTGCGCGGCGAGCTACGCACCGATCGACTCGACGCCGCGCTGGACGCGCTGTTCGATCGTCATCCTGCTCTGCGCTCACGCTTTCTCACGCTGAGTACGGGGACCACCGTCGCCGTCCGTGATGCGGGTCGGGTTCCGGTCGTCAGGCACGCGGTGGACGATCCGGATTCGTACTCGGCGCGCGCATCGGTGCTCGAGGATCGTCGTACCTTCGATATCGAGCACGATCCGCTCGTGCGAATTCTCGTGCTGGACTGCGGAGAACAGCTGCACCGAGTGGTGCTGACCGTGCACCATCTGCTCGTCGACGGGTGGTCCATGGGGACCGTCGGCACCGAGTTGTTCATGCTGTACCGAGGCCGAGATCTACCGGCTCCGGCTCCGTTCGACGACTACCTGCAGTGGCTGTCGCGTCGGGACGACTCGTCGATCGATGTATGGCGCGAGGCGCTCGGCCCGGACGTCGCTCCCACGACCATCGCGCCGTCCGCACCGCTGACCTCGAACGACCGGTCCGAGGTTCGGGAGATCGAGATCGGCTGGGATGCCGACGACACTGCTCGCCTCACCGACTCCGCCCGTCGGCGATCGGTGACGGCGAGCGAGCTGATCAATGCGGCATGGGCCGTGGTTCTGTCGTCCTTCACCGACAGCGAATCGGTCGTGTTCGGGTCGACGGTATCCGGCCGCCCGACGGACCTGGACCGTGTCGGGGACATGGTCGGGTTGTTCATCAACACCATCCCGGTGCGCGCCGCGGTCGGTCGCGATGCCACCCTGTCGTCGATTCTCGCAGGCCTACGCGAGTTCTCCATCGCCGTTGCCGCGCATCATCACGTCGGCCTGTCGGACATCCAGAAGGCAGTCGGCCGGGGGACACTGTTCGACACCCTTGTGGTGTTCGAGAACTTCGCCACCGCCGAAACGAACGGTATCGACTCGGAGGACTTCTCGGTCTCGGTCGCCCGGTTCCATACGGTGACTCATTACCCACTGACGTTGACGGTGTTCCCCGGCGAAAGACTGCGGCTGGTGCTCGAATACCGCAGCGACGCCGTGTCGGCGGAGCGCGCACATGCGGTGGCGTCGGCCATGACGGCAATGCTTCGAACGTTCGCCGAGCCGGGCGACCCGCCCATCGCATCGGTGTCCCTCGTGGACGAGTCGACGGCGGCACGGCTGACCTCGGAGTGCGCCGGCATCGAGCGCGCCTACCCTGACGGAACAATGGTCGACCTGTTCACCGATCGTGTTGCGCAGCAGTCCGATTCGATCGCTGTTCGGGACGACACCACGGTGTGGACGTTCGCGGAGTTGGATCGCGTGTCCAATCGAGTTGCACGATCGCTCATCGGCTCCGGAATCGGCGCCGAGGACATCGTGGCCGTCGAGGCCCCGCGCACGGCGACGACGATGGCAGCGATCCTCGGCGTGATGAAGTCGGGGGCTGCCTACCTGCCGATGGATCCGAACTGGCCGGTCGAGCGTACTCGCCAGATCCTCGACGAAGCACAGCCGGTGGTTACGATGACCACGGATTCCGTTGCGGCGCTGCAGCCGTCGTCCACGGATTCCGTCGCCGTGACCGATGCGGAGCGTCGGGCATCGTTGCATCCCGATCATCCGGTGTACACGATCTACACCTCCGGTACGACGGGTGTGCCCAAGGGCGTTCTGGTCTCGCATCGAGGCCTGGCCAATCTGTACCACTCGCACCGCGAGAACGTGCACACTCCGGCGATCGCTCGCGCGGGCAGGCCCACACTGAACGTTGCGCACGCGTGGTCGATGGCCTTCGACGCGTCCTGGCAACCGCAGCTGTGGCTGTTCGGCGGTCACACACTTCATCTGATCGATCCGGCGACCGTCCTCGACCCGGTGGAACTGGCAGCCCGGCTGACGGAGCTGTCGGCGGACTTCGTCGAGGTCGTGCCGTCGTTGCTCGAGCAGATGATGCGAGTGGGATCGATCGACACGCTGTCCACGGTCGGGGTCGGCGGAGAAGCGGTATCTGCGGACTTGTGGAATCGACTGCGCACCAGTGAAACCCTGGTGGCCTACAACTTCTACGGCCCGACCGAGGCGACGGTGGATGCGGTGTACACCTCCACCGAACTGGTGAGCGAGCCGGTGATCGGTAGGCCGGTGACCAACATGCGGGCATATGTGCTGGACCGCAATCTGCGGCTGGTCCCGCCCGGCGTGCTCGGCGAGCTCTACCTGGCCGGTCCCGGAGTCGCGCGGGGCTACCGGCACGCACCGGGGCGTACGGCTCACCGCTTCGTTGCCGATCCCTTCGCTGCGGACGGCACGCGGTTGTACCGGACCGGAGATCTCGTGGCGTGGACCGAGAACGCTGCGCTGCGATACGGCGGCCGCTCGGACGATCAGGTCAAGATTCGTGGCCACCGAGTGGAGGTGGGGGAGGTCGAGGCTCGATTGCGCGACCTCGACGCAGTCGCCGACGCGCGAGTGGTGGTCCGAGGTGCCGATACCGGGAACGCCACGCTCGCCGGGTATCTGGTTGCGGCGTCGGATCGCGAGCTCGACACGAATCTTGCCCGTGCCCGGTTGCGGGCTCTGCTGCCGTCGTACATGGTGCCGGCGTCACTGACCGTGCTCGATGCTTTTCCGCTGTTGCCGAACGGCAAGGTCGATGCCTCCGCGTTGCCCGAGCCCGTGTTCTCGATACGGACCGGGCGTGCTCCACGTACCGATGCCGAGCGGCGGATCTGCGCTGCCGTGGCCGAGGTGTTGCACCTGCCCCAGGTCGGTGCCGACGACGATTTCTTCGATCTGGGTGGCGACAGCATCATGGCGATGGAGCTGTCCGCGAGGCTCCGATCGGCCGGCGTCGGGGTGTCACCGCGGCACATCGTGTCGCTCCGTACGCCGGAAACCATTGCAGGTCAGCTCGAGTCGAGCGAACCGTCGAACGCAACCCCTGCTGTCGGCCCCTACGGGGACGTTCCGCTGACACCGATCGTCCGGTGGATGGACGCACTCGACGGGCCCATCGACGAGATCTCGCAGGCGGTGTTGCTCGATGCTCCGGCGTCGCTCACCGAGGACTCGCTGACGCAGCTCCTCGTCCGCCTCGTTGCTCGGCATCCGATTCTGCATTCTCGATTCCAGCGGAGCCCGGGTTCGGAGTCCGGCTTCACGGTGTTGCCGGACGGCACCGCCGATGTGACCGAGTGGATTCGCATCGAGGATTGCGACGGAACGACCGAGTTCGAGCCGGCGGATCGGGTCGCTGCCGAATCACGTTCTGCACGTGCGCGGTTGAATCCGGCCGCGGCGAGGATGGTCGATGTCGTGTGGCTGCGGCACGGACGCGATCCCGCGTCGTCGGGAGAGCTGCTGATCACGCTGCATCACCTCGTGGTCGACGGAGTGAGTTGGCGGATACTGTTGCCCGATCTGGTCGGTTGCTGGACGCAGGCCGCCGTCGAGCGAAACCCCGTCGGTCCGTCGATGCGGCAGTGGGCGTACGAGATGCGCAGTCTCGCAGACTCGCCCGAGGTGCTCGCCGATCTCGACTACTGGGCGAGCATCGGTGACGGAGCGGCGCAGATTCCGTCGACGCGGCCACTCGACCCGTCGATCGACACCGGTGCCCGCGTGCGTACCACTCTCTTCGCCCTGTCGGAGGACGAGAGTGCAGGGCTGATATCGGCGGCTCGTACTCACCTCGGAGTCTCCGTCGAACACCTGCTGTTGGCGACTTTCGCTGCGGCAGCGGCACACTGGACGAATCCCGATGCGGTGGACCCGCAGTCGTTCGTCGTCGATGTCGAAGGTCACGGACGCTCGGGAGTGGCCTCCGACCGAGTGGACGGCTCGGCCGTGGTCGGATGGCTCACTGCGGTGTTCCCGCTCCGTCTGACCGCGAAGCCTCGGGATCACCGCACCTTGACCGCGCACGAGGGGAATCTCCCTGCGGCAGAGTCCGTTCTGCGTGAACTGACAACCGCCGCCAAGGCGTCCAGGGACTCGGTGCCGGGAGACGGATCGACCTATGGACTGTTGCGGTGGATGGGCGGCGACGCCGGCGAGTCTCTGCGCGGAACACCCGGTGCAGACATCGAATTCAACTACCTCGGTCGTTTCGACGCGACAACCGACGGGCCGTTCGGTGCCAGTCGGCTGCGCAGCAGCCTCGACTCGACCCCCGGGGTGAACACCCCCTGCGGCTACGCGTTGATCGTGGACAGTTACATCCACGACCTCCGTGGCTCGTCCGTGCTGGGTGTGACGATGAGCTGGCCGGAGGGGGTGCTGTCCGGTGTCGAGGAACTCGCAGGGCTGTGGCACGACGCGTTGTCGGCCACGTGCCGAATACTCGCTGCCGGCGCTCCTAGTGAGGCAAGGGTTACCTCATAAGTGTTACCTTGTCAGTCGCCTCACCCGGTCGGGTGTTGGACGCCGAAGCGCGTGGTCGAGTCGAGAGGTACCGAGCAACGATGAAGGTTCGTACGAAGTGGATGAGGAGCGCCGCGTCGATCGCGCTCGCCGGAGGGCTGACCATCGCCCTCGCCGCCGGGTGCAGCAGTAGTACCGACGACGCACCCACAGCCGAATCCACGACTGCTGCGCAGGAATCGGCATTCCCGGTCACCATCGATTCCGCACTCGGATCCGCGACGATCCCCGAGGCACCCGAGCGGATCGCCACCTGGGGTTGGTCCAACCAGGACGCCATTCTCGCCCTCGGTGTCGTGCCCGTCGCCATGCCGACCTTCGACGGCGCTCAGTACGGAGCGGACGACCGCGGCATTCTGCAGTGGGACGCGAAGGCGCTCGCCGACCTAGGCGGCGAAACGCCCACGCTGCTCTCCGGTGACGGAACCGGCGCGGTCCCGGTCGAGCAGTTCGCCGCCGCCGCCCCCGATCTCATCTTCGCCCCGTACTCGGGACTGACCCAGGAGGAGTTCGACCAGCTCTCCGACATCGCGCCGGTCGTCGCGTACCCGGACGAGCAGTGGACCACCTCGTGGGAGGACCAGCTGACCATCGCGGGCAAGGCCCTGGGCAAGGAGAAGGAGGCCGCCGATCTGGTGTCCGGAGTCGAGGGTTCCATCGCCGACGCGGCTGCGAAATATCCGGCGCTGAAGGGTAAGACGGTCACCATCGCGCTGCCCAACGCGCCCGGCACGTTCGCCGTCAGCAAGGACGACGACGTACGCGTCGAGTTCCTCGAACAGCTCGGTCTGGTCAACGAGCCCACCATCCAGGAAGCCGACCCGGTCGAGGATCCCGATGCCGTGTACTTCGAGCTCAGCCTCGAGCAGGCCTCGCTGCTGAAGTCGGATGTGTTGTTCGTCGTCGCCTACGACAAGGAATCGCTGGGTGCCTTCCTCGTCGAACCGGCCGTGGCCTCGCAGCCCGTGCTGGCGCAGGGGCGCACTGCATCGACCGAGAACCTCAGTGCAGACAAGAACTTCGCGTTCGGCGGCCTGACGGTGCTCACCATTCCGTACATCCTCGACGACGTGGCATCGGCGCTGAACACCGCCGCCGAGAACGTCCAGGGCTGATCCGAGCGCAGGCCCACCCGACGCACCGCAGACGTGCATTCATCCGAGAAGGAGCGTGTTTCACCGTGGCAAGGTCCCACCGACTTCAGGTCGTCTTTCCCGAAGTCATCCGTACGGCCACCGTGATCGACACGCGGCAACTCGGTCCTGGAATGCGCAGGATCGTGTTGGGTGGGCCGCAGCTGCGTGAGTTCACGCGTGACGGATTCGAGTTCCCGGCGCTGCGCAGTGAGGGATTCGACGATTTCGTTCGCCTGTTCTTTCCCCTCGACGACATGGGCACGATGGCGCTGCCCGTCCAGCACGAGCGCACGGTGGAGTGGCCGCGCGACCCGCGGCCGGTTACTCGCAACTACACCGTGCGCAGCGTCGATACCGACAGTGCGGAACTGACGCTCGATTTCGTCACCCACGACACCGGAATTGCATCGACGTGGGGGCGTCGCTGCTCGGTGGGTGACTCCATCCCGCTGCTCGGTCCGGTGCGGTCGGGTCATGCACCCGCCGAAGTGGATTGGGTGTTGCTCGTCGGCGACGAGACAGCGTTGCCTGCCGTTGCTCGCTATCTCGACGAGGCCGCGGCTGGGGAGCGAATCCGGGTGTTCGTCGAGGTGGCCGACGCCGAGCGAGAACTACCGCTGCCGACGGCCGCCGACGCCGAGATCACCTGGCTCCACCGCGACGGCGCAGTTGCAGGCACCGGGGATCTGCTCGAAACGGCCGTGCGCAGAGCGCCCTGGTGGGACGGAACCGTGTTCGCCTGGGTCGCAGGCGAATCCACAGCCCTCAAGGGCATCAGGCGATACCTGCGGGAGGATCGCGCCCTACCGCCCGAAATGGTCGAGGTCACCGGATACTGGCGTCGCGCAGAGGTTCTCACTCGCACGGACGATCCGGAAGTTCCCGATCTGACCGCCCGCGAATCCGAGCCGTTCGACAGGCTCGCCGAACGTGCGGAGTTGTTCTCGCCCTTCGCAATCAGAGCGGCCAACACCTTGCGCATCCCGCTGCATGTCTCGCGCGGCGTACGCACCGTTGGTGAGCTGGCGACGGTCACCGGCACCGACGTGCGAGCCTTGGCAAAATTCGTCCGCTATCTGCGGGCCGTCGACGTGCTCGGCGAGGACTCGGACGGCGGTGTGGTCCTCGCCGATATCGGTGAGGCCATGCTCGGTGACGACTGGATCTCGCATTGGCTGGATCTCGAGGGAATCGAGGCGCGAGTGGAACTGTCGATCACCGGCCTCGTCGAGAGCCTGCGCACCGGCGGTGCCAGCGCCAGCCTGCTCACCGGCAGGACGTTGAGTGAGGACCTCGCAGGTTCGTCCCGGCTGACCGAACTGCATCACAACCACATCGCCGACGAGGCTGCGTTCCTCGGTCCGGCCCTCGTGCAGGACTATTCGTTCGACGACGTGTCGACGCTGGCGGTGACCGGTGCGGCCTCCGGTGTGGTGCTCGGCTCGATCCTGACGGCCCACGACGCGATATCGGCAACCGTTCTCGGATTGCCGAGCGAGCTCGACCTCGTCCGACGTGATCTGCAGACGAGGCCGGAACTTCCGGCGCGCGTGACCGAGTGCGCTCAGAGCATCGTGTCCGAACCGCGTACGACCCCGGCCGGTGGATTCGACGCGTATCTGTTGCTCGAGGTCACCGGGCACTACCGCGACGACGATCTGGCGTTGCTGCTGGCGAGTGCCGCATCGGGCGTCTCCGAGAGCGGCAAACTGATTGTGGTGGAACGGCTGTCGGACGAGCAGTCGATCAACGAGGACCAGGCCGAGTTCGATCTGCTGATGCTGTGCATGCACGGCAGCGGAGTGCGAACCAGAGCCGAGTTCGACTCGGTGGCAGCCGCGGCGGGACTGACGGTGACCGCGTCTCGACTGGTCGGTTGGGGCATCGCCGTACTCGACCTGCGGCGTGCGTCCGAAGCCGTTGTGCGCGAGACCTAGTTAGGTTAGCGTTGCCTACTGAAGGCGCGCGGCGATGCTCTCGGCATGTCGGTTGCGCGCGATGCGCGGTCTCGGACCGATTCACCGTCAGGAGTGCACATACACATGACCGTTGTCGAAGAAACGGCGTCGGGCACGGCCGATACGACCATCCTGCAGCGCGGGTTGCAGACGGTGGTCACGTTGGCCGAGTCCGGCTTGTTCGACGAGTACGTCGTGTACGAGGACAGAGGACGCTGGGTGTTCGCGGGTGGCGTGGTCGCTCGCATCGTCCTGCAACCGGATGTCGTCACGACAACGTGGGGGAGCGGGGCACCGACGGTGCGTCGGTGGTCCGGCAACCCGGCGGCGGCGTTGCGTGAGGCCTGCGACGGTCTCACTCGCGAATCCTGGAATGCGTACGGCTACGTCGGATTCGGGTTCGCAGCCCACCTGCACGACGCCGTCGCCGAGTCCGAGTCCGACGAGGTGCTCGCCCATTTGGTCGTGCCGCGAG
The DNA here is from genome assembly GCF_002259075.1 of Rhodococcus sp. 15-725-2-2b. Classification (NCBI taxonomy): domain Bacteria; kingdom Bacillati; phylum Actinomycetota; class Actinomycetes; order Mycobacteriales; family Nocardiaceae; genus Rhodococcus; species Rhodococcus sp. 15-725-2-2b. The sequence continues at coordinate 531,785 of NZ_NPFL01000004.1, read as the reverse complement.
TCGAGGTCCGATTCGGACATGACTGCGACGATATCGAGGTCACCGGGACCGAGGAGGACCGCGCCGCGGTGTTCGCCGTACTCACCGCCGCCTCCGTCGACGAGCCCCCGACGGTCCACCCGCTCGATGTCGGCGGCGACCTCGACGACTATCGCGGTCGGGTGGCGCAAGCTGTTGCAGAGATTCACCGAGGTGAGTACGCCAAGGTCATTCTCTCTCGCACGGTGCGTATTCCGTTCGATCTGGACATGCCCGGTACCTACCGGGCGGGGCGAGCAGCGAACACTCCGGCTCGCTCGTTCCTTTTGCACCTCGGTGACCTACGTGCCTCGGGTTTCAGCCCGGAGCTGGTTGCGTCCGTCGACGCACGTGGTGTGGTCACCACCGAACCGTTGGCAGGCACGCGGGCCTTCGGCTTGGGTTCCGATGCCGACTCCGCAGCGAAATCCGATCTCGAGCAGGATCCCAAGGAGATCACCGAACACGCTGTGTCCGTTCGTACCTCGTTCGAGGAGCTGGAATCGATCGCACGACCCGGGTCGACCGCCGTGTCGGACTTCATGAGTGTGCGAGAGCGCGGAAGCGTCCAGCACCTCGCGTCGACCGTGCGGGCACGTCTGCGTGACGACCTGTCCTGCTGGGACGCTTTCGGGGCACTGTTCCCGGCCGTCACGGCATCGGGCATTCCCAAACGTGAGGCCATCGAGGCGATAGGGCGGCTCGACGACCCGCCTCGCGGCCTGTACTCCGGGGCCGTCGTGAAGGCGTCGTCCGCGGGGGAACTCGAAGCGGCGCTGGTGCTTCGAGCTGTGTACGAACAGCGCGGATCGGCATGGCTGCGTGCCGGTGCCGGCATCGTCGGCCAGTCGACTCCCGATCGTGAATTCGACGAAACCTGCGAGAAACTCGGCAGCGTCGCCCCGTATCTCGTCCGTAAGAAGGAGGAAGACGCCTGATGCATCGCACCATGTTGGGTGGAAAGATCCACCGCGCCACTGTCACTCACGCCGACCTGCACTACGTCGGTTCGATCACCATCGACTCCACTTTGATGCACGCCGCCGATCTGATCGAGGGCGAACAGGTTCACGTCGTCGACATCACCAACGGAGCGCGCCTGGTGACGTATGTGATCGAAGGGCACCCCGGTTCCGGTGTCATCGGAATCAACGGCGCAGCAGCGCATCTGGTGTCTCCAGGTGATCTGGTGATCATCATGTCGTTCCGACAGGTGGAAGACTCCGAGCTGTCCTCGCACACCCCGTCGGTGGTGCACGTCGATTCTGCCAACGAGATCGTCGCTCTCGGAGTCGACCCGTCCGAGCCGGTTCCGGGTGCCGTCGATCAGATGTCGGGGGCGAGCGTTCGATGACGTCGCACGAGAACTACGACATCGTCGGCGTCGGATTCGGGCCCTCCAATCTGGGACTGGCCATCGCGATCGAGGAGCACAACCGAACCTGCGCTCCCACAGAACGGTTGACGGCCTGCTTCGTCGAGTCCAAGGACGAGTTCGCCTGGCACCCCGGCATGTTGTTGCCGGGGACGACGATGCAGATCTCGTTTCTCAAGGACCTGGCGACCCAGCGCAACGCAGGCAGCGAGTACACCTTTCTGGCGTACCTGTCGGAGCACGGTCGACTCAATCACTTCATCAACCTGCAGACGTTCTTCCCCAGCAGGCTCGAATTCCACGACTACCTGACGTGGGCCGCCGGAAAGGTCGACGCGACGGTGCACTACGGCACCCGGGCAGTGGACGTCGTCGACACCGGTGACGGTTACGGCGTCCGAACCGAGGGACGACGAACCGGGACCGTGCGGGGTCGCAACATCGTGCTCGCCGGCGGTTTGACGGCCACCCTGCCGGACGGGGTGACGGCGTCGGCGCGGCAGTTCCACAACCACGATCTCCTCGGGCACCTGGACCGCCTGCCGTCGCGGACGCATCGCACGTTCGTCGTCGTCGGTGCCGGGCAGAGCGCGGCCGAGGTGGTGGACTACCTGCACTCGTCGTACGGCGATTCCTCCGTGCACGCGGTGCTCCGCAAGTACGGGTACAGCCCCGCCGACGACAGCCCCTATGCCAATCGCATCTTCGATCCGACGGCCGTCGACGACTTCTATTCGTCGTCCCACACGCTGCGCGAGCAGCTGCTGCAGTATCACCGCGGTACCAACTACTCCGCCGTCGACCTGCCCCTGATCGAGGAGCTGTACTCGCGCGAGTACGCGGAGCGGGTCAGCGGGCAGCGCAGGCTGTTCGTGCACGGAGCATCTCGAGTGGTCGACGCCGTCGAGGAGCCGTCCGGCGTCCGGGTCGCCGTCGAGCACGGCCCGACGGGTCTGGCCGAGGACATACTGTGCGACGCTGTCGTCTATGCCACCGGCTTCACGTCCCTCGATCTACCCGAGATCCTCGGTCCGCTGTTCGACGCCGTCGAATACGACTCCCGCGGTCCTCGCGTGACGCGGGACTACCGACTCGTGACGCGCGAACCGAGTGCGGGTTCGATCTACCTGCAGGGCGGTACCGAGCACACGCACGGTCTGACCTCGTCGTTGCTGTCGAACATCGCTGTTCGCAGCGGTGAGATCGTGAAGTCCGCAGTGAGCGCGAGGGTGCGATCGGTGGTGTGAATCGGGTGAGTGCGAGCGTGGGCGACGAGCCGGAACAGCGAGATGTTCCGGCCGAAGTCGGTGGTCTCGCTCGCACCGATGCGCGTCGGGCCGCAGGGTTGTTCGTCGTCCTGGGTGTTCTGGCAGCGCTGTGCTTGGTGAGCATTTCGGTGGGCACCGAGTACATCCCGATCGGTCGGGTGTGGCACGGGCTGCTACACGCCGACGGATCCACCGAATCCGTGATCGTCCGCGAACTGCGGCTTCCGCGTACGGTTCTGGGTTTGCTCGTCGGACTCGCCCTCGGGGTCGCCGGTGCGCTGATTCAGGCGATGACGCGAAATCCGCTGGCCGACCCGGGAATTCTCGGCGTCAACGCCGGGGCCGCGTTCTTCGTCGCGATCGCCGTCGGCGTGTTCGGTTTCACCGGAATCGGCTCGTACATCTGGTTCGCGTTCGCCGGGGCGGTGTTCGCAACGATCGTGGTGTACGCGCTGGGGTCACTGGGGCGCGCCGGAGCCACTCCGATTCGCTTGACGCTCTCCGGAATTGCGCTCGGTGCGGTACTGGGCGGCGTCACCTCGGGCATGCTGCTGCTCGATCCGGATGCCTTCGACAGGATGAGGTTCTGGGGCGCGGGGTCGTTGGCCGGTCGAGGCCTGGACATCGCGTCCGAGGTTGCCCCGTTCATCGCGCTCGGAGTCTTTCTGGCGGCCCTGATCGCTCGTCCCCTCAATGCGATATCGCTCGGCGACGATCTGGCCCGGTCACTGGGAGCGAACGTGGTTCGGACGCGAATCGTCGGCGTCGTCGCTGTGACTCTGCTCGCCGGAGCCGCGACGGCGGCGGCCGGGCCCATCGGATTCGTCGGACTGATGATCCCGCACATGGTGCGTTGGATCGTCGGACCGGACCAGCGTTGGATTCTGATCTACACGGTGTTCGCGGCACCGGGATTGCTGCTGCTCTCGGACGTGGTCGGCCGCATCGTCATCAGGCCGGGGGAGCTGCAGGTCGGTATCGTCACCGCGTTCGTCGGCGCACCGGTGCTGATCGTGCTGGTTCGCCGGAAGAAGGCGAGCGGACTGTGATCGGTGAGCAACGCGGCGGCAACATCGATTTCGGCCGAAAGTTGTGGGTCGTGCGAGTGCGGGATCGAGTGGACGGCCGCATCGGCATCCGAACGGTGGGCGTCTGCGCGGCCCTGTTTGCCGTGACGGCGGTGGTCTCCATCGTCGCCGTCGGTACCGGCGACCTCTACATTCCGCCGAACGAGGTGCTCGCCGCAGTGTTCGGCGATGCGCCACGCCTGACCGAGATCGTGGTGATGGAGTGGCGGTTTCCCCGAGTGGCACTGGCCTTCCTGTTCGGTGCCGCCCTCGGTGTATCGGGCGCGGTCTTTCAATCCTTGACGCGAAATCCGTTGGGCAGCCCGGACATCATCGGGTTCGGTACCGGTTCCTACACCGGCGCGCTCGTCGTCATCCTCACTCTCGGTGGTGGCTACTACCGGACCGGAGCAGGCGCGCTCGTCGGCGGACTCGCAACGGCCGCCGTGGTCTACCTGCTCGCGTACCGGCGCGGGGTGCAGGGCTTTCGGTTGATCATCGTCGGGATCGCGGTCAGCGCCGTGCTGGCCTCCGTCAACACCTGGCTGGTGATCAGGGCCGATCTGGACGACGCCATCGCGGCCGCCGTGTGGGGTGCGGGCACCCTGAACGGGCTGGGGTGGTCGCAGGTAGGGCCTGTACTGGCAGTGTCGGTCGTCATCGCGTCGTGCTCGGCGGTGCTCTCGCGTCGGCTGCCGATGCTGGAGATGGGGGACGACGCGGCGAGGGCGCTCGGCGTGCGCGCCGAGCCGACCCGTCTGATGCTGGTGTTTCTGGGTGTCGCGTTGATCGCGATGGTCACCGCGGCCGCGGGACCCATCTCCTTCATCGCGCTCGCCGCGCCGCAGTTGGCTCGCCGCCTCACCGGCACCTCGTCGGTGGCGCTGATGCCTGCCGCGTGCATGGGAGCGCTGCTGCTGGTCGTGAGCGACGTTGTCGCGCAGCGCGTGTTCGCTCCCACCCAGCTGCCGGTGGGTGTGGTGACCGTATCGGTCGGCGGCGCATACTTCGTGTGGTTGTTGGCGCGGGAAGGCAGGAAGCAGTGACGAAGCCTCGATTGCACACCGACGAGATCACGGTCGGATACGACAGCAACGTCATCAGCGAGAACCTGACCGTCGAGATTCCCGACGGCAAGTTCACCGTCGTCGTGGGACCGAATGCCTGTGGTAAGTCGACTCTGCTGCGGGCGCTCTCGCGGCTGCTGAAGCCGACGCACGGAACCGTTCTGCTGGACGGGAAGGCGATCTCGTCGTATCCCGCGAAAGAAGTTGCCCGACGCCTCGGCCTGCTTCCGCAGACCTCCATCGCGCCCGACGGGATCTCGGTGGCCGATCTCGTTGCGCGGGGCCGTTATCCGCATCAGAAGTTGATCCGGCAGTGGTCGGCGGTGGACGAGGCTGCGGTGATCGAGGCCATGAACGCAACGGCAGTGACATCGCTGTCGGCTCGTCCGGTGGACGAACTGTCCGGCGGACAGCAGCAACGCGTCTGGGTGGCAATGGTTCTGGCGCAGCAGACACCGCTGCTGCTGTTGGACGAACCGACCACCTTTCTCGACATCGCCCACCAGATCGAACTGCTCGACCTGTTGGCCACTCTGAACCGCGAGAACGGCCGCACTCTCGTCGCCGTGCTGCACGACCTCAACCACGCCTGCCGGTACGCCGACCACATCATCGCGATGAAGGACGGCGCAGTGGTCACCGAGGGCGCGCCCGCCGACGTCGTCACCGCCGAGCTGGTCGAGGCGGTCTTCGGGCTGCCGTGCCGCATCATCGACGATCCGGAATCGCACACTCCGCTGGTGATCCCCAAGGTGGTCGGTCGCAGGCTAGGCAAGGCTTAGTTTAAAGTTGAGGGAGAACGGCCCCGAGTCGGCCCTGAGGGTTTCTCGCAGGAGTGACGTCGAGATATGTATCGAGGACGAAGATGAGTGAACAACCGCGTGGCTTCCACTACGCCGACGTCGTTGCGGTGGAACGACTCACGGTGCACATGGTGCGTGTGACCTTCGGCGGCGAGCACGTCGCCGGCTACCGCACGCTCGGGGTGCCCGACGAATGCGTCGGAGTCTATTTCCCCAGGGCAGGCGAGGTGATCCCGCCGCCGATGACCGAGGTCGACGGTCTCTGGTGGTTCCACGGTCTCGACGACGCTCCCGAAGGTCGCAACTACACCATTCGCCGCCTCGACGAGGAGCGCGGTGAGCTGACCATCGACTTCTTCGCACACGAGGGCGGTGTCGCATCGACCTGGGCCCAGCAGGCCGCCCCGGGGCAGACGGTGCTGTTCACCCGCCCCCGCTCCTGGTATTCACCGCCCGCCGACGTCGAATGGCTGCTGTTGGTCGCGGACATGACCGGGTTGCCCGCGCTCGGTCGTCTCGTCGAGCAGTTGCCCGCCGGAACGCGTGCGCACGCGATAGTCGAGGTGCTCGAGCGCGGCGACATCCAATCCTTCGAGACCCCCGCCGACGTGACGTTCGATTGGCGTATCGGATCCGGAAACGGCGACAGCGCAAGCGTTCTCGACGACGCGGTGCTGGCGTACCCATTGCCCGAGGGACGTGGCTACGTGTGGTTCGCCGGCGAGGCGTCGTCCTCGCGTCGGGTGCGCAAGCACTTCCGCAAGGAATTGGGCTACGACATCGCGTACTTCGACATCATCGGATACTGGCGCGCCGACTCCGAGAAGTGGCTCGAAAAGTACAAGCAATACCAGGAGGAGGCGCTGGCGGTGTACAACGGCGTCATCGAATCCGGCCGCTCGGAGCAGGAAGCCAGCGAGGCCTTCGATGCGCTGCTGGAACGTGTCGGACTGTAGGTGAGCAGAACTTCGTAGCAGGGGTCGAATTACCGCTCACGTGGGGCTGCGTCGAACTCGTAATCCGGCAGCTCTAGCGTCGCCGCGTCGGGACCGAGGAACTTGCTGGTCACGGCCTGTACAGGCTTGGATCCGGCCAGGCGCAGTACGGTGCGGAATGCAGCGACTCCTGCCGAGGTCTTCGGATGCGCGACGCGAGGCACGCCGGGTGGGAGTTTCTGCGCCTGCTCGACGAACGGACGCATACGCGCCTCGAAGGCCTCGAATCCGGCGCGATGATCATTCGCGCGCGCGAGCTCGCCCGCGAGCACGTACGCGCCGGTGACCGACAACGTTGTTCCCATGCCGCTCAACGGCGTTGCGCACCAGGCGGCATCGCCGAGCATGCCGATTCTGCCGTCGGACCAGCGCGGGGCCTTCACCTGCGCCAGGTAGTCGACGTACAGTTCCGAGTCCGGTCCCAGCGAGTCCAGGATCCGGGGCACTTCCCAACCGACATCGGCGAATGTCGAACGCAGGGCGGCGATGACGCGTTCGGTGGACGCCCCCTCGTAGCCGCTGTCGTCGGACACCCAGGACAGGCTGAATCGCGTCGTGCCGAGGTTGTCCGGTCGTAGATTCGCCACGCGAGATCCGGGGGCGTTGTACCAGCGCCACCAGCCGTCGTCGCTCGGTCCCTTCGGCAGTACGCCGTAGGCGGTGTACAGGCCGACGGGTGTGGTCTCGGCCTCCCCGGAGAACACCAGTTCCCTGCTGCTGGAACGTATTCCGTCGGCGAAGAGAACGAGGTCGAACCTTTCCGCTGCGCCCGTTGCGAATGTCACATCGACTCCGTCGGCATCCTGGACCACGCCGACGACGCGATCGCCGTAGCGATACTCGGTCCGTGGTCCGGCGGACTCGACGAGGATCCGTGCGAACTCGCCGCGCAGAATCTCCAACTCCGCCGTCGGCCCGTCATGGGTTCCGTCGCCGGCCGGGAAGGCCGCGATGGTGGCGTCGGCGTCGTCGACGAATCGGGTGCCCTTCTCGGTGGTGCCGTTCGCGAGGAGGGTCGCGTCCAGGCCCATGCGCTGCAGCACCTTGCGGCCGGAGCCGCGAACGTCGATGTTCTGGCCGCCGAGTCGCAGTTGCGGTGAGCGTTCGAGGACGGTGACCTCGAAGCCGGCTCGGTCCAGCCAGAACGCCACGGTGGGACCGGCGATGCTGGCACCGGTGACGAGAACACGAGAAGTCATGGGGCGCGCATGCCCGGGCGGCCGGTCGTTCAATCCCGGAGGGAAAGTAGCTGAGCCTCACCTTTGTGGTGTACTTTCATCGAATTGTCTTCAATGTCCCGTTTTCGTCAGGAGAACCGTGTTCACCGTTCGCCGTCTGGCGCTGCTCTCGATCAGCGCAACCCTCGCCCTCGGTCTCATCGCATGCAGCTCGGACGGCTCGTCCGACGACGGCACGTCCACCTCCGAGTCCGCCTCCGCTGAGTCTGCCCTCGTGGTCTACTCCGGCCGCGGTGAAGAGCTCGTCGACCCCCTGATCGAGCGCATCGGCGGCGGTATCGAGGTCGATTACTCCGGCAACACCAACGCCCAGGCCGCAAAGATCCTCGAAGAGGGCGACGCGACCCCGGCGGACGTCTTCTACGGACAGGACGCAGGAGCACTCGGTGCCCTCGACGAGGCGGGCGCTCTCGCACCGCTGCCCGAGGACATCCTCTCCCTGGTCCCCGAGCAGTACCGCGGTGCCGACGGCACCTGGGTCGCCACCTCCGCGCGGGCTCGTGTGCTGGCCTACAACTCCGATTCGGTGCAGGCAGCCGACCTGCCCACCGGCATCGACGGACTGCTCGACCCACGCTGGCGCGGACAAATCGGCTACGCACCGACCAACGCCTCGTTCCAGGCCTTCGTCACCGCCCTGCGCGTGCAGCGCGGCGAGGACGGTGCCCGCACCTGGCTCGAGGGATTCGTCGCCAACGAGCCCGTCGCCTTCGAGGGCAACGGCCCGCTGTTGACCGCCGTCAACGACGGACAGGTGGCCACCGGCCTGCTCAACCACTACTACTGGTACCCCTTCAAGGACGAGAACGGCGACGACGCCCCGGTCGAGCTGCACTACTTCGAGCCCGGCGACCCCGGCGCACTGATCAACGTCGCCGGTGCGGGTGTGCTGGCTGCTTCGGACAACCAGGAAGCGGCCTTCGATTTCGTGCGCGAGTTGCTCTCGACCGAATCGCAGACCTACTTCGCGAACGAGACCGCCGAATATCCCGTCATCGACGGAGTCACCTCCGACTACGACCTGCCGCCGCTGTCGGAGCTGGGCTCGACCGATCTCGATCTGGGTCGCCTCTCGTCCCTCGAGGCCACCCAGACCCTGCTGACCGACGTCGGAATCATCTAGGCAATCCTCGGTTCCGGGCTCGTGTCTGCACTCCAGCCGCTTCGGCGGCACCACTTCGGCGGTCGTCCCGTTCTCGGGACGGCCGCGTTGTGCGTGGGAGCGCTGACGCTGACACCGCTGGTGTATCTGTTCGTCCGAGCGTTCGACGGCGGCACCGAGAAGGTCCTGGGGCTGCTGTTGCGGCAACGCACACTCGACCTCGCCATCCGCACGGCAACACTGACGCTCACCGTGCTCGTTGCGTCGGTCGTGGTCGGGACGCTGCTGGCGTGGTTGACCGTACGGACCGATCTACCGGGGCGACGCTTCTTCGCGATGGTGCTCGCCGCCCCGCTGGCCATCCCGTCGTACGTGTCCGGATATCTGTGGATCGCCGAGTTCCCCTCGTTGGCAGGCTTTTCCGGTGCAGCCCTGGTCCTCACGCTGTCCTGTTTCCCGCTGGTGATGCTGCCGGTGTCCGCGGCCTTCGCCACTGCGGACCCGTCGTTGGCCGAGGTCTCGCGCACCCTCGGTCGAGGCGCTGTGCGCACGGCGCTGACCGTCGAGTGCCGTCGCGTCGTTCCGGCCGCGGCGGCGGGTGCGCTGCTGGTCGCGCTCTACACCATCAGTGACTTCGGGGCGGTGGCTCTGATGCGATACGACGCCTTCACGCTCGGCATCTACAGTGCGTACCGCGGGGGACTCGATCGCACCGCGGCCGCGGTTCTCGGACTGGTCCTCGTGGTGGGCGCGTTGGTGCTCACCCTCCTCGAACGGCGTGCCCGACGCGGTGCCACGGCGAGGGTGGGATCTGGAACGGACCGGATGGCCGAGCCTGTGGTTCTGGGCCGGTGGCGCGTGCCTGCTCTGGCCGTTGTCGTTGCAGCCCTCGGTGTTTCGGTGCTGGTACCGATTCTGGCCCTGGCCCGGTGGCTGAGTCGATCGTTGCGCTTCACCGTCGACTGGGTGGACGTGCTGGCCGTCACGGCCAAGACCGTCCAGTACTCCGCGACCGCCGCGGTGGTGGTGGCCGTGCTCGCGTTGCCGGTCGCGCTGTTCGCGGCCCGATCCACGTCGAGGGCCGCCCGCGGTGCCGAATTGTCCACCTACATCGCGCACGGACTACCGGGTATCACCGTCGGGCTCGCCACGGTCTTTCTCGGAATCAGGTTCCTGCCGTCGTTCTACCAGACGGCGGTGCTGCTGGTGCTGGCATACGTGGTGTTGTTCCTGCCGTTGGCCGTCGGCAGTACGAGAGCGGTCGTCGTCGCCACTCCCGTTGTCCTCGAGGATGTCTCACGGACCCTGGGCGCGGGCCGGCTGCACACCGACCTTCGGGTGACGATTCCGATCGCGGCTCCCGGCATCGCCGCCGGGGCCGCTCTGGTGTTCCTGACCGTCGCCAAGGAGCTACCGGCGACGCTGATGCTGCGCCCTCGGGGAGTCGACACGCTCGCGACCACGCTGTGGTCCACCACCGAGGCGTTCCGATACGGCGAGGCGGCTCCCTACGCCCTGGCCCTGATCCTGATCTCGGTGGTCCCGACCGTCGTACTGACACGGGCGCTGGGGCGCACGACGCGGAAGCGAGTAGCACTGCCATGAGCATGGTGATTTCCGGACTCGTTGCCTCGTACGGCAGTACGGCCGTGCTGCACGGGATCGACCTCGACCTCGGCGACGGCGAGATGCTTGCCGTTCTCGGCCCCTCCGGCTGCGGCAAGACGACGCTGTTGCGATCCATTGCGGGACTGCACCGCATCGACGCGGGCCGGATCACCTCGGACGGGCGGGACATCTCGGTGGCGGGGCAGATTCAGGTGCCACCGGAGAAGCGGGGAATAGGCCTGATGCCGCAGGAAGGTGGACTCTTCCCACACCTGACGGTACGAAGAAACATCGAATTCGGTTTGCGTGCAGGGTTTCTGAGACCCCATCTGTCCGGTCGCGCAGAGCGCACGCGGCGGGTCGACGAGATGCTCGAGCTCGTCGGACTGCCCGACGCCGGTGGGGTCAGACCCAGCGAGCTCTCGGGCGGCCAACAGCAGCGCATCGCGTTGGCGCGGGCGCTCGCGCCTGCTCCGTCGGTGGTGCTGATGGACGAGCCGTTCGCCGCCCTCGACGCGGGGCTGCGCACCTCGATCAGGCAGGACGTGCGAGAGTTGTTGCAGTCCAGCAAGACTGCGTCGATCCTGGTCACTCACGACCGCGCCGAGGCACTCGGAACTGCCGATCGGGTCGCCGTGTTACTGGGTGGTCGCTGCGCCCAGATCGACACCCCGCGTGAGGTGTACGAGCGACCCGCCACACCCGCGATCGCGCGCTTCGTCGGCGACGCCTACTTCGTCGACGCTGCGGCCCACGGCGGCCACGTCGACACCGTCCTGGGGCGTCTCGAATCCACAACCCGAGAGACGGGAAACGGACAGGCGTTGCTTCGGCCCGAGCAACTGCTGGTCTCGGAGTTCGACGACGGTGCGTTCGTCGTCGAACACGAGCTCTTCACCGGCCCCGAATCCTCGGTCACCCTGCGGCACAGCGCCACCGGGCTGCGGCTTCGAGCCATCGCCCGGACCGGCGACCGACTCGCCCCCGGCACCGCCGTCGACGTCACGGTGACATCGCCGGTGCACTGGTTCGCGGGTTCGGCGGACTAGTTTTCGCAGACGCACCGGCACGACCGGCCGTGCCCGGCACGATCACGCGCCGGACCGACGAAACGAGGGCCATGCCGACAAGCACCCGAAAGGGACGTTATCGGGTCGGCTCCGCTCCACGCTTGGGCATGAACAGTGCCGCGACGGCCATCACCGCTGCCGCGGCCAGGACACCGAGAAAGACCGGATGGATGGCGTCGGACAGTTGTTCGGGGCTCGGGTCGGCGGAGATCCGTGAGTTGACGATGGCACCGAACACCGCGACTCCGACTGCGCTGCCGATGGAGCGGGCGAACATGTTGGTCGAGGTGGCGACGCCGCGCTCGGACCATTCGACGCTCGACTGAGCGGCGATGAGGGTGGGGCTGGCGATCAGACCCATACCGAGGCCGATGACGAAGCACACCGCGCCCACCTGCCACACCTGTGAACCGGCACCGAGGCCGGTGGCGAAGGCCGCTCCGACGACCGCGATAGAGGCACCGATGAGCGCCGTGGTGCGGAAGCCGAACCGCAGGTACACCCGCCCGGAGAGAGATGCCGCGATGGGCCAGCCGAGTGTGAGGGTGGACAGGGCGAAGCCGGCGACGATCGCCCCGGTGCCGAGCACGCCCTGCACGAACGTCGGAACGTAGGACGTCAGGCCGAGAATCAATGCCCCGACGAGCAGCGAGATGGAACTGCTGACCACCAGCACCCGACGGGTGAACACCCACAGTGGCAGGATCGGCTCCTCGACTTTGGTCTGCACCACCGCGAACGCGGCCAGCAAGGAGAATCCGGCGACGAAGATGGCGATGCTGACGGGGGAGTTCCAGGCCCAGGACTGTCCGCCCTCGAGCAGCCCGAGCAGCACCATCGCTGCGCCCACCGTCAGCAGGCCTGCACCGAGGTAGTCGATCTTGGGCTTGGTGCGCTCCACGGCTCCCTCGTCGAACTTGCGCCACAGCATCACCGCGGCCAGCGCGCACAGCGGAATGTTGACGAAGAAGATCCAACGCCACGTCAGGAACTCGGAGAAGATACCGCCGAGCGCCGGGCCGAGTACCGAGGACATCGCCCAAACGCTGGCGAGGTAGCCCTGCACCTTGGCGCGCTCCGCCAGGGTGTAGATGTCGCCGGCGATGGTGATGGCCATCGGCTGCACGGCACCCGCGCCGAGACCCTGGACAGCACGGAAAGCGATCAGGGCGGGCATGCTCCAGGCCAGGCCGCACAGGATCGAGCCGAGCAGAAACACCGCGATGCCGAACAGCATGATCTTCTTGCGGCCGAACAGGTCGGCCAGTTTGCCGTACAGCGGCACCGATACCGCCTGCGCCAGAAGATAGATGGAGAACAGCCACGGAAACTGAGTGAACCCGCCCAGGTCGTCGACGATGGACAGCACCGCCGTGGCGATGATGGTCGAGTCGAGAGCGACCAGAGACGTGCTGAGCATCAGCGCAACCAGTATCGGTCCTCGTTCGGAGCGGAATCCGACATCCGATGTCGTGTTGTTCGTTGCCACAGCTACCAGTCTGATGCCTGCCGGCACCCCCGCGGCCACCGGCCCAGATAGTGTTGAACACCGTGCGACCATCACTGAGTAGCTACGAGCATCTGGCCGGCGGCAAGGTCCGCGATCTGTACACGATCGACGACGCGCATCTGTTGCTCGTCGCGAGCGACCGAATCTCGGCCTACGACCACATCCTCGACACCCCGATCCCGGACAAGGGACGCGTGCTGACGGCGATGAGCGTGTTCTTCTTCGAGGAGCTCGGCGGCGTCAACCACCTGGCCGGCGATCCGCTCGACGAACGCATTCCCGCCGAACTGCTCGGCCGTGCCCTGGTGGTGAAGAAGCTGAACATGGTGCCGATCGAATGCGTCGCGCGTGGGTACCTCACCGGATCCGGGTTGGCGGACTACAACGCGACCGGAGCCGTGTGCGGCGTGCAGCTTCCCCCCGGGCTCGTGGAATCCAGCAAGCTCGACCAGGCGATCTTCACGCCCGCGTCGAAGGCCGAGATCGGCGACCACGACGAGAACATCACCTTCGACCAGGCCGTCGAGCAGGTCGGTGCCGAACTCGCGTTCAAGCTGCGCGAGGACACCATCGAGATCTACACGCGCGCAGCCAACTTCGCTCTGGAACGCGGAATCATTCTGGCCGACACCAAGTTCGAGTTCGGTACCGACGCCGACGGCAACCTGGTCCTCGCCGACGAGGTTCTCACCCCTGATTCCTCACGCTACTGGCCTGCCGATTCGTACCAGGAAGGCCGCGTCCAGCCCAGCTTCGACAAGCAGTTCGTCCGCGACTGGTTGACGGGCGAATCCGGCTGGGATCGCAGCTCCGACACTCCACCGCCACCGTTGCCGGACGACATCGTCGCCGCAACCCGCAGCCGCTACATCGAGGCCTACGAGCGCATCTCGGGTCTGAACTTCGACGATTGGGTCACGCCATGACGATCACCCCTCCCGTTGCCAAGAAGGTGCCGCACGAGCGCACCCATCACGGGGACACGTTCATCGACAACTACGAGTGGTTGCGGGCCAAGGACGATCCCGAGGTGATCGCCTACCTCGAAGCCGAGAACGCCTACACCGAGCAGCAGACGGCCGGCCTCGAGTCACTGCGAGGAAAGATCTTCGACGAGATCAAGTCGCGAACCCAGGAGACCGACCTGTCCGTGCCCACGCGCATGGGGCAGTGGTGGTACTACTCGCGCACCGTCGAGGGACAGTCCTACGGACTCCAATGCCGTTGTCCCGTCGACTCTCTCGACGACTGGACCCCGCCCACCCTGTCGTCCGACGTGGACGTCCCCGGTGAGCAGATCCTGCTCGATGCCAACGAAGAGGCGAAGGGACACGACTTCTTCTCCCTCGGCGCGTTCTCGATCAGCCTCGACGGCAACCTGCTGGCCTATTCGACCGACACCGAGGGCGACGAGCGCTACACACTGCGTTTCAAGAATCTCGAGACCGGCGAGCTGCTCGCCGACACCATCGAGAACGTCGCGCCCGGGGCCACCTGGACGGCCGACGCCACCCACGTGTTCTACCTGACGGTCGACGAATCCTGGCGTCCCGACACCGTCTGGCGGCACACCCTCGGCAAGTCCGAGGACGTCCAGGTCTTCCACGAGCCCGACGAAAGTTACTGGGTCGGATTCGGTTCCACCCGCAGCGAGAAGTACCTGATGATCTGGGTCGGCTCGAAGATCACCTCCGAGTGCCTGGTGCTGGAATCCACCGATCCCGAGGGCGAGTTCCGCGTCGTACTGCCCCGCACGGACGGCGTCGAATACAGCATCGAGCACGCCGTCGTGGCCGGTGAGGATCGATTCCTCATCACCCACAACGGCTCGGTGAACGGTTGGGGCACCGAGGGGGAGAAGGCCGAGAACTTCCTGCTCGCCGAGGCTCCGGTCTCGGACCCACTCGATCAGCGCACGCTGGTTCCGCATCGCGACGACGTCCGCGTCGAGGACATCGATGCGTTCGCCGGCCACCTGATCTTCACGTACCGACGAGAAGCCCTGACGCGCATGGCGATCTGGCCGCTGACCGACGAGGGGTACGGCGAGTACCGCGAGCTCGAATTCGACGAGGAGCTCTACTCCGTCGGCGCAGGTTCGAACCCGGAATGGGATCAGCCGCTGCTGCGGATGGTGTACACCTCATTCATCACCCCCGGCCAGGTCTACGACCTCGACATCGCCAGTGGCGAACTGCTGCTCCGCAAATCACAGCCGGTCCTGGGCGAGTTCGACGCCGGTGACTACGTGCAGCATCGTGAGTGGGCCACTGCGCCGGACGGAACTCAGGTTCCGCTGTCGGTCATCGCGCGCAAGGATGTCCCCGAGGGGCCGGCTCCCACGTTGCTCTACGGCTACGGATCGTACGAGGCGTCGATGGACCCGTCCTTCTCGGTCGCCCGGTTGTCGTTGCTCGACCGCGGCATCGTGTTCGTCGTCGCACACGTACGCGGCGGCGGCGAGATGGGTCGGCACTGGTACGACAACGGCAAGACGCTGAAGAAGAAGAACACCTTCACCGACTTCATCGCTGCCGCACAGCATCTCATCGACACCGGGCGCACCTCACCGAAGCATCTGGTCGCCGACGGCGGCAGCGCAGGCGGACTGCTCATGGGAGCGGTGGCGAACATGGCACCGGAGCTGTTCAACGGCATCCTCGCCAACGTTCCGTTCGTCGATCCGCTCACCTCCATCCTCGACCCGTCGCTCCCGCTGACGGTCATCGAATGGGACGAATGGGGAAACCCGTTGGCCGACAAGGAGGTGTACGAGTACATGAAGTCGTACAGCCCCTACGAGAACGTCGAGGCCAAGGACTACCCGTCGATCCTGGCGATCACGTCCATCAACGACACTCGCGTCCTCTACGTCGAACCCGCCAAATGGGTTGCGGCTCTGCGTGCGACGAAGACCGGTGACTCGGACCTGCTGCTCAAGACCGAAATGAGCGCCGGACACGGCGGAGTCAGCGGACGCTACGAGAAATGGAAGGAAGCGGCTTTCGAGTATGCGTGGATTGTGAGCGCCTCCGGCGCACGTGCATAGAAATTCGTAGCCTGCTACGAATTTCCGCTCACATGCGGCGCAGCCGCTCTAACGCCACACGTAGCGGACTTGCGGTCGCCCGGCCTTGCCGTATTCGGTGTGCCGGGTGACCAGTCCGTCGTCGGCGAGGCGCTCGAGATATCGCCACGCCGTCACTCGGGACACTCCGACGACCTTGGCGGCCTCGGATGCATTGAGTCCGTCGGCCGCTTCCTTGATGCTCGCGGTGATGCCGTCCATCGTCTGCGGGGCGATGCCCTTGGGTGTCGAGACGCGTTCGTCGGCGGTCCGCAGATGCGCCATCGCGCGGTCGATGTCGCGTTGACTCGACGCGTTCTCTCCGGCAGGCAACGCGGCATGGAATTCGCGATAGCGCTCGAGTTTGTCGCGGAACGCAGCGAACGTGAACGGCTTGAGCAGATACAGCACGATGCCGTGTGCCACGGCGGAGCGCACCACCGACAGATCCCGTTCGGAGGTGATGGCGATGACGTCGGGACTCGGGCGTAGACCGCCGAGAGCTGCCGCCACGTCGATGCCGCTCGCGTCGGGCAGATCGATGTCGAGCAACACCAGATCGACGGCTTCGGTGCTGGCGAAGCGCATGGCCGACGCACCGGTGTGCGCCACCCCCGCCACCTCGAAGCCCGGGGTTCGCTCGACGTACGTCTTGTGCGCTTCGGCGATCAGCGGTTCGTCGTCGACGATCAGGACGCGGATCACGAGAGCGATCCCGGGATGGTGGCGACCATGACCGATCCGTACGTCACTTCCGAGGTCAAGGTGCCGCGATGGCGACCGATCACCTGAGTCACCAGGGCGAGGCCGAGACCGCGTGAGCCGGACTTGGTCGAGTAGCCGCGCCGCAGAGCAGCTTTGAGCGTCTCCGGCGGCATTCCGGGACCGCTGTCGGCGACTCGGACGACGAGTTCACCATCGGCGTCACGGACCGTCACTTCGACCCACGGCTGGTCGGATTCTTTCGAGGCATCGATGGCATTGTCTATCAGATTGCCTACCAGCGTGACCAATTCACGTGCAGTGAGCACACCCTCGTGCTCCATGGCGGTGTCGTCGGTGATCGTCAGCTCCACGCCCTGCTCGGCGGCCTGACTGACCTTGCCCAGCAGCAGTGCAGCGAGTGCAGGTTCGCTGACCGCGTTCATCAGGCGATCGATGAGAGCCTGCGACAGCTCCAGATCGGCCGTCGCGAATTCGACTGCCTCCTCGGGTCGGCCGAGCTCGACCATCGTGATGACGGTGTGCAGCCTGTTCGCCGACTCGTGAGCCTGCGAACGCAGCGACTCCGCGAAACTGCGCACCGAGTCCAATTCACCCATCAACGAACGCAATTCGGTCTGATCGCGAATCGTGAGTACGTTGCCCAGGCGTCGGCCCTCCCACATCACCGGATCCTGATTGACCACGAGCACGCGATCCTTCGTCAGATGCAGTTCACCGCGCACGATGCCGGTGTCCATCTGCTGCATGGACTCCGGCAACGAGCCGAACGAGACAGGGCCCTCGGGCAGATCGAGGAGGCGTCGGGCCTCGTCGTTGACCAACTCCGCCTCGTCGCCCCGACCGAACACCAGCAAGCCTTCACCGATGGAATGCAGAACGGCGTCGTGATGCTCGTACATCGTGCGCAGCTCCGCAGGAGCCATCCCCAGTGTCTGACGCCGGAGCCGGCGGCTGAGCAGCGTCGATCCCGCGGCGGCGACGACGAAGGCGGCGAGAACGACCCCGACGATGAGGGGTAGACCCTGGAAGAACTGGTCGCTGATCTTGGCCCTGGTCACGCCCGCCGAGACGAGGCCGACGATCTCGCCGGAGGAATCGGTGACCGGAGTGACCGAACGGATCGACGGGCCGAGAGAACCCACGTACGTCTCGGTGAACGTCTCGCCTTGCAACGCGCGATCGATGTTGCCGCTGAACGGCTTACCGATCAGGTCGACGGTCGTGTGGGTGTAACGGGTCCGATCCGGGGCCATGACCACGATGAAATCGACACCCGTGACCTGACGGATCTTCTCGGTTTCCGGCTGCAGCCGAGACGTCGGATCGTCGGACTCGATAGCAATGGGCGTCGACGGTTCGTTGGCGATACTGACCGCGATCGCCGTGACTTCGCGTCGGGTCGCGTCGTCGCTGTTGGACCGCTCGTTGAGCACCGTCAGGATGCCGCCGGCGAACACGACGACCGCCATGACGACGAGCTGGAGCACCAACACCTGGCCGGCGACGCTCAGTGGGCGCTTCGAGGACAACGCAATCCTTTCGTGCAATACATCGAACGTGAACGAAATGAACGTATAGGTGACTCCTGTCACCCGGTGCAGCAACATCATCTCTCAGCAGGGGTGATCCACCTCACTCCACTCCCAGTAGTCACGAAGTCAGCAGTTCGACTCGCGCTTCACCGGAACCAGAAGGAACATTCATGACAACCATCGATGCGGAGCGGTTCGACAATCCGCCCACCGAGCCCAAGAAGAAGCGCGACAAGACTCACTGGCTCTACATCGCCGTGATCATCGCCGTCGTCGCCGGCGTCATCGTAGGACTGACCGCCAAGGACTTCGCCGTCGAGCTCGCGGTCCTCGGCACGCTCTTCGTCAGCCTGATCAAGATGATGATCAGCCCCGTCATCTTCTGCACCATCGTCCTCGGTATCGGATCGGTTCGAGCGGCAGCCAGCGTCGGACGGGTCGGCGGCCTTGCCCTGGCCTACTTCATCACGATGTCGACCATCGCCCTCGGTATCGGCATGGTCGTCGGCAACCTGATTCAGCCCGGCGAGGGACTCAATATCGTGCCCGGCGGTGGCGATGAGTACGCCAAAACCGCAGAGGGTGCAGGCGGAACCATGGACTTCATCGCCGGCATCATCCCCGAGAGTCTGCTGTCGTCGCTGACCGCCGGATCCGTCCTGCAGACGCTGTTCGTCGCCATCCTCGTCGGCTTCGCGCTGCAGGCCATGGGCAAGAGCGGCGAGGGCATCCTCAAGGGCATCGGTTCGGTGCAGAAGCTCGTCTTCCGCATCCTGACCATGATCCTGTGGCTCGCCCCGATCGGTGCCTTCGGTGCCATTGCCGGTGTCGTCGGCAAGACCGGGTTCGACGCCGTCATCCAGCTCGGCACCCTGATGCTCGCCTTCTACATCACCTGCTTCATCTTCGTCTTCTTCTTCCTCGGACTGATCTTGCGCTTCGTCTCCGGCTTCTCGATCTTCAAGCTGGTCAAGTACCTGGCCCGTGAGTACCTGCTCATCGTCGCCACGTCGTCCTCCGAGTCGGCCCTGCCGCGTCTGATCGCCAAGATGGAGCACGTCGGAGTCGAGCGCACCACCGTCGGCATCGTCGTCCCCACCGGATACTCGTTCAACCTCGACGGCACCGCGATCTACCTGACGATGGCCTCGATCTTCATCGCCGACGCCATGAACATGCCGCTCTCGATCGGCGAGCAGTTCTCGCTGCTGCTCTTCATGATCATCGCCTCCAAGGGCGCAGCCGGCGTCTCCGGAGCCGGTCTGGCCACCTTGGCCGGTGGCTTGCAAAGCCATCGCCCCGAACTGCTCGACGGAGTCGGCCTGATCGTCGGAATCGACCGCTTCATGTCCGAGGCCCGTGCGCTGACGAACTTCTCGGGTAACGCCGTCGCCACCCTGCTGGTCGGCACCTGGACCAAGACCATCGACAAGGACCGGGTCAACACGGTGCTCGACGGCGGCCTTCCGTTCGACGAGGAGACCATGGTCGACGACCACCTCCCCGAGGACGACCGGCCTGCAGACAAGCAGGTCATCATCGAAAAGCACGCCGCCAAGGCGTAGTGCCTGCCGGGCGCCGCGCATCCCCCCGTCGCCCGGTTCGGAAAACCGAGAACGACCCCGCCACCAGCGGGGTCGTTCTTGTTTTCCACGTCGGTTCCCGTTCTCGGCGTACTCACAGGTAAGTTCGGATGATGACTGAAGTTCAGAACATCGGCATCAACACGCTGGGCGGTGCGCCCACCTCGCTCGACGAGTACGCCGGACGGGCCGTGCTCGTGGTCAATGTCGCGTCCAAGTGTGGACTGACCCCGCAGTACGAAAAGCTCGAGAAGCTCGCCAACGATTACTCCTCTCGTGGCCTGTCGGTCGTCGGAGTGCCCTGCAACCAGTTCGGTGGCCAGGAGCCCGGCACGGCAGAAGAGATCGAAACCTTCTGCTCCACCACCTACGGCATCACGTTCGCGATGACCGAGAAGATCGACGTCAACGGTGACAATCAGCACCCGTTGTACGCCGAACTGACCAAGACCGAAGACGCCGAAGGCAAGGCCGGAGACGTCCAGTGGAACTTCGAGAAGTTCCTGATCTCGCCCGACGGCGTCGTCACCAACCGTTTCCGTCCGCGCACCGAGCCGGACGCCCCCGAGGTGCTCGCAGCGATCGACAAGATCCTGCCGAAGGAAACGATGACCGTTTAGCTTCTGTCTGCATCGACTTCGAGCCTCGTTCACGCTGGTGTGCGAGGCTCGAGTCATGTCTGGACGCCTGATCGTGTCGGTGAGCGGTATCAAGAACGACACCTACGAGCACGCCGCCGAATTCGCGCGGATCCTCGACGGACGAGGCGTTCCGCTCTCACTGCTCGTCGCGCCTCGATTGAAGGACAAATACCGTCTCGCAGCGGACGTGCCCACCCAGGAATGGTTGCGGGCGCGACGCGACGGCGGCGACGCGATCGTTCTGCACGGCTACGACCAGGCCGCGACGAAGCGTCGACGCTCCGAGTTCTCCGCACTGCCGCGTCACGAAGCCCGACTTCGACTGATGGCCGCCGACCGCGTCATGGAACAGACCGGCCTGCGCACCCGGGTGTTCGCCGCTCCCCGCTGGATCGCTTCACCCGGCGCCGTGGAAGCACTGCCCGACGCGGGATTTCGAACGTTGGCTGCGCTCAACGGTATTCACGACCTCGACCGGGACGGTGTCGTCCGCGCCCGAGTCTGGGGAATCGGCGAAGGATTCAAAGCCGAACCCTGGTGGTTCAAAGCACTGGTACTCGGCGCAGGCCGCACCGCCCGCCGCGACGGAGTGGTACGCCTGGCCATCAGCGCCAAGCAACTCGGACGACCCGGACCGCGCCAGGCAATCCTGGACGCCATCGACCTCTCCCTGCACCACGGAGCCGAGGCCGGGGTCTACGAATGGACCCCACGCACCAAATCCCGCGTGGCCTAGCTCCTCGCTGCACCCCCACCCGCCCCGCGTCAATGGACCATTGCACGGTCCAGACGTCTGCAATGCGCCATTCACGCGTACGGGGTTGCGGCGTGAATGTGCCATTGCACCGCTCAGACGTATGCAGTGGTCCATTGACGCGAACGGGGTGGGGGTACGGGAACGTCGATCAGCTGCTGGTTGTCGAGTATGAGACCTCGGGTTCGAGTGCCGTCGGAACAGGGCGGCGCGTGCAGGAGGTCAAGCGTTTGACGTACTCCTGATTTTCTCGAAGATCTCGCGCGACGTGGTCGGTGGACCATCCCGCGTGCTGTTCGAGGATTCGCCCCACGGCCTCGGCGGCACCGTCCTGCGCGCCGGGTTCGATGCCGATCATGATGCGCCGATGCAGGATGTCGGCCAGTGTCACCGCGTATTCCTCTCGGATTGCCAGCATCACTTCGGCGGCCAGGAACGCACCGCGGCCGTGTCCGACCACCTCTGCCAGTGTCGGTTCGGTGCGCGTCAACTCAAGCAGTTCGTCCACGCGGCGGCCGTACACGGCCACCAATCGGTCCACGAGATGTTCGGATAGACCCAGATCGTCTGCAGCCGAGCGTAATCCGCGAGCAGGATCAGGGCCTGCACCGGGCAGTGGCGTGGTGCGAGCACAGAACGTCGGCTTCGGGCGCTTCATCTTCCGGTAGACCATCGTCAGCGTCTCCTCGGCCAGCGACAGGTGTGGCGTCAGCTTGCCGCCGACGACCGAGATCAGCCCCTCCAGCTCGTCGTGATCGACGATGTCGTGGCTGCGGGAGATGGCCCGAGTGTCCCCATCGGCTTGGAAGGGGAGGGGCCGAACACCCGCGTACGTCATCACCACCGACTCGCGCGTCAATCCGGCACCGGGGATCAGCTCGTTGGTCTCGGCCAGGATGTAGTCGATCTCGTCCTGTGTTGCCGCCACGGTGTCCAGGTCGCCGTCGAAGCGGTCGTCGGTGGTTCCGATGAGGAAGTGCCCGCGCCACGGAATGACGAGCACTGCGCGGTTGTCCGAGCGGGCCTCGTAGTACACCGCGCATGTCGGAGCGCCGGGGAACGGTCCGACGACGGCGTGAGTTCCCTTGGTACCACCGATCAATCGAGGCATCGAGGGTGCGGAGCCGACCAGCACGTCATCGACCCACGGCCCGGCTGCGTTGACGACGACCGTGGCCCGAATCACGGCGGATCGTCCGGTCGTGACGTCGAGGAGTTCGACTCCGGTGACCGTGGATCCCGTCGTGGTCAACGCAATTGCCTGGGTGTGGTTGCGCACCGTCGCACCGTGACGCGCCGCGTCGAGCACATTCTCGACGACCAATCGCTCGGCGAACTCGACCTGGCCGTCGTAGTAGTGCAGACCACCCGCGAGTGACGAGGTGTCCAGACCGCCGAGTTCGACGGCCATGGCTTTCTTGTTCAATCTGCGGTGTCGAGGCACCGACTTGTTCCAGGACAAGGCGTCGTACATCGCCATGCCCACCCGCATCATCCAACCCGGTTTGTGGTTGTGGCCGTAGAGCGGAACGACGAACGGCAACGGCTTGACCAGATGAGAAGCAATGTCGAACAGTGCTTCCCGGTCGCGCAGTGACTCGTGCACCAATGCGAACTCCATGAATTCGAGGTAGCGAAGTCCGCCGTGCATCAACCTGCTCGACCAACTGGACGTGCCGCCCCCGAAATCTCCCTTGTCGATCAGGAGGGTTCGGGTGCCCTGCAGTGCGGCCTCGCGGGCGATCGCCGCCCCGTTGATGCCCGCACCGATCACGACGAGGTCGTACTCCTGCGCGGCCACCTCGTCGAGATCCAGTCGTGTGGTGTTACTCATGTCTGTCCCTCTTCGTCGTTCCACTCGGTCTTCGGACCTGTTGCTGTGCAGTTACTTTCGTCCCGCAGACTGCTGCCATGGACGAGCCTGGTAGACCGTTCCCGGGCGTGGATAGAATTTGCCCGACGCCAACCGGCGGGTGTAGCTGTCGATCGGCGTCGCGTCGGGATCGATTCTGATCTCGACGACGGTGGGTCCTTCGGTACTGAAGGCCTTGTCGAATGCGTTGGCCAGCTCGTCGGCCGAGGTGACCAGAATTCCCTGCATTCCCAGACCTGCCGCCGCCGCGGCGTACGAGGTACTGGCCTTCTCGCTCTCCAGGTCCACGGAATAGCGCAGACCCTCGTAGTGGAGGTGCTCCCACATACGGAGCCATCCCCACGTTCCGTTGTTGAGGACGACGTGCACGATGTTCATGCCGTGGGCGGCCTGGGTGGCCAATTCGCCTACCGAGTAACTGAATCCGCCGTCGCCCGAGACGGTGACGATGCGTGCTTCGGGGCGGGCTTTCGCGGCACCCATCGACGCCGGGGTCGAGTAACCGAGCCCGCCCTGTCCGCGTGCGAACAGGAAGTTGCGTCCCGGCACCGGGTTCTTCAGGTAGTTCGATATCCAGCCGGCGCTGAAGCTGGCGTCGGAGACGACGATGTCGTGGGGCCGCAGATGCTTGGCCAGTTCGGTCATGGCCCTCGGCGGCATGACCGGGCTCGCCTCACTCAGTCTCAGTGGTTCCGTCGATGCCCATGCGGCAATCTTCGACTCCGCAATTCGCCTCTGCCACTCCGGGACCGACTTGGGTTCCACCAGCGGGACGAGCGCTTCGAGGGTGGCCTTGACATCGCCCAGCAGTCCGGACGAAGGCCCGAAGGTTCGGCCGAGCTGACTGCCGTCGACGTCGACCTGGATGGTCATCTGCTCCGGACGGGGCAGGGCCCAGTTCAGCGACGTGTTCTGTCCCACTTTGGATCCCAACCAGATGATGAGATCGGCCTCGCCGGCCAGCTCACGCGCGGCCTGTGATCCGAGAGGGTTCAGTACGCCCACCGAGTAGCTTTCGGTCTCGGTGACCGAGCCCTTGCCGGTGAAGCTGGTGCCCACTGCGGCGCCGACGCGAGTGGCGAACTCGGCGAGCTCCGCGGTTGCTCCCGAACCCAGAACGCCGCCACCGGCAATGATGTACGGACGCTCGGCCTTCGCGATCAGCGCTGCGGCGGTGCGCAGTTCGTCGTCGGAGGGCCTGCTTCGGTACGCAGGTGCGGAGTTGAATCTTTCCTCTACCTGGAGATCTGTTTCTTCCCACTCCTCGTCCAGCACATCGTGTGGAATCACCACGGCCGTCGGGCCGGGCTTGCCGGTGGTGGCAGTGCGGAACGCCGCTCGCACCAGATCGGGGACCGTTTCCAGGTCCGGTGCCAGCCAGGACTGCTTGGTCATGGTCTGCAGGAACGGCATCTGATCGAACCCCTGGGAACCGACGCCACCGTCGCGCAGCGGAACCCAGGACCGTGGGAGTTCGCCGACGATGGCAACGATGGGCACCGAGGCGTTCATGCTCTCGATGAGTCCGTCGGGAAGCTTGGTCGTGCCGGGGCCGACGGTCACGTCGACGATTCCCGGCTTACCGCTCACTCGTGCATAGGCGTCGGCGGCGTAGGCCGCGGATCGCTCGTCACGGCAGCCGAGATGGGACATGTCTTTCCTGTTCGACAGACCCTGGTAGAACGCAGCCGTCTGGCCGCCGGGCTGTCCGAACACCTGTGTCACTCCGTGCTTACGCAGAATTTCTGCGACGAGATCGCCACCGTGTGGCATGAGACACGCTCCTTGTTGTCGGGTCGAGAGTTGTTGGTGCGTAGAGGGAATGGTCTTCGGTTAGAGTCCGCCGCCGGACTCGGCGGCGCGGTCGAGTACGCGGTCGATGAATTCGTCTGTCCAGCGGCCGGATACGAGCAGCGCGTCGCACAGCGTGAACCGATCTCGCATGAGCGGAAGTGTGCGCATGATCCACCGAACAGTCTCGCGGTCGACAGGAGGTGTCAGCTGCGAGAACCTGGTCGGTGCGCCGATGGCTGCCAGATCGGCAGCGATGTCGGCTGCGGGTCGGAGAAGGGCAACCAACGCGCGGCGGTGATCGGGCCAGTTCGCCACGAAATCGTCGAGTTCACTGCGCGCGCTCGACCACCTGGCCATCTTGGTCGCCACATTGCGGGCACAGGCCTCTCCGACCCTGCCGGAGGGGTCGATCGATTCCCATGCCCCGATGACCGAGGACTCGAGGTCCGGTATCGGTGTGACCGCGTCGTCGACGTCGATGGCGAGAGCATCGAAGGATTCGATTGCACTCTCCCACAACGCCGCTGATATCACCGCGGCGACACCCACCTGAGCGCCGTGTAGGTCGTGGTCGGTACCTCGGGCCACTGCCGCCATGTCGATCAGGTGGCTGATCAGGTGCTCGCAGCCCGATACAACGGCCGTCGTTCCGGTGACGCCGATGCCGAGCCCCCCGTAGGTGAGCGTATCGAGTAGTGCTTCGAGATCCAGCTCCGTCAGCGACGGTGCATCTCGAAGTCGCTCCGCCGCTGCCCCGATCACGGCCAGAACGTCGGAGTCGAACTCGGTGTCCATGCCCAGAGTGCACGCCAGATACCAGTCGGCAGGTGCGCACCAGATCGCGGCCGCATCTCCGAATCCTGCTCTGGTCAGCGCGGCAGGTGCGTGGGCGACCACGTCGTGATCGATGAGCAAGGCGACGGGCCAGGCGGTGGGAACCGTGCTCTTGGTGCCGCTGCGGACCAGCACCGACAGTGGATCGGAGAAGCCGTTGACCGACGCACATGTCTGGATCACCACGAGGGGAACGCCATGCCGATGGGAGAGCACCTTGCCGAGGTCCACGATGGTGCCACCGCCGACGGCCACGATGGCCGCACACCCCGCGCTGGCGGCGGTGGAACCGTCCACCGTTGTTTCGTCGAGAACCACCGTCCCGTGCCGGTGGTTCGGGACCGACACCATGGCCGTGAAGTGTCGGGCAACAGTGCTCTCGATCTCGGCGAGGACGTCGCGTGAACCCACCGAGATCGGTGTGCCGTCGTGCAGGATCACCGCCGTACCCGACGCATCGAGTTCTGCCAGAACGGAGTTCAACTCCGCCAACGCCCCCGGAGCACTGACGAGCGTGCGGAGCGTCGACGCGGCGTGGTCGATTCCGATCTGCGCGAGATAACGCGCTGTGTCCGTCGTCGCGCCGACGGTCTGCGGCCGGCTCATCCTGCGCTCCGAGTCGATCGAACAGGCAGCAGATCATCGACCGATTCGACGATGTACGTGGGCCGACCCTCTGGCTCTGCCCGGTCGACATCGTCGAGAGTCGATTCGCCGGTGAGCACGAGAGCCGTCGAGGTGCCGGCGTTCACCCCCATGGCGATGTCGGTGGTGAGCCGGTCGCCGACGACGAGCGTGGTGGCCGGATCGATCCCGGTGAGCGCGCTGATGGTCTCGAACATGAACGAGCTGGGTTTGCCCATCTGCGCAACGGCAACGAGTCCTGTGCTCGCCTCGATGGCCGCCGTGACCGCCGCCGCGTCCGGGTCGCCGAATCCTCCTGGGAGAGGGCAGAACCGGTCGGGGTTGGTGGAGACGAGAATCGCGCGACGGTAGACGGAGAGTGCCTCGAAGGCAATCTTGAGTTTGCGGTAGTCGAATCCGCGGTCGTAGCTCGCGACCACGACGTCGATCTCCCGTGGATCCTCGCTCAGTTCGAGGCCGGCCGCCGAGATCGAGTCCTTCAGCGGCTGTTCACCGATGACGAAGATCTTGCTTTTCGAGGCATGCTCGGCCAACCACCGCACCGTCGTCATCGACGTGGTGATCACGTCGGACACCTGCGCCGGTATGCCGAGCGAGGTGAGCTTGTCGGCGTACTGCTGCGGCGCACGGGTGGGGTTGTTGCTGCAGAACACAACTCGATGACCATGGTCGCGGAGCGCTTCGATCAGGTGCGCTGCACCGGGCAGCAGTTCGTCGCCGAGATAGAGCGTGCCGTCGAGGTCGAAGACGTAGGACTCGAACAGCTGTGTCGGTCTGTGCAGAATCGACTGTGTGAGTGTCGAAGTCGGCGTCATCGGGTCGTCACCTTGCGGGCCCAACCCTTGGAGAGTTCGACCGCCTCGATCCAGCCCGCGTACATCTCCTCGGCTTTGGTGCGGTCCATCTTGGGCTCGAAGGTGCGGTCCACCGACCACAGTGCCTCGATCTCGTCGAGGGATTCCCATACCCCGGTGCTCAATCCGGCCATCAGCGTCGCCCCCAGCGCAGTGGCTTCGGTGATGGCGGGCCGGATCACGGGGATGCCGAGGATATCGGCCTGGAGTTGGCAGAGCATGTTGTTGTTCACCGCGCCGCCATCGACCCGCAGCTCGGGCAACGTGACCTGACCGTTCGCGGTGATCGCGTCCACGACATCGCGGGTTTGGAAGACCATGGATTCGACGGCTGCGCGGATGATGTGCAATCTGTTGGTGGAGCTGCTCATTCCGACGATGCAGGCACGGGCGTAGGGATCCCAGGTCGGCGCGGCGAGTCCGGTGAAGGCGGGAACCAGGTAGACACCGTCGGTGCTGGCCACCTGGCCTCCGTACCATTCGCAATCCGCAGCTCCGTGAATGAGTTTCATGTCGTCGCGCAGCCACTGCATGGTCTTGCCCATGCTGAACAGCACGCCCTCGTTCTCGTAGCGGACATCGTCGCCGACACCCCAGGCGACGGATGTCGTTGCGCCCTCGACCATCTGCGGGGTGTCGCCGCAGTTGATCGTCAGCACCCCCGCTGTTCCGTACGTCATCTTGGCCTGACCGGCTCGGAAGCAGACCTGCCCGAAGAGTCCGGCTTGCTGATCGCCCATGTTGGACGCGATGGGAATCGGTGCCCCGAACGTGGCACCGGCGTCGCCGACGATCGTGTCCGAGGAGACGACCTTGGCGAGCATGCAGCGCGGAATGCCATAGGCGTCGAGCAGATCCTGATCCCACTCACGGGTGTGGATGTTGAACATCATGGTTCGCGAGGCGTTGGAGTAGTCGGTGACATGGGCGCACCGTCCGGTGAGGTTCCAGATCAGCCAGGTGTCGATGGTGCCCGCCAACAGTTCCCCCTTCTCGGCCCGCTCGTGCGCTCCCGGCACGGTCTCGAGAATCCAGGCGATCTTGGACGCGGAGTAGTAGGCGTCCGAGTTCAGGCCGGTGCGCTCACGAATCACAGAGTCGAGTCCGCGTTCCCGCCATCGCTCGATCACGCCGTTGCTCTGACGCGATGCCCAGACCACCGCGTTGTGGATCGGTCGCCCGGTCTCCTTGTCCCACACCACGGCCGTTTCCCGTTGGTTCGTCAGTGCGATCGCGGTGATGTCGGTCGGTTCGAGATCGGCGCTCCGCAGTGCCTCGCGCATCGTTTCCAGCTGTGCGGTGAGGATTTCGAGAGGATCGTGTTCGATCCATCCCGAGTTCGGATAGATCTGAGTGATTTCGCGTTGCGCTACCGCGCGGACCTCGCACTTCTCGTCGAAGATGAGAGTTCTTGCGCTGGTGGTGCCTTCGTCGATTCCGAGAATGTACTGAGTCATGGCTGACGCTCTTTCCGTCGTGTCGTGGCGAGATGGGGTTGGTGTTTCGGGTGAGATCGAGTTACCGCTGTGGGGCCGACGGGCCGGTTTAGATTTGTCCGAATATCAGTTGGGTGCCGACGATCAGCGATGTCGTGACGGCGATGGCGCACGCCGGAGGGTCGAAGTGGCTGTCTCCGAGCGTGTGGAAGATGCGGGAGCTGAGCTCTGCGAGAAAAGCGCTGAACAATCCCACTCCGACGGCCGCCACCAGTGCGATCGTGCTGGGCGCACCTGCGGAGAGAACGGCGACGGCGGCCAAGCCGGCGGGCAACGTGATGTGATGCGATACCGGACCGGACAGGCCGATCTGCAGCAGCAGGAGTGTCGTGGCACTGAATCCGAAGAGCAGGATGGGGCCCAGTGCTCGGGCCGACTCCGGAAGGCTGACGATCAGCCAGCCCGCGGCGAGTCCGAAGCCGACAGCGACGGTGGCAACCTGCAGCCGGTGCGATTGGAACGGTAGCCAGGCCTGCGTCGCGGTCGGGTGCCACCGGGTGGCGATCTGTGCGCCCGGGCCACCTCGGTTCGATGCCACCAGTCCGGTGCGTCCGAACGAAAGGCGCGTTGCCGCAGCAAGAATCACGACCGTGAGGGCGACAGTATCGGTGAGCACCACCGCCGAGGTAATCGTCGAGTCGATGCTCACGGCGGATTTGAGCGCCTTTTCGAGTGCGAATCCGAGAACTCCGAATGCGCCGCCGACGAGCAGCACGCTGCTGCTACCGAGGCCGACCAGCGGCGAGAGAATGTTCTTGCCGTCGTCCAGCTTGCCGGTGCGTTTGGCATATGCCGCCGCCGCAACCGCCCCGACGAACGCCACCTGGGGGCCGAGAAAGGGCCCGAATGCCAACTGCCCCAGGAAGTCGTAGTCGGAACCGGCCAGCGCAGCCACCACGCCGACGATGCAGAAGATGCCGCAGAGACTGAAGACGAACAGTCCGCCGAGGGCAGCGCCGACCAACCCACCGCCGAATGCGGCGATGTACGCGACCAGTTGAAGATCCACGGCAAGAGTCCTTTGTTCGAGACGGTGAGGTGCCCGTTCACGGGTCCTCGTGGTGGAGCCCGTCCACTCCTGGCCCGAGGTGACGGGTGGGAATGCGGGGCGAAACCTCTTCGAAAGCCATCGGCCGCACCAGGCGGGGACGGTGACCGAGGGAGCTCGTGTTCGAGCGGCGCCGGGTTGAGAGGAACTGACTTCGTGTTTATGCCGGTTTGTGCGGCTTAGTGACGAAGTTAACTCACGGTGGAGTGGCAGTCAACATCTACCGAGCGGTAATATTTACGACTTCAAACCCCATTTCACTAGGCAACTTGGTGAAACTATGTGATCCTTGTCATCTAGTTCTGAGGCGGTAGCCCTCCGCACGGGATCGCAAGAGCTGCATTAATCCGCAGCCGGGATGGTGGTCATGGAGCAATACATCGTCGGCATCGACGCCGGCGGAACCTTCGTCAAAGCGGGGCTGTTCGACGCGAACGGGCACGAATTGGCCGCATCGAAGGAACGAAGCCCGCACTCGACGTCCAGCGGCGGCAGGCGTGAACAAGATCCCGATGCACTGTTCGGTGCTGTGTGCTCCGCGGCGCAGGCCCTGCTCCGCTTGTCGGACATCGGTCCGCGCGACATCGCCGCGATATCGGTCACCGGCTACGGCAGCGGGTTGTGGCTGGTCGACGAGCACGGCGCGGCACTCGGGAACGGCATCCTCTCGACAGATGTCAGGACCGAACTCGAACCCGCATCAGCACTGGACGAGGTCACGGCAGCACGGGTTGCGCACATGGTGTCGCAGCGAGGGTGGAGCGGACAGACCGCGGCGTTGTTGAGATGGTTCGACGAGCACGAGCCGTCGATGCTGCCCAGGGTGCATCGCGTCCTTGCCTGCAAGGACTACATCAGGTCTCGATTGTGCGGGGACATGTCCACCGATCACACCGATGCCGGGCTGACCGGCTTGTGCGACATCGAGCGAAATTCATGGTCGGAGGACGCACTCGACTTGCTGGGACTCTCGCAGTGGCGCGCCGTGTTGCCGAGTATCGGGCCGGGCGCAGAGAAGGTCGGCGTGGTCACCGCCGTGGCCGCCGAACTGACCGGATTCGCGGTGGGCACCCCTGTGGTTCGGGGAGTGGTCGACGTCGCCGCGTGCGCTGTCGCCTCACGAGTGCTCGACAGGAGGCACATGTCCGTTGTCGCAGGAACATTCGGAATCGACCAAACGCTCCATCGACGCCCCAGAACCAGCAGGCCCCCGTTGCTCCAGTGCCGGTACGTCACGGGGGAGGTGTATCTCGCGAGCGAAGGCGGGATCACGTCGGCGAGCAACCTCGAATGGTGTTGTCGCTCGCTGTTCGGCGGACTGGCCGACGACGCCAGGAGCCGAGGGGGAGAGCTCTATCGGATGTGCGACGAGGCCGTGACTCGCGCGTATGCCCGAGATCGATTGGGCGACATGATGTTCTTCCCGTATCTGTTCGGTGGACCCGGGGGCGCGCCGGCCGGTCTGCTCGGGGCTGTCGCCGAGGACGGGTTCGACGAGGCGGCGCTGGCTGTGTACGAGGGAATCGCCTACGCGCACAGAGCGGATATCGAGTCGCTCCTCGAGGGCGAGGACGCAGCTCGGCCGGGCGTCGTCCGGATGTCGGGGGGTGCCTCGCTCAGCCCGATCTGGCCGCAGATATTCGCCGACGTTCTCGGACTGCGCGTGGACGTCGCCGACCGAGGGGAAATCGGGGTCCGTGGTGCTGCGATCACAGCTGCGGTGGGAATCGGACTGTTCTCGGAATTCGCCTCCGCTGCATCGGCATTCACGCCTACGCTGCGATCCTACGAACCCGATCCGCAGAAGGAGGCGGTGATGGCTGTTCGATACGCGCGCCATCGCGCAACGACCACGGCACTGGCTGCGGTCTGGAGCAGAGGGTATTCGGTCGACGTTCGCTATTGCGATCGGTCGGTCGTCGGCGCGGATGCCTGACCGCCCTGTTCGATGTCGTCGACGGAGATGCACTCGACGCCGCTGTCGCGATACTGCCGCAGAAGTGCGGGATCGAGGCCGGGCTCGACCGCAAGCGTGGTGATCGCCGCGAGCGGGGCGACCTGGAATGCGCCGGAATAGCCCAGCTTGTCGCTGGTGCACAGGACGATCGAGCGGTGGGCCCCCTCGATCATCGCCCGTTTGATCTGAGCTTCCTCGTACTCGAAATGAGTGATACCGGAGTCGACGTTGATGCCCAGAATGCCGAGGATCGCGACATCGGCATTGATCGACTCGTACGTCTTGAGAGTCTGCGCGCCCACCGTCACCATGGCGTTCTTCAGGAGGCGACCCCCTACCACGACGACCTCGCAGTGGGGATGCTCCGCGAGGTTCACCGCGGTGGACGGGCTGTGTGTGACGAACGTTGCGCGAAGTTGGGGGTCGAGCTGTTTCGTCACCTCGATTGCCGTCGTACCGCCGTCGATGAGAATCACCTGGCCGTCCTGCAACAGGCTTGCGGCAGCACGGGCGACGAGCGACTTGGCCGACGCCTCCTGGCCTCGCCGATCCCGGTAGTCCTGGTGCAACGTGGACACCACCAGCGCTCCGCCGTGCACACGCTTCAATTTTCCTTCCGCTCCGAGCTCGTCCAGATCCCGGCGAATGGTGTCCTCGGAGACGTCGAACGTCACGGCGAGTTCGGAAGACAGAATCTTGCCCGTCGTGCGCAGTTGCTCGAGGATTCGGAAGTGCCGCTCGGGCTTGAGGAGTGTGGCCACCAGGGCATCGTATCCGGCGATCACGGTCGTAGACTCGTCAGCGATGAGTAATTCGAGCGTGACCGTGGACGACATCGTTGCCGCACATCGACTTCTGCGCGAGCGCAATCCGCTGGTGCAGTGTCTGACCAACACGGTGTCGGTGCAGTTCGTCGCCAACGCGCTGTTGGCCGCGGGGGCCGCGCCGGCGATGGTGGACAACCCCGAGGAAGCGGCCGGCTTCGCCGAGATCGCCGACGCGGTCCTGGTCAATCTCGGGACTCCGACGGCCGCGCAGGTCGAAAGCGCTCACCTGGCGTCGGCCGCAGCTGGGGCAGCGGGGAAGCCGTGGGTACTCGATCCGGTGGGAGCGGGCGGTCTGCCGTGGCGAACCCAGGTGGCCGTGGAGCTGCTTGCCAACCGGCCCAGCGTCATTCGCGCAAATGCATCGGAAGTCATGGGACTGGCGGGCGCTGACGGCGGATCGCGCGGCGTGGATTCGTCTGCAGCCGTGGCCGATTCGGTCGAAGCGGCCCGGTCGCTGCTCGATCGAGTGGACGTGGTGGCTGCATCGGGGGAGATCGATCACATCCTCGGCCCCGGCGGCCTGGTGAAGGTGGGCGGCGGAAGTGCACTGCTGCAGCGAGTTACGGCTACCGGGTGTGCGCTCGGTGCACTGACGGCTGCCTACTGCTCGGTGTCACCGAATGCGCTGATCGGTGCCGTCGCGGCGCACGCGCATGTCGCGGTGGCGTCGGAGATCGCGGCCCGGTCGACGTCGCGGCCGGGATCCTTCGCTGCCGCGTTCCTCGACGGCCTGGATGCGGTGGACGGGTCGGTCTTACGCGAGTTGGTCCGGCTCGACATCGGCTGGCCTGAATGACGCGCGCTCCAGTGTGCAGCTGGTGCTCCACTGTGCTGCCATATTCGCGGGAATGTCGCGAAATGTGCGCGTAGTGGCGCGAAAAATGCAGATCGCTGCGAAGGTAACGCCCTCTTGACCGAAACGTGATGTAACGGAACACGTTTGCGAGCGGACATACTTGGCGTCGGGCAAATCGAACCAGGTGGTCTTCATGAAACGACTTCTACTCCTCGTAGTCAGTGCAACACCCCTCGTCGCCTGCGGCGGAGCGGAGCAAGGAACCCCCGCGGCAGCACCGTCCCCGGCCGTTCCGGCAACCACTCAGGCAAGCCCGGCACCGGTGACACCCGACCCGGCCACCGTGACCGAGGGAGCGCAGCCGCAGCGGACGCCACCCGAGGAGGCCAGCGACCTGGTTCCGATGGGTACGTCGGAAGCCGAGCCACTGTGCCTGGATCTGACGTGGGGGCAGGTACCGCAGGCCGTGGACTCGCTGCCGCTCGTGTTCGCAGATTCACCGTGGGTCGCTACCGACATGGGCGATCCCTGTGCGTCGTTCACCTGGGTCGAAGCTCTGCCGTACGGCGCGACGGTCAGCTCGCCGACACATCTGCTGTTCTTCCACGACGCTGAGTACCTCGGCACTGCGACGTCGGAGCCGTACGGGTTCACGTCGGTGGCGGCCCAGTCCGCCGACACGATCACAGTGAACTACCGCTGGCCGCTCGCGAACGATGCCAATGCCAATCCCACCGGCGGCCCGGTGACGATCGACTACCGCTGGGACGGGACACAGGTCACCATGATCGGCACCCTCCCGCCCGAGGTCACCGGCTAGATCGAGACGGAGGATTCCTCGGGTAGCTCGCGGATTTCGGCGTCGGACATCTCCTTGAAGCGGCCGTAATAGACGCCCCTTGCCTGCTCCGCAACCACGGCCTGGTGAATGGGGAAGGCCATGCGCGGCGCCACCGCACGCAGGAATTCGACGGTTTCGGACAGCTTCGACCAGGGTGCTGCCGCAGGAAGTGCGAGCACCTCGACCTGTTGTTCTGGAACGAACAGCGAGTCGCCCGGATGGAAGAGCTGGCCGGGGTTCTCCGGGGTGCCGAGCAGGTAGCCGGTGTTGTCGATCTCGGGCAGCTCGGGATGGATGACGGCGTGCGTGCCGCCGACGCCGGTAACCGTGATGCCGCCGACCGTGAAGGCCTTGCCTGCGGGAGCTGCCGCCCATTTGCCGCCGAGCTGGCCCGCGGTCATCGGATCGGCGTGCAGTGCCGCACGCGGATTCGCCTCGACGAGCCCGGGAAGTCGTTGCAGATCAACGTGATCCGGATGCTGATGGGTGACGAGGATCGCGTCGAGTCCGGTGATGCCCTCGAACCCGTGCGAGAACGTGCCGGGATCGAACAACACGGTGGTGCCGTTGAGTTCGACGAGAACGCAGGAATGTCCGAAGTGTGTCAGCCGCATGGACTCCACAGTAAGCGCGGTTTCGCGCCTCCCGCCAGGGCTGCGTAGACTCCCACCTGCCGGTAACTGTCTTGCTGTACGTATTTCAAGGAGCGCTTTAGTGGCCCGAGTCGTTGTCGATGTCATGCCCAAGGCCGAGATTCTCGATCCGCAGGGTCAGGCGATCGCAGGAGCGCTCGGCCGACTGGGGATCTCCGGCGTGTCCGACGTCCGCCAGGGCAAGCGCTTCGAGCTCGAGGTCGACGACACCGTCGACGACGCTGAACTCGAGAAGATCGCAGAATCACTGCTGGCCAACACCGTGATCGAGGACTGGACGGTCACTCGCGTCTCGGTGGAGCCCGCCGCATGAGCGCCCGCGTAGGGGTCATCACGTTTCCCGGGACCCTCGACGACGTCGACGCCTCGCGCGCCGTAACCCTCGCCGGTGGCGAGGCCGTCAGTCTGTGGCATGCCGATGCGGATCTGAAGAACGTCGACGCCATCGTCGTCCCCGGCGGATTCTCGTACGGCGACTACCTCCGGGCCGGTGCAATCGCTCGCTTCGCCCCCGTGATGGAGTCCGTCGTGAAGGCCGCCGAAGGTGGCATGCCGATCCTCGGCATTTGCAACGGCTTTCAGGTGCTCTGCGAGGTGGGCCTGCTCCCCGGCGCGCTGACCCGTAACGAGGGTCTGCACTTCGTCTGCCGCGATCAGTGGCTGAAGGTGGAGAACACCGACACCGCATGGTCGTCGCGCTACGAGCCCGGTGCCGAGATCCTGATCCCGGTCAAGAATGCCGAGGGCCGGTTCCAGGCACCGCAGAACGTGCTCGACGAGCTCGAGGGCGAAGGTCGCGTCGTGTTCCGCTACAGCGGCACCAACCCGAACGGATCGCAGCGGGGGATCGCAGGAATATCCTCGGCGAACGGCCGGGTCGTCGGTTTGATGCCGCACCCCGAGCACGCCACCGAGCCGTTGACCGGACCGAGCGACGACGGCCTGGGGATCTTCTACTCGGCACTGGACACGATCGTCAACGCCTGAGTTTCATGTCGGTGGTCGCGGTTACTGTGCCGCCATGACACTGACCTTGGGCATGATCACGTTCGACACAACCGATCCGGAACCGCTCGCACACTGGTGGGCGGCACAGGTGGACGGAACGATCGTGGAAGAGAACGACGGCTGGTTCTACGTCGTCGAACTCGCTGCGGCACCGTACCGAATGGCGTTTCAGAAGGTCGAGGACCCGACGCCGGGCAAGAATCGCGTCCACCTCGACATGACCACCCTTGACCTCGACGGCGAGGTCGCGCGACTGGTCGAGGCGGGTGCACGCGAAGTTGCGCAGCACACCATGGGCGACTTTCGCTGGGTGACGCTGAGCGACCCCGACGGCAACGTGTTCTGCGTGTCCGGGTCGCACTGAGCAGTGAATGCCGGCCCAGGCATGGGTGACTCTGGTGGTGGGCGTCCTCGCCGTCGTCGGAGTCGCTCTCACCATTCGTCAGCGCACCGTCGCCGACAAACGAGCGCAGGCATGGCAGCGGATCACCTGGTGCCTCGACCACACAGTCAGCACGGACGACGCCGAAGCTGCCCTGGGGTGGGATATCTACGGGGCGGTCACAGATTCGCCACTCATAACCAGAACAGAACAGGACGTTCTCGTTGCCGTTGCCGATCGCGCCCTCCGACACGCACTGGCGGAACCCTCTGAATGCGAGGACACTGACAATCGAGTCGATGAACTGGAGGAACCGCGATGACCACCGCCGAGGAACGCAAGATCAAAGCTGGGCGTCCGGAAGTCGCCGCGGCCGCCGCTCGCGCATCAATCGCAATCCGTGAACGCAACGGGCGTGAGGTACCTCAGTGGATTCGCGACGCCGCAGCGGGACGACCCACCGCCCCGCCGCCCGAATAGCACGCGTCCTATCAGGACACGAGCGCCCAGCATTCCGTCTCTGGAATGCGGTGCGTTCGTCGTGAATGCCAGGCGTTCGGACCGTCGAACACGTCATGCCGCACACTCTCGCAGCTCGGTCACAGTCGAGGCGAAGATGCCGGTGGGTTCGATCGAGATCCCGTCGAACACCTGGCAGTACTCGCCGTCCCGCCAGAAGAACACCGAGCGAGACAGTGGGCTCGGTGTATCACGACTGAACATATCCGCCAGATCGGCGAGCTCGGCTGCTGCCATGAGCGCCACGTCGGCGTTGCGCGGCCGGTGAAAAACGAACTCGTAGGCATTTGGAACCACGAACAATACGCCGTACAGACATTCGCCGAGGTGCGCGGAGATCAGCGTGGTCATATCGGCAACCTTCGACGCGAGGTAGATCGAATCACCGCTGAGGACCTCGATGTCGATGCTGTTTCTGCTGAGAATTCGGCCGTCCTCGAACTTCAGCGCCGCGGTGTTCCTTCGTCCGGCTGCCCAGGCGGCGTTCAGGTCTCGGCCGACGAGATGCCGATCTGCCAGTGTCACAGCGCGATTCGGAGAAGACAGGTTCAGCACCCGTCGCGGTGCGCCCGGCACGTCGAGTAGTGGGACGGAATACTCGTACTCGCACTCACCCATAGCCGCCAGGGCTGACGGAGCGATGACGCGCTCGCGCAGCCTCGAGTGGAATTCGTCGTCCGACAATCCGGTGAAGAACGTGGGATCTGCCTCGCGCATCGTCTCGATCATGAGGTCGACATGGCCGGCGATGATGCCGTCCCACGCCGATCGACTCACCCCGGAGCATCGGGCGAACACATTGTTCAGTGACATGCGAACGCCCGAGCCCACCGCCAAAGTCGTCGCGTCCTCGCGGTGAACCACCACCCCGCGCTTGCGAAATGCTTCGATCGTCTTCATCCGCACGATGGCGAATGTGGTGGCATGAACTGCGCCGTAGTCGGGCAAAGAATGAAATTTCATGACGTCGTCCCCCCGGTCGGTGTGTGCTCTCGAGGTGTTCGACGCGGCGGCTGCCACAATGGTTCCCATGTCGACTCACGCCTCCGCCACCGGTCTCTGCAACTTCGTCGACGTCTCGCCGTCACCGTTCCACGTCTGCAACACGGTGTCGGTGCAGCTCGAGGACGCCGGTTTCGTACGCCTC
Source organism: Rhodococcus sp. 15-725-2-2b (assembly GCF_002259075.1). NCBI lineage: Bacteria > Bacillati > Actinomycetota > Actinomycetes > Mycobacteriales > Nocardiaceae > Rhodococcus > Rhodococcus sp. 15-725-2-2b. The sequence continues at coordinate 493,687 of NZ_NPFL01000004.1, read as the reverse complement.
GAGGAGACCGACGCCTGGTCGACGGACCCGGGCCGCTACTACCTCGTTCGCGGCGGATCACTCGTCGCGTGGAGTACCGAGCACAGTAATTCGGGTCAATCCGCAGGCTCCACTCCTGACGGCCCGTTCCGAATCGTCGGCGGGCACACCGACAGCCCTAACCTTCGCGTGAAGCAGCATCCCGATCTGCAATCCGCGGGCTGGCAGATGGTGGGCCTCGAACCGTACGGCGGTGCCTGGCTCAACTCCTGGCTCGATCGCGATCTGGGTATCTCCGGCCGGCTGAGTGTGCGCGACGGCAACACGGCCCGCGAGGTACTGGTGAAGGTCGACGAGCCCATTCTGCGAGTTCCGCAGCTGGCAATCCACCTGTCCGAGGATCGCAAGGGCGTCACCCTCGATCCGCAGCGACACGTCAATGCCATTTGGGGCGTGGGCAATTCACCTCAGTCGTTCATCGCCTACGTCGCCGAGCGAGAAGGCGTCGACCCGCATTCGGTACTGGGTTGGGAGTTGATGACCCACGACCTCGCACCCAGTGCCGTCGTGGGCGTCGAGTCCGAACTGGTCAGTGCGCCGCGTCTGGACAATCAAGGAACCTGCTACGCCGGAACTCAGGCTTTGCTTGCCGCAGTGGACAATCCGACCGCAGTCACGCCGGTGCTGGCACTGTTCGACCACGAGGAAGTCGGCAGTATGTCCGACCGCGGCGCGTTCTCGGACCTGCTGAACACAGTGCTCGAGCGCATCGTGCTCGGACGCGGCGGTGGGCGTGAGGAATTCCTGCGCACGATGGCCGGATCCATCTGCGCCTCGGGCGACATGGCGCACGCGACGCATCCCAACTACCCGGACCGGCACGAGCCCGCGCATCGCATCGAACTCGGTGGGGGACCGGTACTCAAGGTCAACCAGAATCTTCGCTACGCAACGGATTCCGCGGGAGCTGGTGCCTTCGCGCTCGCCTGCGATCAGGCCGGGGTTCCCTTGCAGCGCTACGTACATCGCGCCAATCTGCCGTGCGGATCGACCATCGGACCCATCACCGCATCGCGCACCGGCCTGTCGACGGTGGACGTAGGAGCCGCTCAGCTCGCCATGCACTCGTCACGAGAATTGATGGGAGCTGCCGACGTGAAGGCATACGCCGACGCGTTGGCGGCATTCTTGGCTCCTGCCTGAGCTCGATCGGCCAGTCGCAAACGCGCGCGCATTTGTCGGGTGCGCGCGGACTCGTGACCCGTGCGGGGGCAATTCTGCGCGCGTATTGCAAACGCGCGCGCGTTTGCGGGGGCCGAGGGGCGGAGGGTGAGGGTAGTAGCTGAATACCGCGGCGCGACCCCGTTCGGCGTTCCCCGTTCCCCGTTTCTCGTTCGGCTATCGCAAACGCGCGCGCATTCGTCGGGTGCGCGCGGATTTGTGACCCGTGCGGTGGCAATTCCGCGCGCGTTCGGCAAACGCGCGCGCGTTTGCGGGGGTCGGGGGGCGGAGGGTGAGGGCGGAGGCTGAGTACCGCGGCGCGACATCGTTCGGCGTTCCCCGTTTCTCGGTCGGCCAGTCGCAAACGCGCGCGCATTCGTCAGGTGCGCGCAGATTGGTGACCCGTGCGGGGGCAATTTTGCGCGCGTCTCGCAAACGCGCGCGCGTTTGCGGGGTCCGGGGGTGAGCGGGGGCTGGGGTGAGCCGGGGCTGAGGTGAGCGAGGGCCGGGGATGAGTCAGTGACCCAGCGCCCCGGAGACTCAGATCGGGCTCAGTTGGAGGCACGCATCTGCCGCGAGCCAGAACAATTGTTCGCGCACTGTTGTCGCCTTGGTCCAGCCGCGGTGATCCCAGTCGGCGGCGAGGGAATCGCCCGCGTACAGCAGTTGCGCGAATCGCACTCCGCGGAATCGGGCCACGGCGCAGAAGGCCGAGGCCTCCATGTCGACGGTTCGGCAGCCTTCTTCGACTCGGCGGGAGACGCGGGCGCGGGTCTCGCGGTAGAGCGCATCGGTGGTCCAGGAACGCCCGGTGACGAAGTCGACTCCGGCGTCGGTCAGTACGGATTGCAGCACGGCCACGCCTGCCGGGTCGGCGTCGACCACGCGGCCCGGCGGCAGGTAGTGGAACGAGGTGCCCTCGTCGCGGACGGCGCTGTCGACCACCATCACATGTCCCATGCCCAGGTCGTCGGACAGTGCGCCCGCGCCGCCGACGGCCACGAACTGGGTGCATCCCATAGCGATGGCCTCTTCGAGGAACAGTGCCGCCAACGGCGCACCTACGCCGGGGTGGAACACGGCGAGCTTCTCCCCGTGTCGTTCGATCTCGTAGACGGGGTGTTCGCCGTGCTCGGAGCGCATGACCGACACGACTCGGGCGTCGCCTTTCGCGCAGATGCTCTCGATCACCTCGGAGAAGAAACAGACGACGGCTTTCGGCGGAACGTCGACTCCCTTGGCCACCATCGACGGGTCGATGACGCCCGTTTCGTCCAGATCGTTCTCGGTCAGCGCGATGTCCATCAGGTGATGTTCGCACGAGGCGACGCTCGGCCCTGCACGACCGATGCCGTACATGTCTGCGGGTCCCGATAGACTCTCCCTGGCATTTCGCTCCATCGAAGGGACCTATTCCTCGTGTCCGCTAGCTCTGTACCCACAGACACCGTCTCCAACGCTGTCGCCACCCCCGACGTTGCGCAGCCGTACAAAGAACTCGGACTCAAGGACGACGAATACGTCCGCATCAAGGAAATCCTCGGCCGTCGGCCCACCGACGCCGAATTGGCGATGTACTCAGTCATGTGGAGCGAGCACTGCTCGTACAAGTCCTCGAAGGTGCACCTGAAGTACTTCGGCGAGACCACCACCGACGAGATGCGCAAGCCGATGCTCGCCGGTATCGGTGAGAACGCGGGCGTCGTCGACGTCGGCGACGGTTGGGCCGTCACGTTCAAGGTCGAGAGCCACAATCACCCGTCGTACGTCGAGCCCTATCAGGGTGCAGCGACCGGCGTCGGCGGCATCGTCCGCGACATCATGGCCATGGGCGCGCGCCCGATCGCCGTCATGGACCAGCTGCGATTCGGTGCTGCCGATGCACCCGATACGCGCCGCGTTCTGAGCGGCATCGTCGCAGGCGTCGGCGGTTACGGAAACTCGCTCGGCCTGCCGAACATCGGTGGCGAGACGGTGTTCGACGCCTCCTACGCCGGCAACCCCCTGCTCAACGCTCTGTGTGCCGGCGTCATGCGTGTCGAGGACATGCATCTGGCGTTCGCGTCGGGCCTGGGCAACAAGATCATTCTGTTCGGCGCACGAACCGGTCTCGACGGCATCGGCGGCGTGTCCGTGCTGGCCTCGGAGACGTTCGACGGGGACGAGACCGGCGGGGGCCGTAAGAAGCTCCCCGCGGTGCAGGTGGGCGACCCCTTCACCGAGAAGGTGCTCATCGAAGCCTGCCTCGAGCTGTACTCCAACAAGTTGGTCGTCGGCATCCAGGATCTCGGCGGTGCCGGATTGTCCTGTGCCACTTCCGAACTCGCCTCCGCAGGCAGTGGCGGAATGCACATCGAGCTGGAGAAGGTGCCGATGCGCGCCACCGGCATGACGCCCGCCGAGGTGCTGTCGAGCGAATCCCAGGAGCGCATGTGCGCGGTGGTGACGCCCGAGAACGTCGACGCGTTCATGGCCGTCTGCCGCAAGTGGGACGTCCTGGCCACCGTCATCGGTGAGGTCACCGACGGAGAGCATCTGCAGATCACGTGGCACGGCGAGACCGTGGTCGACGTTCCGCCGAAGACCGTTGCGCACGAGGGACCGGTGTACAACCGTCCCGTGCAGCGACCCGCCACCCAGGACGATCTGGTCGCGAACACCACGGCGTCGCTGAAGCGTCCGGAAACCGGTGACGAGCTGCGGGCGACGCTGCTGAAGATGATCGGCTCGCCGCAGCTGTGCAGCCGTCGATTCATCACCGAGCAGTACGACCGCTACGTGCGCGGAAACACCGTCCTCGCCGAGAACGCCGACGCCGGCGTCATCCGCATCGACGAGAAGACCGGTCGTGGAATCGCTTTGGCCACCGACGCGTCGGGCCGCTACACCGCACTCGATCCTTACCAGGGCGCGCAGCTCGCGCTCGCCGAAGCCTTCCGCAACGTCGCTGTCACCGGCTCGACGCCCAAGGCCGTCACCAACTGCCTGAACTTCGGCTCGCCCGAGGACCCGGGCGTCATGTGGCAGTTCCAGCAGGCCGTGCGCGGACTGGCCGACGGCTGCGTCACCCTCGGTATTCCCGTGACCGGCGGCAACGTCAGCTTCTACAACCAGACCGGTGCAGAGCCGATCCTGCCGACGCCCGTCGTCGGTGTACTCGGCGTCATCGACGACGTGCATCGCCGCATCCCCACCGGCCTCGGACTCGAGCCCGGCGAGACGCTGATCCTGCTCGGTGACACCCACGACGAGTTCGACGGGTCCATCTGGGCGCAGGTCGAGCACGACCACCTCGGCGGCGTGCCGCCCAAGGTCGATCTCGCCCGTGAGCAACTGCTGGCAGACATCTTGCTCTCGTCCTCGCGTGACGGACTGGTCTCGGCAGCCCACGATCTGTCCGAGGGTGGCCTCGCGCAGGCCGTCGTCGAAGCTGCTCTGGCCGGTGAAACCGGTTGCCGCATCATCGTTCCCGAGGGTGCCGATCCGTTCGTGACACTGTTCTCCGAGTCCTCGGGCCGCGTACTGGTCGCCGTACCGCGCACGGAAGAGACTCGCTTCACCGGCATGTGCACCGCCCGCGGTCTGCCGTGGGTGCGCATCGGCGTCGTCGACGAGGGCTCGGATTCGATCGAGGTGCAAGGGCAGTTCTCCGTCCCGATGACGGAACTGCGCGAGACGTTCGAGAGCACTCTTCCCAGACTCTTCGGCTGACCGAGGTGGGGGGACACACATCGGAGCAGCAGCTCGCCGAGCCCGACTCCGCACTCGAGCAGAACGAGCATCACCGCTACCACCTGCCGACGGTCGAGTTCTCGGTCCCCTCACCGGACAAGCACCCGTTCGTCATGTGGGCCTGGGGCCTGCTGCGCCTGGACTTCACCGGAATTGCGTTCGGCGCGTTGTTCTTCTGCTGGTCGTTGACTCCGTCGCTGCTCCCGCGGGGATGGTTGTTCCAGGGCATCATCGGCGGTATCAACGCGGCCATCGGCTACGCATTCGGCGTGGCGGTGGGATGGGCCGTCACCCGTTGGTGGCTCTCGTCCCGATCGTGGTGGCCGTTGCCGCGCAAGATCGAACTCGCCGTCAAGGTCGCCGTACCCGTCCTCGCGATCGCAGCGTCGATGATCATGTTGGCGATCTCGGCGGAATGGCAGCGTGAGCTGGCCGCACTGATGGACGCCGAGGGCACCACCACCACGGGATACTTCCGAACCGGTGCACTCAGTATCGCCGTTGCGGCGCTGTTGATTTCGGTATGGCGGGTGTTGCGCGACCTCGTTCGTCTGCTCGCCCGGCAGATAAACCGCGTCGTGAAGATGCCACGCGAAGTTGCCAACGCGCTCGGAGTCGTCGTCCTCGTCGTGCTGTCCGTAGCGCTGGTTCAGGGCGTCCTGCTCCGGGCCGTCTCCGAGGTCACCAACTCGGCCTTCAGCCTGCAGAACGACGAAACCCGCGACGGCGCAGAACAACCCGTGGCCGACGAACGCTCCGGTAGTCCGAACTCGTTGGCACCGTGGGACACCCTCGGATTCGAGGGCCGCAACTTCGTCTCCAGCGGACTGCGCGCCGACGAGATGGAGCGGGCGACCGGCCGTCCCAGCCTCGAGCCGATCAGGGCGTACGCCGGCCTGGAAACCGCCGAGACCCAGGACGAGCGACTGAACATCGTGGTCGCAGAACTCGAACGTACCGGGGCGTTCCAGCGCGCGGCTCTCGTCGTCGTTCCGACCACCGGAACCGGATGGGTCAATCCCACCGCCATCGAAGCCGAAGAGCTCATGTTCGGCGGCGATGTCGCCACCGTCGCATCCCAGTACTCCTACCTGCCGAGTTGGATCTCCTTCATCGCGGAGGGCGACAAGGCCGCGCAGGCGGGCAGAGCTCTGATCGACAAGGTGCACGACCGCTGGCTGCAGGAACCGGAGGCCACCCGCCCCAAGTTCTACGTCTACGGCGAGAGCCTCGGCACCCAGGCGGGCGAGGGCGCGTTCGACGGGTTGGCCGACATCCGGGACACCACCGACGGCGTGCTGTGGGTGGGGCCACCGAACAACAACCGCATCTGGAGTCAGTTCGTCAGCCGACGCGACCCGGGAAGCCCCGAGGTTCGGCCGGTCTACTCCGAGGGACTGACGGTCCGATTCGCCGACAACTCGTCGGGCATCCCGCCGGAGGATCAGCCCTGGTACGAACCGAGAATCCTCTACGTCCAGCACGCGTCGGATCCGGTGGTCTGGTGGTCACCCGATCTGCTGTTCGAGCGTCCCGACTGGTTGTCCGAGCCACCCGGTCCGGACCGGCTGCCGAGTATGCGGTGGTTCCCGGTCGTCACCTTCTGGCAGGTGGCCGCCGACCTGACCAACGCTGCGGGCGTTCCCGACGGGCACGGCCACAACTACGGAACCCTCGTGCTCGACGGCTGGGTTGCCGTCGCCGCGCCGGAGGGGTGGACCGACCGCGACACCGAACGAGTCCGCGGAGTCATGGAGCAATTCGCCGGCCGAGACGGTCCCGAGAAGTGACCACCGAGGCGTTGGCGATCGGTGCCGCGACGACGGCGTGGAGCACGGTCGTGCTGCCCTCGACAGGCCTCGGTGCCCGTGGACGGGCGGTGGCCAATTCCTCGTTCGCAGTGGCCGTTGCGGCGGTCTCGGGCCGCAGCGCCGCGCAACTGGGATTGCGCAATACGGTTGCAGGCGTGAAGTGGGGCGCGGCGGCATCGGCCGTTCCGGTACTCGGATCGGCCGTCGTGGCCGCGATTCCTGCGTTGCGACGCCGGGTTCGGCCGTCCGAGGACGAGCTGGCCGAGTGGGTTCTGTTTCGGATTCCGGTGGGGACGGTCCTCACCGAGGAGTTGCTCTTTCGCGGCGTGCTCGACGCTGCATCGCCCGCTCTGTCGCCGATCTTCTTCGGGCTCTGGCACATTCACCCGGCCCGGGCGGCGGGTGACACCGTGGTCGGGACGGTCGTGGCGACGGCCGCGGCCGGGGTGGTGTTCTCGTGGCTGCGAGCCCGCAGCGGCAGTGTGCTCGCGCCGGCCTTGCTGCATTACTTCCTCAACGCCGGCGGCGCCGTTCTGGCGCATCTCGCTGCGAACGACAGGAGTTCGACGTAGTGCCACCACACAAGGAAGTCGGCCCCGCCGAGGTACGCGACGCCGTGCTGGCCGTCGAGGACTGGATCAAGGGCGAGGCGGACAAGCCTGCGCGGGCGCAGATCGCCGCAGCGGTACGAACCACTGCCCGAACCCTCGGCCAGAACGCGCCGGGATCCTCGGTGGAGGTGCGGGTGCCGCCGTTCGTCGCGGTGCAGTGCATCGTGGGGCCGCGCCACACCCGCGGAACTCCGCCGAACGTGGTCGAGACCGATGCGCTGACGTGGCTGCAGGTGGTGACCGGAATCCGGAATTTCGCCGACGCACTCGCCGACGGCTCGATCGATGCGTCGGGCAGTAGGGCGGCCGAGGTGGGGCGCTGGCTGCCACTGATGTCCATCAGGTGATCGGCTCCAATTCGGACACGCGTTCACCTGCTGGGAATCTCCCGTCCACACGATGCGTTGACTCGGGCCGTGTGCCCGTAGACTCGGGCATGGCCCCCCGCCCCGTACCCCCAAGGGAGCAATGCCCGTGACCAACGCCGATTTGTCGGTCGACAGTCCGAATCTTCTGGTAGGCAAACCGCTCGACGAACCGGAGAACGAGCCGCGCGAGGAGTGCGGAGTCTTCGGAGTGTGGGCACCGGGCGAGGATGTGGCCAAGCTCTCGTATTACGGCCTCTATGCGCTGCAACACCGTGGTCAGGAAGCTGCCGGCATCGCCGTCTCCGACGGTTCCCAGGTGTTGGTGTTCAAGGATCTCGGGCTCGTCAGCCAGGTGTTCGACGAGCAGACACTCGGTGCCATGCCCGGGCACGTCGCCATCGGACACTGCCGCTACTCCACCAGTGGATCGGTCACGTGGGAGAACGCGCAACCGATCTTCCGCACCACCACCGCCGGGACCGGGATTGCGCTCGGCCACAACGGAAATCTGGTGAACTTCGCCGAGCTCGCCACCAAGGCACGCGACGCAGGGCTGATCAGCGACCGGCTGCAGGGCAACGGCACGTCGGATTCCGACGTGGTGACCGCGCTGCTGGCCCACAAGGCCGCCGACTGCACCATCGAGCAGGCTGCGATGGAGTTGCTGCCGCAGCTCCAGGGTGCCTTCTGCCTGACGTTCATGGACGAGCACACCCTCTACGCCGCGCGCGACCCGCACGGCGTCCGTCCGTTGTGCCTCGGCCGCCTCGATCGCGGCTGGGTGGTGGCCAGCGAGACGGCAGCACTCGACATCGTCGGTGCCGCGTTCGTCCGCGACATCGAACCCGGTGAGCTCCTCGCTATCGATGCCGACGGCGTTCGGTCCTCACGATTCGCGGCCCCCGAGCCCAAGGGCTGCGTGTTCGAGTACGTCTACCTCGCTCGGCCGGACAGCGTCATCGGTGGCCGTTCGGTGCACTCGACGCGTGTCGAGATCGGACGACGCCTCGCCAAGGAGCATCCGGCCGACGGCGACCTGGTGATTCCGGTGCCCGAGAGCGGAACTCCCGCTGCGGTCGGTTTCGCGCAGGGCTCCGGCATTCCCTACGGCCAGGGCCTGATGAAGAACGCCTACGTGGGCCGCACGTTCATTCAACCCTCGCAGACCATCCGCCAGCTCGGTATCCGACTCAAGCTCAATCCTCTCAAAGAGGTCATACGGGGCAAAAGACTGGTGGTGGTGGACGATTCGATCGTTCGCGGCAACACCCAGCGAGCCCTGATCAGGATGCTGCGCGAGGCCGGTGCGCTGGAGATTCACGTGCGTATCGCGTCGCCGCCGGTGCGCTGGCCATGCTTCTACGGCATCGACTTCGCTTCTCCCGCAGAGCTGATCGCCAACGGTGTCGACTCCGAGGACGGGATCCTCGAAGGCGTCCGCCAGGCCATCGGTGCCGACTCGCTGGGGTACATCTCCATCGACGGCATGATCGCCGCGTCGGAGCAGCCCGAATCACGCTTGTGCGCAGCTTGTTTCACGGGCAAGTACCCCATCGATCTGCCTGCGGACAATGCGCTCGGCAAGCACGTACTCGAAGGTCTGTTGTCCTCGGCGGCCGGGCAGCCGGTGGACAACGACGCGAATGTGAGCGCTCTTAGTCGTCCGTGAGCTGGGCGTTCCTGCAAGGGAACAGCGGGGTTTTCTCAATGCCACATATTGGAAACAGTCCGTCGGTACTGTCCCGAGTTACATAGGACACACCGATTTGGATAGAGGCATTCAGATGACCCTGTCGCCCGACGACGGACGCATGCAGCGCTACAGCGCGGCATCGAAGACTGCAGTGCGCAAGCATGGCAGGAAGACCGCTGCAGTGGCAGCACTGTCGGTACTCGCACTGACGGCCGCAGCCTGCGGCTCGGGACGCACCGACGCCGGAGGATCCGGCGACAGCGGCGGCGAGACCATCACGGTCGGCACCACCGATCAGGTGACATCGCTCGACCCGGCCGGCTCGTACGACAACGGTTCGTTCATGGTGATGAACCAGACGTATCCGTTCCTGATGAACTTCGCGCCCGGTAGCTCCGAACTCGAGCCCGACGCGGCCGAGAGCTGCGACTTCACCGAGCCGACCGTCTACACGTGCACGTTGAAGGACGACCTGAAGTTCGCCAACGGCAACCCGCTGACGAGCGAGAGCGTGAAGTACTCGTTCGATCGGATCGTCGCGATCAACGACCCCAACGGCCCCGCGTCGTTGCTCACCAATCTCGACAGCATCGCCACGCCCGACGAGAAGACCGTCGAATTCACCCTGAAGGCTGCGAACGACCAGACCTTCCCGCAGATTCTGGCGACCCCGGCAGGACCGATCGTCGATCAGACCGTCTTCCCGGCCGATTCGATTCTCGACGACGACGCCATCGTGGCGGGTACTCCGTTCGCGGGCCCGTACTCGATCTCGAGCTACGCCAAGAACTCCCTCGTCAGCTTCGCCGCGAACGGTGACTACAACGGCATTCTCGGAACGCCGAAGACGTCGTCGATCAACGTCAAGTACTACACCAGCTCCGACAACCTCAAGCTCGACGTGCAGAACAAAGCCATCGACGTCGCGTGGCGCTCGCTGACCCCGACGGACGTCGAATCGCTCGGCAGTGTGGACGGACTGACGGTGCACGAGGGACCCGGCGGCGAATCGCGCTACATGGTGTTCAACATGAACACGATGCCCGGCGACACCCCGGAGCAGAAGTTGGCCGTGCGCAAGGCAATTGCGTCCTCGGTCGATCGTCAGGCGCTGTCCGACGGCGTCTACAAGGGCACCTACACCCCGCTGTACTCCGTGGTTCCCACCGGACTGGCCGGCGCGAACACCGCCTACGGCGATGTCTACGGCACCACGCCGAACCGCGACGAGGCGGCTGGATTCCTTTCCGCCGCAGGCATTGCCACTCCCGTTCAGCTCAACCTGCAGTACAACCCGGACCACTACGGTTCGAGCTCGAGCGAGGAATACGCCGCGATCAAGAGCCAGCTCGACGCGACGGGCCTGTTCAACGTGAACCTGCAGTCCACCGAGTGGAGCACCTACACCAAGGAACGCGTCGCCGACGCCTACCCGGTGTACCAGCTGGGCTGGTTCCCGGACTATCCCGATGCAGACAACTACCTGACGCCGTTCTTCGCGCCGGACAACTTCCTGCAGTCGCACTTCGAGAGCCCGGCCATCACCTCGCTGCTCGATCTCGAACGCACGACCGCCGACGAAGACGCTCGGATGCAGATCATCGGTCAGATTCAGACCGAGCTCGCGACGAACTACCTGCCGACGCTTCCGTTGTTGGAGGGCAAGCAGATCGCCGTCGCCACCGACGAGATCAGCGGTGTGGACGAGACTCTCGACGCCTCGTTCAAGTTCCGTTTCGTCACTCTCGCCAAGAGCTGACCGGTGCCCACTACCGCGGACGCGCCGGTAGGGGAGAAGCAAGCGCAGCAGGCGAGCGCGCCGTCACGGTACGGCGCGCTCGCCCGCTATCTCGGGGTCAGATTTCTGCTGATCATTCCGACTGCCTGGATTCTCGTCACCGTCGTCTTCTTTCTCATGCGTGTGATCGGTGATCCGATCACCGCCGCCCTCGGCGGCCGCCTTCCCGCCGAACAGATCGCCCAGCGCAAGGCCGAAGCCGGCTACGACCGGCCGATCCTGACGCAGTACTGGGAGTACCTGACCGGATTGCTGCGCGGCGATTTCGGCCGCTCGGCCACCGACAATCGCGCGATCAGTGACGTTCTGCTCGTCAACGGTGCTGCGACACTGGAATTGGCGTTCTGGGCACTGCTGGTCGCCTTCGCGGTCGGCATCCCGCTCGGCTTCTTCGCCGCCACCCATCGGGACCGATTCGGTGACGCCTCGCTGCGGATCTTCGCGATCCTGGCGTATGCGGCACCGGTGTTCTTCGTCGGCATGCTGCTCAAACTGCTGTTCGCGGTCAAGCTCGGCTGGCTGCCGGTGGCCGGACGAGCCAGCACGAACGTGGAACTGGCACTGCAGAACGTCTCGCCCAAGACCAACATCCTCATCGTCGATTCGTTCCTCTACGGAGAGACGAGCTACACCGTGGACGTGCTCGAGCATGCGGTACTTCCCGCACTCGCTCTGGGTCTGCTGACGGCCGGAGTGTTCCTGAGGCTGGTGCGCGTCAACCTGATCCAGACCCTGCAGGCACCCTTCGTCGACGCCGCACGCGCTCGCGGATTGAGCGAGGGCACGGTGACGCGACGGCATGCGTTCCGTAACGCCATGATTCCCATCGTCACCGTCATCGGCCTGCAGATCGCCGTACTGCTCGGCGGGGCTGTGCTGACCGAGACGACCTTCGAGTGGCAGGGCCTGGGCTACGAACTCGCCCGGTACCTGCAGGCCCGCGATTTCGTTGCGGTGCAGGGCATCGTGACGTTCCTGGCCGTGGTGGTCGCCGTCGTCAGCTTCGTCACCGACGCGATCGTCGCACTCATCGACCCGAGAGTGAGGTTCTGATGAGCACCGAAGTCGTGCTGTCCGACGTCCCTCCCACCCGTCCGCACCGCCGAGGATTTCCGGGCGTCGCGTTCGTCAAGTCCACGTCGGGGCTGCAACGCGTCACCCTGATCGTCGGGTTGGCCCTGATGGTCGGGTTCGTTGTCGCCGCAGTGTTCGCTCCGCTCCTCGCGCCGTACGGGTTCTCGCAGACCAGCGACGCCGGGCAGGATTTCGCCCGCCAGGCGGCTCCGTCCGCGCAGCATTGGTTCGGCACGTCGGTCCGCGGCGAGGACGTGTTCTCCCGCGTGATCTACGGTGCGAGAACAGCATTGATGGTGATCGCATCGTCGTTGGTGCTCTCGCTGATCATCGGTGTTCCGCTCGGCCTGGCCTCGGGCTACATCGGCCGTTGGTTCGATCGCGTCCTCGTACTGTTCATGGACGCGATGTACGCCTTTCCGTCGCTGCTCCTCGCGGTGGTCATCTCGATCGTCGTCGCAGGCGGACAGTCGTCCAGTTTCGGCGGTATCGCGTCCGCGGCAATCGCCATCACGGCGATCTTCGTGCCGCAGTACTTCCGCGTGGTACGCAACGCCACGGTGGCGGTCAAGACCGAACCGTACGTGGACGCCGCCCGGGTCACCGGGGCCGGTACTCCACGAATCCTGTTCCGGCACATCCTCGCCAACGTGGTGCAGACACTGCCGGTCATCATCACCCTCAACGGTGCCGAGGCCATCCTGACCCTCGCCGGGCTCGGATTCCTCGGCTTCGGTATCGAACCCACCTCCGCCTCGGAGTGGGGCTACGACATCAACAAGGCGCTGCCGGACATCTCCAATGGCATCTGGTGGACGTCGGTGTTCCCCGGCCTGGGCATCGTGCTCGTGGTGCTCGGCCTGACCATGGTGGGCGAAAGCGCAAGCGAGACACTCAATCCGCTGCTGCGCACCCGCAAGAAGTTCAAGAAGGCGGTGAAGGTATGACATCGAGCGTTGTGACTCCACGCGAGTCCGCACTGTCGGTGAAGTCGCTGTCCGTCACGTTCGCCACCGATGCCGGCGAAGTCGACGCCGTCACCGAGGTCTCGTTCGAGGTGTATCCCGGCGAGGTCCTGGCTGTGGTGGGTGAGTCCGGATCGGGCAAATCCGTCAGCGTCCGGTCCGCCATCGGACTGCTACCCGACACCGCACGCGTCGAGGGACACGTGGTTCTCGGTGGCCAGGACGTGACGACGCTGAGCAACAAGGCGTGGGCGCAGTTGCGCGGCAACAAGATTTCGATGGTGTTCCAGGAACCGGGTAGCGCTCTCGATCCGCTGTTCACCATCGGATATCAGATCGTCGAGGCGCTGCGTGCGCACACAGGCGCGGACGGTAAGCGGATGTCGGCCAAGGACGCCAAGACGCGAGCCATCGAACTGCTGTCGATGGTGGGTCTGCCCAGTCCCGAGCAGCGGTTCTCGTACTACCCGCACGAGCTCTCGGGCGGGCAGAAGCAACGCGTCATGATCGCGATCGCCATCTCGTGCGAGGCGAAGGTCATCATCGCCGACGAGCCGACCACCGCCCTCGATGTCACGGTGCAGGCCGAGATCCTGGAGTTGCTCCGCGATCTCAAGGACCGGCTCGGCTGCGCGATCGTGCTGATCACCCACAGCATGGGCGTCGTCTCGGATCTGGCGGACCGCGTCGTCGTCATGCAGAACGGTCGCGTCGTCGAGGAGGCCCCGGTGGCGCAGCTCTTCGACGCACCCGCGGACGATTACACCAAGAAGCTGCTGGCCGCGGTGCCCACACTGGCCGCGGTGGAGTCCGACAAGACGGTCGACACCTCGGGTGAACCGGTACTCGACGTCTCGCGTCTGGTGGTGCAGTTCTCCGGCGGCGTCGGCTCACCTGCGTTCAGGGCCGTCGACGATGTCTCGCTGACCATCCACCGCGGCGAAACCCTCGGACTGGTGGGAGAATCCGGCTCGGGCAAGTCCACGATCGGCAGATGTGTTGCAGCACTGCAGAAGCCGACGAGTGGCAGCGTGACGGTGATGGGACAGAACATCGCAGGCGTGAGCGAACGCAAGCTCAAGCCGCTGCGCAAGCGATTCGGCTTCGTCTTCCAGGACCCGTCGGCGTCACTGAATCCGCGACTGACCGTCGGGCAATGCATCGCCGAGCCGATGATCGTGCACAAGTACGGCTCCACGGATGCGATCGCCGCGAGGACCACCGAACTGCTCGACGCCGTGCAACTGCCGTCGGGCACCGACAAGCGCTACCCACACGAGCTCTCCGGTGGGCAGCGGCAACGCGTCAGCCTGGCGCGGGCACTGGTGCTCGGTCCGGATCTGGTGGTGGCGGACGAGCCGACCAGTGCGCTCGACGTCTCGGTGCAGGCAGCGGTGCTGGACCTGTTCGAGGCGCTACAGCAGGAATTCGGTTTCGCGTGCCTGTTCATCAGTCACGATCTCGCCGTGGTGGACCGCGTCGCGCATCGGGTGGTGGTGCTGCGCAACGGGGGAATCGTCGAAGAGGGAACACCGTGGAAGATTCTGCGATCCCCGGAGGCGGACTACACGAAGAAGCTGTTGGCTGCGATTCCCGGCAAGCGCCTGCACACGTGAGTTCTTCTCCTGACCGGGCACTCCGGTACCGTTGGGGCCGCGCCGAACCGGGCGCTGACATGAACTAGTACACAGGCTGGAGCCGAATGACCGAGGAATCCCAACCCACGAGCGCAACTCACTCGGGCGGTGCCTCCTACGCGGCGGCCGGGGTCGACATCGCCGCAGGAGACCGAGCAGTGCAGCTGTTCGCGCCGCTCGCCAAGAAGGCCAGTAGGCCCGAGGTGATGGGCGGTCTCGGCGGTTTCGCCGGTCTCTTCGCACTCAAGGGCGACTACCGCGAGCCGGTCCTTGCGGCCTCGACCGACGGCGTCGGCACCAAGGTCGCCGTCGCGCAGGCCCTCGGCAAGCACGACACCCTCGGCCTCGACCTCGTGGCCATGGTCGTGGACGATCTCGTCGTCTGTGGTGCCGAGCCGTTGTTCCTGCAGGACTACATCGCCGTGGGCCGCGTCGTTCCCGAGCAGGTCGCCGAGCTGGTCAAGGGCATCGCAGAAGGCTGCATCATCGCCGGCTGCGCATTGCTCGGCGGCGAGACGGCCGAGCACCCGGGACTGATGGCCGACGGCGATTACGACCTCTCGGCCACCGGCATCGGCGTCGTCGAGGCGGATTCGATCCTCGGACCCGAGCGGGTGCGTCCCGGTGACGTCGTCATCGGCATGGGCTCGTCGGGTCTGCACTCCAACGGCTACTCCCTCGCCCGCAAGGTGCTGCTCGAGATCAACCACATGGATCTCGGCGGACACGTCGAGGAATTCGGCCGCACGCTCGGTGAGGAACTGCTCGAACCCACCAAGATCTACGCCAAGGACTGCCTCGCGCTCGCAGCCGAGACCGACGTCCGCACGTTCTGCCACGTGACCGGCGGCGGACTGGCGAACAACCTCTCACGGGTCATGCCCGAGGGTCTGGTCGCCGAACTCGACCGCACCACCTGGAGCCCGGCTCCGATCTTCTCGCTGATCGCTCAGCGCGGACGCGTCGAGCGGGCCGAGATGGAGCAGACGTTCAACATGGGTGTCGGCATGGTGGCCATCGTGGCACCCGAGGACGTCGACCGAGCACTCGCGGTGCTGACCGCACGCCACATCGACTGCTGGACTCTCGGCACGGTGAAGAAGGCGACCGGTAAGGACGTCGCCGACGAGCGTGCGTTGCTGCTGGGTAACCATCCGCGGTTCTGACCGCGGCAAGGTTCTGATCGTCCGAACATCGGGCGAACAAGTGAGGGGGAGCCGCTGTGCGGCTCCCCCTCAGTCGTTGTCGTGCACAGTACTAGCGTCGCCAGTCCTCGTACTCGTCTTCCTCGACTCGGGAATGCACATCCGAGTCAGAGTGGATGCCACGATGGGAGTTGGACGAACCACCGGAGAGCTCTCTTTGCAGACTCTCCAAGTCCGTTGTCGGCGAGCTGTACTTGAGCTCACGAGCGACCTTTGTCTGCTTTGCCTTAGCCCTGCCTCGGCCCATGGCGGTGCCCCCTCGCGGACTTGCGGGGCGGCCTGGGGAAATTTGGCGGCCCCGTTAGAGTTGGTATTTCTTCCTGGCACACACTCTAGCGCGCGAATCGCTGCGATGCGCATACGGCACCACGTGTTGGGGGCGCGCATGGTGATGCGACACGCCCGGGCCGGGGGTCGATGCCGCCTGTACCTGCGCATATCCGTGCAGAGGCAAACTATCTTCGTTCTGCGACACGAAATCGGTAGTGCTGCGCGTCATGGTCTCCGCAACGATTCGAGCGCTGCAGCGGCGTCGCGGTACACCTTCGGTGCCAATCCCGGCGCGTCCAGCAGAGTCTGCATCGCTGCGTGATCCCTCCCCTCGAACAGCATCCGCACCGTCACCCCGTGCTCGGGGACCGACGTCACGGTCACGGCGTCACCACCGCCGAAGATCCCGGGTTCGAGCACTCGGAGATACGCACCCACATCACCGCGCGCGGTGAAGCGACGGATCCAACCGGGCTCGCCCATCCACCGTGCGAACGTTCCGCAGGGCTTGCGGGCGATCGTCACCTCCAACTCCACACTGCCCACTCGCCACCGCGAGCCGATCACCGCATCGGTCACCGGGACACCGGTGGTCCGCAGGTTCTCACCGAAACGTCCGGGAGGAACGGGCGTGCCCAGCTGATCGGCCCAGTACCTCGCCTCGTCCTCGTCGTAGGCATAGACGGCCTGATCGAGTCCGCCGTGGAACTTCGTGTCGCGGCAGTGATCACCACCGATGCCGAGCTCGTGGACGTCCACCGGCCCGTCGACGGGCCGTTTGTCGATGCCACTGTCGACCACCGCGCGGCGTCCGAACGGAACATCGGCGTGCACAACGCAGACAGCGAGAACGGTGCCGATCACCGGCCGCGCAGGCGGTCCACCGCAGCGCGACCGGCCTGGACGTCGTCGTACGACGGGATCGAATCGGGATCGATCGACGCCGCACACGGACCCGCCTCGAGGGCGGTATCGACCGGAACGGTCCGCTTGAGCAGAGCCAGTGCGATCGGCCCCAGCTCGAAGTGATCGATGACGGTACCGAGGCGGCCGACGGAGCGTCCGCCCGCGGTGACCGGATCGCCGGTGCCGGGCCGACCGTCCGCAGAACCGTCGAGATGCAGCAGCACCAGGTGCCGCGGCGGGCGACCGAGATTGTGCACGCGGG
Source organism: Rhodococcus sp. 15-725-2-2b (assembly GCF_002259075.1). Lineage (NCBI taxonomy): Bacteria > Bacillati > Actinomycetota > Actinomycetes > Mycobacteriales > Nocardiaceae > Rhodococcus > Rhodococcus sp. 15-725-2-2b. The sequence continues at coordinate 476,155 of NZ_NPFL01000004.1, read as the reverse complement.
AGACGGTCTCCTGCCCGCGGTAGCAGCCCTTCTCCAGATGCACCGCGCCGAACTCGGCGGCGCTGCCGATCCAGCGAACCTCGTGCGGGATGGTCTTCTCGTCGGTGTCCACTCCTACGCGTGGACGCAACGATTCCACGCGCAACGCGTCGAACGCCCAGGTTCCGGCGGGAGCGGCTCCGGCGTCGCGCAGCCGGACGAACCAGTCGGTGATGTTCTCGCGGGGGATCACCACGTCGTACGAATTCTTGCCAGGCCAGGGCATCCGTCGAACGAAACCGCCGCCGTCGATCGGCGAAGCACCGTACATCTCGGTCGGAGCAGGCAGGTCGGCCTTGCCGAGCACCGAGGACGCGTCGGATCCGAGGACGGTGAGAACGGCGAGTTCGTCGGCCTGGCGGGGTTCGGCCTTGGCCCAGAACACCATCTTCTTCAGAAACGAGAGCAGATCCGGGCCGGCTGTGCGCTCGGTGTCGATGTACGTGACGCCGGCCAGGTCGGTCTGCACGAAGTGATGCTCGATGCGGCCGTTGACGTCGAGACTGAGATTCTCGGCCGAGCTGCCGTCGGCCAGGTTCGTCACGAGTTGGCTCGAGATGGTGTTCAACCAACTCAGGCGCTCGTCTCCGCTGATGGCGAGGACGAAGCGGTGGGACCGATCGATGACGGCAGCGCCGCTGACCGCGTTGCGTTGTTCACCGAACGGATTGCCGTAGTGCCAGGCCACCCCGGCATCGACGCTGTCGTCGGGGGAGGGCACTGCGCCGGGAAGTGTCAGAAGTGGACTCGGGCTGATCGTGACTGTGTCGGACACAGCTCCATAGTAGGAGCCCGTCGGCGAGGCAACTCGATGACCGGTCCCTTTACACCCCCGAAACGGCGACGACACGGCACCGCGACGGCGCCTACCTACCGTGTCGATCCATGAAGAAACTGGCGCATCCAGCCGCGCAGATCGGCCTCGCCGCGATCGGCGGCATCGTGTTCGGGTTGGTGGTCGGCGAGTGGGCCGCGAACCTGAAGTTCATCGGCGATCTGTTCATCCGACTGATCCAGATGTCGATCGTCCCGCTGGTGATGGCCTCGGTCATCGTCGCCACCGGATCGATGGCAGGAGCGGGAACCGGCAGGATCGCCTTCCGCACCTTCAAGTGGATGATCGGGTTCTCGGTGGTCGCGGCCGTGCTGGCCTGGGTGCTGAGCAGCATCGTTCGCCCGGGCGCGGGCATGGTGTTCACCCAGCAGCTCGATCCGTCGCTCAAGGAATCGGCGGGTGAGGCGCTCGGCTGGCAGGACACGTTGCTCAACTTCGTCAGCACCAACGTGTTCGACGCCATGTCGACGGCGACGATGGTGCCGATCATCGTCTTCTCGCTGCTCTTCGGTATCGCGCTGCGCAGCCACATCACCAAGACCGGCAACACCCAGGTGCTCTCGTTCATGGACCAGATTCAGCAGATCGTCCTGACGATGATCCGGCTCGTCATGGTCATCGCCCCGGTCGGTGTGTTCTGTCTGCTCGCCGCGCTGGCCGGAGACGTCGGGTTCTCCGTGGTCTCCACCGCACTGAGCTACCTCGGCACCACGCTCCTCGGGGTGCTGATTCTGTTCGCGCTCTTCGTCGTGGTCGTGACGATGCGAACCCGATTGAACCCGTGGAAGCTGCCCAGCAAGCTCACCGAGCAGACGGCCGTCGCAGTGACGACCACGAGCTCGGCCGTCACCTTCCCCACGGTGCTGCGCAACACCGTCGAGAAGGTCGGCGTCAGCCAGAAGGTCGCCAACTTCACGCTGTCGATCGGGCTCACCATGGGCTCGTACGGTGCCGTTCTCAACTACATGATCGTGGTGATGTTCCTCGCGCAGGCAGGCAACATCGAGTTGAGTCTCGGGCAGATCGTGCTCGGCATGGGTCTGGCGGTTCTGCTCAACATGGGCACCATCACCGTGCCCGGCGGATTCCCCGTCGTCGCGATGTTCCTCGCGACCTCGCTCGACCTACCGTTCGAGGCCGTCGGCCTGTTGATCGCCGTCGACTGGTTCGCCGGAATCTTCCGTACGTTCCTCAACGTCAACGGAGACACGTTCGTCGCCATGCTCGTCGCCAACGCCGACGACGAGATCGACCGCGAGGTCTACAACGGCACCAAGGTCGTCGTCGCCGAGGATCTCGACCTCGACGAGTACGCCGACGCGATGGCGGCGGCCGACCGAGCGGATTGATCGAACGCGTCCGCTCCCCTCTAGGGTGACGGGCATGTCGGAGTCGGTAGTGGTGACGTTGGACGGCCGGGTGCACGACGCGAATCGGCCGTTGCTGTTCGCCGACGATCTGGCCGCGGTGCGCGGCGACGGGGTGTTCGAGACGCTGCTCGTGCGCGACGGCGCGGCGTGTGCGGTCGAGTTGCATCTGGCTCGGCTGGTGGCGTCCGCGAAGGCACTGGACCTGCCCATTCCCGATCTCGACCAGTGGCGCGCCGTCATCGAACAGTCCGTCGGCCTGTGGGCGCGAGAGTCCGAGGACGAGGCAGTCCTGCGTCTGGTTCTCAGCCGCGGACGCGAGGGCGGCGGTGACCCCACCGCGTACGTGACGGTGGGAGCGCTGCCCGAGCGAGTGAGAGCCGCGCGCACCGACGGGGTGTCGGTGATCACGCTCGACCGCGGCTACTCGGTGGACTTCTCGTCCCGAGCGCCGTGGCAGCTCGCGGGGGCCAAGACGTTGTCGTACGCGACCAACATGGCCGCGCTCCGGCACGCGACCGCTCAGGGCGTCGACGACGTCATCTATCTCAGCAGCGAGGGGCGGGTGCTCGAAGGTCCGCGCTCGACGGTGGTGCTCGCGCGCGGTAAGACTCTCGTCACACCGTCGGTCGAGCAGGGCATCCTGGCCGGAACCACGGTTGCCGGGTTGTTCTCCGTAGCCGAGTCCGCCGGTTGGACGTGCGAACGCGGACACCTGTATCCGGCGGATCTCATTGCTGCAGATGGTGTTTGGCTGGTCTCGAGCGTCACTCTCGCCGCGCGGGTCACGACGATGAACGGCGTCCCGCTGGGCACTCGGCGGCACACCGACGACGTTCGATCGATGGTCGATGCCGCCGTTGAGACGGCCGAAACTCGGTAGGAGTCCAACGACTCTGCCGAAGGACTCTTCCCTACTACTACTCGTAGTAGTACTGTCGAATTCGTCGCGGGCCAACGCCCTGACCTGCGGTGTTACCCGTCACAGTACGGGTGGAAGAGTTCGGAGCCTTGATGGACGCCTTGGATGTCTCACGATGGCAGTTCGGTATCACCACCGTCTACCACTTCATACTCGTTCCCCTCACGATCGGCCTCGCTCCGATGGTGGCTGCCATGCAGACCATGTGGGTGATCACCGGCAAGGACTCCTGGTACCGACTGACCAAGTTCTTCGGCAAGCTCTTCCTCATCAACTTCGCCCTCGGCGTCGCCACCGGCATCGTCCAGGAATTCCAATTCGGCATGAACTGGAGCGAATACTCCCGCTTCGTCGGTGACGTGTTCGGCGCTCCGCTCGCACTCGAAGGCCTCGTCGCCTTCTTCCTCGAATCCACGTTCCTCGGACTGTGGATATTCGGATGGAGCAGACTCCCCAAACTCGTTCACCTGGCCACGATCTGGCTCGTCGCCATCGGCGTCAACGCCTCGGCGTACTTCATCATCGCCGCCAATTCCTGGATGCAGCATCCCGTCGGCGCGATCTACAACGAAGAGACCGGCCGCGCCGAACTGACCGACATCTGGGCACTGCTCACCAACAACACTGCACTGGCAGCATTTCCACACGCCGTGGCCGGAGCGTTCCTCACCGCCGCGACCTTCGTCGCAGGCATCTCCGGCTGGTGGATGGTCCGCGAGGCTCGTAAAGCGAAGACCGAGAACGAGTTCGACACGCTCCCGGCCCCGGCCACCGGGGTCGCTGCGCAGGCTCCGCTCCCTGCCGATGGGGTCACTGCGCAGGCTCCGCTCCCGGCCACCGACTCGCGTTCGATGTTCAGGTCGGCAGCGCGCATGTCCTTCATCGTCATGATCGTCGCGGGCGGCGCCCTCGCCATCACCGGAGACATCCAGGGCAAGCTCATGTTCGAGCAACAACCGATGAAGATGGCATCCGCAGAATCGTTGTGCGACACCGAGACCGGAGCCAGTTTCTCGCTCCTGACCGTGGGCACCCACAACAACTGCGAGTCCGTGGTCCACCTCATCTCGATCCCCGGTCTCACCTCGTTCCTGGCGGAGAACGACTTCGGTGCCACCGTGCAGGGAGTCAACCAACTGCAGGAGCAGTACGAGCAGCAGTTCGGCCCGGGCAACTACAAGCCCAACCTGTTCGTCACCTACTGGGCATTCAGGATGATGATCGGACTGGCCGCAGGCTCGGCACTGCTCGCGATCGCGGGACTGTGGGTCACTCGGGGTGGCCGGATTCCCGACCAGAAGTGGTTCTCGCGGTTGTCACTGCTGGCCATTCCGACGCCGTTCCTGGCGAACAGCGCCGGTTGGATCTTCACCGAAATGGGCCGCCAGCCATGGGTCGTCGCACCCAACCTGTCCGGCGTCGATCAGATTCGGCTCACCGTCGACCAAGGTGTCTCGGACCACCCCGTCGGCCTCGTTCTCGCCTCACTGGTGACGTTCACACTGCTCTATGCCGCTCTCGGTGGTGTGTGGTTCTACCTGCTCCGACGCTACGTGGTCGAAGGGCCTCTCGAACACGACGCGCATCCGCACGTCGACCCACCGGAATCGGAAGACGAAGAGCCCAAACAGCTCTCGTTCGCCTACTAGGGGATAGCAATGTCACTGCCCGAATTCTGGTTCTTCGTCATCGGCTTCTTCTTCGTCGGCTACTTCGTGCTCGAAGGGTTCGACTTCGGCGTCGGAATGCTCATGCCCATTCTCGGGCGGCACCCCGATTCCGCCACGGGGGAGAAGCGTCGACGCACCGTACTGAACACGATCGGCCCGGTCTGGGACGGCAACGAAGTCTGGCTCATCACCGCAGGCGGCGCGCTGTTCGCAGCGTTCCCCGAGTGGTACGCAACATTGTTCTCCGGCTTCTACCTCCCGCTGCTGCTGATCCTGGTGGCACTGATCCTGCGCATCTGCGCCATCGAATGGCGTGGCAAGATCGACGATCCGGTGTGGCGCAGGCGCTGCGACATCGGCATCGGTATCGGCTCGTGGGTACCGGCGGTGCTGTGGGGCGTTGCCTTCGCCAACATCGTGCGCGGCGTCGCCATCGACGAGAACAAGAAGGTCACCGCCGGCTTCTTCGATCTGCTCAACCCCTATGCACTGCTCGGCGGAGCCACGATGGCACTGGTGTTCGCGCTGCACGGCGCGGTGTTCATCGCACTCAAGACCTCGGGAGACGTGCACGAGGACTCGGTGAAAATTGCAGCGCGACTGGCTATTCCGGCAGTTCTCGTCGGCGGATCATTCGCTGTGTGGACCCAACTCGCCTACGGCAAGACATGGACCTGGGTACTCGTCGGCGTGGCAGCGGTGGCCCTGCTCCTCGTCGTCGCGCTGACGGCGAGAGTGCGCGAAGGCTGGGCCTTCGTGTTCACCAGCATTGCCATCGTTGCGGTTGTGGTGCTGCTGTTCGCCTCCCTGTTCCCGAACGTCATGCCGTCCAGAACGGATGCCGCCTTCGATCTCACCATCGCGAACGCGTCGTCCAGCCCGTACACACTGAAAGTGATGACCTGGGCCGCAGCATTCGCCGCACCCGTCGTCATCGGATACCAGGGGTGGACGTACTGGGTCTTCCGCCAACGCATTTCGAGTGCCCACATCCCGGACTCGATCGGACTGACGGTGAAATCGTGACCGCCTCCGCTCGCACGCGGGGACCGGTCGATCCCCGACTGTGGAAGTACTCTCGATCCGCGCGGGGCTACCTGATCGTCACGGTTGCTCTGTCGACCGTCGTCACGCTCTGCATCATCGTGAGCGCGTTGACAATCGGAACTGTGCTGGCAGGGGTCATCACCGAACCGACGGCCAGATCGCTGTCCGCCTGGACGACGGAACTGGCGGTGCTGGCGGGCGCAGTGGCCGTCCGTGTGCTCGCAACCGGAGCTCAGTCCCGCTACGCGCACCGGTCGGCGTCACGTGTGGTGGCCGAGCTGGAAGTGGAGGTGCTCACTGCAGCAACGCGATTCGAGCCTCGCGAGCTCGACCGCGAGCGGGAAGAATTGGTCGTCGTCGTGACCCGAGCAATCGGGGGTCTGCGGGCGTACCTGACCGGATACCTGCCGGCGCTGGTGTCCGCGGCCATCGTCACTCCGCTGGTTCTGATCGTCATCGTCACCCAGGACGTGACGTCGGCGGTGGTCATCGCGGTGACCTTGCCGCTCATTCCGATCTTCATGATTCTGATCGGGTTGCTGACCAAGGGCCGAGCCGCGGCGACGCTGACCACGATGACCAGGCTGTCTGCGCAGTTGCTCGATCTTCTGGCCGGCCTGCCGACCTTGCGCGCGCTGCGTCGCGAACACGGACCGGCCGCTCGCATCCGCGCACTGGGCGACGCGCACCGACGAACCACCATGCGCGCGTTGAAGATCGCCTTCCTGTCGTCGATGGTGCTCGAGTTGCTCGCGACCCTGTGTGTCGCGCTCGTGGCCGTCGGCATCGGATTGCGATTGGTCTTCGGCGAGATGACTCTCGAAGCGGGCATCATCGCGTTGATCCTGGCGCCCGAGGTGTACTTCCCGCTGCGCGCCGTGGGGACCCAGTTCCACGCAGCAGAGGACGGCGTCGAGGCCGCGGAGCGCGCCTTCCGAGTCCTGGACAGGCGTACGACACAGCCGATCGGCCGCCGGACCGTCGACGCTGCGACCGCGAACATCGAACTCGCCGGACTCACCGTCGCGAGCCGGGACGGCGACGCTCCGGCCCAGTTGAGTGCGCTGTGCCGCCCGGGCACCATCACGGTACTGACCGGGCCCAACGGCTCGGGTAAATCGACTGCACTGCACGCGGTTCTGGGACTCACGACGCCCACGAGCGGCGCGGTTCTGGTCGGCGGTGTGCCCGTGGTCGATCTCGATCTCGACCGATGGTGGGCACAGGTCGCCTGGCTTCCGCAGCGGCCGATACTGCTTCCCGGCACGCTCCACGAGAACGTCACCCTCCACGGCGTGCCCGACGCCGCCGCACTGGACGCGGCCTGCCGCGCTTCGGGATTCGATGCCGTACTGCGAGAGCACCCGAACGGCTGGAACACTCGCGTCGGTCAGGGTGGAGTCGGTCTTTCGCTCGGCGAGCTGCAATGTCTGGCCCTGACCCGAACGTTCGTCTCCGCTGCTCCGGTGATGGTGCTGGACGAGCCCACGGCGCACCTGGATGCGGCGAGCGAACGGACTGTGCTGCAGGCCCTTCGAGATGCGGCCGATCGCGGGGTCACCGTGGTGATGGTCGGTCACCGGCGCTCGGTACTGCACGCCGCAGACCGCGTCGTCGAGGTGCGAAGCAGCTCAGCGGTGGCACGGGAGTTCGATCATGTCTGATCTACGACGCGCGCTGGCCCTGTTCGAGCTCTCCCCACGGCGGGTGGCACTGGCCGTGGCCGCAGGCGTGGCAACTCTCGGCAGCGCACTGGCTCTCGCCGCACTGTCGGCATGGTTGATCACCCGAGCGTGGCAGATGCCTCCGGTGCTGGATCTGACCGTCGCAGTGGTGGCCGTTCGTGCATTGGGCATCTCCCGCGGGGTGTTTCGCTATCTCGAACGATTGACCACACACGACGCGGCCCTGCGCGGTACGACGGCAGCGCGCACGAGGATCTACGAACGACTGGCGAACGGGCAGGGCGCGCTCACTCTGCGGCGCGGTGACGTCCTGGCTCGCACCGGGGCGGACGTCGACGTGCTCGGCGACGTCGTCGTACGCGCGATCGTTCCCATCTGCGTCAGCGTCGTGATGATGCTCGCAGCCGTAGGACTGGTCGCCGCTATCGCGCCTGCCGCCGCGTCGATCCTGGCGGTGTCCTTGCTGATCGCGGGGGTGGGCGCACCGATCCTGGCGGCGCGGTCGGCACGGGTCGCCGAAGAGGCCGGAGTCGACGCCGACGCGCGGTTCACCGAGACGGCCGTTCGGGCACTCGACCACGCCGCAGAGCTGCGGGTCGCCGGACGACTCGATGCGACGCTCACCGAAGCCCATGGGGCAGCTCAGGACTCGGTTCTCGCACGCGACCGGGCGGCACGACCGTCGGCGCTGGCCGATGCCGCCGGTCCGCTGTCGATCGGTGCATCGGTGATCGGGTCCTTGCTCGTCGGCATCGGGCTGTACGGACCGACCGGAGGCACCGCAGGTGGCATGACACCGATGGCCCTGGCCATCGTCGTGCTGGTTCCGCTGGCCGCCTTCGAAGCGACGGCGGCACTGCCCGGAGCGGCAGTCGCCCTGATGCGTGGACGAATCGCCGCAACTCGAATCCTCGCCATGCTCGATGCGGCTCCGCCGCAGTGGCGTGGTCATGTGCCCTCTGAGGCACTCGACCGCACCACTGCGCGAAGCGCACTGATCGGACCCAGCGGATCGGGCAAGAGCACGATGCTGCGGGAGTTCGCCGAGGAATGCGGTTCGGAGGCAGCGCTGTTCGCCGAGGACGCGCACCTGTTCGACACCTCGATTCTGGAAAACCTGCGGGTGGTGCGCGGCGACGTGGACGAACAGGAAGCAATCAGGGCACTGCAGAAAGTCGGCCTCGGTCCATGGCTCGACGCTCTGCCGCTCGGAGTCCACACCACCCTGGTGGGCGGCGCACAGGCCGTCTCCGGGGGAGAGCGCCGCAGACTGCTGCTCGCGCGGGCTGTGCTCAGCACGGCACCGATCGTGCTGCTCGACGAACCGACCGAGCACCTGGACCGAATCTCCGGCGAATCGATACTGCGCCAGCTGCTCACCACGGACGGAGGATTGTTCGGAGCCGACCGAACAGTGGTGGTCGTCACCCATCAACTGCCGGAGCGCACCGACGCCGACCAGGTGATCGACCTCGGCTCGGACAGTGCGAAAAAACTCTTTGCCGACTCGGAAACTCGGGCGTACGTTGTGAAGTACACGAGAGAGGAGGTGGTCTGAAGTTGATGAACTCTAGGACGCGTGAGGTGGCTGTCAGCTAGCCGCAATCGCTGACGGATTCACTGCGAAGACCGCGCGAGCGGCAAGCGAATCCCAGACAGCTACCCGGCCCCCGAGCCCCCGACCTGTCCGGTCGGGACCTGACATCAGGTATGGCTCGGGGGCCGTTCGGGTGCAGTGGGTAGTGCTGAAGAGTCAGCCGATGTAACGAGTCAGGCGCGCGGACAACCGCGGTGCCAATGGGCCGTCGGCGACGACTCGTTCTTCGACGTACGCGAGATCCCCGCCTTCGACAATGCCGTAGAGCCGCTTGGCCCCTCCGACCAACGCACCCGATGTGCTACGGATGACGACATCGGTGGCCAGTTCCCAGGACGACTTGGTGAGTGCATGGCCGTAATACAGTTCGACGACGCCGGTGCTGTGTGTCAGCAACAGCTCGACGACCTCTTCGTCCTCGGAACCCTTGAGCCCGTTGCCACCGCTCATGCGCCAGAACCCGGTTTCGCGGAGATCGGGGTGTGCGAAGTTACCGTCGGAATCGAGTCGCCACGAACGTGATTCCCAGCTCAGGTAGCTACCGCCGTCGTGGGTGACGACGATCTGCTGACCGAAGGGGTAGTCGGTACCGGACTCGGGGTCGTGTCCTTCGCCTTCACCGCGCCACACGCCGACGAGAGGCAACAGAGCGAGCATCGACGGGTGCAGATCGGGGCCGAGGCGGAGGTTGGCCGTGTCGTCGGGATGCGGGATGTCCGGCAGGACCGGAACGTTCCGCGTCGACGCGTCGGCGAACTTCTGCTCGGCAGCCGCTATTGCTTCGTCGCCACTGGTGATGGGGGTATCGAGCCCCTCGTCAGCACTGCCGGGTCGACCCGCAACCGGTTCTGTCACGATTCGTCGTTGACCAGTCGGTAGACGACATACAGCGAGAACGCGATGATGGCTACTGCCGCAAGCGCCAGCAATACCTCGAAGAAGATGACCACGAGAGCGAGTTTAACCCGCTGCGATCGTCGTCGAGAACAGCGGCCCGAATCCGGGCTGTGTCCTTGGTGACATCTACCCAACTTCGGGGCCGTCAGTGCGCTGGATCACTCGTATTGATGGAGAAAGCCCGGCGAGCAGGTACCTTCTTCGGGGGGCGTCGGGTGCTCGAGGGCGAGGGCTCGACGTTTTTCACTGTGTTCTGTCGAAGGCTGGGGAGGTCTCCGTAACAATGCTGCGTCGTAAACGGACATCGTCGTTCGGATCCGTGTCGTTCAAATCCGCGGTGTGTGCACTGGCGTTGGCTCTTGCCGCACCGGCAGCCGCGCTCGCCGCCCCGGATTCGGGATCGGCGGATGCCGGCTCGTCCGACTTCGGGTCGTCGCAGGGCCCGAACATCGACCCCAACAATTACGCGCAGGACTGCCCGGATGTGTTGATGCTCGCCGTGTCCGGTGCCACCGACTCGGATTCGGGGCGCAATCCTCTGAACGAGGAATCGTCGACCGTGGCGTCGAACTGGGTCGGCAACGTCACGGTTCCCACCGGTGAGGTCAATGCAGGCAGCCCAGGCACGGTCGGCTGGCTGTACGTTCCCTACGCATCGACGTACGGCGTCGGTGTGCTCGACGACGTTTCGACCTATCAGAACACCATCGCCGAAGGCATCGCGTCGACGAATCGTCTGATGGACGAGTACAAGACCAAGTGCGGTGACAGGACGAAGTTCGTTCTGGTCGGGTACAGCGTCGGCGGCGAGATACTCGACCGGATGGCCGTCGAGATCGGCCACCGCAATCCCGACGCGCTGGTCACCGCCGACGACATCGCCGGAGTGATGATGGTCGGATCGCCGTACCGGCCGGCCGGGGTGCCGAATTTCGACGACGAGCCCGGCGAGTCGCTCGGTGGATTCATGGACCAGTCGCCACGGGACTACGGAACGTTGACCGACAAGGTCACCTGGTCGTGCCGACCTTGGGATCTCTCGTGCGATGCGCCCGACAAGATCGAACTGCTGCAGCTGGCCCTGGGGGTTCTGGGCCAGATGCGCTTCACCCTGCTCAACCCCGTTCAGACGGTGGCCGATTTCGCCCGGACGGTGGCCACGATCGCCACTCGTGCGATCGTCGACATCGCGACGAACAAGTCGTGGCTCGAATCGGACGAAACGCTGCTACAGGTCCTGGTGAAGGTGTCCGACCAGCAGTATCAGGTCGATGACGCCAAGGCGGTGGCGGCTCTGTCCCCCGACCAGCTGCTCGCCGACCTCAACTGGGCACTCGGGCCGGGTGCGGACACCGTCGAGGCCAAGCTGCGCGCCGAGGGCGAAGGAATGGTCGAGAACAACAAGGGCATCGCCGACGTCGTACTCGGGCCGTACCTGCTGCTCGGATTCCTGCAGCACCTGTCGTACTGGTACAACGACCCCAACGACGGTTACGAGTGGGAGAGCGAGAAGATCGTCGCGTGGGTGACGGACCTCGCCCGCACCGAGCGCGAGAAGAAACAAGCACCTGCTCCCGACACCGCCGCACCGCAGGACCCGCCCGCCGAGGCCCCGGCCGAACCTCGATTGCTGCCGGAGCCGGGGACGGTCACCCAGATCAGCGATCTCGGCGCGTTCCTCGAGTCCCAGGGAATCCCGGTACCGGAAGGGATGTTCCCGCCGCAGTACTCGACGGTTCCCGATCCGGCGGCCCCGGCACCCGTTCCCAACTAGAGGCCTCCGGAAGAGCGAAAAACCCCCGCACCTGCGAGCAGGTGCGGGGGTTTTCTCGTGAGATACGAACGGGCGGAATCAGACTCCGACGGTGACGTTCGCCGAGTGCACGCCTGCGCCGTCGGGAGCGATGACGGTGTCGCCGTTGCCCGATGCCGACAGAGCACGCAGCGTCCACTGTCCGGGGGCGGCGAAGAACCGGAAGTCTCCGGTACCCGACGCGACGACCTCTGCGGTGAATTCGCCGCTGCCGTCGAGCAGACGCACGAAAGCCCCGGCTACGGGCTCACCGTCGCCTGCGAGGACGCGGCCGGTGATGACCGTCTCCTTCTCGACGTCGACGCCTGCGGGGATGGTCTGGCCTTGCACGGGTGCTCCACACATATCAGCGAACCTCCAGCTCGATGGGTGCTCCGACGAGAGAGCCGTATTCGACCCAGCTGCCGTCGTAGTTCTTGACGTCTTCCTTGCCCAGAAGCTCCTTGAGGACGAACCAGGTATGGCTCGAACGCTCGCCGATGCGGCAGTAGGCGATGGTGGCCTTGCTGTCGTCGTAGCCCTTGGTCTTGTACAGCTCTTCGAGCGCTTCGTCGGACTTGAACGTGCCGTCCTCGTTGGCAGTCGTGCTCCACGGGATGTTGATCGCAGACGGCACGTGGCCACGCTGCTGCGCCTGTTCCTGCGGAAGGTGAGCCGGGGCGAGGATCTTGCCCGAGAACTCGTCGGGCGAACGCACGTCGATCAGGTTCTTGTTGCCGATGGCGTCGATGACCTCGTCGCGGAACGCGCGGATCGACAGGTCGGGTGCCTCGGCTCGGTACTGCGTGGTCTCACGGCTGACGACGTCCTTGGACAGCGCGCGGCCGTCGAGCTCCCACTTCTTGCGGCCACCGTCGATGAGCTTGACGTCCTTGTGTCCGTACAGCTTGAAGTACCAGTAGGCGTAGGCGGCGAACCAGTTGTTGTTTCCGCCGTACAGGACGACGGTGTCGTCGTTGCTGATGCCCTTGGCCGACAGCAGGTCCGAGAACTGTTCCTGGTTCAGGAAGTCGCGGCGAACCGGGTCCTGCAGGTCCTTGCGCCAGTCGAGCTTGATCGCACCTTCGATGTGTCCGCCGTCGTAGGCGCTTGCGTCTTCGTCGACCTCGACGAAGACGGTCTTCGGTGCGTTCAGGTTCTGCTCGGCCCAGTCGGCAGAGACCAGGACGTCGGAGCGAGCCATGGTGTTCCTTTCGGTGTTTCTCTATGGATCGGTGTAGGTCAAGCAGTGGTGCGCGAGGTGGTGCGCAGTCGCGCAGCGAGGGGGTAGATCATGCAGCCGAGGCATACCGCGAATGCGGCGTTGAGGAAGGCCGCGAACAACGCGAAGCCCGTGGCCACGGTGCCGACGACGGGAGCGCCGAGCGCGAAGCCGAGAACTCCGACGGCGGCGAACACGAAGCCCACCAGTTGAGCGAACTTCAACGGTGCCACCGGCTCGCGTTCACTGGTGGGGGACAGCCTCGGTGCGACGAATGTCGCGTAGATCGTGCCGTACGGACTGTGCTTGGGTCCGCGGACGGCTCCGATTCCGAACACGATCGCCTGTAGCCCGAGCAGGATTGCCGCCGCGGGGACCGAGAACGTGGTGAGGACGAGAACGAGGACCAGGACGGCGGTGGTGATCCACGCGGCGAAGCGCGGTCCGCGAACATCGACCTGGTCGACGGTGGTGTCGGTGGTGGTTCTGGTGTCGGGTGTCGACATCGAGATGTACTCCTGTGCGAGGCCGGGGCACGCCAGCATGGGCAGTGCTCGGACGTGGATTTCGATCATCGGGCCGGACATCACGCATGGGCGTGGCGGCAGAAGGAAATCAGCAGCAGCGACAGCAACAACCGCCCAGTCGACACAGATCAACTGTGCGTCGACTGGTGAGCATCAGCTCGCGGCGGGAGAACACGAAGAGCATCCTACCCGCTACCAGCGTCGGGTCCTACCGTCGGTCTCGGGAGGGTCGGTCAGAGGTTGTCGAGCGCGGACCGTAGCGCCGCCGCGGACGGCACCCCCGCGATTCTGGAGCGCCGTTGCAATGCGCTGTCGAGGACGAACGTCGTGGGCAGTGACAGCACGCCCAGCTCGCGGGCGAGGATCGGATGGGCGTCGATGTCGAGTTCGAGTTCCCGGGCGTCGTTTCGCCCTTCCAACACCTGCCCGACGACGCGTCGCACAGCTGCGCACGGCCCGCACCAGTCCGCCGAGAAGTGCAGCACCGTCGCGGAGTCGGTCGCGGCACCCGCGTCGAGCAGAAGTGGGTACAGAGCGTCGGTCTCGGATTCGGTGGTACGCACTGCCCGCACTGCACCCGATCGGCTGCGGAGAAACAATCCGGTGGCGACGGCCAGTATCGCCACGACGACCAGAACTGTGATCCCTGTCACGGCTTCTCGATCTCGTTGAGGTCGATGGTCACGTTCTCGCCCGACCCTTCGATGACGATCTGCGAGCCCTCCGCGTAGACGTCGGTCGGGAGGAGCCCGAAGGGCAGGCTCTGACGCTCGATGGTCTTGGTGAACAGTCCCAGCACCGTGGGCTCGGCGAAATCGGGGATCGAGAAATCTGCCTGACCCTCCGGGCCGAAATAGAAGTCCGACGCCACGATGGCGACGCTGTCACCTTCGAGCAACAGATCGGCCTTGACGCTCACCGTCGTCTCGAGGGGGCCGACCGGAACCGTTCCGGTCAGCACGACGCCACCGGTCGTGGTCTTGCCCGACCCACCGGAACCGCCGGTACCGTCCGACTTGTCGGCCGGCGGGGCGGAAACCTGCAGGTCGACGATGCCGAGGAACCGGCCGAGGTCCGTCGCCTCGATACGGACGCGGCCGTCGAGCTCGTCCACCGGGATCGCTCGAACGTTGTTGTCGATCAGGTCGGACAGCGCGATGTGCACGCCGCGGAGATTGGCCTCGATCGTCGTCGAGCCGACGTAGTCGGTCGGCACGTCCTGCGCTCGGATCTCGATGTTCTGATAGCGGCCGTCCGCCGCCTGGGTGAGGAACGGGAATCCGTGCACGATCACCTGAGGGTCCGAGGTGAGCTCACCGCCCGCTCGGATCGCGCGGGAGACCCGGTACTCCGAGTAGGCCGCTGCGCCGAAATCGACCACGAGCGCGAGGGCCAGCAGGCTGGCGAGTCCGATGAGAAGTGTGCGCACGGGTCCATTGTGACCGACGGATCGCGTACTGCCCTCTTCGGCCGGTTGTACGGACAAGCTAGTCTGTGTCCTTGACGATCACTCCAATCCAGCCTGGGCTGGACCGGCCAGCAGTAAGAATGGAGACGCAGTGGAGCTCCTACTACTGACCTCCGATCCCCATCCGGAGGGCGTTCTGCCGTCCCTCGCTCTCCTGGCGCATCACGTACGCCCGGTGCCCACCGAGGTGTCCTCGCTTCTCGAAGCCGGTTCGGCAGATATCGCATTGGTCGACGCGCGCACCGATCTCGCTGCTGCTCGTGGTCTGTGTCGCCTGCTGGGGAGTACCGGATCGGCCATCCCCGTCGTGGCAGTTCTCACCGAGGGCGGACTCGTCGCGGTGAACTCCGACTGGGGCCTCGACGACATCCTGCTCCCCGGCACCGGCCCCGCGGAGCTCGACGCTCGGCTGCGGTTGCTGGTCGGCCGTAGCGGGGGAGTTGCCAGCCCGGAGACCTCGGGCAAGATCACGCTCGGCGAACTGGTCATCGACGAAGGCACGTACACCGCGCGTCTACGAGGCCGTCCGCTCGATCTGACCTACAAGGAATTCGAGCTGCTGAAGTATCTGGCTCAGCATGCGGGTCGGGTCTTCACTCGCGCCCAGCTCCTGCAGGAAGTGTGGGGCTACGACTTCTTCGGTGGTACACGCACCGTCGACGTCCATGTTCGACGCCTCCGCGCCAAGCTCGGTACCGAGTACGAGTCGCTCATCGGAACCGTGCGGAACGTGGGATACAAGGCTGTTCGTCCGGCGCGCAATGCCAAGGGTGGACCAGTGGCATCGGATGCTGCCGGCGGGGATTCCGACGATGCGGATTTCGAGTTCGAGCAAGAGAGTACTCTCTCGTAGATGAGTTCGGATCCTGCCTTCGACGTCCATTCGATCGACGGCGGAGCACCGTCTTCCCGAGTTTCCTACGAGATTCATCGAATCCTTTCGCGCGCAACGGAAGCCGACGGCACTGCGCCGTTGTCGGAGCAGGCCGTGAAGGCCGTCGACGACGGTGACGAGGTCGTTCGGTTCGTCGCGACCGAGGGCGATCGTGTGGTGGGCTACGTCGGAATCGCCGACGGGATGGCCGAGGCCGTCGTCGACCCTTCCTTCCGCGGTCACGGTGTCGGGCGCGAATTGGTTTCTCACGCACTCGATGTCGGCTCCGATACCCGTATCTGGGCGCACGGCAATCTGCCCGCCGCACGGTCCGTCGCTGCGGCGCTCGGGCTGCAGGTCGTTCGCGAGTTGCTCCAGATGCGTCGCTCGTCCGGGCATCCCGATCTTCCGGATGTTGTTGTGCCAGAGGGTATTTCGCTCCGAACCTACCGGGGGCATCAGGACGACGCCGAGCTGCTGCGCGTGAACAATGCGGCCTTCTCGTGGCATCCCGAACAGGGTGGCTGGACCGATCGTGACATCGACGCACGACGAGAAGAATCGTGGTTCGATCCGGCGGGCCTGTTCCTGGCGTTCGAGGAGGGCAGTGACCGCCTCCTCGGTTTCCACTGGACGAAGGTCCACCGGGCCGAGGGTGTGGAACCGGCCATCGGCGAGGTGTACGTGGTCGGAATCGACCCGCAGTCGCAGGGTCGTGGTCTGGGGCGGGTGCTGACGCTGGCCGGCCTGCACTATCTACGCAGCAGAGAACTGGGCCAGATCATGCTCTACGTCGAGGCCGACAACACCGCTGCCGTGCACACGTACACCAAGCTGGGCTTCGAGAACTACCACGTGGATGCCGCTTACGCGCGCAGTGCGTGAACGGACACACCGACTGCGGTGTTCATCTCCCGTTCACCTATGCGGGGGTAAACGTCTACCACCTGCCCTTACCTTTCTCGATGGGCGACAACCTACGTCGCCTGGTGCGAGGTTTCTTTCGGAGCCGGCACCCACACAGTCACAGCGCGGCCGCTCAGGTCCGAGCCGTGGACACGGCCTACAGATTCCCCGGAGGAAACAGGTGAACCTCAAGCGCAACGGTGCTCTCATGAGTGCAGTGGCCATCAGTGCCATGTTGCTGACCGCATGCGGTAGCGACGCCAACGTCGCCACCACGGACGGCGCATCCGACTCCTCGGCTACCTGCGAGGGCAAATCCCCGCTGACCGGCGAAGGCTCGTCCGCGCAGCAGAACGCCATGTCCAACTTCACCTCGATCTACTCCGGCGTGTGTGCCGGCAAGGCAGTCGAGTACACCACCAGCGGCTCGGGTAACGGCCGCACACAGTTCGTCGCCGGACTGGTCGACTTCGCCGGCTCCGACTCCGCGATCAAGGACGAGCAGGCAGTCGAGGCGGCCACCCGCTGCGACAGCAACCCGGCGTGGAACCTTCCGCTGGTCTTCGGACCGGTCGCCGTGGCCTACAACCTCGACGGCGTCGACAACATCGCGCTGAACCCGGACGTCATCGCGCGCATGTTCACCGGCCAGATCACCACCTGGAACGATCCCGCCATCGCCGCACTCAACGAGGGCGTCGACCTGCCGGCCACCGCGGTCACCCCCGTCTACCGCTCCGATTCCTCGGGCACCAGCGACAACTTCCAGCGCTTCCTCGCCGCTTCGGCTCCCGAGGCGTGGACCCTGAACCACAGCTCCGACTGGGCCGGCGGCGTCGGCGAAGGTGCCAACGGATCCTCGGGCGTGGCCCAGGCAGTCGCGGCCACCCCCGGCTCGGTCACCTACGTCGAGAAGGGCTTCGCCGACCAGGAGAGCCTCGGCACGGCTGCCGTCGACTTCGGCAACGGACCGGTCGAGCTCACCACCGAGTCGGCTGCCGCAGCCATCGACGCGGCAACGTTCTCCGGCGAGGGCAACGACCTCGTCATCGACATCGACGCGCTGTACGCCAGCAACGAGGCCGAGACCTACCCGCTGGTTCTCGCAACCTACGAGATCGTCTGCTCGGCGGGCTACGACCCCGAGACCTCGGCAGCAGTCAAGTCGTTCCTGCTCAGCGCAGCCAACGAGGGTCAGCAGGGCCTCGAGGAAGCCGGCTACGTGCCGCTCCCCGAGTCCTTCAAGGAGCGTCTGACCACCGCTATCGAAGCAATCGCCTGATTCAATGAGACGTAACCCTGCTTCGGCTCGTGGCAACGCGAGCCGAAGCAGGACCGTCCTCGACCTCCACACGAGACAGTGAGCGGTATGAGCGACACCCACTCGATGACCGGCGTCCCCTCTGCGGCTACCGTGCCCACCGCGGGTGCCGCGCACAAACCGGAAGAACCACAATTGTCAGACAAGAACAAGACGGGGACCGTCACACGTCCCGGTGACAGGATCTTCTCCGGCCTCGCCACGGGCTCGGGCATCTTCATCATCGCCCTGATCGCCGCCGTGGGCATCTTCTTGCTCTGGCGTGCCATCCCTTCACTGTCGAACAACACGGTCAACTTCCTGACCTACAACGGCGCGTGGGACACCTCCAACACCTCGGCCATGGTGTTCGGCGTTCTCGATCTCTTCCTGGTCACCGTCACGGTGTCTCTCTTCGCGCTGATCCTCGCGATGCCTGTCGCACTCGGCATCGCCATCTACCTGACGAACTACGCACCCAAGCGAGTCGCGGGACCGCTCGGTTACGTCATCGATCTCCTGGCCGCAGTTCCGTCGATCGTCTTCGGCCTCTGGGGCCTGTACGTCCTCGCGCCCGCCATCAGCCCGTTCGCAGAGTGGCTGAACGCCAACCTGGGTTGGTTCCCGCTCTTCGGCACCGGCTCGGTCTCCATCGCAGGCGGTGGCACCATCTTCACCGGTGGCATCGTGCTCGCGGTCATGATCCTGCCGATCATCGCAGCGGTGACTCGCGAGGTCTTCATGCAGACGCCGAAGGGGCAGATCGAAGCAGCTCTCGCCCTCGGAGCCACCCGCTGGGAGGTCGTGCGCACCACGGTCATTCCGTTCGGAAAGTCCGGCTACGTCAGCGGCTCCATGCTCGGTCTCGGTCGTGCACTCGGTGAGACCATCGCGCTCTACATCATCATCCGCAGCACTCAGGCAACGTTCGGCGGAACATTGTTCGACGGCGGTTCCACGTTTGCCACGAAGATCGCGCTGGCCGCGGGCGAGTTCAACAACCCGCTCCAAGCCGGTGCCTACATCGCCGCGGGTCTGGTGCTCTTCATCCTCACCTTCGTCGTCAACGCCGGTGCCCGCGCCGCCATCGCCGGAAAGAAGGACTGACCCGTGACCGCAACCATGGACAAGCCCGTCAAGGAACCGACGTTCCAGGGCGTCAGCGCACGGCGTAAAGCGTCCAACCTCACGGCGACGATCCTCGTCAGCCTCTCGGTTCTCGTCGCACTCGTACCGCTCATCTGGGTGCTCTACACGGTGATCTCACGCGGTCTGTCCGCCGTGGTCTCGCCCACCTGGTGGCAGAACTCGCAGGCCGGCGTCACCCAGTTCATCGCAGGCGGCGGCGCTTACCACGCCATCGTCGGAACACTCCTGCAAGGACTGTTCTGCGCCATCATCTCCATCCCGATCGGCATCTTCGTCGCCATCTACCTCGTCGAGTACGGGGCCGGTACACGACTGGCTCGAGTGACGACCTTCATGGTCGACATTCTGACCGGTGTTCCGTCGATCGTCGCGGCCCTGTTCATCTACGCACTGTGGATCGCCACCTTCGGATTCCAGCGCTCCGGTGTCGCCGTCGCATTCGCCCTTGTGCTCCTGATGATCCCCGTGATCGTGCGCTCGGCCGAGGAAATGCTGCGCATCGTCCCGCAGGACCTGCGCGAGGCGTCCTACGCCCTTGGCGTCCCGAAGTGGAAGACCATCGCCAAGATCGTCATTCCCACGGCCCTGTCCGGCATCGTCACCGGCATCATGCTCGCCCTGGCCCGCGTGATGGGCGAGACGGCACCGGTGCTGATCCTGGTTGGATCGGCCACCGCCATCAACTTCAACATCTTCTCCGGGCCGCAGACGTCTCTGCCGCTCATGATGGTCGACCTGCAGAAAGCAGGAACCGGCGTGCTCACCGCTGAGCGCATGTGGGGAGCAGCCCTGACGCTGATCCTGATCGTCGCAATACTCAACATCGGCGCGAAGTTGGTCTCGAAGTTCTTCTCGCCCAAGAACTTCTGACCCACCCGACTCCAGCGAACTCTAAGGAACGAAGAACATGGCAAAGCGTCTCGATCTCAAGGACGTCAACATCTACTACGGCAAGTTCCACGCCGTCTCCGACGTCACTCTGGCCGTACCGCCGCGCAGCGTCACCGCGTTCATCGGGCCGTCGGGCTGCGGTAAGTCGACCGTCCTGCGTTCGCTGAACCGTATGCACGAAGTCACCCCGGGTGCGCGCGTCGAGGGTTCGGTGCTGCTCGACGGCGAGGACATCTACGGCAGCGGCGTCGACCCCGTGGGTGTGCGTCGCACCATCGGCATGGTCTTCCAGCGCCCCAACCCGTTCCCGACGATGTCGATCCGGGACAACGTCGTTGCGGGCCTGAAGTTGCAGGGCGGCCGCGGCAAGAAGGAACTCGACGAGATCGCCGAGCGCTCGCTCAAGGGAGCGAACCTCTGGAACGAGGTCAAGGATCGCCTCGACAAGCCCGGTGGTGGCCTCTCCGGCGGTCAGCAGCAGCGTCTGTGCATCGCTCGCGCGATCGCCGTCTCTCCCGATGTCCTGCTGATGGACGAGCCGTGCTCGGCTCTGGACCCCATCTCCACCCTCGCCATCGAGGACCTGATCCAGGAACTCAAGCAGGACTTCACGATCGTGATCGTCACGCACAACATGCAGCAGGCCGCCCGTGTGAGCGACCAGACCGGCTTCTTCAACCTCGAGGCGACCGGCAAGCCCGGCAAGCTCATCGAGATCGACGACACCGAGAAGATCTTCTCCAACCCGACGCAGAAGGCCACCGAGGACTACATTTCCGGCCGCTTCGGATAACCACACACGAACGAAGAAGCCCCCGCTGAGCACAGGCTCGGCGGGGGCTTCTTCGACATCTGCGCTCGTTGTCCCGATGCGAGAACCGAGTAGCGTTGCAGCGCAGCACTACTCGGTTCTCGACGAGGGCAGGCCTACGAGGTGGGGATGTTGTTGTGGCTCAGGTCGATGGGCAGCTCACCCGTCACCAGGAAGATCACTCGACGGCCGACCTCGACGGCGTGGTCGGCGAACCGCTCGTAGAAGCGGCCGAGCAGGGTCACGTCCACCGCAGCAGCGACCCCGTGGCTCCACTCGCGGTCCATCAACACCGTGAAGAGGTGACGGTGCAGATCGTCCATCGCCTCGTCCTCCTCCTGCAGCTTGGCAGCGCGCTCGGGATCGCGGGTCTCGAGGACCTCACGAGCCGACGCGCCGATCTGGACGGCGAGGCGACCCATCTCGGCGAAGTACCCGTTGACGACCTCGGGGAGGGCGTGGTTCGGGTGCCTGCGGCGGGTGATCTTGGCAACGTGCAGTGCGAGCGCGCCCATACGGTCGATGTCGGCAACGATCTGAATGCCGGCCACCACCGAACGGAGATCGCCTGCGACTGGAGCCTGCAGGGCGAGAAGGGTGAAGGCCTTCTCCTCGCACACCGCGCTGAGTTCGGTGATCCTGTCGTGTTCGGAAATGACCTGCTCGGCGAGCACCAGGTCTGCTTGAAGGAGGGACTGAGTGGCCTTTTCCATGGCCGCACCAGCCAGGCTCGCCATCTCTCCGAGGAGATCGGCAAGCTCGTTCATCTGTTCGTTGTAGGCGACGCGCATGAGCGAAGTTTAGTAGCTCACACCGACTAGTTCCCTGTCCCGAGGGTTAACGGAGCATGAATGAAGTCAGGCGCACGTGTCGTCGGCTGCGTTGGTGTACGAGAGATCCTCCGGAAGGGGCGCACTCTGGGTGGTTCCTTCCACCTGAGTGGGATCGATTTCGGTACCGAACGCCGTCGGGTACTGGGTGTATCCGGGATAGTTCGAGCCGAGCACGACCTCGACGACATTGTTCAGGCTCGGTGCCAACTCGATGGCAGCGCCGGGAATCGCCGACGCGACCGTCGCAGCGGCGGCTTCCTGATCCTGGGAGTAGCGCACCACTGTCTGCGCTGCGGTGCCCGAGAAGTTGCCGACCGTCAGGATCTGGAATCCGTAGACCGCGAGTTCGTCGGACGCCGTCTGCGCCATCCCGGCGATGTCGGATGCGTTGGACACCTGAATCGACACGGTCGACGGGTCAACGGCCAACAGTGGCGCGTCGGGTACGGCGGCAGGTGCGGGTGATTCGGGTGTCACCGGCTCCGCTCGTTCCTCGCCGGGCAACGGAGCGTCGTCGATGATGGCCTGGAAGATCGCACCGATCGCGTCGTCGTTCGGGATCTCGTTGCCGTAGTCGTTGGTGCCGGTGGTGGGGATGGTCAGGAAGGTGACCGCGCCGGCGTCCACGTTCTGCAGCGAGCGTCCCAGTGTCACCAGGTCCTGAGTCTTGACGTTCTCCACGAACGTGTCCGAGGTGAACGCGTTGACGAACCCGTTGAGCTTGCCGGGATCGAGCAGCACGTTGTTCGAGAGCGCGGACCGCAGCAGCGACGACAGGAAACGCTGCTGTCGCTTGATGCGGCCGTAGTCGCCGTTGCCCTCGGACTCGACGTTGCGGGCCCGAACGTAGTTCAGCGCGGTGCGGCCGTCGATACGTTGTGTTCCGACGTTGGGAAGGACATTTCCGAGTTCGTAGTCGAACAGGGGTTGCGCGGTGCAGACCTCGACGCCGCCGACCTCGTCGACCATGGACTCGAACCCGGCGAAGTCCATCCCGACGAAGTGTCCGATGCGTAGGCCCGAGATCTTCTGGATGGTCTTGACCAGACACTTCGGGCCGCCGAGGGCGTAGGTGGCGTTGAGCTTGTCGCCGTAGGCCTCGGGGAACATCTCCCCGGTGTAGGTATTGGTGATGTTGTCGAACTGCTCGCACTCCGGCCGCGTCACGTCGAGGTCGCGGGGGAAGGACACCGCGACGACGCGACTGCGGTCGGCAGGGATGTTGACCAACATGACGGTGTCCGAGCGCGATCCCTCGGCGTCGGCGACGGTTCCGGCTCCCACCTCGCCGCTGGCCCCGGCGCGGGTGTCGGTGCCCACGATCAGGTACGTCTCGTCACCGTACTGGCCTGCGGCGTCGACGACGTCGGTCGAATCGGGATCGAGAGCGGCGACCTGGAGAAATCCTTGATCGGTGTTGCGTAGGTATCCCCACACCACTCCGGTCAAGGCCACCGCCAGGATCGCGACGAGGGAGACCAGGCTCCGGCCGATCATCCGTACCCGACGGCGGCGACGTACCCGACTCATCGCCAACCGCGTCAGAGTCGGTCGATCCGCTGCGGGCGCGCCCACCGGTTCCGGTGCGGCATGCGGCGGCGGAGTCGGCGGCACTGCCCGGGCAGGCGAGGGAGTGGAATCGGTGATGGGGGCGATGACCTCGGTCGGCTCTTCGACTTCGGGACGTTCGTCAGGCACCCGCCGCATCGATCCCGAGCGCGACATCTTGTCCACCAACTCGGCGACCGAGACGGTGTCGGCGTTACGCGGTGATCGTTTGCCGAGCCTGCCGCTGTCTCCGGGCTGCGGTGGTTGCTCTGCGTCCGGTGTTGCAGGACGTTCGGAGCGAGGTGGGCGCTGTCCGGAACGTCCGATTGAAGACAGCGGGCGCTCCCATGGGGCGCGACCCTCGGGCACAGACGGGCCCGACTCTCGATCGTCTCCCACGAATTCGAACCTGGCCTTCCATCACACGCACGCGCCGTCAACTCGGCAATCCCAGCCATAGTACTGACTCGAGCGGCATGGTCCACTCGTGCGAGGTGGGGGCTGCTGGTCAGCCGTGAATCAGCCGCCGGAATGCATCAGATCGGCACCGGCGGGAACGCAGACGTCCTCCGGGTCGTCGAGCCAACCGTCGGGCAACGCAACCGCGCCCGGCGAGCCCTGCCGACCACGGGGGCCTTCGGCGTCCTTGGGAAACGGAACGGTCGGATCGAGTTGCGCCAGAAGGTCGTCCAGTTCGCCGAGAGTGGACACCAACGCCATCGAGACCCGAAGATCCGACCCCGCCGGGAACCCGCGGAGATACCAGGACACATGCTTGCGCAGCTCGCGCAGACCCTTGCTCTCACCGTGATGCTGAGCGAGCAGCTCGGCATGCCGGGCGATGATGGTGGCCACCTCGCCGAGGGTCGGTGGAGTGGGTTCGGGCCTGCCGTTCAGGCGGGCGCTGAGTTCTGCGAACAGCCAGGGCCGACCCAGGCAACCACGCCCGACGACGACGCCGTCGCACCCGGTCTCCGCCATCATGCGAACCGCATCGGACGCCGAGAAGATGTCGCCGTTGCCCAGTACCGGGATGCCGGAGACGTGTTCCTTCAGTCGCGCGATCTCGTTCCAGTCGGCAGTGCCGGAGTAACGCTGAGAGGCGGTTCTGGCGTGCAGTGCCACTGCCGCCGCGCCCTCGCCTGCGGCGATTCGACCTGCATCGAGATGAGTGTGGTGGTTCTCGTCGATGCCGACGCGGAACTTGACGGTGACGGGAATGTCGGTGCCCTCGGTCGCCTTGACGGCCGCGGCGACGATACGACCGAACAGGTTCCGCTTGTAGGGCAGCGCAGCACCGCCGCCCTTTCGGGTGACCTTCGGAACCGGGCAGCCGAAGTTCATGTCGATGTGGTCGGCCAGATCGTCGTCGACGATCATCTTCGCCGCGTCGTACGTGGTGTCCGGATCGACGGTGTAGAGCTGCAGCGACCGCGGGGTTTCGGTGGGGCCGAAGGTCGTCATGTGCATCGTCGCCGGCTGGCGTTCGACGAGCGCGCGTGCGGTGACCATCTCGCACACGTACAGACCCGAGGTACTGCCCGCCCGCTGCAACTCCTGCTCCCTGCACAGCGTGCGGAACGCCACATTGGTGACGCCGGCCATCGGTGCGAGGACGACGGGGCTGGCCAACTCCAGCGAGCCGATCTGCAGTGTCATGAGAGAAGCCTTTGGAACGGAGGGAACGTGATCATGGTGACGGCGGTGGGGCGAGAGCGACGGCCCGAAAACAGTGGTGCCCGGCACCGAAGTCGGTACCGGGCACACCAGCCGATCTGAGCTTACGACGCGCGTGCTTCGGCCTTCGCGCGTTCGCGGGCGAGGGAGCGGTCGCGCATCTCCTCGAACTTGGTGGCCTGACGCTCGAGGTCTTCGAGGAACGCGGCGAGTTCCTCGCGCTTGTTCTCGCCGCGGCCGGTGAAGTCGTTGCGCTCGAACACGCTCCACTTGCGCAGGACCGGCCAGACGACGTCCTCGAGGTGCTGACGCAGGTCGTAGATGCCGTGCTTGGCCATCAACACACCGTTGCGGCGGAAGTTCGGCATACCGGCACCGGGCATGACGAAGTTCGTCACGATGTCGGAGACCGCGTCGAGGGTCTGATCGGGAGCGATGTCCATCGCCGCGCCGGTGATGTTGCGGTAGAAGATCATGTGCAGGTTCTCGTCGGCGGCGATGCGCTGGAGCATGCGGTCGGCGATCGGATCGTCGCAGACCTTGCCGGTGTTGCGGTGCGAGACGCGCGTGGCGAGCTCCTGGAACGTCACGTAGGCGACCGAGTGGAGCAGACCCGTCTGCGACCCCGCCGGTGAGGCGAACCCGTTGGTCATGTGGATCATGCGGGCTTCTTCGAGGGCGACGGGATCGACGCCGCGGGTGACGACGAGGTAGTCGCGCATGACGATGCCGTGCCGGTTCTCCTCGGCGGTCCACCGGCCGACCCAGGTGCCCCAGGCACCGTCCTGGGAGAAGTTCTCGGCGATCTCCCGGTGGTAGGACGGCAGGTTGTCCTCGGTGAGGAGGTTGGTGATCATCGCGGCCTGTGCGACGTCGGAGAGCTTGGACTGCTCCGGGTCGTAGTCCTGGCCGCCGAGTGCGGCGAAGTTACGACCTTCGTCCCACGGTACGTAGTCGTGAGGGTGCCACTCCCGAGCCATCGAGATGTGACGGTTCACATTGTCCTCGGCAGTGGGCACCAGCTCTTGCAGAAGCTCGAGCTGTGTCAGATCCCTCGCCATTAGATCGCCTCCATAGATTGCGTACGACCGGTCCAGCTTACGGCACCGTAGGTTCGGTGTGAACCTCGTCGTGGCTGTTCACTTGCTGTTCCGGCGGTCGTGATGTTCGGTGTCGATCGGCGCGAAGTCTCCCCCGAGCGTCGATCTTGCCACCGGCCTTCGCGAGTGCACGACCGCTGCAGTTCCCCCAACACGTCGCTCGGTCTCGGCCGATCGTTACGCCCGAGTGTACGTTCCGGACAGGTGTGAGCACTGTTACTCGGACGGTGTGTGGTGCCCCCAGTAGGACTCGAACCTACGACCTGCGGATTAAAAGTCCGTAGCTCTACCAACTGAGCTATAGGGGCGCGGCTCGAAAGTGTAATGGGCCGCGTAGCGCCAACGGGCAGTACCCCCGGCAGTGGGTTCCGACGGGTCAGCGCCCGAAGCTGCTGCATCCGCTCGGCACCGGAATGCCTGCCAGCCGGTCGTCGATCCAGGCGTACGCGCCGGGAATGCCGCTGAGGGCGACGATCAGGTGTTCGCCGAGATATTCCTCGAGTCTGACGTTCGCACCCTGGGCGCACCACTCGTCGTAGAGGGTCTCGGCTCCCTGTCGAGGAATCCAGAACTCCTGCCTGCCCTGATAGATCATGGTGGGGATGGTGGGCGCGAGGTCGCCGCCGAGACGGGTCGCGGCGATGATGCTCTCGGCGATCTCGGTGCGATCGACATTCGGAACGTTCGAGAGCGCCTGTGCCGGGATCGGAGCCACCACGCCACCGGGGGCGAGCAGACCGACGCACATGTCCTTGGCGATCGTGGCCAGACGCAGTCCGTCGGCGTTCATCAGCGAGAACATCTCGGGGTACTCCCGTGCCACCCCGAGCGCCGCCGACAGGAAGAGCGTCGATGCGGCCGTGCCGTTCATCGACGTCAGCAGAATCCGGTAATCGGTCGGTGGACCACCGAACGCCGCGCCCACCAGATTCACATCGGGCGCGTACGTGGGGGCCAATTGTGCCGCCCATCCTGTGGCGATCGCCCCACCCGAGTACCCCGTCATGGCGATGGGAGAAGACGCAGGCACGCCGAGCTCGGGCAGTCGAACCATGGCTCGGAGGGCGTCGAGCACCGCGTGTGCGGCCATGCGTCCGGCGGCGTAGGCCTGCCGTGGCCCCTCGTGATCGGTGACGACGACGGCGTAGTTCTTGGCCAGAAACGCCTGAACGGCCGGTATCTCTCGGGCGAGGCCGCGAGGGAGCAGCCACGACGGCGCACAGGTGTTGCCGAGTGAATTGATGGCCATGTTGTATGCCACGACGGGTCGGCTCCCGGCTCCGGTCCACGGTTCGACCGGCACGATCACGGTGGTGGCCGCAGCGACGGGACGGTCCTTGGAGTCGTTGGTGCGGAACAGGATCTGAGTCGAGGTGACCGGCGTGAACAACGGTCCGACGGTCACTCGTCTGGTTGCGAGTACGGTCCCGGGAGGTTGTTGTTCGTAGCCTGCAGGGGGATCGAACCAGGGCTCACCCAGTGGGGTGGGTAGATAGAGAGCCGGGTCGGCGACGGGGGCCACGAAGTTGCCAAGGGGGTCTGCAGGCGCCGTGCCGGTCGTCGACAGAGCGAGCACGACCACCGCGAACGACGTTGCGATGGAACGAAATACGCGAATCGGCACCTTCATGGCATGCACTCGTTTCCGATCGGCCGAACTACTCCATGTGGTGCATGTCACAGTAATTCAGTACAGGTGCGAGTTCGGTGCGAGTCCGGGAACGTGTCGAAAATGTTACCGACCGGTCTTTCTCGTATCGATTACCGGGCAATGGATTTGACCGATGGCAGACAGCGGTTTCGGCGTATTCGATTGCTGATCACTAGATTTGAAATGCTAACGAGGCACGCGAATCAGTTCTGGTCCGAGATCCGTTACCGTGAAATGTAATTCGGTTTTCAACCGAAAGTGCGTGTGTGCTCCAAGCGACGTGAACGATGCGTCGATCGTTCGTTTCACGGAACTCGGCTGTACCTCGGTCGCTGCCGATGGCGAATCGGACGAGCCGCGAGTCGGCACGCGGTCGGTAAGGGGGTCGGTCCGAAGAAGGTCGCGTCGGCGACAGCGGTGGACCGAGTGGAAAGCGGCTCGAGTGCGCACCCCCTGCAGCGCACTCGAGCCGCGCAGATCATACCATCCGGCTTGTTTCGGACGCCTAACCGATTTTTCCGACGGATGTGTGTGGCGAAGCGAACCGTAGGTGAGTCGACTCACGTGTCGTTCGGGTGAAGTACTCTCTATATGTACTACCTGCGGATACGCAGGGCGCTTGGGGCTCGGAGGCACGGAATAAATGGCACAACAAGAGCGCGCACGGCGGACCCGGGCTGCCATCGTGGAGGCGGCGGCGGCGGAATTCGCCAAGCGTGGATACGCAGCGGCATCCGTCAACACCATCTTGGAGGGCTCCAACGCCACCAAGGGTGCGATGTATTTCCATTTCCAGTCGAAGGAAGATCTGGCCCGAGCCGTGCTCGCGGCCGGTCTGGATCGGTACGTCGCCATTACGGAGAAGTGGGCCGACACCACCGCACACCCGTTCTACGTCATCCGCGGGATCGTGGACGACATCGCGCAGAACTTCCAGAACGACGTGATCGTGCGCGCCGAGTTCCGGTTGATAGTCGAGCCGGAGTTCTACGCGGAGGTGCACTCCGGGGGCGGTCGCGTCTGGGGAGCTCAAGGCCACAAGCAAGCCGAGCGCGCTCTCGCGATGGGCGACCTCAAGCCGGAGTTCGACGCAGCCAAGTTCGTGCGGGTGCTTGCCGCGTCGATGGCCGGTCAGCGGTACATGTCGGATCTGGTTGCCGACAACGCAGATCTGCGCGAGCGGTTCGAGGAATCCGTCGAGGTCGTACTGCTCGCCATGGCGTCCGAGCGTTGGCTCGCCGAGTTCAAACTGCACGGGTGGGAGCACTACGGCGAAAACTGCGCGAAAACCACCTCTGACCTGCCGGTTTGAGATTTACAGCGAAAGTGTCCTAAGCTATCCCAGCTCCCAACGGAACGCCGTTGAGGGTAACGTCGAAGCAGTTCGGCGGGCCCCCTTCGTCTAGCGGCCTAGGACGCCGCCCTTTCAAGGCGGTAGCGCGGGTTCGAATCCCGTAGGGGGTACGTAGGAAGAGATCGGATTGACAATCCGGTCGGCAGTACAGCATTCTTCGTCTCGCTTCCCGCGTGATGCGGATTTGCAGTTCGGAGAGTTGGTGCGCTAGAAATAGCGCGGCAACAACAGCAAGGCCCTGTGGCGCAGTTGGTTAGCGCGCCGCCCTGTCACGGCGGAGGTCGCGGGTTCGAGTCCCGTCAGGGTCGCAACATCGGTACGAAGGTACCGACATTGCGATGGCATTGTTTCACCGGTGCCGCCCGGCCAGGTAGCTCAGTTGGTACGAGCGTCCGCCTGAAAAGCGGAAGGTCGCCGGTTCGATCCCGGCCCTGGCCACCACGGTGTTGGATCGACAAGCACGATGAAAGCCCCTTCCGGTCGTCCGGCAGGGGCTTTTTCGTTCCCAGGAGTTATTGTCGACGCGTGGACGTGATCGATCGAGCTCAGGAGGATCTGGCGCGCGGAGACAGTATCGCCGCTCGAGATCGGCTGGTCGGCGCACTGGTCCGGAACCCGACGTCGCCCGGCATCCTAGAATTGCTCGCGTACACGCATCTGGTACTCGGCGATCGTGCGGCGGCCGGAGCCGTCTGGTTCCTCACCGACAAGTCCGACGACGATCCGACGGCGTCCGCAGCGTTCGCCGCCCTGGAGAAGCAGTACCGGTCGCCTCTGATGATTGCGCGGGCACTGCCCATCCACGCGCCCTCCGATTGGTATCCCACTCGCGCTCGGATACGGCTGGAGCGGCTGGGTGCCGCGATCGAAGCCAACGGTCAGCACTGGGTGCCGCCACGAGACGTCGTGTATTTCGACGAGGACGGGCTGAACTCGGACGACTTCTACGGCCGGGACGGCGATCAGGACGACTCGGAGTACGACCGCGCAGGGGCGAATTACCGAACGGTGCGGCAGCGGGCGATCGCGGCGACCATCGTCATCGCGATCGCTGCCACCTCGGCATCGGTGGTGCTGGCACTCGTCTTCGGGTGACGCCGGTTCACGGACGAAGCGTGCGGCACCGAGCGTAGAGTCGCGAAAGAATTTCCGCCGACGATCGAGGGTGACGAGTTTCCATGGGCACAGCGAACGGTGCGGCGTCACCGGCTCCGCGAGACGACAACTATGCCGTCAACCTCGAGCAGGCGAGGGTGTTCGCGAGAGGGCTGGCCGAACATATCGAGACGTGCTCGGCGTCCATCGAACTGGCGCAGTCCAAGGCATTTCGAGCTCGCGCGGATCGCGCCGAATCACGGGCCCGAGCGTTCGAGTCCGAAGCGTCGACGCTCCGAACCGAGCTCTACGAGATGTATCGACACATCGACGCGATGACGGCACGCTTTCCGGAGCTGCGCAGCGACCCATCCGTTCGCGGCTAGCTCTCCGGAGCGCTCGTTCGATCAGAGGGCAGCGGAATCGGTGACCAGGCCGAAGGTCGTCTCTGCGCCTCGACGGCCGAGTGCCGATCCCCAGACCTCGTACACCGCGTCGGTGGCGGAGGATCGCTCGATGTCGCGGCCCTCCGCGACGGTGATGAGCGTGCGAGAGAGCTCGAACAGACTGACCCGGTGATGTCTCGCGGTCGTGAACAGCTCGTCGATGGCGTCGGCAACGGATCCACCGTGGATCCCGATGAGCACTCCGGTTGCGATGTCCACGTGAGTGCGGGACGCAGGCGATTCGGGCAGTCTGTCGGTCATCTTTTTCCTCGAGATGGTGTGTGGTCGGTGCGGATGACCGAAGTGGATCCTGGCGTCGAGCGGCTTCACTGTCTCACACGGACATGACATTTCATACCGTCGGTTTCGCCCGCACGTGCATCCGCTCGCCCTGGGGTCCGAACAGGCTCAGAAGCTCCACCGGTCGGTTTCCGACGGCACCGAACCAGTGCGGCACACGAGTGTCGAATTCGGCTGCCTCGCCTGCCTTCATCGTCAGATCGTGCTCGCCGAGAATCAGCCGCAGGGTGCCGTCGAGGACGTACAACCACTCGTACCCCTCGTGTGTCCGCGGACGCGGCTCCGAGCCCTCCGGGCGGACCAGGAGCTTGTACGCCTGAAGACCGCCGGGACGCAGCGTCAGCGGCAGGATGGTCACGTGTTCGCGAACGGTCGCCGTGGTGCGCACCCGAGGGTCCGCCACGGGCGGAGCGGTCACCAGATCGTCGAGTTTCATCTGATGGGCACGAGCGATGGGCCACAGCAATTCGAGGCTGGGCTTGCGGTCACCGGACTCGAGTCGCGACAGTGTGCTGATCGAAATTCCCGTGGTGTCCGACAGCGATGCCAGGGTGGTGTTCTTCTCCATCCTGATGCGCTTGAGGCGGGGACCGAGGCCCGCGATGACCTCGTCCAGGCCGGTGTTCGAATCTTCCATGACACCATTGCAGGTTCGGCAACGAGGTTTGTCAACCCAGGAAACATCGAGGCCCGAAAACGGCCCGCGAAAACGGCCCGCGGGCGACGGCAGGCGGCACATACTCGATCGATGACCGGTCGTCCGGGGACCACGTACCGCAGTGGCATGATCCGCGATGCCTACGGAAGCAGTGCATCCGAGGCGTTCATGGTCGTCGCCATCGCGACCATTCTGATCACAAGGGCTTACCTGGAGTTGACCGACTATCCCCAGGTCGGGGGCAAATCGTTGCACATCGCTCACGCCCTGTACGGCGGCGCTGCGATGATGCTCGCGTTGCTGATCGGGTGGATGTTCATCGGGTTCGGCGTTCGAGTGTTCACGGTGGTGCTCGGCGGAATCGGATTCGGGCTCTTTCTCGACGAAGTCGGCAAATTCGTCACCAAGGACAACGACTACTTCTACGGACCCTCGTCGGAGATCATGTACGTCCTGGTGGTGCTGCTGTTGGTGTTCAGCAGGATCGTTCGGGAGTTCCGCCGGCCCTCGGTCGACGAATCGCTGGCCAACGCGGCTGCGATCGCAGCCGACGGCGTCGCGCACGGCCTACCCGAGCATCGTCGCGACTGGGCGCTACGCATGGTCGCGCGGGCCGAGGCCGAGGGTGCCGACGCGGACACCGTGGCCGGGATCCGCCTGTTGCTCGGCCGCGCTCGGCAGTCGACGTCGCGGACCCACTCGCTGAAAAATGTCGTTCCCCGGCTGATTCCCGCGTTCTTCACCAGCGCCCGGTGGATTCCCGTCGTCGGGTGGGGGTTGGTTCTGCTCTCCGGGGCGGGGGTGGTGTTCGGGATCGTCGAGCTCGTCATCGGGGACCTGCACATCGATCGACGCGACCTGACGATCGACGTCGACAGAATGGGAATCGCGAGCGGGATCCTGTTCGTCAGTGCCTGCCTCACCTTCGTCACGGCGCTGCCTGCGATGCTGTGCTTGCGTGCTCGAGGACCGCTCTGGCCGCTGCGAACCCTCCGGGTGTCCGCGTTGATCTTCACTCTTCTCAACGCCCTCGTGGACTTCGCTCAGGAGGGTTTCGCCGCGCTGGGGAATGTGGCGGTGGGACTGTTCGCGCTCGCGGTCATCTCGCATCGAATCACCGTCCGTACCGCCGAGCTCACGTCGGAAGCTGCTGCGACGCAGGCGGATCGAGACTCCGATTGCTCTCGAACCGTCGAATCAGGCCGCTGAGCGGATCGACGAATTCGATCGAACGCGCCAGCAAGCGAAGCGGGTCGGAGTAGTCGTCGTGAGCGACCTCACGGAACGAGGGATAGAAATTGTCGCCGACGATCGGAATGCCCAACGAGCACAGATGAACTCGAAGTTGATGCGTCTTTCCGGTTCGCGGACGCAATCGGTACAGGCCGTGGGATCCGAACGTGTCGACGAGCTCGACGAGTGTTTCCGCGTTGGGCTCGCCCGGTACCTCTCGGGCCTGAAGAACGCCGCGCTCCTTGATGATTCGGCTGCGTACCGTCAGCGGGAAGTCGATGTCCCGGGAGCGTGGGGCAATCGCCTCGTAGTGCTTGGTGACGGTGCGTTGAGCGAAGAGTTCCTGGTACGGCCGGCGGGCCTGCTGTCGCACGGTGAACACCAGAACCCCTGCGGTGAGCCTGTCCAGACGGTGCGCCGGGCTGAGCTCGGGCAGGTCGAATCGGCGGCGGAGCAGAACGAGGGCCGAGCGAGCGATGTACGCGCCGCGCGGAGTGGTGGCCAGAAAATGCGGCTTGTCGACGACGAGCAAGTTCTCGTCGCGATGGAGGACGTCGAGTGAGAACGGAACCGTCGGCTCCACCGGCGGGTCGCGGTAGAGGTAGATGTCCGCCCGCGGTCTCGCGACGGTCGTCGAATCGACCGGTACGCCTGCTGCGTCGACGATCTCGCCGCCCGCAACTTTCTCGGTCAGTCGGGCGGCGTCCTGCGGGAACCGGGCGCGCAGGTACTCGAGCACCGTCGCTCCGGTCGCGACCTCCGGCATCCGCACCCGAGTGGGATCGAGGCCGTCGCGCAACGGGAGGGGAGCGGCGGGCATGCACCGACTGTAATCGGCCTGGGCATGGAAACACCCCGGCCGGAAATTCCGGCCGGGGTGTGGTCTGCGGTGAAACCGTTCGGGTTCTACCTAGATGGTGACAACCATCTTGCCGGTGTTCTCGCCCTTCATCAGGCCGATGAACGCCGAGGGGGCGTTGTTCAGACCGTCGACGACCGTCTCGTCGAATTCGACTGCGCCGCTGCCCAGCCACTCGGTCATCTTCGAGCGGAACTCTTCGGTCACGTGCGCGTAGGAGCCGACGATGAAGCCCTTGAGCGTCAGTTCCTTGCCGATGGCGAGGGCAAGGTTGCGCGGTGCCGGTGTCGGTTCGGTCGAGTTGTACTGAGCGATGGCTCCGCACATGGCAATTCGGCCGTACTTGTTCATCGAACCGATGGCGGCCTCGAGGTGCTCGCCGCCGACGTTGTCGAAGTACACGTCGATGCCGTCCGGTGCTGCCTGTCGCAACTGCTCGGCAACCGGGCCGTCGTGGTAATCGAACGCCGCGTCGAAGCCGAGCTCGAGCAGGCGAGCCACCTTGGCGGGGGATCCGGCACTGCCGATGACCCGAGATGCGCCGAGGGCCTTGGCGATCTGTCCGACGAGCGAACCGACTGCGCCTGCAGCGCCGGAGACGAAGACGACGTCGCCCTCCTTGAACGAAGCGACTTCGGTCAGGCCTGCGTACGCCGTCGTGCCGGTCATTCCGAGCGCGCTGAGGTATGCGGACGCCTTCGCGGCCGAGAGATCGACCTTGCTTGCGCCCTTGGCGGGGACGACGGCGACATCGCGCCAGCCCTTACCGTGCAGAACGGCGTCGCCGACAGCGAAACCCTCGGCCTTGGATTCGATGATCTCGCCGACGGCACCGCCGTCGAGTGGGGCGTCGAGCTGGAACGGCGGGACGTACGACTTCACATCGTTCATCCGCCCACGCATGTACGGATCGACCGACATCACGATGTTGCGGACGAGGATCTGCCCGTCGGCGAGTTCGGGAAGGTCGACGACCTCCGCGCGAAAGTTGTCTTCCGTCGGCCAGCCTTCTGGGCGGGACGCGAGGTGAATTTCGTGTGCCTTCAAGGGATTTCCTCTACTCGTCTTCGGTGACTGTGACGGTGACGTCGATGTTGCCGCGGGTGGCGTTGGAGTACGGGCACACCTGGTGGGCCTTGTCGGCCAGGGCCTGGGCGTTCTCGCGGCTCAAATTGGGCAGGGTCACCTCGAGGGTGACGGCGAGCTGGAAGCCGCCCGCGTCGTTGGGGCCGATGTCGACACGAGCGCCGACGGCCGAATCGGTGACGTCGGCCTTGTCCTGACGAGCGACCATCTGCAGCGCGGAGTGGAAGCATGCGGCGTAGCCGGCGGCGAAGAGCTGCTCGGGGTTGGTGCCGTTGCCGCTGCCGCCCATGGCCTCCGGGATGGCGAGGTCCAGATCGAGCCGTCCGTCGGAAGTGCGGGCGTGGCCGTTTCGGCCTTCACCGGTGGCCAGTGCCTCGGCGGTGTAGATCGTCTTCATGATGCTCCTTCTGTCGTGCCGGAATCGGTGTGATGCAGAGCGCTCGTCAATGCGTCGAGCGACTCCTTGAGTTTGACGAGATCGTCGACGTTCATGCCGGTCTTCTCGGCCAGCTTTCGTGGAATGTCGAGTGCCTTTGCGCGCATGGCGCTTCCGGTCTCGGTGAGGTGGATCTCGACCCGACGTTCGTCGGTGCTCAGGCGTCGGCGCTCGATGAAACCGAGGCCTTCGAGGCGCTTGAGCATCGGCGACAGCGTGCCGGTGTCGAGATCGAGTTCGGCGCAGATGTCCTTGACGCCGCGCCCGTCCCGTTCCCACAGCACCAGCAGTACGAGGTACTGCGGATACGTGACGCCGAGCTCGTCGAGCATCGGGCGATACACCGCGGTGGTAGCCCGCGATGCGGAGTACAGCGCGAAGCACACCTGACGGTCGAGTGCGAGTTCGTTGGTCACGTCAAGAATAGTAGTGCACGGTTAAGTTGTGCGCAACCTACCTGCTCGATGTGCATGGAACTTCGTAGTGGGCTACGAAGTTCCATGCACACGGGGGTCAGCTCTGCAGGGCGCTCTTCAGGCCGTCGAGTACGATCGTTGCCGCCGTCGGGCCTGCATTGAGGTACCACGGGTCGTCGTCGACGCGCACGATGTGGTTCTCGGTTGCCGCGCTCATTCCGGTCCAGAGCGGGTTGGTGGTGTACGACGCGGCGCTGGAATCGGCTCCGGCATCCTGGCTCGATACGAACACCCAGTCCGCGTTCGCGAGCTGAATTTCCTCCTCGCTGAAATCCTGCGAGGTCTTGTCGAACTGCTGGCTTTCCGGGCGCGCCAGACCGGCGTCCCAGGCGATGTATCCGGCGAACGACGGGATGCCGAACACCCGTGCCCGATCGGCGGTGAAGCGGACGAACGAGACCGTGGGTGCGCCGGTGTCGGCAAACGAACCACCCAGTGCCGCAGCGTCGGAGGTGAAGGTGTCGATGAAGGTCTGAGCCTGATCGGTTCGGCCCAACGCGTCGGCGAGAAGGAGGAAGTCCTGCTTCCAGTTCACTCCAGTACCTTCGGTGAGCACGGTCGGCGCGATGGTCGAGAGCGTCGGGTAGATGTCCTCGGAGCCGGTCTTGTTCGCCAGGATGAGGTCGGGTTCGATAGCTGCGATGGCCTCGATGTCGACCTCCTGTCGGTTGCCGACGTCGACGAACTGCGACATGCGATCCGCGTACTGCGGGAACGAGAAGCTGATGTAGTCCGGGACCAGCGCGGCGCCGTCCCCGTAGGCGACTCCGGTGGGTACGACGCCCAGGGTGAGAGCTGCGTCGAGCTGGCCGGTGGCGATCACGACGATCTTCTTCGGTTCGGCGGGGATTTCGGTCGAGCCGCCGAAGTGGCCGACCGTGCGGGGGAACACGCCGTCCGCGGCACCGGAACCCATGCCGTCGGGGATGCCGGTCGGGCCGGGGGCGTCGGTGGCCGCATCGGCTGTGACCGACGTCGACGCGGTGGAGGGAGTGGCCGTCTGCTCGGCGGTGCCGCCGCAGGCGACAGTGGTCAGTGCGGTGACCGCGGCGATCGTGGTGGCCAGGAGTAGACGTTTCACTTCGTTCTCTTTCACAGATCGGGCGTAGGCAGGTAAGCCTAGCCTGTACCTGGCGAACGAGGTGAGCGGAACTTCGTAGCAGGGGTCGAAGTTCCGCTCACCTGGGTCAGCGCAGCGCGGCCGCCGCCTGCACCATGTTTCTCAGCGACCGCTCGACCTCCGCCACGCCGCGGGTCTTGAGTCCACAGTCGGGGTTGACCCAGAGTCGTTCGGCAGGAACTGCTTTCAATGCCGCCCGCAGCGATTCGGTGATCTCGTCGACGCTCGGCACCCGCGGTGAATGGATGTCGTACACGCCGGGGCCGACACCGAGGTCGAATCCGATCGAGTTCAGGTCGTCGAGTACTTCCATGTGCGAGCGGGCCGCCTCGATCGACGTCACGTCGGCGTCGAGGTCGGCGATCGCGTCGATAATCTCACCGAACTCCGAGTAGCACAGATGCGTGTGAATCTGCGTGTGGTCGGACACGCCGGATGTCGAGATCTTGAACGATCGCACGGCCCAGTCCAGGTACGCCGCTGTGTCTTTCGAGCGCAGGGGGAGGAGCTCACGAAGGGCAGGTTCGTCCACCTGGACGATTCGAATACCCGCTGCCTCCAGATCGATCGTCTCGTCGCGAATCGCCAGGGCGATCTGGGCTGCGGATTCGGCCAACGGTAGGTCGTCTCGGACGAACGACCACGCCAGAATCGTCACCGGGCCGGTCAACATGCCTTTGACCGGCTTGTCGGTGAGCGACTGCGCGTACTCGGACCAGTGCACGGTCATCGGTTTCGGGCGCGAGACGTCGCCGTACAGAATCGGCGGCCGAACGCACCGAGATCCGTACGACTGGACCCAGCCGTTCGACGTGGCCGCGAAGCCACTGAGCTGCTCGGCGAAGTACTGCACCATGTCGTTTCGCTCGGGCTCGCCGTGGACCAGCACATCGAGGCCGATCTTCTCCTGCAGTGCAACGACATCGGCGATCTCGGATTGCATCCGGGATACGTATTCGGCGTCGTCGATCTCACCGGTGCGCAGGGCTGCCCGAGCGAGTCGAATCTGCGTGGTCTGCGGATACGAACCGATGGTGGTCGTCGGCAACGACGGCAAGTCCAGTCGCGCAGCCTGAGCCCGGCAGCGTTCCTCGGCCGGGGTGCGGTCGACGGAGATTCCCGCGTCGAGACGTGCCCGAACGGCCGCGTCGTGCAGACGAGGGTCGGTGCGACGAGTCTCGAGCGCGGCTCGGGCCTGCTCGAGCTCGGACGACACCGATTCGGTGCCCTCTCGCAGCGCCCTCGCGAGGACGGCCACCTCGGCAACCTTCTCGGTACCGAAGGCCAGCCAGGATCGGAGCGGATCGACGATGTCGGTCTCTCCGTCGAGGGTGTACGGAACGTGCAGCAGCGAACACGAACTCGACACCGCGAGCGTGCCGGCACTACCCAACAGGCTCGCCAACGTTGCCAGCGCCTTGTCGAGATCCGTCCGCCAGATGTTGCGCCCGTCAACGACGCCCGCGACTATGTGCTTGCTCGCGAGCGCAGGTATCACGGCAACGTGCTCGACGGTGCCCGGCACCGTCAGATCGATCGACAATCCCTCGATACCGGTCGACGCGAGCACGGGCAGTACCGCACCGAGGTCACCGAAGTACGACGCCAGCAGTATGGCAGGCCTCGTCGACACTGCGCTCAGGTAGTCGTAAGCCTTCTTCGCACAGTCGATCTCGTGCTGCGTGCGGTCGGCCACGAGCGCAGGTTCGTCGAGCTGGACCCACTTCGCCCCGGCATCGGCGAGGTGTGTCAG
Source organism: Rhodococcus sp. 15-725-2-2b (assembly GCF_002259075.1). Classification (NCBI taxonomy): domain Bacteria; kingdom Bacillati; phylum Actinomycetota; class Actinomycetes; order Mycobacteriales; family Nocardiaceae; genus Rhodococcus; species Rhodococcus sp. 15-725-2-2b. The sequence goes on along the minus strand of NZ_NPFL01000004.1, from coordinate 437,531 downwards.
CAGCTCCGCGTACAGCGGCAGAATCTCGTCGAGGCGGTCCAGTAGCGGGGCGCTGCTGCCGACTGCCTTTGACAGCAACAGGAACGTCACCGGTCCCAGGACGACCGGTCGAGCCGGGACATCGAGCGCGCGAGCTTCTTCGAGCTCGGCGAGCACCTTCTCGGGATGCAGTGAAAAGGTTGTCGCCGGGGAGATTTCGGGCACGAGGTAGTGGTAGTTGGTGTCGAACCACTTGGTCATCTCCAGTGGTGCGACGGTCTCGTTGCCTCGGGCGGCGGCGAAACAGCGGTCCAGCTCGCTGTTGATGCTCCGAACCCGCTCGGGTAGTGCGCCGAGCATGACCGCGGTGTCGAGCACGTGGTCGTAGTACGAAAAGGTGTTCACCGGAACGGAATCGAGTCCGGCAGCGACGAGTTCTCGCCAGGTGTTCTCGCGCAACGTCCGCGCGACGGATTCGAGTGCGGCTGCGTCGAGCGTTCCGGCCCAGTAGGATTCGACGGCTTTCTTCAGTTCTCGGTTCGGTCCGATACGGGCGGAACCGAGCACGGTGGCGGTGAATTCGATACTCACGGTAGTTCTCCAGGTGACTGCTGCATCGATGGCGCACCGCCTTCTCGGGCGCGCGAATCCCGGAGAGCCCCACGAGCAGCCGTACCAGGGTTACGCGCCCATTCCACGAGGCGGTGAACCGCTGCGCACGGCGTGCACAGCACAGACGGCAGGTATTCGGACTCGCGGGCACGTGGACGAACAGTCCACTCCTACTGGCCGTCGCTTCCCGAAGAGGCCTCTTCAGTGCTGTTGACGGCGGTCGTTCCTGCATACCGCTGCGGGACAGTCCCGGATTCTCACCGGGTTCCCTCTCACGACGCGCCGTACCGCACGCATCGCTTCGGCGCCGTGGTGAACTTCGGGGCTCCTCATGACCACCTGGCGAACCGACTGCAGGGACGAGCATAGATGCATCGACGAAGCGTCTGCTACGGTGCTCTCATGCAGCGCACGTATTTCTGGTTTAGCAGGCCGGCCCCGGGTGGGTCAGCCAGCGACGCCATGCGCTGAACTTCCACCCCACGAGCCGGATACAGACCGGCTCGAAGTGCGTGTGGAGCATGAGGAGCCGGCCTGGGAACAGGAACGCCCTCTCATGACACTCTCTCTCGACACCCCACCTCTCGACGATCAGCGGACCATCAGCATCAGTCCGTTGATCGCTCCGTCGGTGCTGCGCCGCGAGCATGCCGTCGACGACGCGATCTCGGCCACGGTCCGTACCGGCCGCGCCGGTGTGGTCGACGTGCTGGACGGCCGCGACGATCGGCTGATCGTCGTCGTCGGCCCGTGCTCGGTGCACGACACCGCCGCTGCTCTCGACTACGCCCGACGCCTCGCCGCCAAGGCATCCGAACTGGGCGATCGCCTGCACATCGTCATGCGCGTCTACTTCGAGAAGCCGCGAACGACGCTGGGCTGGAAGGGTTTGATCAACGATCCGCACCTCGACGGCAGCTTCGACATCAACGCCGGTCTGCGAGTGGGACGCCAACTGCTGCTCGACATATCCGCGCTCGGTCTGCCGGTCGGGTGCGAGTTCCTCGACCCGATCACCCCGCAGTACATCGCAGACCTGGTCAGCTACGGCGCAATCGGTGCGCGAACGGCGGCCAGCCAGGTGCACCGGCAGCTGTGCAGCGCGTTGTCGATGCCGGTGGGGATCAAGAACTCCACCGAGGGGGACATCCAGGTTGCGGTCGACGGCACCCGCGCTGCCGCCGCGAGCCACGTCTTCCCCGGCACCGATCTCGACGGTCAGGCGGCTCTCATTCGCACTGTCGGGAACCCGGACTGCCACGTGATCCTGCGCGGCGGTGTCGACGGGCCGAACTACGACGCCGAATCGGTCGCCGATACCGTTGCGCGACTGCGTAAGTCGGGTCTGCCGGAGCGGGTGGTCATCGACGCCAGTCACGGCAACAGTCGTAAGGACCACAACAAGCAGGTCGACGTGGTCACCGACGTGGCCGCTCGGGTGGCGGCAGGCGAACACGGCATCGTCGGACTGATGCTGGAGAGCTTCCTGGTCGCGGGCCGTCAGGATCTCGAACTCGGCCACCGGGACGAGCTGGTGTACGGGCAGTCGATCACCGACGCCTGCCTCGATTGGGACACGACGGCAACGCAGTTGGACACGTTGGCCGCAGCGGTGGTGGAGCGTCGGAACTCGATCACCGCTCGTTGACGAACCCGGCCCGTCAGCGAACCCCGCGCGGTCGGAACTGCACGCTGATGCGTGGGCCGGTCGCGCGGGTCGACTTGGGAATCGCATGCTCCCAGGTGCGTTGGCACGAGCCGCCCATCACCACCAGGTCCCCGTGGGCCAGCGTGAACTTCAGCGAGGTTCCGCCGCCACGCGGTCGAAGCATGAGTTGACGTGTGGCACCCAGCGATACGATCGCGACCATGGTGTCCTCGGTGGCGCTGCGGCCGATGTTGTCGCCGTGCCAGGCGACGCTGTCGGATCCGTCGCGGTAGTAGCACAGTCCGGCGGTGGCGAACGATTCACCGAGTTCGGTGCGGTAGTGATCGTCGAGCGCATCGCGTGCGTCGTACAGGGCTGCGTCGGGCCACCGTTCGCGCTCGGCGTAGAACCGAACCAGGCGCGGCACGTCGACCACGCGGTCGTACATCTGCCTACGTTCGGCTCGCCAATCGACGGCGTCCACCAGCGAATCGAACAGGTGGGTACCGGCCAACCAGCCCGGTCGAACGTCCACCCACGCCCCGAGTGTGAGTTCGCGGCGGGTGACGGACTGCAGCGATCCGACGCCACCGTCGTCGTCACCGAACAGGGAGCCTTGCATCGCGAGCGACATGGATCGACTGTATCGAACAGGTGTTCCCATTGCCAGTGAGTGGCGGTATCGTGCCCGCATGGGATACGGACTTCAGGTTGTGGTCGACAGCTCGAACCCCCATGCGCTGGCGAAGTGGTGGGCGCAGACGCTGGGCTGGCAGGTCGAACCGAGCGACGAGAGTTTCATCCGTGAGATGGTCGCCGCGGGCCACGTCCGCGAAGAGGACACGACCGTCTTCGAGGGCGTTCTGGTGTGGCGGGCGGGCGCCGGCATCTCGGATCCCGAGTCGCCGGGCAGTCCGCGGGTGTTGTTCCAATCGGTGCCCGAACCGAAAACGGTGAAGAACCGGTTGCACCTCGACATTCGCGTCGGCGACGAGCGCGAGACGGTGGTCACGCAACTGCAGGCCCGGGGTGCATCGGTACTGCATCGAGGACATCAAGGCCCCAGTGTCTGGATCACCATGACCGATCCGGAGGGCAACGAGTTCTGCGTCAGTTGACTCGGTAAGCACCGGGAGTCTGGCCGGTCCATCGCTTGAAGGCCCGGCGGAAGGCACTGGGCTCGGAGAACCCCAGGCGGGTCGAGATGTCGTCGACGCTGTCGCCGCGACTGAGCCCGGAGATCGCTGCATCGCGCAGTACTTCTTCGCGCAGTTGGTTGATGGAGGTGCCCTCTTGCCGAAGAATTCGTCGCAGGTGCGGTGGGCTGATGTTGAGCATCGCCGCGATCTCCTCGGTTCCCGGTGCTCCACCTTTGAAACCGGTTTCCAGGGCGCGGCGGACCTGGCTCGACGCCGTACTGTCGTAATCTCGAGACGAGAACAATAGATTGGGCGACTCCGCGAGGTAGTCCGCCAGCGTCGCCTCGGTCTGCACGATCGGTGCCCGCATCACCGCGCTGTCGAATTCCAGTGTGGCCAGATCGGTTCCGAACTCCACATGAGTGCCGAAGATGGCGTCGTACATCTTTCCCGCTTCGGGTCCCGGCAGCGGGTAGGGCAGTTGGACCGACAGAAGTTTGACCCGGTTGCCGATGAGCCACGCCGCGAATCGGTGCAGCAGAATCAACAGGAAGTCGGTCAGCAGTCGCTCGGCGAGTTCGTTTCCCTCCGGGCTCAGGTGGGTGGTGGGGGTGACGTGCACGGTCAACACCGTGGATTCCTCGGTTCGGTCCATCGTCATGGGGCGCACCGGAATCAGCACCCGCATGGTCTCGGACATCCGAACCAGCGCAGCCCACAGGTTCTCGGTGTGTATCAGCGTCTGGCACACCACGCGAAAGCTGCCGCGTCGCACCGGAACTGCGGCGAGGCCGAACAGTTCGTCGCCGGTCATCGCCCAGACCGCCTGGGTGAACGCGGTGACCTGCCGGGTGGTCAGGCGCTCCGCAGGATTGTCGAGGATGGTGGAACCGATGCCGGCCATCGACAGCGGGTAGGTCAGGTCCACCCCGCTCTTCGTCGCGAGGTCGACGGCCTGCCTGACGAAGTACGCCGGGATCGTCGGTTGCGCAGTCACAATTTTCGTAGCCTCTCGGCTGCGTCGGCGAGAACCTCGTCCTGCTTGCAGAAAGCGAAGCGCACCAATGATTTCCACGGACCCGGCTCGTCGACGAACGCGGTCACCGGAACCGCCGCCACGCCGACCAGGTCCGGGAGGGCACGGCAGAATTCGTAGGCGTCACCGCGCCCGATCGCCGCGATGTCGGCACAGACGAAATACGTTCCCGCGCTGTACTTCACATCTGCTCCTGCGGCGGCGAGCGCGGCCGAGAGCGTGTCCCGCTTGCGTTGCAGGCCGTCGCGCATCGTGGCTATCCAGGCCTGTTCGTGCTCGAGCGCGTAGGCCACGGCCGGTTGGAAGGGAGTACCGCCGACGAAACTCATGAACTGTTTGGCGGCGCGGACGGCGTCGATCAGTTCGGCAGGCCCCAACGCCCACCCCGTCTTCCACCCGGTGGCGTTGAAGGTCTTGGCGGCGCTCGACACGGTGACGGTTCGCTCGAACATCCCGGGCAGTGTCGCGATCGGCGTGTGTACGCGGCCGTCGAAGACGAGATGCTCGTAGACCTCGTCGGTGAGGACCAGCAGATCGTGTGCCACCGCGATCTCGGCGATGCGGATCATGGTGTCGCGGTCGAAGACCGTGCCGGTGGGATTGTGCGGGGAATTGACGATCAGCATGCGCGTGCGAGGCCCGATGGCGCGTTGGAGGGCGTCGGTGTCGACGGTCCACCCGTTGCCGTCGGCGACCAGCGACACGGCGGTCCGGGTGGCACCGGCGAGAGCGATGGCGGCGGCATAGGAGTCGTAGAACGGCTCGATCAGCAGGACGTCGTCGCCCGGCTCGATCAGACCGAGGAGGGACGCCGAGATCGCCTCGGTGGCACCGACGGTGACGAGTATCTGCGAATCGGGGTCGTAGCGCAGACCGAATCGCGCCGACCGGTCCTCGGCGATGGCAGCGCGCAGCACCGGCATGCCAGGGCCGGGGGAGTACTGGTTGAGGCCACTGGCGATGGCCTGGCGCGCGGCTTCGAGCATGGCGGGTGGGCCGTCGGTGTCGGGGAAGCCCTGCCCGAGGTTGACGGCATTCTTCTGGACGGCGAGCGCGGTCATCTCGGCGAAGATCGTCGATGCGAACGGGCGCAACCGTGCCACTGTGCGCGAGGGGAACGACTCGGACATTCCTGCAGCGTAGTTCACAGACGGCAGCCGGTCGTTCGCCCTGCGTCTGTACTGTGCCTGTCATGCGATTCGGATTGTTCGTGCCACAGGGGTGGCGTCTCGATCTCGTCGGTATCGACCCTGCCCGGCAGTGGAGTGCGATGCGCGACCACGCACTCGCCGCCGAGGCCGGTCCGTGGGAATCTCTGTGGGTCTACGACCACTTCCATACCGTTCCCACCGCGACCGACGAGGCCACGCACGAGGCCTGGTCGCTGATGTCCGCGTTGGCCGCGTCCACCTCGCGGATCAGGCTCGGGCAGATGTGCACGGCGATGGCGTACCGCAACCCGGCCTACCTGGCCAAAGTTGCTGCCACCGTGGACATCGTGTCGGGCGGCCGCGTCGAGATGGGCATCGGCGGCGGCTGGCACGAGCACGAGTTCCGAGCCTACGGTTACGGATTTCCCTCTGCCGGAGAACGATTGGGCAGGCTCGACGAGGGTGTGCAGATCTTCAAGCAGGCATGGACGGCCGGCGAGGTATTCCTCGACGGAAAGTACTACGAGATCGACGGTGCCGTGGTGCGACCCCTGCCGTTGCAGGAGGGCGGCATCCCGCTGTGGATCGCGGGTGGCGGCGAGAAGGTCACCCTGAAGATTGCCGCGAAGTACGCCAACTACACCAACTTCGACGGAACCCCCACCGGTTTCGCCGCCAAATCCGCTCTGTTGCGTGAGCACTGTGCAACCGTGGGTACCGATTTCGATGCCATCGTCCGCTCGGCGAACTACAACGTCGCCATCGGTGCAACCGAGGCCGAGGTGGAAGACCGACTGCGCGCCCTCGAAAGTCGCCTGACCGAGTACGTGGGTGCAGAGAAGGCGCAGGGTGCCCTCGACGCGTACCGCGGGATGCCCGCAGTGGGAACTCCTGAGCAGATCGTCGAGAATCTGACGGCGCTGCAGGAACAAGGGATGACGTACGGCATCTTCTACTTCCCCGAAGCGGCGTACGACCGGTCCGGTATCGAACTCTTCGAGCGCGAGGTGATCCCCGCCCTGGCCTAGGCCGGGGATGCGGTTCGGTTCAGCGCAGGTCGTCGGGGAGATCCGCAGGATCGATGAGCAACTGCTGGTTCTTGGCGGTGCGGACCTTCTCCGACAGGCCGATGTTGGCGTGCAGCAACGCCCACTCGCCCTCGGTGATCTCCTCGACTGCCCGCGCGATGACCCCCGGATCGGTGGTTCCCCATGCGATGGGCATTGCCGTGGCCAACTGCCACGTTCGCCCACCGGTGTTGCGGCCACGGTCCGCGAGAACCGACACCGCAGGCACCTGAGCGCCCCGCTCGACGGCGTGGCCGGGAAGCGTGCGCACGACGCGGGTGATCAACACGTAGTGCGGCTCGTCCACCTCCGGCTTCGCGATGTCGATCAGAGCCAGCAGTATCGCTCCACTCGGTAGCTTCTCGGCCACCATCGCCGGCACCAGATCGCCTGCAGCATATTGCGATTCGATGGAACCCATCTTTCGGGGTGCCCACAGCATCACCCAGAGCGAGGTGGCCGCACCGATCAGGAACACCGCGCCGAGGATGTACGACCACGGAGCGGCGATCCAGATGAACCAGGCCCCGAGCGCGATGAGGAACACGGCGGTCAGCGCTGCGGAGGAACGCAGCCGACGAAGCTCGGTGAACGTCTCGTTGACCGACTTCGCGTGGGCTACGTCTACAGGGAACTCGAACTTGCGCACAGAGGTATTCCTAGCACGGCCCCGAGCGGACCCGACGTCTCAGATCGCCGGACCGAGCAGATCGTCCGCGTCGGTGATGCGGTAGGCGTAGCCCTGTTCGGCGAGGAAACGCTGACGGTGGGCTGCGTACTCGGCGTCGAGGGTGTCGCGGGAGACCACCGAGTAGAAATGCGCCTGACCGCCGTCGTGCTTCGGCCGGAGCAGCCGGCCGAGGCGCTGCGCCTCTTCTTGCCTGGAGCCGAACGTTCCCGAAACCTGAACTGCCACAGAGGCTTCCGGAAGGTCGATCGAGAAGTTCGCCACCTTGCTCACCACGAGTGTCTGGATCTCGCCCTTGCGGAACGCGTCGAACAGCACCTCGCGCTCCTTGTTCTTGGTCGAGCCCTGAATGACCGGAGCGTTCAGCGCTTCACCGAGCTCGTTCAACTGATCGAGATACGCGCCGATGACCAACGTCGGAGCGTCCTGATGTTTGGCGAGGATCGACTTCACGACGGCGATCTTGGTGTGCGCCGTCGAGCACAGCTTGTAGCGCTCCTCGGGCTCGGCGACGGCATAGGACATGCGCTCGGCATCGGTGAGGGTGACGCGAACCTCGATGCACTCGGCAGGCGCGATCCAGCCCTGTGCCTCGATGTCCTTCCACGGAGCGTCGTACCGCTTGGGTCCGATCAGCGAGAAGACGTCGCCCTCGCGGCCGTCCTCGCGGACGAGGGTCGCGGTGAGGCCGAGGCGTCGACGGGACTGCAGATCGGCCGTCATGCGGAACACCGGCGCGGGGAGCAGGTGCACCTCGTCGTAGATCACCAATCCCCAGTCGCGGGAATCGAAGAGCTCCAGGTGCTTGTACTCACCCTTGGTGCGACGTGTGATCACCTGATACGTGGCGATTGTCACAGGGCGAATCTCCTTGCGCTCTCCCGAATACTCACCGATCTCGTCCTCGGTGAGCGAGGTGCGTGCGATGAGTTCGCGCTTCCACTGCCGACCGGCGACGGTGTTGGTGACCAGAATCAGCGTGGTCGCCTTCGCTCGGGCCATCGCGGCTGCGCCGACCATCGTCTTGCCGGCACCACAGGGCAGTACCACCACTCCCGAGCCACCGGCCCAGAACGAATCGGCCGCCATCTCCTGGTAGTCGCGCAACGTCCAGTTGCCGCCCTCGGTGTCGAGCTCGATGGGGTGAGCTTCGCCGTCGACGTAGCCGGCGAGGTCCTCGGCAGGCCAGCCGATCTTGAGCAGCATCTGCTTGACGTGGCCGCGTTCGGACGGATGCACGATCACCGTGTCCTCGTCGACCATCGCGCCGAGCATGGGTGCAATCTTCTTGTGCCGCATCACCTCTGTGAGCACGGCGCGGTCCAGACTGATCAGGACCAGACCGTGTATCGGGCTCTTGACCAACTGCAACCGGCCGTAGCGCGCCATGGTGTCGACGATGTCGACCAGCAGCGGTTGCGGCACCGCGTAACGCGAGAAGTTCACCAGCGCGTCGACCACCTGCTCGGCGTCGTGGCCCGCGGCACGGGCGTTCCACAGGGCCAGCGGGGTGATGCGATAGGTGTGCACGTGCTCGGGGGCACGTTCGAGCTCCGCGAACGGTGCGATGGCCGCCCGCGCTGCGCCCGCGAGTTCGTGATCGACCTCGAGCAACAGCGTTTTGTCGGACTGGACGATCAGCGGGCCGTCGGTCACGGTTCCTCCTAGAGACATCTGTTGCGCCCGAAAGAGCGCAACTTCTCCATTGTCCACAGGTAGGGGCGCGCGTGCACGTGAGCCCGGTCTACTCGACCAGTGCGACCGAGGTGATGCGATGCAGGGTGAAGCGTCGAACCCCACCGGTTGCGGGGTCGAACGCGTCGAGTTGGCCGCCGCCGATGCTGATCGGATCGACGATGCGATGGGTGGCCACGCCCTGGGCGTCGACGTAGCCGATGCTCACGCTCCGTTTGACCTTCGCCGCGGTCTGCAGCAGCGTCATCGTCGCGGTGCTGCTGGCCCGAGATCCGTCGGCGCGCACCACCGCGCCGCCGTTGCCTGCCGCTCTGTCGGCTGCGCGCATTCCACGCACCAACGAACCCAGCTGTTCCTCGGTCGGGACGGCCGGAGTGCGGAACGTCTGGCGTGGCCGCCTGGCCGATACCCTCGACCCGCGGGCACGCAGATCGACGATGGTGCCGGACGAGTCCTCGCCCGCAGGCGCGAATCCCGCTCCGGCCAGGACCGTGAGCACCTCGGCGAGCGGGGCCTGTGAGATCGCGACGGTCGGAGCCAGTGCCCTCAGGGCCAGGGATTCGGCTGCCGGCGACGCCATCACCTCGGCCAGCAGAGCCGGGTCCTCGCATCGAACGAACGACGCGGCGACGCCCGCTCGTAGGCGGCCGTGCCGACGAGCCACATCGTCGATCAGATAGGTCAAGGCCTGGGGCACCGGCGTGCGCGAGTGGGTGGCGAACAACGTGTGCAGCTCGGAGGCGCTCAGTCCCACATCGAGAGCGCGGCGCAGGCTGGTGTCGCTGATCCGGTACATCGTGGCTGCGCCCGCGGATTCCACATCGGCGACCAGTTCGATCCGATCCTGCAGGTCCGGCTCGAGCGGGCCGGGTGCCACCAGCGTGAGATCGGCTTGCACCAGGACGTAGTCGATGGGCTCGGGCAGGGCCGCACGCATGTCGGCCTCGGCATTGCCGTCGTGCAGAAGGGAGCGTCCCGGGGTCGAGATCGCCCCGCGGGCGACGATGCCGAGAGCCGTTGCTTCGGCGAGAACATGTCCGACGGGGGTGACGCCGAAGCGTCCCGACCACCGGGGTCGACGCCACGCCAGGGTGCGGGCGAGATCGGCGGGCTGTGCTGCGTGTCCGCTGCCGAGTTCGGCGAGCAACTCGAGAATCATCCGTCGATCCCGGGGTGCGGCCGGGGATCGGACTTCGTCGGACAGGGCGGCGATGGGCTTGTCGTTGGGGTCACGCATCCCGATGACCCACGGTGCCCGTGGCACTTCGAGCCAGGCGGAGGCGAGGGTGTGCCAGCGGGCAGCGGGGGCCGCGGTGAGCCACGCGTCGACGGCGGGTGTGGGTGCCCAGTAGTCGTCGCCGTTGTCGGACGCAGGCACCGGGTCCGGTGTTCCGCTCGAGATGAGATGGGCGGCGGCCAGTAACTCGACGAGGATGCTCACTCGATCGTCGTCGAGGCCGGTGGCCTTGGTGATCTTGCGGAGCTCGCGCACTCCGAGGCCGCCGGCCTTGAGGGCGGGTGCAGGCGAGGCCGACAACGCCTCGATCACGGCCACGCAGTGTCGGTTCAGCTCCAGTGCCTCTCCCGCGGCAGCGGCGTCGACATCGGCGAGCGAATAGGTGCTGGTGGCGAGCTTGGGTTCGGCGAGCGAGCGTGGGTCGGACATCGGTTCGCCGCGCAGGATCTGCCCGACCTGGACGGGAAGCTCGACGGTTTGCTCGTCCAACCAGATCAGTAGGCCTGCGGCGAGCAGCTTCTGGACGGGTCGATCGGGCGGTGTGCCCGGTGCGGCGTCTCGGGTGCGGCCGGTCGGGGACGATCTGGCGAGGGTGTCGAGAAGGCTGCGTTCGCCGTCGCCGAGCTCGGCCAGAGCCGCGGTGATGTGTGATTCGGTGAGGTTGTCGACCGGGTCGAGTGCGCGGCCGATGCGCCACGGCACCGCGTCCGCCGCGGTGGCGCTGATTCGGAAGCCGGCTGCATCGCCCCACACCAGCAGGCGTTCGCGCAGCTGGGCCAGTGCCCTGTCCACGCTCTTGGCCGGTGCGCGTTTGGCGACCACTGCCAGCAGCGCGGCGCGAGTGACGGGTCGTTCGTACGCTTCCTCGATGGCGAGGATCTCGAGGATCGTCAGGGCCAGGGTGTCGAGGGTGTCCGCGGTGTGCAGGATCGATCGGCGCTGCTCGGCCCGTCCGGCCAGCACGGCCAGGGATGCGGGCGGCGGCGCGGTCAGATCCGGACGCAGCGACATGGCCTTGATCAGCTCGGCGTCGCTGCGAGCTGCGATCCATTGCGGCAGATCAGGAGGCGTGTCGGTGTGTCGGTGCGCAGTCGTGTCGGTCATCGTCTATCAGATTAGAGACCTGGGCTGGTGCTCGCCGCAGGGCAGGTGTCAAAATGGGCCCATGGTGAACAAGTCGAAGAAGCCCTATGTCGATCCAGGCTGGCCGGACACCGCTCGCGGTGACCACGCGGTGACCGAACTCTCGTCCGCTCGATCGGGTGGCTTGTCACCCTTCGGCGAGGACACCGAGTTCCCGCTGCCCGTCGAAGACCTGCCCTATGCCCACCCGGTGACCGTGGTCAATCGCTGATTGCGGACCTCGAACACGAAAAAGCCCCCGACGATCGTCGGGGGCTTTTCTCGTACGAGCTCGAACTGCCGTGCAGCCTACTGGGGCAGGAATGCCTTGTTGGCCTGGTAGAAGTTCACGATCTGCGGATCGAGCTGGATGCCCTGAGCCGCGTTCTGCACGAACGCTGCGATCTGCGGATCGTTGGTGATGTTCTGGACGGCGGTGACGATGCCTTCGACGACCTCGGCCGAGCTGTCCACGGCCGGGATGGACGTGAGGTCGGGGAGAGCGGGAACCTCCGGTGCCTTCGGGGTGACCGGAACGCTGCGCTCGGTGGGCGCGCTGTTCAGGCCGAGGCTCGAGGAGCAGGACGGCCATGCGCCCCAGCCCTGCGAGTCGAGGACCTTCTCCGCCACTGCGATCTGCTCTTCGCGGCTGGCCTGGTTGGCCGTGGCCGCGTACTGCTGGCCGCCGTGTGCGTTCCAGGTGCTGGGGGAGAACTGCAGCCCGCCCTGGAAGCCGTTGCCGGTGTTGATGCCCCAATTGCCGCCGGCTTCACACTGTGCCAGGCGGTCCCAGTCGGAATCCGGTGCCGCGTTGGCGGTGCCGGTGAAGGCGATGCTCGCGGTGCCCATGATGGCTCCGGTGACTGCGACCTTCGCGACGGTTTTGCCAGTGGTGCTCGGCTTGCGATGACGTCCGCTCATACGAGTTGAAATCCTCTCCACACGCGCCTGCGAGGTCAGCTGTCGGGTTCGGGCTGAGAGGTAGCCCGGCCTTTTCGCTCACTCCTCGGAATGAGCAATTGGGCTTAACCCCAAGGGAAGTCGGGGCGGCTTCGTGAGCCGCTACAACTTCCCGGTTGTCCGTGGAGGACGTGGGTCCCCCGTCCTCGTCCCCTGGGTGATCGTCGAGGGTGTTCCGGTTCCCGCGGGACGAGGTTTGGCGCTGCGGGCCGGAATTCGGCCGAACTTTCCGGCCGCTGCTGACCGTACTGAAATTCCCGCCTTACGTCACTATTTGGTAACTGTCGATTTCGGGGCGTCGTCGAGAGCGCATTTCGTACCTGTTTCGGGTCTCTCGAGTCGGCCCAGCTAGTGGACGTGCCGGGCATTGAACCCCTGTCCGTTGCCTGTCCGTTACCCGAGCGTGATGTGATGGAAGTCACATCGGCGTCGCCTCGTTCGAGAGGTCACCGAACGGCAACGATGTCCTTGCCGAGGGGCATGAGGGATACGGGAATCATCTTGAGGTTCGCGATCGCCAACGGGATGCCGATGATGGTGATCGCCATCGCGAGCGCAGTGAGCACGTGAGTCAGGGCCAGCCACCAACCGGCCAGAATCAGCCAGAGCACGTTCCCGATGAGCGCGCCCGATCCGGACCCCGGCTTGTCGACGATCGTCGACCCGAACGGCCACAGCGCGTAGACGCCGATGCGGAACGACGCGATCCCGAACGGGATCGTCACGATGAGGATGCACAGCAGCAGTCCGGCGAGGAAGTAGCCGAGCGCCAGCCACAGGCCGCCGAAGACCAGCCAGATGATGTTCAGAATCAATCGCATGGTCAGCGCGCCCGTCGTCCGGATGCCAGCGCGTACACCAGTGCCAGCAGGAAGCCGGTCGGCGCGGAGAACATGGCCGTCAGATACAGCCCCAGTGGGGGCTTGGCGTCGGAGAAGATCGGAAACATCAGGATCGCGACGATGGCGACGAGGCCGATCGCGAACAGGGTCAGCGCGATGCGCAGCAGGGCGGTGCTGCTCTTACGGGTCGTTGTGTCCACGTACCCCACGGTAGTGCGAAGCGGGGCGCTGTGAGGAGCACGGTGCGGGAACAACTCGAATGCTCTATCCGGGCTCACCGCGCTAGACTGAAGTATTCGCGTCCTACGTTCTCGTGGGGCGCGAAACTTGTGCGGGCCGACGATCGGTCCCACGACCAACGCAACTAACGACAGCAACAGATGAACGGGTGAGCTCAGTGCCGACCGGCAAGGTGAAGTGGTACGACGTCGACAAGGGATTCGGATTCCTCTCGCAGGAGGAAGGCGAGGACGTCTACGTGCGTTCCTCGGCGCTGCCCGAGGGCGTCGAAGGCCTCAAAGCCGGCCAGCGGGTCGAGTTCGGGATGGCCGCGGGCCGCCGCGGACCGCAGGCACTGAGCCTGAAGGTTCTCGAGCCCGCACCGTCGGTGCGTCAGAACACCGGCAGCACCCGCCGCGAACCCGTCGAGCGCAAGCACACACCCGACGAACTGCACGGGATGGTCGAGGACATGATCACGCTGCTCGAAGCGACCGTGCAGCCCGAGCTCCGCAAGGGCAAGTACCCGGACCGCAAGATCGCGCAGCGCATCTCCGAGGTGGTCCGGGCCGTCGCCCGCGAGCTGGACAGCTGATCCCGGGAACGAACTACGGGCGCGTGCCGATCGACCAGATGGCGTGGCTGACGAAGCCCTCCTGATTGGTGTCGGTGTCGATGATGCCGGTGGGCAGACGAATTTCGATCCCCAGCAGGGTCCGGTCGCTGTCGTCCGTGGTGGGCACCGTGACGCTGAGCCTGGTTCCGGGTTCGTTGAACTCGCTGTCCTCGACGACGTTCCCGCTGTCGTCGCCGTAGACCCGGGCCAGCACCCACGGCGCCGAGTAGACGGCCTCGGGGAGTGAGAGCTGCACCGTCGGGGCCTTGCCGACCTCGATTTCGGTCGTCTCGCCGACATTGGTGCACAGCGGGTCGGTGACGGCGCAGTACAGGTACGGCTCCACTTCGACGGCCCGGCCGTTGGCGTAAGCGGAGACGGTCGGTTCCTTCTCCGGTGCGTTCCCGATCAACAGTGCGAGGACCGCGACGAACGCAGCGGCGACGACGAACAGACCAGCGACGGTCAGGGCGGCGATCTTCTTGGTACGGGGAGCGAGATTCACTTGGTCACGTTTTCGCCGAAGGAACCGTCGGACACTTCTTGTTCGACGTGGTCGGGGCGGTTGCCGCCGAAGCCGGGCAGAAGCGATCTGCCGCGGTAGGTGAGGAATGTCTGCACGAGCCCGATCGTAAGCAACACCGAGACCACCGTGAAACCGAGCCAGTACTCGGTGGGGAGCAGGACGCCGAGCGTGCCGCCGAGGACCCAGCACAGCTGCATGACGGTCTCCGAGCGGCCGAATCCCGACGCGATCGATTCCGGCGGCAGGTCGGCCTGCAGCGACGCGTCGAGGGAGACCTTGGCGAGTGCGCTGGCGCTCGACGCGACGAGCGCGGCCACCGCCGCGGTCAGCAGGCTGTCGGTGATGGCAGCGACCACGGCCACCACGGTCACGGCGATGGTGCATCGCAGGACGACCAGGGACGGCCGACCGAGCTTGATCCTGGCACCGAGCGCGTTGCCCGAGAAGTTGCCGAGACCGGCGGCGGCCCCGACGAGTCCGAGCATCGCAGCCTGCTGAAGCGGCTCGTGTTCGGTACGGGACTTGGCGACGAACGCGATGTAGAGCGTGAGGAACCCGGTGAGAACCCGGATGGTGCCGTTGCCCCACAGACCGACGATGACCGCGCGGCCGAGGGGCTGTCTGCGGTTCTTGGTGCTGCCCGACGTCGGCGGGGCCGAGACCGTGCGGCGGAGGTTCTCGGTCGGGGCACCGCTTCCGGCGTAATCGCGTCCACCGTGCTGATCGGCGTGGTAGCTCAGGGTCGCGGGCACTTCGCCCTCGGTGATCTCGACCCAGGACGGGATGCGCATGCTCAGATACGCGCCGAGCACGGTGATCGCGGCGACGAACCACAGGGCTCCCGGTGAACCTGCGACGAACGCGATGCCGCCGGCGAGCGCGCCGGCAGCGATGGTGCCACCGAGCAGACCGAACACCGTCAGACGGGAGTTGACGCGAACGAGGTCGATCTCCGGCGGCAGTACTCGCGGCGTCACCGCGCTCTTGAGCACCGCAAAGGACTTGCTCAGGACGAGCATGCCGAGCGCGGCCGGATACAACACCCAGCTGTCGAAATTGAACACCAGCACCACCGCCAACACGGTGCGCAACCCGAACGAGGTGGCCAGCGCGATGCGACGGCCGTGCTGCAATCGGTCGAGCAGTGGCCCGATGAGCGGCGCGATCAGCGCGAACGGTGCGATGGTGATGACGAGATACAGCGCGACCTTGGTCTTGTCCTCACCGGTGGCAGCCGAGAAGAAGAGCGTGTTGGCCAATGCGATCGCCAGGGCGGCGTCCGAAGCGAAGTTCGCCATGGTGGCGTAGGTGAGCGCGGTCAGACCGGACTTGTCGGCACCGTCCGCCTTCGCGGCTCGCTGGAAGGACGCGATGCCCTTGCCGGTCAGCTCGCGGCCGCGCATGGCGGCGACGCGGGTGACGGTCAGCTTCTTGGGCATCGGCGGCGGCTTGCGTGCGCCGGCCCTGCCACGCGCGGCAGTGATCTGCTCGGTCCGCGGCGGGTGCAACGGCGGCAACGGCTGACGCCGACTCGGAACATGGGTGGACGTCAGGGGAACAGCGGGCGGGTAGTTCGCCAGACCGGGGTGCTCGGTGGGGTCAGGAGCGGAGCCTGCGGAGTGACCGGTGGGGTCGGGAGCGGAGCCTGCGGAGTGACCGGTGGGGTCGGGAGCACCGTTGCGCTCGGGGTCGTCCGCACCCGGTGGGGTGTGGGGGAGACGTGGATCGGTCACGGGTCAATTCTGTCCTACCGGCGCGGTATCGGTGAATCGCACCTCGAAGATCTTGGGCCAGTATTTGCCGGTCACGAGGAACCGGTCGGTGCCGGGGATCTGTGCGATGCCGTTGAACACGTCGGCACCGCCTCGTTCGGTGGCCGACATCGAATTCCACAGTGGGGTGCCGTCGATCACGGCGGTCACCGTGCCGGTCGCGGGATCGATGCGCATGATGTCGAACGTCTGCCACACGTTGGCGTACACCGATCCGTCGTCGGCGCATTCGAGTTCGTTGAGTCGCTCGACCGGATTGCCGTCGAGTGTGACGTTCACGGTGGACTCGACGTCGAACGACGTGGGATCGCGGAAGGTGAGGGTGGACGAGCCGTCGCTCATCACGAGGCGGTCGTCCGGTGTCTGCGTGCACAGCCCCCAGCCCTCGCCGTCGTAGTTCACCCGGCGTCGCTCGGCCAGAGTGGTCGGGTCTCGGGCGATCGCGACGCCGTCCTGCCAGGTGATCTGCCACAGGGTGTCGCCGTCGACGGTGATGCCTTCGCCGAACAGGTCGGCCGGCAGATCCACGCGATCGAGTTCGGTCATGGTCTCGAGCGAGGTCCGCCTGACGAACGAAGAGCCTTCCAGTCCGGTGCCCTCGTAGAGGACGTCGCCGTCGATCTCGAAGCCCTGGGTGAATGCGTCGTCGCCGCGGTCGTATTCGCGCACGATCTCTGTCGTCAGGGCCGGAACCGAGTCGGACGTCACCGGGGCCGGCTGCGTCGACGACGAGCAGGCGGACACAGCCAGCAGCGAGGTGACTATGGCGGCGTAGGTGCGAGCGCTGGCGGTCATTGCACCCATGATGGCAGCCCGAACTGGGCGTCACCGAGTCGATGCGGCAAACTGAATGTGTGAGTTTCGTATCTTCTCCAGAGCTCGATTCCATCCGCCCCGTCTTGGCCGATGCCGTGGACCTCGCGCGGCAGGCTCTGCTCGACCTGGGAGAGGGCGGTGTCGGGGAGTACCTCGGGGTCACCGCTGAGGACGCCAGTGCGGCCACTCACCGGTTCGCCAGCGATCTCGAGGGGTACCGAGGATGGCAGTGGGCCGTCGTGGTCGCCGCCCCGGAGGACGCGGACCACGCCACGATCAGTGAGCTGGTTCTGCTTCCTGGCCCCGATGCTCTCGTGGCTCCGTCCTGGGTGCCGTGGGACGAGCGCATCCGTCCCGGCGACCTGGGACCGGGCGATCTGCTCTCTCCGCGTCAGAACGATCCGCGGCTCGTGCCGGGGTACATGGCATCCGGTGACCCTGCGATCGACGAGGTGGCAGGCGAGATCGGTCTGGGCCGAACACAGGTCACCAGCCTCGAGGGACGCCTCGACGCTGCCCAGCGGTGGCACGACGGTGATTACGGTCCCGATACCGAGATGGCCAAGGCCGCGCCGTCGACCTGCGGGCTCTGCGGCTTCTATCTCCCCATCGCCGGCTCGCTGTCGGCCGCATTCGGGGTGTGCGGCAACGAATTCGCCGCCGACGGACGCGTGGTGCACGCCGAGTACGGCTGCGGTGCGCACTCCGACACCGAACTCCCCACCGGGGCCGGATCGCCACAATTCGAGCCGTACGACGACGCAGCACTCGACGTCATCGCAACGCCGGTTCCCCCGGTGAAGCCGGCCGACAGCGTCGAGACAGCCGACAGCGTCGAGACAACGGACAGCGTCGAGACCGCCGACAGCGTCGAGACAGCGGACTCTGTCGAGACAATTGAATCGGCCGATACGGTCGAGACGACCGACACCGTCGAGACGACGGGAGTCACCGAGGCTGCCCCGGTAGAGTCCGCGGCTGCCGATCTCGTTGCGTCCGACGAGGCCGACACAGTGGCCGATGATGCCACGACCAACACCGATCGCGCTGCGCAGGAAGAGGATTCGGCATCTCCGAGCTGATCGATCCGTTCGATACCGGGTCGTTGCGGGAGTCTGTTCTCGCGGCGTGGGGCTCGTCGCCCACCCGGCTTCGGGAGGATTCGGCGTCCGAGTCCGATCTGGTGCGCGGGGGCTACCGCGACCGGCTGTTGACCGAGCTCGCGCAGAACGCAGCGGATGCTGCCCGACGCGCCGGTGTCCCGGGTCGCATGGCGGTCTGGACCGATCACGCCGGTGCCGTCCATGTGGCCAACACCGGTGCTGCGCTGGATGTTTCGGGTGTGCATGCGTTGACCGCCTTGAGGGCGTCGGGCAAGACTGCTGCGGATTCGGGCGTCGGACAGTTCGGGGTCGGGTTCACCGCCGTGCGGTCGGTGTCCGACGAGATCGAGGTGCGATCCCGCAACGGCGGCGTGATGTTCAGCGCGCATCGCACGCTCGAGGCGCTGCGTGAGCGAGACATGCGTACGCCCGACACCGGCGTGCCGGTGCTGCGGCTCGCGTGGCCGGTCGCCGTCCCGCCCACCGATGGGTTCGACACCGAGATCGTGCTGACGGTGCGAGCCGACGCGGCAGCGAATTCTGTCGCCGCGGGCTTCGCGGACGAGGCGGTCGACCTGCTGCTCGAACTGGAGGCGCTGAACTCCATCGAGATCGATGGTGTCGTGATCGACTGCGTCAGAACGACACTCGATGACAGCAGCGCCGAGATCACGATCGGATCGCGAACTTGGCGGCAGTTCGTCACCCCGGCGGCGCGCTGGCTCGCTCCGGTCGTCGACGGTGTGCCCGTTCCCTCGCCGCCCGACGTCTTGCGCGCGCCGACTCGCTCGGACGAGCTGATGTCGTTGCCCGCGTTGGTCATTGCCGATGTGCCGATGCAGCCCGATCGGCGGCGCGTGTTGCCGAGTGTCTCGTTCGACGCGGTAGCGCACGGGTACCCGGACTTCGTGGCCTCGCTGCCTGCCGGGTCGAGGGCGTCGTTCGTACCCGAAGTCGGATTCGCGCGCAGTGAGGTCGACGGCGCACTGCGTGAACTGATCTTCCGTCGATTGTCCAGTGCGCCATGGCTTCCCGGTGCCGACGGACGTGACCTCGTGCCCGAGCAGGCGAACGTCATCGCGGACGCCACCGAGGAACTCGTCTCGGCGCTGGTCGACGTCGTACCGAATCCGGTCGACGCGTCGCTGTCGGGTGCGCGGCATGCATCGGCGCTGTCGGCGGTGGGTGTGCGCCGGATCGGGTTGGCGAGGCTGGCGGAGATGGTCGGTGGGCTCGATCGCGAGCCGAGTTGGTGGCGGCGAGTGTACGACGCCTTGACCCCGCTCGTGGTCGATGGCGTGGCTGCGGAAGAGCTTGCCGCGCTGCCTGTTCCGCTCGCAGACGGTCGTACGGTGACCGGCCCGCGCACGACGGTGATCGGCTCCGATGCCTCTGCCGCGGTCACCTGGGTCCGGCTGGTGCATCCGGACGCGGTGAGTTCGCTGCTCACACGCTTGGGTGCTCGGGAGGCGACTGCGACCGAACTGCTCAGCGACCCGGCACTCGAGGCGGCTCTGGACGATCTCGACTGGGACGAGAGCGAGGAGGTCGACCGGCTGGTCGATGCCGTGCTCGCGCTGGCGGGAGAGGCGGGTGAGCTACCGAGTTGGCTGGGCGGCCTGCCCCTCGCGGACGACGAGGGCGAATTGCGCAGCGCCGACGAATTGTTGCTTCCCGGAGCGCCGTTGGCGGATCTGCTGGTTCAGGACTCGCCGTTCGGTGTTCTCGCGTCCGCGGTGGTGGACAGGTTCGGTGAGCGTGCGCTGCGTGCAGTGGGAGTCGGGTGGGGATTCTCGGTGGTGCGTGACGAGCTGCCGACCGGGCCTGATCACGATCTCGACGACGAGGCGGCGTGGTGGTCGAGTCTGTCCGATGAGCCGGAGACACTTCTCGCGGTCCGGGATCTCGACCTCGTTCGATCTGACGCATGGACCGAGGCCCTGACGGTGCTACTCGACGATCCCGTTACCTGTGCGGCACTGGTCGATCGTGAGGGCTACACCGCGTGGTGGCTCAGGCGTCATGCACGACTGCACGATTCGCGTCCGATCGAGTTCCGAGCGCCTTCGGACGAGACGTTCGCCGGGTTGCTCGATCCGCTGGATCATCCGCGTGCCGACGAACTGCGGGCGGTGCTCAGTGCGTCGAACTGCGAGAACGCCGATACTGCCCGCGTGTTGCTGGCGGCGCTGTCGGATTCGCAGCGCACCCCGACTCCCGCGGTGATCGCGCGAACCCACACGCTCATCGCCACCGCTGTTGCAGAGCAACGCATCGAGGTCTCGGACATCGATCCACCGGATCGCGTCCGCACGCTCGGCGGCACAGTCGTGGACGCGTCGGATGCGCTGGTGATCGACGCTCCGTGGCTGGCGAGCGTGGTGCCGCCGGAGGTCGCCGTGCTCTCGGACATGGCAACCGCTGCCGCACTGGCCGATGTTCTGGACGTCGGGCAGGCGTCGGAGGCGATCGGCGGAGAAGTGATCGGCGTAGGACGCGTCAGCTCGTGGGATCGTGAACCGGGAGCCGTGTTGGCCTGTGCCGTAATGGGATTGCCGCTGCCGTCAGGAGGGGTGGTGGTCCATCACGAGCTGGTGGTTCGGCTGTCCGGTGACGTGAGCGGAGATCGAGAAGTGCCGTGGTGGGTGACCGCCGACGGAACGGTCCACTGCACGCAGAGTTGGGAGCGACCTCGTGGGGCTTGACGGTGTGATCCTGGACTGGATGGTCGAGCATCGAGTCGGTTGGGTCACGACGATGTTCTGGATCATCACCACGGTGGGCAACACGGTGTCGATGTTTCTGTTGTCCACGGTGATCGTGGGTGCGTTGCTTCGCGTCGGACGCAGATCGGATGCCGTTGTCGTCGCGGGCTCGATGCTGACCGGGTGGGGTCTGATGAATGCGCTCAAATTCGCGTTCGCGCGGGAGCGTCCACCGATTCCGGAGCGGCTGGTGGACATTGCGAGCCATTCGTTTCCGTCGGGCCACGCGATGGTGTCGATGGTGCTTGCCACGGTGGCGATCGCGGTGATGTTGCGATCGCCTGCTCCGTGGCTGCATCGGCCGGCCCTGCTCGTACTACCTGTGGTCGCGTCCCTGCTGATCGGATTCTCTCGGATCTACCTGGGTGCGCACTGGACCACGGACGTGCTGGCCGGCTGGGTGTTCGGTGCCCTGTGGGGGCTGGGGTCGATCTATGCCGTCAGGCTGATCAGCGCGAGAAATCGGAGCGCTGGGCGATGACGAGCAGCTCGTCGCGCATGGCCGGGCTGGAGACAGCGTTGGCGCGTGCGTAGAGGGCGCGGAGCGAGCGGACGTGGTTGCGGCGGTTGCGGTACTGAGAGACGAGCTTCATGGCCTGGCTTTCGTGGATCTAGTGGTTATCTGAACTGACATAACCCATGGTCCACGTTAACTTTGTGTTACTCAACCGGCTGACGGGTTAGTTTGCCCACGTCAGGGGCGGTGCGGTGACCGGGCTAACGTGATCCTGATCTCAATCGAGGCCTCGTTGGGCGGTTTTGCTTCCGCGACGTGACGCCGCTCTCTGCGCGAGGAAGATTCCGAACCCTACTGCACCCACGGCGATACCGGACCAACACGTCGCCAGTGCGTCGTCGGTGCGCTCTCCGGTGGCGGTGAACACCACCAGCGCGACGATCCAGCCGAGTATGCCGATCGTCAACACCGGCACCGGATCGGTGAGGCTGCGCGGAATCTGGGGGAGGTGGGCCACGAAATCACGCTACGCCACTGCGTTGGTCTCGGTTGCGTCGCTGCAGTTACCCAACTGCTTCGGTGTGCTTTATCGTTCGCTCATGCAATTGTCGTCGCGGCTACTCGACAACTACTTCAAGATCACCGAACGCGGCTCGACGGTCGGATCCGAGGTTCGAGGTGGCGTGGTCACGTTCGTGGCCATGGCGTACATCGTCGTCCTCAATCCGCTGATCCTGGGCAGCTTCTCCGCCGACGACGCAGCGGCCAAGACGGACGTACTCGGCAACATTCTGCCGGTCGCCCAGGTCGCCGCCGTCACGGCGCTCGTGGCCGGATTCATGAGCATCGCCTTCGGCATCATCGCCAATTACCCCTTCGGCATCGCAGCGGGCCTCGGCATCAACACCCTGCTCGCGGTGACCATCGCGCCGCAGGTGACGTGGCCCGAGGCGATGGGGCTCGTCGTCATCGACGGCATCATCATCGTGCTGCTGGCCGTCACCGGGTTCCGCACCGCGGTATTCAACGCGATCCCGCCGGAGCTGAAGGCGGCGATCGCCGCCGGTATCGGCGCGTTCATCGCGTTCATCGGATTGGTCGACTCGGGCTTCGTGCGCCGCATCCCCGACGCCGCAGGCACGACGGTTCCCGTCGGGCTCGGTATCGACGGGTCCATCGCGTCGTGGCCGACGGTGATCTTCGTGTTCGGGCTGCTGCTGATGGGTGTACTCGTGGTGCGCAAGGTCCGCGGCGGACTGCTGATCGGCATCGTCGTCACGACGATCTTCGCGGCGATCGTCGAGGCCGTCACCGATGTGGGGCCCTCCAACGGCGTCGACCCCAAGGGGTGGAATCTGTCGGTGCCCCAGTTGCCGAGCCAGTTGGTGCAGTCTCCCGATCTGTCGCTGGTCGGCAACGTCGATCTCTTCGGAGCGTTCACGCGCATCGGCGTGCTCGCCGCGAGCCTGCTGGTCTTCACGCTGGTGCTCGCGAATTTCTTCGATGCGATGGGCACGATGACCGGCTTGGGCAAGGAAGCGAAGCTGGACAAGGACGGGACCCTGCCGAACATCGGAAAGGCACTGGTCGTCGAGGGAGCAGGAGCGATCGTGGGAGGCGGTGCTTCGGCGTCGTCGAACACGGTGTTCGTGGAATCGGCGTCCGGAATCGCCGAGGGGGCGCGTACCGGACTGGCCAACGTCGTCACCGGACTGCTCTTCCTGCTGGCCATGTTCTTCACCCCGCTCACGGCCGTGGTTCCGATCGAGGCGGCTGCGCCTGCGCTGGTCGTGGTGGGTGCCCTGATGATCGGGCAGGTCCTCGACATCGACTTCCGCCGGTTCGACTACGCACTGCCCGCCTTCCTGACCATCGTGGTGATGCCCTTCACGTACTCCATCGCCAACGGGATCGGCGTCGGTTTCATCACCTGGGTCGTACTTGCGGTCGGTTCCGGTCGCGCGAAGTCGGTTCATCCCCTGTTGTGGATCGTCGCGTTGCTGTTCGTCGCATATTTCGCCGTCGGACCCATCACCGAGGCGGTTACATGACGCATGGTCGGTACCAGGGCGTATTCTCTGCGCTGTGACGTCGGGAAATGGTGTGAAGGACAATCGGAAATTGGCAAGCGACCTGTCGCTTGCGGTGGTGAGGCTGACTCGCCACCTTCGGGGTAGGCGAGTGGACTCGCAAGTCTCGCTCACTCAGCTGTCGGCTCTGGCCACGCTGAGTCGGGAGGGCGATATGACGCCGGGTGCATTGGCCGCGCGGGAGAAGGTCCAGCCGCCGTCGATGACACGGGTGATCGCATCGTTGGCCGAACTGGGCCTGGTGGCGCGCACCCCCCATCCCACCGACGGGCGGCAGGTGATCGTCTCGCTCTCACCGGCCGGTCGAGAACTGATCGCCGACGAGGCCAGTGCCCGCGAAGCATGGATGACGGCGCAGCTCGCAGGCCTCGGTCCCGAGCAACTCGACACACTCCGTGACGCGGTAGCGATCATCGGGGCCCTCGTCAGCGACTCCGAGTAGTTACCTAGGTTTATTATTTGAACGGTGGCCCCTGCTTCCCGTACCCCCGGCTCGACGATGTTCGCTGCTCTGAAGACCCACAACTACCGATTGTGGGCGTCGGGGCAGATCGTCTCGTTGGTCGGCACGTGGATGCAGAGGGTCGCCCAGGACTGGCTCGTTCTGACGCTGTCCGGCGGAAACGGCTTCGCCGTCGGCATCGTCATGGCCCTGCAGTTCGGACCGACGCTGTTCCTCTCGGTCTGGGGTGGGGTCCTGGCAGACCGCTACGACAAGCGCAAGCTGCTGATGATCACCCAGGTCTTCGCCGCGGTCTGCGGTCTGGTGCTCGGCGTCCTCGACGTCGGGGGGATGGTCGAAC
The DNA here is from genome assembly GCF_002259075.1 of Rhodococcus sp. 15-725-2-2b. Taxonomy (NCBI): domain Bacteria; kingdom Bacillati; phylum Actinomycetota; class Actinomycetes; order Mycobacteriales; family Nocardiaceae; genus Rhodococcus; species Rhodococcus sp. 15-725-2-2b. Next base: position 413,188 of record NZ_NPFL01000004.1, on the reverse strand, counting down.
TCTGGCACGTCTACGTCATCGCATTCGTCCTCGGCTGCTCGTCGGCGATCGACGCTCCGGTACGGCAATCGTTCACCATCGAGATGGTCGGCAAAGAGACCCTCGCCAATGCGATCGCGTTGAACTCGATGACCTTCAACATGGCGCGCATCGTCGGCCCTGCCGTGTCCGGAGTACTGATCACCCTCGTCGGCACCGGCTGGGTGTTTCTCATCAACGCCGTGTCGTTCGCGGCGGTCTTCGGTGCCCTCGTGGCGATGAACGTCGGTCAGCTCTTCCGCGTCGAACCCGCCCCACGCGCCAAAGGGCAGGTGCGAGAGGGCTTTCGATACGTCTGGGGACGCGGTGACCTACGAGTACTGCTGGCCACGGTCTTCATGGTCTCGACGTTCGGCCTCAACTTTCCGCTGAGTCTGTCGGTGTTGGCGCGCAACACGTTCGGTAGCGGGGCAGACGCCTACGGTCTGCTCTCGACAACCCTGGCCGTGGGCACATTGGCCGGCGCGACCCTGGCGGCGCGGCGGGCGAGCGCGCCGCGCCTGCGGCTGTTCATCGGTGCCGTCATCGCGTTCGGAGCCTTCGAGTTGATCGTCGGATTGATGCCCAACTACCTGCTCGTCGCACTTCTGCTGATACCCACGGGTGCCCTGACGTTGACGTTCACGACGTCGGCGATGAACATTCTGCAGATGTCGGTGCCGTCCGACATGCGCGGACGCGTGATGGGCATCTACATGCTGTGCTTTCTGGGCGGAACTCCGCTCGGCAGCCCGGTGCTAGGCTGGCTCGCCGACGTCCTCGATCCACGCGCACCACTGGTGTTCGGCGGCGTCATCTCGCTGGCGACGGGGCTGTTCGCGGCCGTGTATCTACTGCGGCACAACAATTTGCGGATCACGGTGGTGCCGCCCGCAGACGGGCACCGGCTGCCCACCCTCGACACCGTGGCCGCCACCGCGAAGGTGTGAGGCGTTCAGATCCAGCCGTGGCGTCGGGCGAGAGCGCAGGCCTCGTGCCGGTTCGCTGCACCCAGTTTCGCAGCCGCCGCAGACAGGTAGTTGCGAGTGGTGCCGGGCGAAAGATGGGCGCGCCGTGCGATCTCCGCGATCGACGCGCCGTCGGCGGCGAACTCGAGCACATCGGCCTCGCGCGGTGTCAGCGGCGAGTCTCCGGCCCCGATGGCTTCGGCGGCCAGCGTCGGGTCGACGTAGCGCCCGCCGCCGTGCACGGTGCGCACCACGTCGGCCAGAGTGGCGGCCGAGGTGGTCTTGGGGAGGAAACCGCGCACGCCTGCTTCGAGCGCCTTCTTGAGGTAGCCCGGCCGGCCGTGGCTGGTGACTATGATCGACGCGCAGTCGGGCAGCGTCTCGGCGATCTTCTGGGCCGTCTCGATGCCGTCGATTCCGCCCATCTGCAGGTCCAGCACGGCCACATCGGGGGAGAGCGAGGCTGCGGCGGTCAGCGCCTTCTCCCCGGAGTCGGCCTGCCCGACGATCTCGATGTCGTCCTCGAGATCGAGCATGGTTGCCAGCGCAGCACGGATGAGATTCTCGTCGTCGGCCAAGAGAACTCGGATCATGGTGTGGTCCTTGCGTTCTGGGGCGAGGTCGGCAACGCCGCAGTGAGGGTGAATTCGTCGGTGGTCTGCTCGGTGTGCAGGGTACCGTCGACGGCGACCAGCCGTTCTCGCAGTCCGCTCAGGCCTGTGCCGTCGTCGCGGCCGGTCGATGGCTGCGGATGATCGTTGATCAGTCGAATACTGTTGTCGGTCAGCTCGATCCGGCAATAGGTGGCCTCGGAGTGACGCAGAATGTTCGTCACACCCTCACGGACCACCCACGCGGCGGCCTCGGCTGCGCGCTCGTCGAGCATCGAGGTTTCACCGACGAGCTCGGTGGCGATGCCCGCGGCGGACAGCAGGGATCGAGCGCCGTCGAGTTCCGAGGCCACATCGATCGATCGATAGCCGCGGACCAGCTTTCGGGCGTCGGCCATGGATTCCTGGGCCAGAATGCGAACCTCGTCCATCTGGGCCGCAGCTCGATCGTCACCTCGACGCGCCAGTGCCGCGGCGAGTTCGCTCTTGACCGCGATGGCCGAGAGTGCGCGGCCGACGACGTCGTGCAGATCTCGCGAGAATCGCAGACGCTCCTCGGCAACGGAGAGCGCGGCAGCAGCGTCGCGGGTGGCATCGAGTTCGGTGACGATACGCAGCAGCCACGCTGACAGTTGGACGGTGAAGGCCATGAAGGCGATGAGGAGACCGAGCACCAGTGTTTCCACTGCCGGCGTGCCGAGAGCTGCTGCAAGTCCAGCAGCGGCCACGGCCGCCGCCAGGCACCACCGCAACGGGATCAGCGTTGCGACCGCACTGGTGACGAGCACGACGGCCCACAATGCATTGTTCGTGGCCCCGCCGGCAACCAGCACCACAGCGGCGACTGCCATGATCGTCAAGGGAATTCGTGGGCTCGCCGTCGACTGGCCGCCGAGCGCGGGGGTGCGCTGAACGACCACGAAGGTCGCTGCGGCACAGACTGCCACGGCCGCCATCGACAGGTAGTCCTCGAACTGCAGTGACGTCAGCATCGCAGCGGCGGCAACACCGACGGTGATCAGCAGAAACGACTGGCGGGTGTAGACGCGCACCTTGTCCACTGCACTGCTGTCGTTCCAGCCGTGCAGTGGATTGAGGTACTGGTGCAACTTCATGATCTCCAGCCTTGCAGACGGTGCGGCGAAAGGGGCGATCTAGGACCGCGGTTCCCAACGGAAGTGCGTGCGGGCGATCAGCAGGCTGCCGACGATCCAGGCGAGCATCACCAGCAGCGGCATTCCGGCTTCGGTGAAGGTGGCAGCGAAACCGATGGGCGCGTCGCCAGGCGTGGTGGTGCCGAACCAGCCGAGGTTCAGCAGGTCCGAGACCGCAGCCATCGGGGTCAGCTCGATGACCCGGCTGAACGAATCCGGGAGTACACCGCGAAGCAGTGACGAGCCGACCATGGCGATCAAAATGACCGGAAGACTGGTGATCTGCGCCGCTTCCGCATTGCGGGTGAAGGCAGACGTGATCAGTGCCAGTGCGGCGAACAGAGCCGCGCCGCCGAGCAGGGCCACCGCGACGAGCAGTGCGTTCGTAGGAACCGGGCCACCGAAGGCCAGAACCACGGCTCCGACGATCAGGCCCAGTGCCACGGTGAGGATGAACGAGGGTACGGCCGGCCCCAGCAGAATCTGTAGGTCCGAGCTCTCTCCGGTCCGAAGTCGCTTGAGTACCAACTCGTCTCGACGCGTGGCGTAGATCGAGAGCATGTTGTAGTAGACCATGAACACCAACAGGAACAGTACGAACATCTCGAGCGCCGCTCCGACGCCCACGTCGGTCAATCCGTCGTCGCCCCGACTGCCGATGATCAGCAACGCGATCGGCAGCACGAGGGGTATGACGGTTGCGTTGAACAGCAGTACTCGGTTGCGTCCGAGCAGCGTGAACTCTGCTCGTGACAGGGCGGTCATCGTGCTCATGCGCTCATCACCTCGTTGTTCTGGATAGCGGAATTGTCGAATTCGTCTGCAATGGAGAGGAATACGGTCTCGAGCGATGCCGCTCGGGCGTCGAGACCGTGGAGGGTCACTCCGTTGTCTCGCGCCCACAGCAGCAGATCGGTCAAGGTCTCCTGTACCGAGGACGTCTGGATCGAGATGGTGTCTCCCGAGACGTCGATCGACGTACCGGGCAAAGTCGGCAGTGCCGTACCGGGGGCCTGCAGTTCGATCTTCGCCGGATGGTCGGCGACCACCTCGTCGACCGTTCCGCTACGAACGACGCTGCCGCGGTGCATGATCGCCAGCCGATCGCACAGTGACTCGGCCTCGTCCAGGTAGTGCGTCGTCAACATGATCGTCACGCCGGAATTCTTCAGCTCCTGGATCAGACGCCACGTGTTGCGGCGAGATTCGGGATCGAGTCCGGTGGTCGGTTCGTCGAGGAACAGCACCCTCGGGCGGCTGATGATGGCGCACGCCAGATCCAACCTGCGCTGCTCGCCGCCCGAGAGAAACTTCACCCGCGTGTCGGCCCGGTCGGCCAGGTCGACGCGCCCCAGCACCTCCGCCGTCGGCAGTGGATTGCTGCACGTGCCCGCCCACATCCGCAGGCTTTCCGCGGTGGTCAGATCCTGGGGCAGGCCGCCCTTCTGCAGCATGATGCCGAGAGACGGTCGAACCTTGCGGCGATCGGACACCGGATCCATTCCCATGATCCGCACCGTGCCCTCGCTCGGCCGTGAAAGTCCCTGAATCACTTCGAGAGTGGAGGTTTTGCCGGCACCGTTGGTGCCCAGCAAGCCGAACAGCTCACCCTCCGCGATCTCGAGATCGAGCGTCTTCACGGCCTCGAAAGCGGTTTTGCCCGAACCGTAGCGGCGAGTCATGCCGCTGACTTCGATGATGGTCATGATTGCTTCTCCCAGTTGCGGAGTCCGATGACGAACCGCACGCCCATGAAGGCGACGATGACGCCGAGTGCGACGAATGCCGGAAGGGACGTGCCGACGATCGCGAACAACACGGCGACGATCGCGAGACTGATGACGATGACGACGATCTCACGCGCCATCGTCGGAGCCGGCCCGAGCTCCATGAGATCGGTGAACAGGTTTCCCTCGTCTGGTTGCTTCATGACTACGAGTCTGCTGCGCCCGAACCACCGAAAACAGTGCGGCGCATCATGACCTGAAGTGACACCGTCACGGTCCGGCCATGACAAAAGTCATGAGCGCGCTCGTGGCGACGGCGGTTCTGTCGCTCGAACGGCGAGCGGTAGGGCCGCGGGCCGGGTACCTTCGCCTCGTGAATCGCACCGAGTCGGCGAGCCCCGGCCGTCGTCCGCAGATCCGCGTCATTCTGGCCGGTTCGGTGCCGAACCTGGTGCAGTGGTTCAACCTGTACCTCTACGCGACGTTCGCACCGTACTTTCGGACCGAGTTCTTCGATCCGGCCTCGACGAATTCGCTCGTGTACGTCTACGGACTGTTCGCACTGACCTTCGTCGTACGGCCACTCGGCTCGTGGCTGTTCGGCAGGCTCGCGGACGTGCGGGGCCGGCAGTTCGCGCTCGTCGCGGCGGTCACGCTGATGTCGGCCGGATCTGTTGCCCTTGCGGTCACTCCGACGGTCCACGACATCGGTGTCTGGGCGGCGGTGATCCTCGCGGTCGTGAGCATCGTGCAGGGCATCGCAACCGGTGGCGAGTACGCGGCGGCGACGGTGTTGCTCTCCGAATCGGGCACGCGCGGACACCGGGGATTGTTCGCCTCGTTCCAGGCCGCGACCATCGTCGGCGGTCTCGTGCTCGCGCAGGCCTGTCTGCTCGTGCTCCTCGCGGGTACGGATCGCGCGGCAATTTCCGAGTGGGGCTTTCGTCTCGCGTTCGCCGCGGGCGGCGCGGCGGGCATGGCGTCGTTGTGGTGGGCGCGTGGACTCGATCGCGTGCCCCGTGCACCGGGAGCGCCGCGGGCGGACCGAGACGCCACGATGGGGGCGCTCTTTCGCGATCACCGGCGTGCGCTCGTCTGGGTGTTCTTGCTGACCGCGGGAGGGAGTGCGGCGTTCTACACCTACACGGTCACCGTTCCCTCGATCGTTCGCGAGACCTTCTTCGCCGCGGACGGTGCCAGGGGCGAGCTCACCGCGACCGGCCTCGTGCTCGCGGCCTTCGTGGTGTTGATGGTGCTGCAGCCGGTCGGCGGCGCACTGAGCGACCGCATCGGGAGAAAGCCTCTTCTCGTCACGTTCGGGGCACTGGGCATACCGGCCACCGGCGCACTGGTGCTGGCCACCGACCGGCTGACGTCTCCGCCTGCGGTGTTCGTCATGCTGGTGAGCGCATTCGCCGTTCTCACCTGTTATCTGTCGGTGAACGGCATCGCCAAGGCCGAAGTGTTCCCCGCTCACATTCGTGCCCTCGGCGTCGGCTTCGGCTACGCCGTGGCGAACTCCCTGTTCGGGGGTACGGCACCGTTGATCTACCACGCCACCAGCGGCCGTGGCAGCACCGACTTCGTCGTCTACACGACGGTGCTGCTCTCGGTGACGCTCTGCGCAGCCCTGTGGATGCGGGGTGGCTCGGCCACCGCGCTCGATGCGTCGACCGGTCCTAGAAACCCCAGCCCATGACGGCCGGGCGCGCAGTTCCGAACGTCAGGTCGAGTGCGTGCAGCGACGCGTCGTTGCGGGCGGTGAGGCGGTTGGCCGCGGCGAACAAGCGGGCCCGATGGGTGCCGAAGTAGATGCTGGCGAGCACGTCGATGTCGAGTTCGATGTCCGGTTCGGATTCCACCCGGGTGCAGGTGGCGCGGCCGTCGGTCACGGTCAGCGAGTAGGTGCCGCCCGCATCGAGGAAGGGATCTCGCACAGCGATGATCAGCGAGGTGTCGAGCGCGTAGGTGCGTGCCTCCAAAGCTGCCTCGACGTGCATGATGCGGCCCCACAGAGCGTCGTGGTGAGCCGTGACCTTCGGTAGCCGATTGTTGGTCAGCAGGAACGGCAGCGCTTCGTCCCGTGCCTGCCGTACCTCGATGGTGTCGACCAGGTCCACGCCGACGAGGATCTGCCACAGCGCGGCGTACGCGTCGTCGGTCACCGCGATGAATTCCTCCACCACCACTCGGCTCGGGTTGCGGCCGCGTCGGTAGGCGACGTATCCGTCGGGATGAACGACGAAGAACAGAGCCGTCAGTCCGCCGCGCCGGTTCTCGCGGTCGGCGAAGAACCGCTCCCAGCGGATCGGCGGCTTGGGCTGCGCGCCTGCGGTCTGCTGCTGCCAGCGGTGGTAGATGTCGGGGAGCAGTTCGGTGGCCTCGGCCGATTCGATCAGCCGGACGCCGGTGGCCGGTGGAGTGTCCTTGCGGAACTGCGCGAATCGACGATCGATCGAGACGCTGATCTCCTCGGTCACCGGCCCGTAGCCGAAGCGTCCGTAGATCGTCGCCTCGCTGGCCGTGAGCAGCGAGAGTGGTGCGCCCGCGTCGTTCAGGGCGCGGTGCTGCTGGGTGAACATCGATCGCAGGATGCCGCGTCGACGATGCGTCGGCGCGACCGAGACCCAGGAGACTCCGGACGCCTCGACCTGCGCACCACCGGGAACGGTGACCGACATCGGGAAGTGCATGGCCACACCCACCGGGGTCTCGCCGTCCCAGGCCAGGTACACGTGCTCGGACTGGGTCAGGATCTGCGTCTCGGCCAGGTCCTCGGCGTTCTGGTGCTCGCCGAACGCGTGGGCGTCGAGCAGCGCGACGGCATCCCAGTCGTCGTCGGTGGCGGTGCGGATGGTGATCGATTCGTCGGTAGTCATCGGACTTTACTTTTCCATACAGGAGTGGAGCCCGCGGAACGACCCGAAAAATCTGCCATACGGAAGCAGGCCTTCGCCGAGGGAGTCTCGAAATCGGCCGGGTGACAAGATGAGCACGTGGTGCATGTACTCGACATCGACGACCCCTCGGACCCGCGACTGGACGATTTTCGCGATCTCAACTCGTCGGATCGGCGACCCGACCTGCCCGAGGGCAAGGGCCTGGTGATCGCCGAGGGTGTGTTGGTGGCGCAGCGGCTGCTGACCTCGCGGTTTCCGATGATCAGCCTGCTGGGCGTGGATCGACGGCTCGACGCCTTGCGCGACGATCTCGTCGATTCGGACGTTCCGTTCTACCGGACGTCCGCGGAGGTGATGGCCGAGGTCGTCGGCTTCCACCTCAATCGTGGTGTGTTGGCCGCGGCGAACAGGCCGCCGGCCCTCGATCTCGACGAGGTGTTGGACGGTGCCAGGACGGTGGCGATTCTCGAGGGCGTCAACGATCACGAGAATCTCGGGTCGATGTTCCGCAACGCGGCGGGCCTCGGGGTCGATGCCGTTCTGTTCGGGGCCGCGTGTGCTGATCCGCTCTATCGTCGTTCGGTGCGAGTGTCGATGGGACATGTGCTGCGGGTGCCGTTCGCCAAGGTGCCCGAGTGGCCCCGTGGCCTCGATCGTGTTCGCGCGCACGGGTTTCAGCTGATCTCGTTGACGCCCAACCCGGCGGCGGTGTCGTTGGCGACGGCGATGACGGGGGAGAAGGTTGCCCTGCTGCTGGGTGCCGAGGGGCCGGGTCTGACCGAACATGCCATGCGAGCAACGGACATTCGCGCGCGGATTCCGATGGCCCCTGGCACCGATTCGCTGAACGTGGCGACGGCCGCGGCGATGGGGTTCTACGAACGTGTGCGCCTGACGTGAACGACCACGACCCGAGCGTCCGCTGGACCGGAGTCCCGATCGCCGTCATCTCGGCGGCGCTGGTGGGTGTGGCACTGACGACGTTCGGTCTGGAGCTGGCCAGAATTCATCCACTGCTCGCACTCGGTCTGAACATTATCGTCGTCGCGGGTGCAGCTCCGACGGTCATGCGGTGGCTCGCGATACCGGTGTGGCGCTGGGCGGTGTACGGAGCCGGTATCGGTTCCATCCTCAGCTTCGTGGCACTGGCGGCGCTGGCGTTCTGACGTTCGCCGGCACCCAGGACGGCCCTGCCGCATCTACTTGCGCGAGAACCAACGCTTCTTCGGACGCGGTGCCTGTTCGTCGGGGGCGTCGGGCATCGGTTCCTGTGCGCCACGGCCGTTCGCACTCCGGTTCGGTGGCGGCGGCTCCTGTCCGGGAACGTACATCGTGAAGCCGCAGACCGGCAGGGTGTCGGGATCGAATTCGTCCGCGTGCGGCGCGCCGGTGTAGCGGAATCCGAGCCACTCGGCGTTGGCCGCCTCGGCGAATTCCTGTGGGTGGAACGGCAGCGATTGTGGATCCGGCATCACTCCGGGCGGATAGATCAGCGGATGCTCACCGGCCCAGAACGATCGCTCCCACACCAGTGGCAGGCCGGCGTCCTCGTAGATGTACACCGGGGTGGCGCTGAACGATCGGCGGAATTCACCGCGCTCCCAGTACGCGAACGCACCCCAGGCGTGCTGGGGATCCGAGGCGACGAGGTAGGTGTGTTCGGACGCCAGAGGGCGGGTGAAGGATTCGGGAAGCGTCGACGGTGTCGGCACCGACAGGTTCGATCCGCAGACCACGGTGACGCCGGGGTAGCAACCGATGAAGACGTGATCGTCGTCCACGCCTGCCGATGTCGATATCGGACCCTGTCCGAGAGGCACTGCCGTCAGGTGGGGGTACAGACGTCCGACGAGTGCGCTCGCAGCATTCCAGTCCGAGGTGGTGGCTTCTCGGAGTACCGAAATGGGATCCGGTGCGTCCACGTACCAGATCGTTGATGCTTTGGCCCCCACTACCGGCACCTCTCTCTCCGTAAGCTCCGTCGAAAGCCTACGGTGTGAGCGTCGGCAATCTGTCACCGAGCGGCAAATCGGCCGTCGAAGAGATCAGTTGTGGCCGCTGCTGCGAACGCCGAGCAGCACGTCCTCCCACGACGGCATGGCCGGCTTGCCCCGCTTGTCCTTGCCGCCGGTGTGACCGGCGGCAGGCTTGGGTGCGGGCCTCGGCTCCCTGGCCACCGGTTCGCGTGGCTGCTCGGGCTCGGGAGTCGGCGCATCGTCCACCTCGACCTCGATGGTCTCGGCGTCGAGTTCGCTGTCGGCGGTGGTGCCGTAGTACTCGTCGAAGCTCTGCTGCGAGGCCTGATCGTCATCCTCGGCGGACGTCAGTGCGCGCACCGGTGCGAGGCCGCGCAGTTGGCGTCCGAAGTCGGGATCGATCAGTTCGTGGGCGGTGTCGTCGAGCGGCGCGATGGTGCCGCCGTGGCCGTCGGGCAGGAACTGCCAGTGCGCCTTGTTGGTGGTGCGGCCCGCCTGCCACTTCAGCTGTGCGACCCACTTGCTGTCCTCGTCGCGCCAGGCGTCCCACTCCGCGTCGTCGAGGTTGTGCCCGCGAGCGCGGAAGGCGAGGGTGACGATCTCGAGCAGGGTCTGCACGGCCGGGCCGTCGTGGCGCAGCGGATGACCGGCCTGGGCCATCGACGCGGCCTGCGAACGTTCGAGCAGCACCGGGTGAGCGAACACCTCGACGCGACTGATGGCCATTCCGGAGTCGGCGGCAACCTGTTCGATGGTCGCTCCGCTGCGGATGCGGGCCTGAATTTCTTTCGGCCGAAGCAAGCTGTCCATTTCGATCTCAATCTGTCCTAGTCGAGCGATGTCACCGCGTGAGGCCGCGCGGAGCTTGTCGTCGGCTGGAAGCCGGAATCTGTCGCCGGTCTTGGGATCTGCGCACACAACGAACTTTCCGTCGGCCTCGAGACCCACCACACGTAAGTCTCGCACCTTGACCTCCTCATCGCGCCGGCTCGCGATACCGTCGAGTTCGAGCCTAGTTCACCTGCCGTATTCGGCGGGTGTTCGACACGCATCGCTTCTGCCGACGATCGTTTCCCTGTCAGAGGGTAGACAGCTGCGGGCTCGGCTGCACCCATTCGGTCGATCTTGCGTCGATTGCTCTGTGCGACAACGCCGATGCGTCCCTGCGCAGGTAGAGGGCACCCAGGCCGAAACCGATGGTCAGGGCAATCGCGTGCCCGACGGCGGTGAAGGACGGATCGGACACTCCACTGATCGTGACGACGCCGATCCACAGTGCGGCCCAGCCGGCACGCCACGGCATCGGCAGGTACCGGATCATCGACCCTCCGACCGCTGCTGCCGCGTAGCTGACACCGACGTCGACGGCCATCGCCAGCGAGTCCGCGAGCCAGTCGTTGTGAATACCGATGAGCAGGCCGACTGCCACCAGAGCAGTGGCACCGACATGTCCGGTGCCGAAGGTGAGAAGGAAGCGTCGCCAGCCGGAGACCCATTCGGCGACGGCGAACAGCACGGCGACCGCGGCCAACCACAGCCAGTTCACCCGACCCTCGGTGAGGAAGACGCTCGTGACGACAGTGGCGAGGTGACCGTCGGTCAGATTGTGCAGGTTGGTACTCGCCGCATGCAGCACGTGCCAGCGATCGTGCGGCCCGATCTGGCCGAGCGCTACCGTGCCTGCCACCGCGAGGGTGCAGTAGACCAGTGTCACGCGGATCCGCAGCGCGACGGTCAGGAGCCTGAACATACGAGCGCTCCCTCCGAGGTCGTTACGCTTGCTTACTTGATAGCAAGTGTAGGCCTCGAAGGGAGCGCCGGAGCTGTGAGCTTGCTGGGAATGGTCGTTCCGCAGGCTCCACTCCTGCCCTGCCAACTAGCTCAGTGTGGACACGACCCAGTCGATGCTCTTGGTCAGTGCGGTGATGTCGTCCGGCTCGATGGCCGGGAACATACCGACACGCAACTGGTTCCGGCCGAGCTTGCGGTACGGCTCGGTGTCGACGACGCCGTTGGCGCGCAGGATCTTCGCAACCTGGGCTGCGTCGACCTTCTCGTCGAAGTCGATGGTGCCGACGACCTGGCTGCGGTGATCCGGGTTCGTGACGAACGGCGTTGCGAATTCGCTGTTCTCGGCCCAGTCGTACAGGCGTGAGGACGAATCGGCGGTGCGCTTGGTGGCCCAGTCGAGGCCGCCCTGCGAATTGAGCCATTCGATCTGATCGGCGAAGAGCAACAGTGTCGCCACGGCCGGGGTGTTGTACGTCTGGTTCTTGCTGCTGTTGTCGACGGCGATCGGCAGTGACAGGAAGTCCGGGACCCACCGATCCGTGGCGGCGATCTCGCTGACGCGCTCGAGCGCGGCGGGGCTCATCAGCGCGACCCACAGGCCACCGTCGGCGGCGAAGCACTTCTGCGGAGCGAAGTAGTAGACGTCCGAGTCGGCGACGTTGACCGGGAGACCGCCTGCGCCGGAGGTGGCGTCGATCGCGATGAGGGCGTTCTCGGAGCCGGCCGGACGGCTGACCGGAATGGCCACGCCCGTCGAGGTCTCGTTGTGCGCCCAGCCGATCAGGTCGACGGACGGGTCGGAGGTGGGCTCGGGCGCGCTGCCCGGCTCTGCCTTGACGACGATCGGATCACCGATGAACGGGTTGTTCTTGGCCACCGAGGCGAACTTCGAGCTGAACTCGCCGTTGGTCAGGTGCAGCGACTTCTCGCGAATCAGGCCGAATGCAGCTGCGTCCCAGAATGCGGTGGTGCCGCCGTTGCCGAGGACGACCTCGTAACCCTCGGGGAGGGAGAACAGATCCTTCAAACCACTGCGCACACGTCCGACGACGTCCTTGACGGGCTTCTGGCGATGGCTGGTGCCGAACACGGAAGCGCCGACATCGACCAGGGATTGCAGCTGCTCGGGGCGAACCTTGGACGGGCCACAGCCGAAGCGTCCGTCGGCGGGCAGGAGATCGGCGGGAATGATCGGCAATTCGGCCATGGAGTAGCGCGTCCTAGCGTCGATGGAATATGGCCCTTACAGGGTAGTCGGGTGCCATACCAGCTTCGACTACCGGATCAGGTCCCAGCCTTCGACGGACTCGGGTGACCGCGGTTCGGGGCCGGTGTAGAGGGCAGCGGGTCGGACGAGCTTGCCCAGGCGCTTCTGCTCCAGGATGTGCGCGCACCAGCCCGCGGTACGTCCACAGGTGAACATGGCGGGCATCATGTGCGCCGGTACCTCGGCGAAGTCGAGGATCACCGCGGCCCAGAATTCGACGTTGGTTTCGATGGCTCGATCGGGGCGGCGTTCGCGCAGTTCGGTCAGCGCCGCCTGCTCGAGTGCTGCGGCGACCTCGTAGCGCGGTGCGTTCAGTCTCTTCGCCGTGGCGCGCAGAACACGGGCGCGCGGGTCCTCGGCGCGGTAGACGCGGTGCCCGAAGCCCATGAGCTTCTCTTTGCGGTCCAGGATTCCGGTGATCAGAGCCCGTGCGTCGCCGGTCTTCTCGACCTCTTCGATCATCGGCAGGACGCGGGCGGGTGCACCGCCGTGCAGCGGTCCGGACATCGCACCGATGGCACCGGACAGGCAGGCGGCGACGTCTGCGCCGGTGGAGGCGATGACGCGTGCGGTGAACGTCGAGGCGTTCATGCCGTGCTCTGCAGCCGAGACCCAGTATGCGTCGATGGCGGCGACGTGAGCGGGATCCGGTTCGCCCTTCCACCGGACCATGAATCGCTCGGTGACGGTTGCGGCCTGATCGATGCGGGTCTGCGGAACTGCGGGCTGGTAGATACCGCGAGCGGACTGGGCGACGTAGGACAGGGCCATCACCGACGCGCGGGCGAGGTTGTCGCGAGCGGTGGAGTCGTCGATGTCGAGTATCGGCTGGTATCCCCAGATCGGAGCGAGCATCGCCAGACCCGCCTGGACGTCGACACGGACGTCGCCGGTGTGGATCGGCAGTGGGAAGGGTTCTGCCGGCGGGAGTCCTCGTCCGAACTCACCGTCGACGAGCAGGGCCCAGACATCACCGAACGTCACGTTCTGCGCGACGAGTTCCTCGATGTCGACGCCGCGGTAGCGCAATGCGCCGCCGTCCTTGTCGGGCTCGGCGATGTCGGAGGTGAACGCGACGACACCTTCGAGACCGGGGACGAAATCCTCGGGAACTCGTTGAACAGCCATGGCCTGTGGACTCCCTCGTCGCAACTGCACCCGGCTCTGCGCCGCATCCGGGCGTACTTCGTCAGAACCATAGCCGGGATCGACGCGGGAGTAGCGTCTGGGCTTGTGTCTGCAGATGAACAGCGCCTGGCGAACATGCGGGTGGACTACGGAGAGCCCGAGGACCTGGACGTCGATGCTCTGGCGGGCGGGTGGTGTTCGCTGGCGCAGCAGTGGTTGTCCGACGCGATGGCCGCGAATCTGCCCGAGCCCAACGCCATCGTGTTGGGGACGGTCGACGAGTCGGGTAGACCCGCCACCCGCACCGTGTTGTGCAAGGACTTCGACGCGTCCGGTGTGGTCTTCTACACCAACTACGACTCGGACAAGGGCCGTGCGCTCACCGCGACGCCGTATGCGTCGATCACGTTCCCGTGGATCGGAATTGCCCGCCAGCTCACCGTCCGCGGCCCGGTGGTCAAGGTCGATGCCGAGACCACCGAGGCGTATTGGCGCACGCGGCCCCGGGGCTCCCAGCTGGGGGCATGGGCGTCCGAGCAGTCGCGACCGGTCGGCTCGCGGGAGGATCTGGTTGCGCGACTGGCCGAGGTCACCGCGACGTTCGACGGAATCGACGTGCCGGTTCCGCCGAACTGGGGCGGTTTTCGCGTCGAGCCGGAGACGGTCGAGTTCTGGCAGGGCCGAACGAGCCGCATGCACAACCGAATTCGCCTGACGGTGGCAAGCGGTGTGATCGAGCGTCTGCAGCCGTGAGCCGATTGCGCGGCATTCTTGCCGATACGACTCCGCTGACGACTCCGGCCTACAAGCGGTTGTGGCTCGCGAACATCGTCACCGTCATCGGTGCCCAACTGTCCATTGTTGCTGTGCCGCAACAGGTTTTTCAGATCACGCTCAGCTCGGCCTACGTGGGCCTCACCGGTGTGTTCGCGTTGGTGCCGCTCATCGTCTTCGGCCTGTGGGGTGGAGCGTTGGCCGACGTGATGGACCGCCGCACCCTGTTGATGATCACCACCTGCGGCCTGATCGGTACGTCGGCGCTGTTCTGGTTGCAAGCGTTTCTCGACCTGAACAATGTGTGGATCATCCTGGTGCTGTTGGCCGTTCAGCAGGCATTCTTCGCGGTCAACCAGCCGACGCGCAGCGCGATTCTCCCGCGGATCCTGCCTGCCGAGCAGTTGCCCGCTGCGAATTCGCTGAACATGACGGTGATGAACTTCGGTGCCATCGCCGGACCGCTCAGCGCAGGCATCCTCATCTACTACATCGGACTCGAGACCCTCTATCTGATCGACACCGTCGCACTGTTCGCCACCCTGTGGGCGGTGATCCGGCTGCCGGGGATTCCGCCGGCGAAGTCGGGGCAGCGCGCCGGATTGCGTTCGGTGTTCGACGGTTTCGCCTACCTCGCGACGCAGAAGGTGCTGCTGGCCTCGTTCGTCGTCGACATCATCGCGATGGTGTTCGGTATGCCCCGCGCGCTGTTCCCGCAGATCGCGCACGAGAGCTTCGGCGATCCCGCGTCGGGCGGTCCGGTGCTCGGCATGCTGTTCGCCGCGATGTCCGCGGGCGCGGTGGTGGGAGGCGTGTTCTCCGGCTGGTTGCCCCGAGTACGCAGGCAGGGGCTGGCGGTGCTCATCTGCATCGTCGTGTGGGGCGCGGCGATGATCGGCTTCGGTCTGGCCGTCGGCGCGGCCACCGACGGGGCCACCACTGTCGCCCTGTGGTTCGCATTGGCGTTCCTGGCCCTCGGCGGTGGAGCCGACATGATCTCGGCGGCGTTCCGCAGCACGATGCTCCAACAGGTCGCAACCGACGAGATGCGCGGTCGACTGCAGGGTGTGTTCATCGTCGTCGTTGCGGGAGGTCCGCGCATCGGCGACGTACTGCACGGCGCAGCGGCCGCATCCGTCGGTACGGCGGCGGCTGCTGCCGGCGGCGGGGTTCTTGTCGTCATCGGCGTCTCGATCGCCGCGCTGGCTCTTCCTGCATTCATTCGGTATCGCGTGGGTGCGGTGGTGAAGAATGACTCTCATGGCTGACGCGCAGACGTACTCGTTGACGAGCGGCAAGTATCGGGCAGACATCGCTGCCGTCGGAGCGGGCCTTCGGGCGCTCGAATACGACGGCGCAGCGCTCACCGAGACGTGGGAGGCGGGCTCGAAGCCGCCGTTGTCGGCGGGGCTGGTGTTGGCCCCGTGGCCCAATCGGACGGCCGATGGGACGTTCACCTTCGAAGGCGTCGAGCATCGGATGGAGATCTCCGAGCCGGCTCGCAACAACGCCAGTCACGGATTCGTTCGACGCGTGGCGTGGACTCTCGTGGAGCACACCGACTCTCGCGTCGAGCAGAGCGTGGACATCGGAACGCATCAGGGTTGGCCGTTCTCGATCACGGTGACCGTGGTGCACGAGCTGTCGGAGGACGGTCTCACCGTCACCGCGTCGGCGAAGAACACCGGTGACTCGCCCGCGCCGTACGGGATGGGCTTTCACACCTTCGTCCGGGTGGGGGACGTGCCGCTCGACGAGTGCACCCTCGAGCTGTCCGCGGGAACCCGGCTGCCGCTCGATCCGGTACGCAATCTGCCCGTGGGCAACTCGGTGCCGACGGCCGATACCGAGTACGACTTCCGGCAGCCGAGAGCCCTGGAGGGCGTGCAGCTGGACACCCCGTTCAGCGCCTCGTTGCCCGAGGCCGACGGCCGAGCGAACCACGTACTGCGCGGCCCGGACGGCACTGCGACGGTGTTGTGGACCGACAGCAGCTTCGGATGGGTGCAGGTGTTCACTGCCGATCCCGCCAACGATCAGGCATATCCCGAGCGCGGCCGGGCGTTGGCGATCGAGCCGATGACGTGCCCGCCCGATGCGCTGAACTCCGAAATCGATCTGATCGTGCTCGATCCGGGACGAACCTGGTCCGGCACCTGGGGAATGAGGTACGAGAAGTGACCATTCTGGTGTGCGGCGAGGCGTTGGTCGATCTGGTCCCGGTGCACGAGGGGCCGCTGCTCTCGCCGAAACTCGGCGGCGGGCCGTTCAACGTCGCCGTCGCGATCGGTCGACTCGGTTCGCCCGTCGCGTATCTCTCCCGTATCTCCCGCGACCCGTTCGGCGAGCAGATCCTGGCGAGTCTGCGCGACGCGGGTGTGGACACCACGTGGGTGCAGCGCGGCGACGAGCCGACGACCTTGGCGATGACCACCCTCGCCGACGACGGCAGTGCCGAGTATTCGTTCTACGCCGACGGCACCGCCGATCGTCTCGTTGCCGATCCCGGCGATCTACCCGACGAGATCAGCGTGCTCTCGTTCGGCACGTTGTCACTGCTCTACGAACCCGGGGCGTCGATGTACGCGGGCCTGCTGCACCGCGCCCGGGCGGCGGGCAAGCTCACGATGCTCGACCCCAACATCCGGCCTGCCGCGATCGACAGCACCAGCGGAGACATCACCGCCGACGGGTTCCGCGACCGTTTCCGTTCGTGGTTGCCCAGCATCGACATCCTCAAGGTCTCCGAGGACGACTCGCATTGGTTGGGGCTCGGAACCCAGGGCACAACGGTGGACGACTGGCTCGCGTCGGGTGTCACCGCAGTGGTCATGACCCGCGGCGGCAACGGAATCTCGGTCTTCACCGCAGCCGAGGAGACGTCGGGTACAGGAATTGTCACAGCCGAGGAGATCTCGGTACCGGGAGTTGCGGTCGACGTCGTCGACACCATCGGCGCAGGTGACACCGTGCACGGGGCTCTGCTCAGCTTTCTGCAGAAGGAGAGCATTATCACATCGAACGCGGTGAAAGAGATGAGCAAGCAAGATTGGCGGGAAGCGCTCGATTTCGCCGCGAAAGCGGCGGCAATCACGGTTTCTCGACCCGGTGCCGACCCTCCGTGGGCGTCCGAGGCGTCGAGAGACTAGTTTCACTATCGACGTTAGAACTGTCCGCTTCAAGTACGTGTCCGTTACACGAGTTCGAGAGGGACCATTCGTGCCCGCTGAGAATGATGCCAAAGCCACCCTCACCTATCCCGGTGGCGAATACTCCATGTCGATTGCCGAGGCCTCCGAAGGCAACAACGGCATCGAGCTGGGAAAGTTGCTGGCCACCACCGGCTACACGACGTTGGACGGCGGGTTCGTCAACACCGCGTCGACCAAGTCGGCCATCACCTACATCGACGGTGACGCAGGCATCCTGCGCTACCGCGGATACCCGATCGAACAGCTTGCGGGCAAGTCGTCGTTCATCGAGGTCAGCTACCTGCTGATCTACGGGGAGCTACCGTCCGAGGCTCAGCTCGAGAAGTTCACCGACAAGATCCGTCGGCACACTCTGCTGCACGAGGACCTCAAGCGGTTCTTCGACGGGTTCCCGCGCAACGCTCACCCGATGCCGGTGCTGTCGAGTGCCGTCAACGCGCTGTCGGCGTACTACCAGGACTCGCTCGACCCCAACGACCCGGAGCAGGTCGAGCTGTCGACCATCCGTCTGCTGGCCAAGTTGCCGACCATCGCGGCGTACGCCTACAAGAAGTCCGTCGGTCAGCCGTTCCTGTACCCGGACAACTCGAAGAGCCTGGTCGAGAACTTCCTGCGCCTGACGTTCGGCTTCCCGGCCGAGCCGTACGAGGTGGATCCCGAGATCGTCAAGGCACTCGACATGCTGCTCATCCTGCATGCCGACCACGAGCAGAACTGCTCCACCTCGACGGTGCGACTCGTCGGATCCTCGCAGGCCAACCTGTTCACCTCGATCTCCGGCGGCATCAACGCGCTCTGGGGCCCGCTGCACGGCGGAGCCAACCAGGCCGTGCTCGAGATGCTGGACAAGATCAAGGCCGAGGGCGGCGACGCCACCGACTTCCTGCGTCGAGTCAAGAACAAGGAAGACGGCGTCAAGCTCATGGGCTTCGGGCACCGCGTGTACAAGAACTTCGATCCGCGCGCGACGCTGGTCAAGGAAACTGCGCACACGATCCTCGGCAAGCTCGGCAACGGCGACGAACTGCTCGAGATCGCTCTCAAGCTCGAGGAGACCGCGCTGACCGACGACTACTTCGTCGAGCGCAAGCTCTACCCCAACGTCGATTTCTACACCGGCCTGATCTACCGCGCGATGGGCTTCCCGCCGCGCATGTTCACGGTGTTGTTCGCGATGGGCCGTCTCCCGGGCTGGATCGCGCACTGGCGCGAGCAGAACGAGGACACGACCGGCAAGATCGGCCGTCCGCGCCAGATCTACACCGGCTACACCGAGCGCGACTACCAGGACGTCGGCTCCCGCTAGCTCCCGCTGTACTACGACGCCGCCGGCTCCCCTCGGGAGCCGGCGGCGTTGTCGTTGGTCCTGCCGAGTTCGCAGTTGTGCAGCCAAAATGGCTAGTTCCTCGATATAACTGCGAACTCGAAGTTAGGGACGAGATTCGGCGGTTCTTCGTCCCTGACTTCGAGTTCGCGGCCCCGTCAGGCGTCGAAGTGCTTGCGGTTCTCCAACACCGGCAGAGTCTTGCGTACGGCGTCGACCAGTCCTGTGTCGATGTCGATGGTCAGCATGCCCGGTGTCGCGTCGAGCTGACCGAGAATCTCGCCGGTGGGGGAGCAGACGATGCTGTGTCCCACGCCCAACGGCGCATTACCCTCGGCGGCAGCGGGTTCGGCTTGGTCGCAGGCTGCGATGAAGGTGGTCGAGTCCAACGCGCGTGCGCGAGCGAGCAGGGTCCATTGCTCGACCTTGCCGTCACCCGATCCCCACGACGCGGGAACCACGACGACCTCTGCTCCGAGGTCGCCGAGTTTCTGGAACAGCGAGGGGAATCGGATGTCGTAGCAGGTCGCGAAGCCCACTCGAACTCCGGCGATGTCCACCACGAGCGGATCCGAACCCGGTGCGACGGTATCGGATTCGGCGAATCCGAATGCGTCGAACAGGTGGATCTTGTCGTAGCTCGCGTCGATGCCGGGCCCGGTGACGAGCAGGGTGTTCGTCACCCTGTCGTCCGGGGCTGGAGTGAACATTCCGGCCACGACGGTGATGCCGGCGTCGGAGGCGATGGAGCGCACGGCGTTCGCCCACTCGCCGTCGAGAGGCTCCGCGATTTTCCTGATGGGTCCGCCGAAGCATCGCATGGTCGCCTCGGGGAACACGACGACGTCCGAACCGGCGTGTGCGGCGGCACGGGCGTGGGTGTCGACGAGTTCGAGGTTTTCGGTGGGGTGTTCGCCACTGGTGATCTGGGCCAGGCTGATGCGGATAGTCGAGCTCACGGTCTGACTCCTGGTTTCGTCGGGGGAAGACAGGTATACATATCGTATGCAACCACTGTCGGGGAGGGACAAGGCATATCTGTTCGTACGCGATCAGGTGTTGTCGTCACCGGCGGCCACCGGCACGTTTCTCAACGAACAGGAGCTCGCGACGCGTATCGGAGTGTCGCGGACACCGGTGCGTGAGGCGCTGCTGATGTTGCAGTCCGAGGGACTGGTCGAGATGGTGCCCAAGCGCGGCGCGCATGTGCCGGCCATGTCCGGACGGCAGATCGCCGAACTGATGGATCTGCGCGGCGTTCTCGAACGGCATGCGGCCACCCGTGCGCTGCGCGCCGGGGACGCTCCGATCGAGGCGATGCAGCATGCGCTCGAACAGCAGGAATTGCTGATGAACTCCGACAGTGCCGATGCGCCGAAGGAGTTCATCGACTGGGACGGGACCTTCCATCAGAGTTTGATCGATTCGGCGGGCAGCGATCTCCTCTCCCGCACTTACGCGGGTCTGCGTGCTCGGCAGCTGCGGGTCGGTCTGAGCGCTCTGTTCACCGCGGCCAACCGGCAGCACCGCGTGTGCGCCGAGCACCAGGCCATCATCGACGCACTGAGTGTCGGCGACGAGGGCCTGGTGCACGAGAAGATCGACGCTCACCTCGAGGTCACACTTCAGACTCTGCTGCGCGCGTAGCCTTTTCGTGTTCCTGATTCAGTAGCACGTAGTGCTCGTCCTCGGTGGGGTCGGGGTTGCGTCCCAGTGCCAGGCCGACCAGCGTCACCGCGCCGACGATGACGATGTATCCGGCGATCGGTACCCAACTGTCGGTCTTGTCGAGCAGGTACACGAAGATCAGCGGTGCCATCGCTCCACCGAACACTCCGGCGATCGTGTACGCCAACGAGCTGCCGGTCGAGCGGAGTCGAACGCTGAACTGCTCGGTGACGAAGGCGGCCTGCGGTCCGTACATGAACGAGTGGAACGCCAGGCCGACGACGACGCCGAGGATCAGCAGCGGTAGGGATCCACCGCCGATGACGAGGAAGAAGATCGCGCTCCAGGCAACGCCGCCCACGGCCGCGACGCCGTAGACCAGGCGTCGGTTGATGCGGTCGGAGACCGCTCCGGCCAGCGGGATCAAGCCGAGTTGGCAGGCCGATCCGACCAGAATTGCCGTCAACACCTCGCTGCGCTCGAAGCCCAGTTTCTGAGTTCCGTAGGTGATCGAGAAGACCGTGAACAGTGCGTAGATGACGTCGGGTGCGACGCGGGACATGATGCCTGCCACCAGTGGTCGCAGTTCCGTCTTGAACACTTCGCTGATCGGGGCTTCCGAGCGATCGCCGCTCTCCTGAAGTGCTTTGAACACCGGGGTGTCCTCGAGCTTCAAGCGGATCCACAGACCGAAACCGACGAGAACGGCCGAGAACAGGAATGCAACACGCCATCCCCAGGACTCGAACTGCTGGTCGGTGAGCGACAGGGTCAGGATTGCCAGTGCGCCGTTGGCGAGCAGGTTGCCCGCCGGTGGTCCGATCTGCGCTGCGGAGGACCAGAAGCCGCGCTTGCGGGGATCGCCGTATTCACTGGAGAGCAGAACGGCTCCGCCCCACTCGCCGCCGACGGCAACGCCCTGGCAGAAGCGCATGGTGACGAGGATGATCGGGGCCGCGATGCCGATGGTGTCGTATCCGGGGATCAAACCGATGGCGAACGTCGTGACGCCGATCAACAGCAGGGTGATGACGAGAAGTTGTTTTCGGCCGATGACGTCGCCGAGTCGCCCGAAGACGAATCCACCTACTGGACGGGCGATGTATCCGACCGCGTAGGTCGAGAAGGCAAGCAATGTGCCGGTCAGCGGATCGCTGTCGGGGAAGAAGACCAGCGGGAACACCAGCGCTGCTGCGGCCGAGTAGACGGCGAAGTCGTACCACTCCAACGCCGTTCCGGTCAGGCTGGCGGCAAAGGCCTTGGCCAGGCCTTTTCTATCCACCGAAACTGGTTCGGTCATGACGACTCCTTTATGTGCCTGGGATCACTCTATCCGTTGTACGTGCTCCATACTTGCTGTATACAAGACGTATGCGCAAGGCTTTGGGCGCATCGGAAACAATTAATTTACGAGGAGAGGGTCCTTACTGATGCTCACATTCACGTTGCCCGACGGCACGACCGAGTCGGTAGAAGTGACCGCGCTGCTCAATGCGGGCTATGCCGGTCGCAACCAGGAAGAGGTGGCGTCGCACATCGCAGAGTTGGCCGAACTGGGCGTGCCGGCTCCCACGGTTACCCCGGCGCTGTACCCCATCTCGCCGTATCTGGCGCAGCAGACCGATGCCGTCGCCGTTCAACACGGACGCACCTCGGGCGAGGCCGAATGGGCTCTGGTGATCCTGGGCGAGACCATCGACGACGTGCTGCTCACGGTCGCATGCGACCACACCGACCGTGACCTTGAAGTGCACAGCGTCGCATGGAGCAAGAACGCCGCTCCCGACGTGCTCGGTACCGGTGCGTGGCGGTTGAGCGAGGTGGCCGACCGACTGGACGAGATCACCTTGACCGGTTGGGCCGACGGAGTTCTCATCCAGTCCGGAACTCTCGGTGATCTTCTCGCTCCGCAGTACTGGCTCGACGTACTCACCGAGCGCGGTCTGTTCGCGCGTGGAACGGTCTTGATCTCGGGCACCATCTCGATGCATCACGGGGTGAATCAGTTCTCCGACGCGTGGAAGGTCGAGATGGCCGACCCCGCAACCGGCAACACGCTGACCTGCGAATACCAGACGAATTTGATGCCAGCTCCGATCGGTTGACCATCACGACGTAAAGTCGAGGTGGAATATGCCCAGAGCTTCACAGTCGGCGTCGGCGGGCCGGCATCAACCGCAGGAGACTTCAGTGACGAAGCCAGTGATCGAATTTCAGGCCGGACCAGCACCATTGGACCTGGTGACGGTCGACCTCGTCGAGGGTGACGGCGCAGAGGCAGTCGCAGGCGGCACCGTGGAGGTGCATTACGTCGGAGTCGAGTTCGATTCGGGCGAAGAGTTCGACTCGTCCTGGAACCGCGGCGAATCCATCCAGTTCCCGTTACGCGGACTCATTCAGGGTTGGCAGGACGGCATCCCCGGAATGAAGGTCGGCGGACGCCGTCAGCTCACCATTCCGCCGGAGCTCGCCTACGGCCCCGCCGGCGCAGGTCACCGCCTGTCCGGCAAGACGCTCGTGTTCGTCATCGACCTGCTCGACGTCAAATAACTGCACTCGAAGCACCAGCAGGTCAGGTGACGGCGCTGCGTACCCGCTCGGCCTCGCGGGTTGCCGAGGTGTTGGCCTTTCCCCCTCGGGAACCCGCGAGCTTGGCGGCAATGTGCTGGGCTACCGTCACCGGTTCGTACCGGGCCACGTCACCGGGCTCGATGCACGACGGCAACGGCGCGATCACCGCGTCGAGGTTGCCGTCGTGGAAGAAGGCGGCAGAGCGCCTGCGCTGAATCGTTCCGTCGGCGATCGGCGGACGCACGCGATGCAGCGTCGACACCCAGCGATCGTTGGTCAGTCGGGCCGTCAGATCACCCAGGTTCACCAGCATCGCTCCCTCGACGGGTTGCACGTCGTGCCACCGTCGGTCGATGCCGAGAACTTGCAGACCGGGCACTCGATCGGCCCACAGCACCGTCACCAATCCGTAGTCGGTGTGCTCGCTCATCCCGGTGAGCTCGGTGTCCGGCACACGCAGGCCGGGGTCCAGCGCGTAGTTGTTCATCCGCAGGGTGTCGAGCGAGCGATCGGTGATGTCGGAGAACACGGTCGGGGCCACACCGAGTGCGTCGGCGAACACGGTGGTCAGCGTCCGGGCCACGCGCGCTGCCTCGGCGAAGTACCGTTCGACGGCGCGCTGGAACCCCGCGCACTCGGGCCAGGTGTTCGCCTCGCCCGTCCCGACGTTGAAGGCCTCGAACCAGTCGTTCGTGCCCGACGCCGATTCGACTCCCAGGCTCAGGCTCAGCGATTCGCTCTTCGGAGCGGTGTACCCGCGGTTGCGTTCGGGTGGGCAGATGTAGGCCCGCTTCGCCGCCGGTTCGAGTCCGAAGAACGAATCCATCGCCGACGCCAGGCCGGTCACGGTGTCCTCGGGGATCCCGTGTCCGAGAATCTGCATGAAACCGACTGTGCTGCAGGCGTAATCGATGTCCGACGCGACGCTGCGCCGGGCGGTCCCGTCGGCCGCCGCGGTGGCACCGTCCAGAACGTACGGTGAGATGTCGATGGTGGGGACGAAGAAGTCCGACGACGTGTGCATGGGTACATGATCCTCGGATCGGATGGACCCGCAGGTTTCCCCCGCGTAAAGACTGCCGTACTTCAGCTGTCCTGCAGCTCCAGCACCAATCTCGCTCCGCCCAATGGACTGTCGGTGAACCAGGCCCGCCCGCCGTGCAATTGGGCTTGCTGAGCCACCAGCGCCAGGCCGAGCCCCGAGCCGCCCTTGGCCGCTCGGGTGCCGCGCTCGAATCGGCCGAAGACCGTCTCGCGTTCATCGAGGGGAACGCCGGATCCGTTGTCGTCGACCAGGACGCGTACCGTCGTGCCCTCGCGCTCGGCGGTGATGACGATCGACGTCGCGTCGCCGTGCCGAACGGCGTTCCCGATCACGTTGTCGACGGCCAGGCGAAGGCCGGTCGGCAGGGCGCGCATCGTGATCTCGCAGTCGGGGGCGGACTCGACCCGTATGTCGAGGCCCGGATGCAGTCGCTGCGCATCCTGGGCTGCGACGTCGCAGATGTCGATGATGTCGGTCTCGACTCTGTCGGCCTCGCTGGACAATTCACCCGACGCCAGTCGCTCCAAGGCTGTCAGCGTCGTCTCCACTCGTCCCTGTGTCCGTTCGAGGTCGCCCAGAATCTCCTGCTGCTGCGCGCGCTCGAGATCGAGGGTTCTGAGCACCTCGATGTCCGTGCGCATCGCGGTCAGCGGGGTGCGGAGCTCGTGCGCGGAGACGGCCGCGAAATCGCGGGCAGTGTCGAGCGCGGCATTGGTGCGTTCCTGAGCCTCGTTCAGCCTGGTCAGCATGCCCCCGATGGCGACGGCGAGTTCGTCGGCTTCGGTGACGCCCGTGCGGGTTTCGGGAGCGGTCGGTGGCTGGGCACTGACCTGACGGGTCAACGTCACCAGCGGTCTCACGGCCCGTCCACCGAAGAGCCAACCCAGGCCCGTCGACACGGCGATCGCGGCCAGTCCCAACAGGAGTACCTGCTTCTGTTGCTCGTCGGTCACTTGTTGAGCTTCGATGGCGGGCACACCGATCGAGATGGAGATGGACGAGACAACGGTCGATACTGCCGTGTAGACCCGGAACCGTTGACCGTCCACGTCGACGGTCTGGGATCCGGCCGCCAGCGCAGGCAGCCGCGTCGGGGTCGATGCGACCACGATGTCGCCACTGCGAATCGTGACGGCGAACGCTCCGGACAGCTGATCGATGAAGGCCTCCAACGTCGACGAGTTCGGGACCAGCACCTGCGAGGCCGTCGTCAGACGTTCGTCGAGCTGATTGACGTTGTTGCGGGAGATGGCGACCGAGGTGACCACCGCGAGGGCGGCCACCACCAGGGTGGCTCCGAGAGCGGTGGCCGCGGCCACTCGGGCGCGCAGCGAGAAGCTCATGGGGCGTCCCGGACGACGAAGCCGACCCCGCGGACCGTGTGCAGGATGCGCGGCGACCCGTCGGCCTCGAGTTTGCGTCGGAGATATCCGACGAACACGTCGACGACGTTGGTGTCGGCAACGAAGTCGTAGCCCCAGACCAGTTCGAGCAGTCGTTCACGTGTGAGAACGACGCCCTTGTTGCGAGCCAGGATCGCCAGCAACTCGAATTCGCGTTTGGTCAGGTCGATGTCGGCTCCGCCGCGGTGGACGCGATAGCCGGGGATGTCGACCACCAGGGTGCCGATCGCGACGGCCGAGTTCGGTGCGCCCGAATCTGCCACCGGCACAACCGGACCGGTGCCGCGACGACGCAGCATGGCTCGGATCCGAGCGACGAGCTCGGCCAACACGAACGGTTTGGTGAGGTAGTCGTCGGCACCGGATTCGAGTCCGGCGATGCGATCGTCGACCGAGCTGCGGGCACTGAGTACGCAGATCGGGATGTCGTTTCCCATGGCGCGCAACGCGGTCACCACGCTGGCACCGTCGAGCACCGGCATGTTGATGTCGAGCACGATGGCGTGGGGCATCGATCGCGACACGACGCCGAGCGCCTCCGCGCCGTCCGACGCGGTGATGACGGTGAAACCGGACAGGCGCAGGCCGCGTTGCAGTGACGACAACACGTCTGCGTCGTCGTCGACGACGAGAACGGTGGCGGGGGTGCTCGGCGATTCGGTCACCGGACCAATGCTATGCAACCCAGCTGTCGACGGTGGTGCGGCGTTCCTCGGGCGTCTTGGCGAAGAAGTCCTCGAGGGCACTGCGGCGTCCGGTGTCGGCATCGAGCGACCAGGCCAGTGCGGGTGCCTTTGCGTAGAGCTGCTCGTAGTACTTCTCGAAGGTGCAGGTGCTGTCGATCAGGGAGAGTGCACCGGGGAAGGGGCGTGTGTTCGTCATGATGTTCTCCTTGTCTGTTCGGTATATCCCAAGCTAGAGGTCGTTGTTGCGGCCTTGGTGAGTCGTGGTTGGCGGTTCTCTGAGAATCGAAGGGTCGAGCCGGGGATTGCTCGGGACCGCGGTGGGTAAGACTGAAAGCATGTCGATCGTCTGGTTTCGCCGTGATCTCCGTCTGGGGGATCTGCCCACCCTCACCGCCGCTGCCGAGTCGGGAGACCCGGTGCTCGGGCTCTTCGTGCTCGACGATCGGCTGCTGAAGCCGTCCGGCGGACCGCGCAAGGATTTTCTGTTCCGGTCGCTCGAGGCACTCGACGAGCAACTCGACGGCCGGTTGATGGTCGTCCACGGTGACCCCGAGACGGTGGTCCCGAAGGTGGCGAAGGCGATCGGCACCGAGGACGTGCACATCAGCGCCGACTACGGTCCGTACGGGCGTGAGCGAGACAAGCGTGTGGGCGAGAAGGTGACTCTGGTCGAGACCGGGTCTCCGTACGCGGTCGCCCCCGGGCGGATCGTCAAGAACGACGGGGAGCCGTACAAGGTGTTCACGCCGTACTCGCGCCAGTGGCTGGAACACGGGTGGCGCGGTCCGGCGGACACATCGGCCGACTCCGTCGACTGGATCGACCCGGACGAGGTGAAAGGTGTTCGGCGAGTGAAGATTCCCTCCGAGAAGGATTCATCCGACGCGGCGGCGGGTGAGGCAGCTGCGTCGAAGCAGTGGAAGGAATTCCTCGACGAGGTCTCGGCGTACGACGACGAGCGCAACCGTCCCGATCTCGACTCGACGAGCCGGATGTCGGTGCATCTGAAGTACGGAACCATTCATCCACGGACGATGTTGGCCGACCTGGGAAAGCTCCGCAGCGAGGGTGCGGCGTCGTACCGCAGACAGATCTGCTGGCGAGACTTCTACGCCGACATCCTCTTTCAGCGACCCGACAGTGCCAGGGAGAACTACGTCAAGAAGTTCGACGCCATCGAACTGGACTCGGGCAAGCACGCCGACGAGTTGTTCGACGCCTGGTGCAAGGGCGAAACGGGCTTTCCGATTGTCGATGCCGGTATGCGGCAGCTGAACTCCGAGAAGTGGATGCACAATCGAGTGCGGATGATCGTGGCGTCGTTCCTCGTCAAGGATTTGCATCTGCCGTGGTGGCGGGGAGCGCGCTACTTCATGCAGCACCTCGTCGACGGCGATCTGGCCAACAATCAGCACGGGTGGCAATGGACCGCCGGGACCGGTACCGACGCCTCGCCGTACTTTCGTGTGTTCAACCCGATCACTCAGGGCGAGAAGTTCGACCCCACCGGGGACTACGTCCGACGCTGGGTGCCGGAGCTGCGCGGCGAAGAAGGAAAAGCCGTGCACACGTTGAAGTTCGGTCGACCCAAGGACTACGTGGATCCGATCGTCGACCACAAGCACGAGCGTGAGGTGGCGATCGCCCGCTTCAAGGCGATCTAGCGCGGGAGCGGAGCCTGCGAAGTGACCCCTATCTCTTGCGGGACAACCCGACGCCCACCAGGCAGATCACTCCACCGACCACGGCGAGGTAATGCGGCACCTCACCCAACAGGAGCCAGGCCAGCGTGATCGTGATCGGTGGCACGGCGTACGTGGTGATTCCGAGCTTGCCGGCGTTCATCCGCGTCAGCGCATAGGCCCAGGTGCTGAAGGCCAGTGCCGTCGGGACCAGCCCGAGGTAGATCAATCCGCCGGTGGCACCGGCCGAGGCGGCCCCGAGGTCGTCGAGCAGCGCCGGTGCGAAGGGCAGCGTGCACGCCGCGCCGATGGTGCATGCCATCCACGTCACCTGAAGTCCGGGGATTGTGCGCAGCACCGGCTTCTGGCTCAGCACTCCGATGGCGTAGGTCACCGCGGACACCAGGCACAGAGCGATGCCGAGGAAATCGGCGTCGGTCTTGGTGGTCGACGTCGTGGTCACCGCCGTGACGACACCGACCATGACCGCGCCGGCGAACGCTATGCCCGCACCGATCACCAACCACTTCGGAAAGCCCTCGCCCAGAAGCAGACCCGCGAACAGGGCGACCAGAATCGGACCGATCTGAATGATCATCGACGTCGTACCGGCATCGACGCGTTGCTCGGCGGCATTGAGGGCGACGTTGTAGATGCCGAACCAGAACACGCCGATACTGACGATCTGCAGCCATTGGGTGCGGTTGGGCCTGACCCACTGTCTTCTGGCCACAACTATCGCGCCGAGTGCCACAGATCCGATCAGCAGCCGACCCAGCGCGAGCGGGCCCGCCCCGAAGGATTCGCCGACGCCGCGAATCGCGACGAAGGCCGAGGCCCACGAGATCACCGTGACGGTGACTGCACCGAGGGCGAGCCAATCGACGGCGGGACGGGTGTCGAGATCTGTCATGAGCACGACGCTATCTCGCGCGAACGACCCCTGGCGCGCGGGTTTCGGCCATCGTTGCGCGAATTGGTGCCGCCTATCTGCCGAGCAACTTCTCCAGCGCATCGAGTACGGCGGGATCCTCGATGGTCGACGGCACGCCGTACTCCTCGCCGGCGACGATCTGCCGCATCGTCTTCCGCAGGATCTTGCCCGAGCGGGTCTTCGGTAGGGCACCGACGATCGTCACGTCCCGGAACGTCGCGAGTGCACCGATCTGATCGCGGACCATGGCCACCAGTTCGGTACGCAGCTGATCCTCGGTGATGGTCTCCCCGGCCTTGAGCACCACGTAGCCGCTGGGGCGCTGGCCTTTGAGGTCGTCGTGGATTCCGATGACGGCGCATTCGGCGACGGCGGGGTGACCGGCCAGCACGGCCTCCATCGACCCGGTGGACAGGCGGTGGCCGGCCACGTTGATGACGTCGTCACTGCGGCCCAGCACGTAGACGTACCCGTCGGCGTCGATGTACCCGGAATCGCCGGTGAGGTAGTAGCCCGGGAACGTGTCGAGATACGAACGCTGGAACCGTGATTCGTCGTTCCAGAGTCCCACCAGCGCGCCCGGTGGCAGTGGCAGCTGCACGACGATGTTGCCCTCGGTGCCTGCGTCCACCGGCGCACCGGCCGCGTCGAGGATACCGACCTGGAATCCCGGCACCGGTACCGTCGGTGATCCGGGTTTGATCGGAAGTGGTTCGAGGCCACGAAGATTGGCGCAGATCGCCCAGCCGGTTTCGGTCTGCCACCAGTGGTCGACGACGGGGCGGTCCAGGGTTCGCGAAATCCACTCGTAGGTATCGGGATCGAGGCGTTCACCGGCGACGAACAGTGTCTCGAGCGACGAGGTGTCGTACTTCTCGAGCTCGGCGGCGTGTGGGTCGACCTTCCGGATGGCACGCAAGGCCGTCGGCGCGGTGAACAACGCGCGGACGCCGTGATCCTGGATCACCCGCCAGAACGCGCCTGCATCGGGAGTTCCGACGGGTTTGCCCTCGTAGAGAACCGTTGTGGCACCTGCGAACAGCGGTCCGTAGACGATGTAGGAGTGTCCGACGACCCAGCCGACATCGGACGCCGTCCACATCACCTGACCGGCACCGACGTCGTAGATGTTGCGCATCGACCACGTCAGCGCAACGGCATGACCGCCGTTGTCGCGCACCACACCCTTGGGCTTACCGGTCGTGCCCGAGGTGTAGAGGATGTACAGCGGATCCGTCGCCTGCACCGAAACCGGTTGGGCGGCGGGGGCGTCGGCGATGAGGGTGTCCCAGTCCAGCCAGTCGTGGCTGCCTGCGATGCCGTCGCGGGCCTTGACGATCACCGCGGGGACGGTCGCCGTCGTGAGAGTCAGGGCGCGCTGCACCAAGGGGAGGTATTCGACGACTCGACCAGGCTCGAACCCGCCGGCGGCAGTGATCAGCAGGACCGGCTCGGCGTCGTCGATTCTCGCCGCCAGCTCTTTGGCCGCGAAGCCGCCGAACACCACCGAGTGCACCGCGCCGAGCCTGGCGCACGCGAGCATGGCGATCACTGCCTCGGGAATCATCGGCAGGTAGATCACCACGCGGTCGCCGGGGGAGACGCCGTTGCTGCTCAACACCCCGGCGAAACGAGCGACCCGATCGAGCAGTTCGGCGTAGGTGTAGCTGCGGGTTTGTCCGAGCATCGCCGAGTCGTAGATCAATGCGGTCCGGTCGCCGTGCCCGGCGTCGACATGTCGGTCGAGGGCATTGAAACAGGTGTTCAGGCGGGCACCGGGAAACCAGTGCGAGCCGTCGAACGCGGTGGTCGGTGGGGTGTCCCAGTCGACGTCTGCCGCCGCAGACAGCCAGAATTGCTCCCGGTTGTCGACGCTGTCTCCGAAGGCCTGCCGATACTCGCCACTCATGCCACCGAGCCTAGTTGGGCGCGTGCTGCCGTTTCGGGTTATCGCCAACGGGGCGGGTGCGTAGCCTCCGAAGTACTTCGCGGCCGCCGTAGAACGCCGCGCTGGCCGCGAACATCCCCGCGACCAGCAACAGCCATCGCATCGCGTACGGCTCCTGGGTCTGACCCGTGGCGGCCTCGTATGTCTCGCTTCCGTGCGCGAAGATCCCCGGTGCGAACAGCAACAGGCTCAGTCCCGCTCCGAGCGCAGGAATGCGTACCGCGTTGACGAACCTGCCCAGTCGAGCAACCAGAGTTCTGTCGAGTACCGCGTACAACGGGAACAGGATCGCATCGTGCACCACGGCCGCGCCGACGAACCACAGTCCGATGGACTGCCACCACGTGTCGGTGTTCCACAGGGCCGGAAAGCCGATCGTCAGGACCACCGCTCCGGACAGGGCGAGACAGAAGGCCGTGACTGCGAGATGCACGGGGCCTGCGCCGTACCTCGCCCGAAACGTACTCATGCTCCCTCCCCGAAGAATTCGACGGATTCGATCCATTTGGTGGCATGCACTCCGGGTATTGCCGGCATCATGATCCGAGCGGGATAGCCGTGATCGAGGGACAGGTCGGCCCCGTTGACCTTCAGTGCGAGAAGCGAATCGGGATGCATCATCTGATGTCCTCCGAAGGTGACGCGATTGAACGAACCGACGGGTTCGAGCGACCGCACCTCACCGGTATCGGCAGAATCGATGCCCACGAGCGCCGCCAGATCGCGCAGTGGAACACCGGTCCACGTCTGTACCGTCGACCAGCCTTCGACACAGGAGATCGGGAGTTCGACGGTATGCAGGTCCATCTGCTCGAGTTGAGCTCGAGTGAGTACTACGGCGGTACCGCCGGCCGATACGGTCAGCCGCCACGAATCTCCTGTCTGCGCGTCGGTGACGCCTGCGGATTGCGCAGTGCGATTGATCTGGAAGTCGTTGGGGCCGTTGCCGTACGAACGCCCTCGGGGGAGCAGGAGAGCTGCCCCGCGCAGTGGCCCGCCCGTCGTCTGCCCGACACTCAGCACGGCGACGAACAATGCGCTGCCGCCCACGAGGGTGAGTGCTCCGCGGCGGCTGATCGTCGCCGGAGCGGGATCGGTTGCAGCAAGGCCTGATTCGTCGTCGGCGTCGGGCACCGTGTCGGCCACCCTGATGCGCATCAGCTCGAGGAACGGGCGGGTTCGCAGCGCGGTCACCATGGTCGGAAACTTCAACACCACATGGGCGACGAAGCCGGCGACGAACACCCAGGCTCCCCAGTAGTGCGCGGTGTAGAAGCTGAATCCGAAGATGTAGTCGTACTGAATGTTCAGCACACCGGTGATGATCTCGAAGAGTATGCCACCGACCAACGCCAGCAACGACACTCGTTCCAGCAGATGCGCCACGCTGCGAATCGGGGGCATCTCGATCAGCTTCGGAATCACCGACCACAGCTTGGCCAGCACGATCGGCACCATGACCAGACCGAGTCCCACGTGCAGGCCCTGGGTGAGCCGGTAGAGCCAGGCGGGTTCGGTCGGCCAGTCGAACGACGGTATCCGTAACCATCCGACGTCGACGGGCATGGCCTGGCCGAACTGAGGGCCGTACGCGGCCCAGGAAAAGAATCCGGTGATCGTCACGATCGGCAGGACGAAGAGCAGGACGGATGCGAGGACCGACGTGAACCAGACGCCGCGGATCGGGCTTCGGAACGTGGGAATTCGTTGCATGCTGGTTCCCGTCTCCAAGATTGTACCCAGTAGTACAAATCAGTGAGTCGAGGTTAGCGCACCGAGAGTGCTTTCGCCAGGGTGCGTCCCGGCGTCGCTTCTCAGGTCGCGCGTCGACGCAATGCGGCGACCGCTGCGTTCAGTGTGTCGCGCAGTGGTTGCACATCGCCCGCGATGCGGGCGATCAGCATGCCCCCTTGCAGTGAGGCGATCAAGGTGGCGGCAGCGGCGGCCGGATCGGTCGCGACGTCGAGTTCGCCCCGGTCGATCATGCGACGAAGTCCCTGCTCGAGAGGTTGCTCCCAGCGCCGGAACGCGGCGTGCAGGGCGGGAACGAACGCCGCGTCGTTCTTCAGTTCTGCAGCGAGTGAACCGAGGGGGCACGAGAACGGACCACCTGGTTGTTCGTGATTTCGCACGATCTCGGCGGCCCAGGCGTCGATGTCGTCGAGGCTGTCGATGTGGGCCAGGCGTGGCTGAGCGGCGAGCACGCGCTCGAGTTGACGTGCGATGACGGCCTCGACCAGGTCCGACTTGTCGGAAAAGTAGTGGTAGAGCTGCGACTTCCCGGTCTCCGATGCGGCGAGAACGTCGTCGAGAGTGGTTCCCGCGACGCCGTGGTCGTACATCATCGATGCTGCGGCGTCGACGATCGCAGCTCTGGTTCGTCTGCCTTTGGCCGTTCTCGGCAGCTCCTTGCTCACGGGCCCTCGGCTCCTCGGTCGATGCTGTGAACAGCGAGTTCGATGAACACTCGGCCGTTCGATTCGATGGTTCGGCGGACCCGAAGCCCTGCAGCCACCGCCAGCGAGTACAGCGCACCCGCGCCGACACTGGCCCACGTGAACCACTCGCCCACCGAGTCGCCGGTCTCCCATCGAACCATTCGGTTCCGATCGTCCAGATCGGGGGTCGGCTCGACTTCGACGATGGCTGTTCCGCTCTCGTGCAGCAGTCTTCGTACGGTCGTCAACAGCGCGGCAGGATCGCCGCCGATACCGATGTTGCCGTCCGCGAGCAGTACGTGGGACCACTGCCCGGCCCTGGGGAGTGCTGAGAAGATGTCCTGTTCCACGGCGAACCCACCGCGGTGATTCGTCATCTCCACGGCGACCGAGGACGTGTCTACCCCCAGTGCGGGAACGCCGGCACGGGTCAGTGCCTCGGTCAACCGCCCTGGCCCACAGCCGAGATCGAGGGTGGGGCCGGTGCAGAACGCAATGGAGGCCTCGTCGGCCCGGATGTCGTCGACCGTCGAATGGGCTCCACCCATCCAGCGTGCGATCGGCAGTTCGGTGCGTCGACCGTCGTAGTCGGAGATCCACGAGGGTAGGCCTGCGCGGCCGCGGCGGTAGACGTCGTCTGCAATCACCCAATCGAATGTACCAGTGAGTACAGTCAGCGGCATCGCGGGACGAAAGCGCGTCAAGTTTCCCGTGGGTGCCGTCAAGATTGCGTCAACACCTCTGTTCGACGCCACCGCGCGGCGTGAGACTTCCTCTCATGACACTTCTCGACATGCTTCCGTCCCTCGGTGCCGCATATGTTTCGCGGTGCGATCCAACGCTCTGGCCTGCAGATACGCATTGCGTCTGCGGCCGCATCACCGTCGACGGCGTTGCGCTGGAGGATCTTGCGGACGCGCAGGGCACTCCGGTGCAGTGGGGTTCGATTCTGGTGACTCGGGTGCGTTCGGTGATTGCCGGCGAGGTGGGCGTCGACGCCGAGTTCGCGGATCTGCGCCAGGCCGTGGTGGTCAACCGGCATTCGGTGGGTCCGGTGGTCAAGGTCGATGTGCACGGTCCGGGTCGACGCTGTGTCGGTCCGGTGGAGCTTCCCGCCGACCTGCGTGCGGGTGACGTATTGGCGCTCGTGACCTCGCAGGTGCACGGCGGAGCCGGCGGTCGTTCCGCAGGCTCCACTCCGGTCTCGTAGCACGGGTCGAACTTCTGCTCACATGCGGCGGAGCCGCTCATCCCAGCATGCGGTAGCGGGCGAGTCTGGATCGCGTGCGGGTGGTGGAGTCGACGGTGGACAACATGCGCAGTTCTCGAACGATGGCATCGGCGACCCGGGCGGAAAAGGCGGCCGGTTCGTCGGCGGCGTCGGGGAGTTCGGGGACGATAGCGTCGACGATGCCGTCGCGCAGCAGATCGACCGAGCGGATGCCCTGCGCCTCGGCCATGTCCGGGGCGTGAGCGGTGTCCCGGTGCACGATGGCGCTGGCGCCCTCGGGCGGAAGCGGTGCGAGCCAGGCATTCTGGGCACACAGCACGCGATCGGCGGGCAGAAGTGCGAGCGCCCCGCCGCCGGTGCCCTGGCCGAGCAGCACCGACACCGTCGGGGTATCGACGGTCACCAGGTCGGAGATCGAGCGGGCTATCTCGGGTGCCAGGCCGCCTTCCTCGGCTTCCTTGGAGAGGGCAGCGCCGAAGGTGTCGATCATCAGTACCAGCGGGATGCGTAGTTCCTCGGCCAGGCGCATGCCGCGTCGTGCCTCACGTAGTGCCGCAGGACCCATCGTGGCGGTGGCGGTGCTGCTGCTCCGGTCGTTGCCGAACAGCACGCACGAGGTTCCTCGTATTCGGCACAGTGACAACAGAATCGAGGTGTCGGCCTCGCCCTGTCCGGTGCCGCTGAGTGGAACGTGTTCGCTGGCAGTGTGTTCGATGAGGTGCCGAATACCAGGCCGGTCGGTGCGGCGGGACGACTGCACCGAATGCCACGCCGAAGTCTCGGGGATGTCCACCGATTCCTCGCCGGCATCCTCGGGCCACACGGCGG
Source organism: Rhodococcus sp. 15-725-2-2b (assembly GCF_002259075.1). Classification (NCBI taxonomy): domain Bacteria; kingdom Bacillati; phylum Actinomycetota; class Actinomycetes; order Mycobacteriales; family Nocardiaceae; genus Rhodococcus; species Rhodococcus sp. 15-725-2-2b. Next base: position 377,904 of record NZ_NPFL01000004.1, on the reverse strand, counting down.
CGTCGACGATCACGCGAAGCGCGCGGATCAACAAGTGGCGCAGGTCAACCACCGGCACCACACCGTCGATGACGCCGTGCTGGTAGAGGTTCTCGGCGGTCTGGACGCCGTCGGGAAATGGCTTGTCGTACAACGCCTGATAGACGCGGGGCCCGAGGAACCCGATCAGTGCGCCGGGTTCGGCCACGGTGACGTGAGCAAGCGACCCCCAGGATGCGAACACGCCTCCGGTCGTCGGATTGCGCAGGTACACCAGGTACGGCAGGTGCGCTGCCTTGTGCGCGGTGACGGCCGAGGCGATCTTGACCATCTGCACGAAGGCGAGTGTGCCTTCCTGCATTCGGGTGCCGCCCGAGGTGGGGGAGGCGATCAGGGGCAGCCTCTCGGCCGTTGCGCGTTCGATAGCGGAGGTGATGCGCTCGGCCGCGGCAACGCCGATCGATCCGGCGAGAAAGGCGAACTCGCACGCGATGATCACCACGCGTCGACCCTCGATGGTGCCTTCGCCGGTCAGCACCGACTCGTCGACGCCGCTCTTCTCCCGAGCTCTCGCCAGGTCCCGAAGATAGGACTCCCCAGGATGGACGTCCACTGGCGTGGAGTCCCAGGACACGAACGATCCGCCGTCGAGAACGGAGTCGAGAATCTCGGCGGCGGATGTCCGTTGGCTCATATCGGGGAGCCTACGCAGCGAACCCTAGCGAGCAAACGCTTCCTTCCACGAGACGGTCTTGCCGATCCGAAGAATGGAACGCTGGTAGATCTTCGCCGCGCCCATGGCCAGGATCGCGGTGGTGACCACCATCAGAACCGCCGAGCCGACGATCTGCACCGGCGAGGTCACGCCCGCTGCAATTCGCAGAGGCATCATGATCGCGGAGAACGGCGGGATCCAGCTCAGCGTGTTGGCCAGGGTGCTCTCCGGATCGCTGACGGAGTAGAAGGCCGCGAAGAACATCGCCATGATCAGGATCAACAGCGGCATGGTCGTCGAGTTGACGTCCTCCTGCCGCGAGACCATCGACCCGCCCGCAGCGTAGAGCACCGCGAAGAATGCGAACCCGAGAACGAACCACGCGAGGGTTGCGGCGAAGACGCTCACCGCAGCACCCGTGACCGTGAGGACGCCCGTACCCAATCCTGCCCCGACACCGGCTATTCCGTAGAGAGCAAGCTGCACGATGCCGACCGCGCCGATACCGAGGATCTTTCCCCACAGCAACTGCAGGGGGCGGACGGTGGAGAGCAGCAGTTCGACCACCCGAGAGGACTTCTCCTCGACGACGCCCATCGCGACGTACATGCCGAAGCCGATGATCTGGGCATAGAGCAGAAACACTGCCGACAGGGCAAGTGCGGTCCGCTGACCTGCCTCGGGATCCGGGGGATCGATGGCGTCGACGGTGACCGTTGCGGCGCTTGTCGCTGCTCCGAGCTCGTTCTGATCGACACCCTGTTGCGCCAGTGCAGCATTCGTGGCTTGCGTTGCAACACTGCCTTCGACGACGGCGCGCAACGTTCCGGTCAGGTCGGACTCGGTGACGGCGGTGTACGCACCGTCGGTTCCGTCCGGAACCAACGCCACGTCGAGATCCCCGGATTCGACGCCGCTGCGTGCGGCTGCCGCGTCGGCGATCTCACGGACCTCGACCGGTGACCCGACGGCGTCGCCGGTTGCTTCGACCACGGCCGCGATGGACTGGTCTCCGGCGATGCCGACGACGTCGCGCTCCTCGTCACCGCTGCCGGAGAAGATCGAGAACGCGACGATACCGCCGACGATGACGGCCAGGATGATCGCGTTGCTGATGACGAAGCTCTTCTTCATCACCTGAACGGTGAACTCGCGCTTGGCTATCAAGGACACAGCGCTGAAGGAGTTCAGTTGGGAGCTCATGCCACTACCGCCTCTCGGAACAGGTCGCTCAGGGAAGGTTTCTGGATGGAGAAGTCGTGTACCGGACCGGTCGCCAGTGCCGCCCGCAGGATCTGCTGGTCGTCGGCCCCGGGTGCCAAGCCCAGGACGGTGACGCCGTCGCTGTGGCCGAGGGTGCTCACTCCGGTGATGCCCGACGCCCATCCGGGTGCGGCGTTCGGTGCGTGGACGCGTAGCTGCGAATCTCCCGACCCGCGTAGCTCGTCGACGGTGCCGACGGCCTTCATCGAGCCCGCGGCGATGATGCCGACGCGATCGCACAGGCGTTGCACCAGATCGAGCTGGTGGCTCGAGAACACCACCGGCACTCCGGCAGCGGCCTTTTCGCGTAATACCTCGCTCATGACGTCGACGGCAATCGGGTCGAGGCCGGAGAACGGCTCGTCCAGGACCAGCACCGCGGGGTCGTGCACCAGTGCGGCCGCCAACTGCACGCGCTGCTGGTTGCCCAGGCTCAACGCGTCGACGGTGTCGTTGACGCGCTGGTCGATGCCGAGTCGTTCGGTCCAGCGGATCACCGCAGCCTTGGCGTCCTTGGACGACAGGCCGTGCAGCTCGGCCATGTAGGCCAACTGCGGGCCCACCTTCATCTTGGGATAGAGGCCGCGCTCCTCGGGCATGTAGCCGATGGTGCGTCGGACGTCGAGGTCGACGGGCTTACCGCCCAACAGAACCTGGCCGGAATCTGCCGACAGGACTCCCAGCGCGATGCGCATCGTGGTGGTCTTGCCTGCGCCGTTGCTGCCGACGAAGCCGAACAGCTCGCCCGGGCGGACGTCGAAACTCAGGTTGTCCAGGGCGATCTTGTCGCCGTATCTCTTGGAGACGGAGTCGATCGTGAGGGTGCTCATGGTGCCCTTTCGGTCGTTACTGCTGGTCGAAATTCGGGATGTCGTCGAGTTCGGGGTCGGGGGTGATCCACGCGAGAATCATTGCTGGAGAGCAGATTCCGGTCATCAGTGCGGCCAGAGTCCAGCCGCCACCTGCGTAGGCGAGCCGGGACATGTCCTCGAACGACACCGAGAGGAAGATGGACGCGAATGCGGCTGCCATCACCAGCGTCTGCGTGACGGTGAGGCCGATGGATCGAGCTTCGTTGCGCTGCTGCACTTCCCATTCGTCCAGTGCTCCGACGGGTGCGTCGCCGTGCCGGCCGGAGACAATCTGTAATGCCGTCCAGATCGGAATGAACAGCAGTGCCGCCGGTATCCATCCGAGTGCGAACCACTCGGAGAACAGGCTGCCGATGCTGACGACGAAGAAGGCGAAGAGGAGTACGGCCACAGCTACCACGAGGATCTGGCGTCGACGCTGTGTGCGCCACTTCGGAAGCCAATGGCGAGTCTTGGCGTCGTTCTCCAGGAATCGGCGGGTGCGATAGGCCTGATAGCGGGTGAGGATGTCGGGTCGTTCGCTCATGGTCAGCCGTCCTCGGGATCGGGGTCGGGGGTGATCCACGCGAGGATCACTGCCGGGGCGCATCCACCTGCAAGCAGAGCAGCGAGCGTCCACAATCCTCCGGCGTAAGCCAGATTTTCGTTGTCGTACGCTCCCGACAGCACGATCAAGACCAGAAGTGCCACCAATACCAGGGCCTGGGTTACGGTGAGGCCGATCGAACGTGCTTCGTTGCGCTGCTGCACTTCCCATTCGTCGAGTGCTCCCACCGGTGCATCGCTGTGGCGACGGGACACGGTTTGCAGCATCGTCCAGGCGACGAGAAACATCACAGTGGCCGGGATCCATGCGATCGGTGCCCACCGGGAGAAGAGTGACCACACGGCTATCACCAACAGGGTGAGCAAGGACGCCATCAACATTACGGCGAGTATGCGTCGACGTTTCTGGGTGCGCCAGTTCTGAAGCCAGTGATGGGTTTTCGCGTCGTGCTCCAGGAATCGGCGCGTGCGATAGGCCTGATAGCGGGTGAGGATGTCGGAGCCGGGTGTCGTCATCGATCCTTCTCCCTTCGGAAGAGTTCGGCGGAGAGCGGTCCGAGTTCGGTGCGCGAGAACACCGCTTCGATCGGCAGATCGAAGACGTCGCAGATGCGCATCGCAAGGTCGAGGCTCGGGTAGTGGTCGCCTCGTTCGAGGGCACCCACTGTCTGGGGGTTCACTTCGACGAGTTCGGCCAGTTGCGCGCGGCTCATCTTTCGTTCTGCCCGCAGAACACCCACCCTGTTGAAGATCGGGAGCGCGGTACCGCGCTTGACGGGGCTCATGACAATGAAGTGTTGTATAAACCCAACGATATGTCAACCAGTAATAACAGTTTTATCGATGTGTCTACTGGCTCTGGTGTTCGCGAGCGGCCACGACCACCGCGTGCATGGTCGTCAGAAAGTCGTCGATCGTTGCCCGCTGCTCGGGTGTGAAACGTGCCAGCTCGTCGACTGCTCGGCCGATGACGGGGCCGAAGAACCTGGTGCCGAGTTCCGACGCGTGAGCGGTCACGCGCAGCAGTACTCGGCGGCGATCGGCTGGGTCTGCTTCGCGTGATACCAAGTCGCGCTTGCTCATTCGATCGACCAGGGCGGTGACGGATGCCGATTCGAGGCCCAGCTGTCCGCCGAGCCAGCCGGGTGTGGCACGCGTTCCGGCCCGGTCGGCATCGAGGAGGCAGATCAGCGCGCGGATGTCTGTCGGGTGAAGTGAGTGCTTCTGGGCGAAGTCTGCGCCGAGGAGATCGAGTTCGACGGTGAGCGCTCGCAACCGATGTACGGCGGCGACAGGTTCGGTCATGTGTCGATCCCTCGGGAGTTGCTGTACGAGTAGTCTCTCTATTGTCTACTATCTCGATCATCGAGAGAATAGAGGGTCGCAATGACGCTGGACGGATTCTTCACCGCCTACGACCGAGTGCTGCAGAAGTGGCCGGCTGATACCCAGGCCATCGACGCGAATACGGTGCACGGCACCACACGGATCAACGCCTGCGGACCCGTCGACGGCCCGCCCCTGGTGCTGCTCCCGGGGGCCGGTGCGACGTCGACCGTGTGGTTCGCCAACGTCGCGGCGTTCTCTCGGCACTATCGGGTGTACGCGGTGGACCTCATGGGCGACGTCGGGCGCAGCGTGCCCGGGGAACGCGCCATCGACTCTGTCGAGGAGCTACTGGGTTGGCTGTCGGCCGTCCTTGATGAGCTGAACTTGCCAACCGCGGCGCTCTGCGGCCATTCCTACGGCGCGATGATCGCGCTGGCGTACGCCCTGCGCAACGACAGCCGCGTCGACGCGCTGACCCTGCTCGATCCCAATGCCTGCTTCGGCTCCATGAGTCCGCGGTACCTGCTGCACGCGATTCCGATTCTGCTTTCTCCCAACGAAAAGCGACAGCGACGCTTCGTAGCGTGGGAGACCGATGGCCAGGCTTTGGATTCCGACTGGCTCGACGTCCTCGCGCTCGGGGCCGCACATTTCCCGACGGCCAAGACCATCGTTCCGAAGCGGCCGAAGCCCGCTGCGTTCGAGGGATTCGATGTGCGCACCACCGTGGTCCTGGCAGGGAAGGGGAGGGTGCACAACGCCGCTCGGATCGAAGAGGCTGTGCATGCCGTTCTGCCGAGTGCGAGGACGGTGATACTCGGCAGCGCCACGCACCACGGGCTACCGATGCATCCCGCCGCCGAGGTGAACGAAATTCTGCTCAGCTGAGGTGAATCGGGTGCAGCTGACCGCGCTCACCGCGGTCGGCTGCACCCGATTTCACTGCGACCTACAGTTCCGACAGCTGCCCGTCGGCCATCGTCCAGTGCCTCGTGCTGCGGACGGTGTCGAGCATTCTGCGGTCGTGCGTCACCAATAGCAGCGTGCCCTCGAAGTTCTCCATCGCGCGTTCCAGTTGTTCGATGGCAGGCAGGTCGAGGTGGTTGGTCGGCTCGTCCAGGACCAGCAGATTGACTCCGCGGGCCTGTAGCAACGCGAGCGCTGCGCGGGTTCGCTCACCGGGCGAGAGCGACGACGCCGGCCGCAGTGCATCGTCGCCGCGCAGGCCGAACTTGGCCAGCAGGGTGCGGACATCGGCGTCCGGCCACTCGGGAACTGCAGCGCTCAAGGCGTCGGACACCGTGCCCTCGCCGACGAAATATGCTCGCGCCTGGTCGATTTCGCCGACCGCGACCCCGGATCCCAAAGAGGCCGTGCCCTCGTCCGGGCTGAGCCTGCCCAGCAGAACCGACAGCAACGTCGTCTTGCCGGATCCGTTGGGCCCGGTGATCAGAATGCGATCGCCCCAGTCGATCTGCGTCGTCACCGGCCCGAATGTGAACCCGGATCGCCGCACTAGTGCACCGCCCAACACCGAGACAACGGTGCCGCTCCGGGGAGCCGCCGCGATCTCCATTCGCAGCTCCCATTCCTTGCGGGGTTCCTCGACCACTTCGAGGCGCTCGATGCGACGTTGTGTCTGACGAGCTTTCGCGGCCTGCTTCTCCGTCGATTCGGCGCGGGTCTTGCGGGCGATCTTGTCGTTGTCGGTGGCCTTGCGTCGCGCATTGCGCACCCCCGACTCCATCCAGTTCCGCTGCATCTGCGCCCGTGACTCCAACGCGGACTTGGTGTCTGCGAACTCGTCGTACTTCTCCCTGGCATGCTGGCGCGCGATTTCCCGCTCCGCCAGATACGACTGGTAGCTGCCGTCGTACACATCGATGCGACGCTGCGCTCGATCGAGCTCGACGACGCCCGTGACTGTGCGTGCCAGAAATTCGCGATCGTGACTGACGACGACGATGGCGGCCCGCGTCGCGACGACGAACTGCTCCAGTTGTTCGAGGCCCGCCAGATCGAGATCGTTGGTGGGCTCGTCGAGCAGCAGGATGTCGTAGCGAGCGAGCAGAATCGCGGCGAGCCCGGCGCGGGCGGCCTGCCCACCCGACAGATCCGTCATGAATGCGCTGCCGTCGACCTCGAGGCCGAGGTCCGCCAGCACCTTTGCTGTTCGCTCCGCCAGATCTGCGCCGCCGAGCGCCAGCCACTTCTCCAGCGCCGGGGTGTAGAGGTCCTCATCACTGGACCCCAACGCCTCGGCGGCCGCGTTCATCGACGATTCGGCCTCGGTCACCCCGGTCCGTCGACCGAGGAAGTCCAGCACCGTCTCCCCGGCTATGCGCTCGGGCTCCTGAGCCAGGTAGCCGACCGTGGCGTCGGGCGGGCTGGTGTGGATCTCGCCCTCGTGATCGGCGGTTCCCACCCCCGCGAGCAGCGTCAACAGGGTCGATTTGCCCGCACCGTTGGCCCCGACGAGCCCGATCACGTCACCCTCGGTCACCGTCAGATCGAGGCCGGAGAACAGGGTGCGATCGCCGTGGAAAGCGGCGAGATCATCGATACGAAGCGTTGCGGTCACCGAACAAGTATCTCCGGCGCAATGGGAACAGATTCACCGTGCCGCCCGTTGCCATTCGTATGACGTATTCAGCCGAGACCAGTACTGTCCCGACCATCGTGCTCAACGACGGCACGTCCATTCCCCAGCTGGGGTTCGGTGTGTGGCAGGTGCCCGACGACGGTGCCCAGGCCGCAGTGACCGAGGCACTGAAGGTCGGCTACCGCAGTATCGACACCGCCAAGGTGTACGAGAACGAAACCGGCACCGGCCGGGCCATCGCAGAATCCGGCATCGCCCGTGACGAGCTGTTCGTCACCACCAAGCTGTGGAACGACGATCAGGGCTACGACTCGACGTTGAAGGCGTTCGACGCCAGCATGGATCGCCTCGGACTCGAGTACCTCGACCTGTACCTCATTCACTGGCAGCAGCTCGACCGCGACAAGTACATCGACACCTTCAAGGCATTCCAGAAGCTGAAGGCAGACGGCCGCATCGGATCCATCGGCGTCTCCAACTTCACCATCCCCACCCTGGAGAAGCTGATCGACGCCGTTGGTGAGACCCCGTCGGTCAACCAGATCGAGCTGCATCCGCGGCTGATCCAGGAAGAGCTGCGTGCGTTCCACACCTCGAAGGGCATCGCCACCGAGGCCTGGAGCCCACTGGGATCGGGCACCATCCTCGACGAGCCGGTGTTCGCGACCATCGGTGAGGCACACGGCGTCACCCCGGCCCAGGTCATCCTGCGCTGGCACATCCAGCTCGGCAACGTGGTGATCCCCAAGTCGGTCACTCCGAAGCGCATCGCCAGCAACTTCGACGTGTTCGGCTTCGAGCTCAGCAACGACGAAATTCAGCAGATCAACGCCTTGGACTCCGCAGACGGCCGCACCGGCCCCGACCCGGACAAGTTCAGCAGCTGATGTGAGCGGAACTTCGTAGTGGGCTACGAAGTCCGGAGTGGAGCCCGCGGAACGACCACGGGCACAGCGTGCACATAGGGGGCCTAGTCTGTACCCATGTCCGATTCGCTCGACGGCAGGACCGTTGCCCTCACCGCCGAGCGGCGTGCAGACGAATTGGCCACCATGCTCGAACGCCGCGGCGCGAACATCGTTCACGCCGCGGCGATTCACGTTCTGCCCCTGATCGACGACTCGGAGCTGAAGTCCGCCACCGTGGGCATCGTCGAACGACCGCCACAGATCGTGGTGATCAGTACCGGCATCGGTTTCCGGGGCTGGCTCGACGCGGCCGCGGATTGGGGTATCCGCGATGATCTCGTTGCTGCTCTGGCACATTCGCGAATCATTGCCCGAGGCCCCAAGGCGCGCGGTGCCATTCGCGGTGCCGGTCTGCGGGAGGAATGGTCCCCGGCCACCGAGGCCTCGCAGGAAGTGTCCGCTCATCTCGCCGCCGAAGGTGTTGCCGGCGTGGACATCGCGGTTCAGCTGCACGGGGTGATCACCGAGTGGGAACCGACGATCCATCTCGATGCCGCACTGAGCGAACTCGGGGCACATGTGCGGCCGGTTCCGGTGTACCGGTGGATCCGCCCTCTCGATCAGGCTCCGCTCCTCGATCTGTTGGGGCAGATCATCGACCGCCGCGTGGATGCGGTCACGTTCACCAGCGCCCCGGCGGTGGCCTCGCTTCTCTCGACAGCGAAGGACAACGGCCTGCTCGACGCCTTCCTCGACGCACTTCGCGGCCCTGTCGCCGCCATCTGCGTGGGGCCGGTGACGTCGGCACCGTTGGATGCGTTGGGTGTTCCGACGTCCATGCCGAGCCGGGCGCGGTTGGGCGCGCTGGCGAAGTTCGTGACCGAGCAGCTCGGCTCGCCGTGAAAAGTCAGCCCAAGGTGTCGAGCAGCTCCGTCACCGCGGCTCGTCCCGCGCGATTTGCGCCGATCGTGCTTGCGGACGGCCCGTAGCCGAGCAGGTGGACGCGATGGTTCGCGGCCACCCGGGTGGTGAGCCTGCCGTCCATGACGATTCCGCCGCCGTGCCCGCGCAGGCGCAGCGGAGCGAGGTGGTCGAGGGCGCTGCGAAAGCCAGTGGCCCACAGGATCACATCGGCGTGCTGACTCGACCCGTCCTCCCACACCACCGAATCTTCCGTGATGGACGAGAACACGGGCTTTCGATCGAGCGCGCCGCGGTTGCGAGCAGCGGCCAACGACGGCGTCAGCAGGAGCCCGGTCACCGAGACGACCGAGCCGGGTGGCAGGCCGGCCCGCACCCGCTCCTCGACCATGGCGACGGCCTTGCGTCCGGCATCGTGATCGAATTCGCCGTCGCGGAACACCGGTGGTCGACGTGTCACCCAGGTCGTCGTGGTGACCTGGGAGATTTCGTCGAGCAGTTGGACGGCCGAGATGCCGCCGCCCACCACGACGACGTGCTTGCCCGTGAACTCGTCGGCGGTCCGGTAATCCTTGGTGTGCAGTTGCCTGCCCGTGAACGTCTCGGCACCGTCGTAGTGCGGAACGAACGGCTTCTCCCACGTCCCGGTCGCGTTGATCAGTCCCTCGGCCATGACGACGGTGTCGCCGGCTTCGACCCGGAATCGGGGTTCTCGGTCGCACACGACGGTCACCGTGACGGGGCGTCGAACATGCAGTTCGAAGCGTTCCTCGTACGCGCGGTAGTAGCGGGGGACGGCGTCGGCGGCGCGGATCGTCTCGGCAGGCTCGTCGCCGAGGGTGTCGGTGAAGGCCATACCGGGCAGGTCGTGCACCCCGTTGACGGTGCTCAACGTCAGCGAGGGCCAGCGGAACTGCCACGCGCCACCCGGGCCGGGCGAACGGTCGAGCATCACGAACCCCTCACCGGCGGTCAGTCCCGCGCGATGGAGGTGATAGCCGGCCGAGAGTCCGGCTTGGCCGGCACCGATGACGGCGACCCGAGTGTCGATCATGCAGACCAGTAGATCAGGCCCCGCACTGTCGATTCCTGTACTGGTGGGTAACCTCTGCTGTCGTGATCGGACTTTCTCGTGACGGCGACGTCGTCACCATCGAACTGCAGCGGCCGGATCGACGGAACGCGTTGAACTCCGAGCTGTGCCTGGCGGTGCATCGCGGAGTCGAGCAAGCCGAGCACGACGGCGCGCGGGTCGTGGTCATCACCGGCCAGGGCACCAGCTTCTGCGCGGGCGCGGATCTGACCGGTGATGCGTTTCCCGAGCATTTCGGGCAGATCCTCGAGGAGATGCTGTTCGCCGTCGAGTCTGCGTCCATTCCGGTGGTCGCGGCCATCAACGGCCCGGCCGTGGGGGCAGGCACCCAGTTGGCCATCGCCTGCGATCTGCGGGTCGTCGCGCCGGGCAGCTTCTTCGAGATTCCGTCGACGCGGCTCGGTATCGCGGTGAGCAACTGGACCATCCGACGGCTGGCGGCGCTCGCGGGCGGGGGAGTGGCACGCACGATTCTGCTGGGCGGGGAGCGGGTGCACGCAGATCAGGCGTACACGTGCGGGTTGGCGAACAAACTCGGCGACGTCGATGTGGCCACGGAGTGGGCGCAGTCCATCACCGAGCTCGCTCCGTTGGCGCTCGAGCATCTCAAGCTGGTGTTCAACGACGATGGAGCACACGACGTTCCGACGCCGGAACAGGCCGCGGCGTTCGAGGCGGCGTGGAGCAGCGAGGACATGAGGGAAGCGCGACGGGCACGTACCGAGAAGCGCGCACCGAAGTTCGTGGGCAGGTGATCTTCGGGGCGCCCGACGCGGGCGATACTGCGTGGTTGCTGGCCAGTACTGCGCTGGTGCTGTTGATGACGCCCGGTCTGGCGTTCTTCTACGGCGGCATGGTGCGCTCGAAGAGCGTACTGAACATGATGATGATGAGTCTGTCGGCGATTGCGGTCGTGTGGTTGCTGTGGCTGGCGTTCGGATTCTCGATGGTGTTCGGCGACAACGTGATCGGCGGGTGGATCGGAAACCCGCTGCAGTACGCCGGTTTCGAGGGTCTGCTGGGCGGGGTGTACACCTCGGCCGGGGGAGCAGTGTCGATCCCGTTGGTGGGAACGGTTCCCGCGCTGGTGTTCGCGGCGTTCCAGGCGGGCTTCGCGATGGTGACGGTGGCGTTGATCTCGGGGGCCGTGGCAGACCGTATGCGCTTCGTCCCCTGGGTCCTGTTCGCGGCACTGTGGTCGACCCTGGTCTATTTCCCGGTGGCGCACTGGGTGTTCTCGCTCGACGGGCTGACGAGTGAGTTCGGTGGGTGGATCACCAACAGGCTCGGTGCCATCGACTTCGCCGGCGGCACAGCGGTGGAGATCAACGCCGGTGTGGCCGGGCTCGTGCTCGCCCTCGTGGTCGGTAAACGTCGGGGTTGGCCGCGAGATCCCATGCGCCCGCACAACCTTCCGGCCGTCATGCTCGGTGCCGGGTTGTTGTGGTTCGGTTGGTTCGGGTTCAACGCGGGATCGTCGCTCGCCGCGGACGGTGTCGCCGCAGTGGCTCTGGTGAACACCATGGGTGCCGGAGCGATGTCCATGGCGGCGTGGCTCGTGGTCGAGAAACTGCGGGACGGGCATGCGACCTCCTTCGGCGCTGCCTCGGGCGTCGTGGCCGGACTGGTCGCCATCACACCCTCGTGCGCGGCGGTCACTCCTGTCGGTGCCGCGGCGATCGGGATCGTGTCGGGTGCGCTGTGTGCTCTGGCCATCGGCCTCAAATACCGCTTCGGCTACGACGATTCGCTCGACGTCGTGGGTGTGCACCTCGTCGGCGGCATCGTCGGAACGCTGATGATCGGACTCGTGGCCAGTGCGCAGATGCCGGCGGGCGTGGACGGTCTGTTCTACGGCGGCGGGCTGCATCAGCTGTGGGTGCAGGCGATCGCGGTGGTGGCGGTGTTCGCGTACTGCGCCGTCGTCACCACCTCAATCGCGTTCGCGATCAAGGCGGTCATGGGAGTGCGCGCCGACGCGCAACACGAAGCCGACGGACTCGACGAGCACGAGCACGCCGAGTCCGCCTACGACTTCGGAGTGAGTCACGGCGGCAGCAACAAACCGGGTCTTTTCGGTAAGTAGGGACAACCCGCGAGAGTCGTTTACCAACGGATTGTACTTCGAAAGTCGTTCTGTCCCTTTTGAGTCGATGCGTCGGATCGTTGTTCGGTTCGACCCCGTTCGTTCATCTTCGGTTCGCCTGGCCCGCGTGTTCCACCCATAGTTTTTCGCTGCTCGCATCGAGTGATGGACACGACGAAAGACTGAGGAACATGAAGCTGACTCGATTCGCGGCAACGTCCGCATTGGTCATTGCAGCGATGACGACCGCCATGGGCACCGCCTACGCCGATCCGGCACCGGCCGTTGCCGCTCCGGTCGGTTGGAACGTCACCCAGGCCGGTAGCCAGGTAATCGTCGACACGACGGCCGGCACCCTGAGCAACGAGGACAACCACCTCGTCGTCCGCGACGCCAATGGTGTTCTGGTGGACTCCGTGCCCCTGGCCATTGCCGCAGACGGGTTCTCGCACCCCGTCGCCGCCGTCATCGACGGAAACCACGCCACCCTGACCGCCGATGTCTCGCCCGCCGCGGCAACCCCGGTCTCCGCAGGCCTCCCCGGCCTGCAGCAGGTCGACCTGCCCGCCGCAGTCTCCGGCGTCAAGGACAACATCAGCCTCTCCGCATCGGTCGGCGGATTCCTCGGAGCCGCAACCGGTCTGGTCACCGGTTGCTTCCTCGGAGCCATCGCTGCGGGCACCGTCTCGGCTCCTGCACTGCTGCTCTTCGGTGCCGCACCGGTTGCCGGATGCGTCGGCGGCGCACTGCTTCTCGGCTCGGGTGCGTCCCTCGCCGGTACCGCCATCGGTGGCCTCGGTGCCATCGCAGGCAACGCAGGTCAGTTCATCCAGCTCCTCAACGCTCCCCCCGCTGCCAAGAAGTAGTTCTCGGTAGTGCTGTGGCCCGCAACGGACTTTCGTCGCGGGCCACAGTCGTCGGGACGTTGTCGGTGCTAGCGGGCCAGCGCCAGGTCTGCCACATGCGCGCGTCGAGCCGCCGTCACGAGTTCGACGACAGCCTCGGCCACCTCGTGTGCTCGTTCGAGAATCACCATGTGCCCGGCCTGCGCGACCCGCACGAGGCGGGCGTCGGGCAGGTGGGCGGCAAGGGTTTCCGAGTGTCGCATCGGGGTCATCAGGTCGTCCGAGCCGCACAGCACCAGCGTGGGAATCGAGGCGAGTGCGGCCAGGCCGGCCACCTCGTCGAGTGCGCAGAAGGCCCCGAGAAACCCCGCCATCGTCACGATGGACGTCTCACCGAGCATCGCCGTCGCCAGCGTCACCACCCGGGGACTCACCTTGCGGGATCCGCATCCGGCCGTCCGCACTATCGGCGCACACACCGCGCGACTGAGCCTCTTGGCACCCGACATCAGTCGAGGGGCGCGTCGAACAGCGGCTCGAAATGCCGACACTGCGGGATGGGCGAGGCAACTGCCGAGTCCGTCGTCGGTGATCCCACCGGCCGACGTCGCGATCAGACCGACCCCGACCAGACGCGAGCCGATCGCCTCGGGGTTCTGACGCGCATAGGACAGCGCTGTCATTCCGCCCATCGAATGCCCGACGACGACGAACGGGCCGGACGGAATCACCGCGCGGATGACGTCTGCCAGATCCTCTCCGAGTCGGTCCATGGTGCAGCTGTCCGGTGCGGCCGCGGTCGACTCTCCGTGACCCCGGTGGTCGTACATCACGATCCGGACGTCGTCTTCCCAGCTGCGCTCCACCTGTCGGCGCAGATCGGTCCACGACTGCATGCGTAGACAGTGCCCGTGCACGAACACCACGGTCAGGGGCGCATCGGGATGGCCGAACTCGCGCACTGCCAGCGCCGTGCCGTCGCCGGCGGCGACAGTACTGCGGCGACCGACCTGATGGGCCTGCTCGCTGGTGATCATGGGCGCTCCGTGGGTCGGGTGGCACGTGCTGCGGGGACGGTGTTGTCCGGTACTTCGCTTCCACGACACGCCGTGTTACCTGAATCACATTTTCTTTCGATGTGGTAGCCGATCGGACCAAGCCGGGTGGGAATCTGCACCGAAGTACTGGTGAGCGTTCAGGAGAGGACGCGCGTTGCCAGTGAGGAGATCGGCCATGGATTTCGGCATGGACAGGCTCGAGGATGTTGTGCCTCGCGCCGTTGCGGGAGATCGACTCGCTCTCGAACAGGTGCTGGTGCTGATCCAGCCACCGGTTCGGCGCTACTGCGCCGCCCGGATCGGGAATCTCGACGTGGCCGCCGACGATGTGGTGCAGGAGGTCTGCCTCGCACTGGTCACCGCCATTCCCAAGTACCGAGACATGGGCAAGCCGTTCATGGCCTTCGTGTACGGGATCGCCGCTCACAAGCTCGCCGACGCCGGCCGCAAATCGGCTCTGCGACAGTCGTTCTCGATCGACGAGATGCCCGAGGAGCAATCCACCGAAGCCGGGCCGGAGCAACTCGCGCTCGGCGACGAACTGCGTAGCCATACCCAGGCATTGATGGACACCCTGCCGACCAAGTACCGCAAGATCATTCTGATGCGAGTGGTGTGGGGCCTGACGGCACCGCAAACCGGTGAAGCACTGGGGATGACGGCCGGAGCTGTGCGGGTGGCCCAGCATCGGGCGATGAACATGTTGCGCGCCGAGCTGTCGAACTTCTCGCTGCTGGCAGCGCGCGCCGCCGCCTGATTTCCCGGCGCAGCGCACGCATTCGGGTCGGATGTCCGAATCGCCGGATTGAGTAACAGTAGCTACATCAACGCAAGACACCCTGGCAACGTGGCGGTTCTACGTTGTTGATCCATGACCGCCGTACAGCCAGCGCCGACAGACACCGCGCTCAAAGAGACGCTAGAGGACTACACGCTGCGCTTCGCGCCGCGTAGCTACCGTAAATGGGGAACCGGTGTCGTCGCGACGTCCGCGCTCGGCGGAATCGCGTATCTCGCGGATTTCGCCATCGGTGCCAACATCGGAATCTCCTACGGAACCGGCAACGCGCTCTGGGGCATCCTGGTGTTCGCGGTCGTCATCTTCCTGACCGGGCTCCCGCTCGCCTACTACGCTGCTCGATACAACATCGACCTCGATCTGATCACCCGTGGCAGCGGATTCGGCTACTACGGATCGGTGGTCACCAACGTCATCTTCGCGACGTTCACGTTCATCTTCTTCGCGCTCGAGGGTTCGATCATGGCGCAGGGACTCGAACTCGGCTTGGGTGTCCCGTTGCCCATCGGGTACGCGGTGTCGACGATCATGGTTATTCCGTTGGTGATCTACGGCATGAAAGCCCTTGCCAAGCTTCAGGTCTGGACCACCCCGCTCTGGCTGGTGCTGATGGTGCTGCCGTTCGTCTACCTGGTGATCAGCAATCCCGATTCGGTCGGGGAGTTCTTCGCCTACGGCGGTCAGGACGGTGCCGACGGCAAGGGCGTCAACATCGGATCGGTGATGCTCGCGGCGGGCGTGTGTCTGTCGTTGATCGCGCAGATCGCCGAGCAGATCGACTACCTGCGGTTCATGCCGCCCAAGACTCCCGAGAACTCTCGACGCTGGTGGACGGCAGTGCTTCTCGCGGGACCGGGCTGGGTCATCTTCGGCGCACTCAAGCAGGTCGTCGGCCTGTTCCTCGCCGTGTACCTCATCGCCAACGTGGTCGACGGTTCGAGCATCGCCAACGAGCCGGTGCACCAGTTCCTCGAGATCTACGAGAACTTCATGCCGGGCTGGCTGGCGATGACCCTCGCGGTGATCCTGGTCGTCATCAGCCAGATCAAGATCAACGTCACCAACGCCTACTCCGGGTCACTGGCGTGGACCAACTCCTACACCCGCCTCACCAAGACGTACCCGGGCCGCATGGTGTTCGTGTTGTTCAACCTCGCCATTGCGCTGATCCTGATGGAAGCCAACATGTTCGACTTCCTCAACAGCATTCTCGGCTTCTACGCCAACTGCGGTATCGCGTGGATCGCCGTGGTGGCGTCGGACATCGTGTTCAACAAATACATTCTGGGGCTCTCGCCCAAGGTGCCCGAGTTCCGACGCGGCATGCTCTACAACATCAACCCGGTCGGCTTCGGATCGATGGCGGTATCGGCGATCCTGTCGATTCTGGTGTTCTTCGGCGCATTCGGATCTGCGATCAAACCGTATTCGCCCATCATGGCTCTCGTTCTCGCTCTGGTTCTTCCGCCCATCCTGGCGGTGGCGACCAAGGGCAAGTACTACCTGCGTCGCACCGACGACGGCATCGATCTGCCGATGTTCGACGAGCACGGCAACCCGTCCGACGCGCTCGTGATGTGCCACGTCAGCGGCATGGAATTCGAGCGACCCGACATGATCGCATCCAACGTGCCGGGGCCGAACGGGGAGAAGCAGTACATCAGTTCGCTGTCGCTGAGCACCGACAAGACGGGGGAGCACATCCTGCCCCCGCAGTGAGTGCGGCTGCGCCGCAGTGGTGTGGTTGTGCGCCGCCCAGGGCACATGACCACACCACTGCCGCAGGCACTCAGATCGTGCGGGTCAACCGATCGGCGAGCAGCTTGGAGAATTTCGCCGGGTCCTTGAGCTCGGTGCCTTCGGCCAACAAGGCCGTCGCGTAGAGCAATTCGGCGGTCTCGGCGAGATGCGGATCGTCGCTGCGATCCTCGCGAGCCTTCTTCAAACCCGTCACCAGATCGTGGGTGGGGTTGAGTTCGAGGATGCGCTTGGAGGTCGGTACGAACTGGCCCGAGGCCTTGTACATCTTCTCGAGCTGCGGGGAGAAGCTGAACTCGTCACCGACGACGCAGGCCGGTGACGTCGTCAGTCGTGTCGACAGACGTACCTCCTTCACGTCCTCGCCGAGGGTCTCGGTGAGCCAGGTCAGCAAGTCTGCGAATTCCTTGTCCTGCTCCTCGCGCTTGGCCTCGGACTCCTTCTTCTCCTCTTCGGTGTCGAGGTCCACCTCGCCCTTCGCGATGGACTGGAACGACTTTCCGTCGAAGTCGGTGACGTTGCCGACCCACACCTCGTCGACCGAATCGGTGAGCAGCAGCACCTCGAGCCCGCGAGCCTTGAACGCCTCCATGTGCGGCGAGCTCTCGATCTGCTGACGCGATTCGCCGGTCATGTAGTAGATCTGCTGCTGGCCGTCCTTCATCCGGTCCACGTACTCGGCGAGGGTGGTCACGCCATCCTCGGAGTTGGTGGACGCGAACGACGCGATGCCCAACAGGGTTTCGCGGTTGTCGCTGTCGGAGATCAGGCCCTCCTTGAGGACCGTTCCGAACTGCGACCACAGCGTCTTGTACTTGTCGGGCTGCTCGCTCTGCAGCTCCTTGACCGTGGAGAGCACCTTCTTGGTGAGGCGTCGACGGATCGCGCGGATCTGCCGGTCCTGCTGCAGGATTTCGCGAGAGACGTTGAGCGAGAGGTCCGCTGCGTCGACGACACCCTTGACGAAGCGCAGGTACTCGGGCAGCAGTTCCTGCGAGTCGTCCATGATGAACACGCGCTTGACGTACAGGTGCACGCCGGCCTTGCTCTCGCGCATGAACAGGTCGAACGGCGCCTGCGACGGAATGAACAGCAGCGCTTGGTATTCGAACGTGCCCTCGGCCTTGAACGGGATGACCTCGAGCGGCTCGTCCCAGGCGTGGCTGACGTGCTTGTAGAACTCCTTGTACTCCTCCTCGGACACCTCGTCCTTGGAGCGGGTCCACAGCGCCTTCTGTGAGTTGATCGTTTCGGTCTCGATCGTGACGGTGTCCTCGCCGTCTTCCTCTTCGCTCTTGACGCGCTTCTCGACGTCGATGCGAATGGGCCAGGCGATGAAGTCGGAGTACTTCTTGACCAGTTCCTTGATCTTGCGCTCGGACGCGTAATCGTGGAGGTGGTCCTCCTCGTCGGCCGGCTTGAGGGCCAGCGTCACCGAGGAACCCTGCGGGGCGTCGTCGACGTCGGTGATCTCGTAGGTGCCCTCGCCGGTGGACTCCCACTTCGTGGCGGCGGCTTCGCCGGCCTTGCGGGTGAGCAGCGTGACCTTCTCGGCCACCATGAACGTCGAGTAGAAGCCGATGCCGAACTGGCCGATCAGCTCCTCCGAGGCTGCCGCGTCCTTGGCTTCCTTGAGCTTCTTACGTACCTCGGCGGTGCCCGACTTGGCCAGTGTGCCGATGAGGTCGATGACCTCGGAGCGGGACATACCGATGCCGTTGTCCCGGATGGTGAGGGTACGAGCGGAGGAGTCGATGTCGATCTCGATGTGCAGATCCGAGACGTCGACGTCCAGGTCCTTGTTGCGGTACGACTCCAGGCGCAGCTTGTCCAGCGCGTCCGAGGAGTTCGAGATCAGTTCACGGAGAAAGCTGTCCTTGTTGGAGTAGATGGAGTGCACCATCAGATCCAGGAGCTGACGCGTCTCCGCCTGGAATTCGAGCTGTTCGGTACTCAATGTCTCCCCTTCTAGCAGCAAAACCGACGCGAATAATATACGGCAAGGCTACGGGTGAGCTGCGAAGACGTCGGCGCCGCCTACTCTGGGGACCGTGACGAAGACGAAGTTCGTACTGGGAGCCGCCGCAGCACTGAGCGGTGCATGGTTGGCACGCGCGACGTGGGGGCTGCCGTCGGCGATCGGTGCCAGGCGCGTGCACATCACCCCGTACGCCGCCGGCTCTCCGCGCTACCGCGATCGCCGGTTCCACAACTCCGACCCGAGCTCGAGCTACGTTCCCGGGCGCGGCGAGAAGGGGCAGCAGAACATGTTCGTCTCGCTCGTCACCGAACGTGGCAAGGGCAGGCCCCAGCGCCCGATTCCGCTGGCACCGCCGATCGCGCCGGTGGACGCGGGCGAACTGGCGGTCACCTGGTACGGCCACTCGAGTGTGCTCATCGAGGTCGACGGTCACCGCGTTCTCGCCGATCCGGTGTGGAGCAACCGCGTGTCCCCGTCCTCGGTGGTGGGGCCGGCACGGCTGCATCCGACGCCGGTCGAGTTGGTCGATCTGCCGCGCGTCGACGCCATCGTGATCTCCCACGATCATTACGACCACCTCGACAAGGCGACGGTGCAGAAGCTGGCGAGCATTCAGTCGGCACCGTTCGTCGTGCCACTGGGAATCGGCGCGCATCTGCGCAAGTGGCGGGTGCCCGAGGCGCGCATCGTCGAACTGGACTGGGACGAGCAGACGAACATCGGCGGCCTCACCGTCACGTGCACAGAGGCTCGGCATTTCTCCGGCCGCGGTCTGACCCGGGACTCGACGCAGTGGGCGTCCTGGGCCTTCGTCGGCCCCGTTCGACGCGTCTTCTTCGGCGGCGACACCGGCTACACACCGAAGTTCGCCGAGATCGGCAGCAACTACGGCCCCTTCGATCTGACGCTGCTGCCCGTCGGGGCCTACGACGTGCGGTGGCCGGACATCCACATGAACCCGGAGGAAGCGGTCACGGCGCACATCGATCTGACGGCGTCGGGCATCTTCGTCCCGATTCACTGGGCCACGTTCAATCTGGCTTTTCATCCGTGGTCGGAGCCGATAGTGCGGCTGCACGCCGCCGCCGAGGACGTCGGAGTGCAGGTGGCGGTGCCGATGCCGGGGCAACGAATAGACGGCACGCGAACGCTGCACGACGATCGTTGGTGGTCTCGGCTGGGCTGACCGAACCCTACTAGGCTGCACCCATGTCTATCGACGCCGATGCGCAGCGGGACGCCGGGCTGACCGAGGCGGACGTCGCCAGGCTCAGGGCCGAGGGAAAGTCGAACAACGTTCCGGCCCGAGCTTCTCGGTCGGTCCGCGACATCGTCCGTGGCAACGTCTTCACTCGCATCAACGCGATTCTGGGTGTGCTGTTGATCATCGTGCTGTCCACCGGTTCGGTGATCGACGGCATGTTCGGGCTGTTGATCGTCGCCAACAGTGGCATCGGCATCGTGCAGGAGATCCGCGCCAAACGCACCCTGGATCGGTTGGCCATCGTGGGGCAGAACAAGCCCCAGGTTCGACGCGACGGCGTCTCGAAGCAGATCCCGCCCGACGAGGTCGTACTCGGCGACGTCGTCGAACTGGGTCCCGGTGATCAGATCGTCGTCGACGGTGAGGTGATCGAGACCGCGAGCCTCGAGGTCGACGAGTCGTTGCTCACCGGCGAGGCCGACACGGTGCACAAACTCGAAGCGGCGCAGGTGCTTTCGGGCAGCTTCGTCGTGTCGGGCAGCGGTGCGTACCGCGCGACGAAGGTCGGGCGTGACGCCTACGCAGCCAAGCTCGCCGAGGAGGCCAGCAAGTTCACGCTGGTCAAGTCCGAGTTGCGCAGCGGCATCGACAAGATTCTGAAGTTCATCACGTACCTGATGATTCCGGCCGGGGCGCTGATCATCTACAACCAATTGTTCTCCAGCGGGCAGGCTTTGGGTCCTGCGCTCAACGGCATGGTCGCCGCGCTCGTCCCGATGGTCCCCGAGGGCCTGGTGCTGATGACGTCGATCGCCTTCGCGGTGGGCGTCATCAGGCTCGGTCAACGGCAGTGCCTGGTGCAGGAGCTGCCCGCGATCGAGGGACTCGCCCGCGTCGACGTGGTGTGCGCCGACAAGACCGGAACCCTCACCGAGAACGGGATGCGGCTGTCGGAGTTGGTGCTGATCGACGAGGACCACTCCGGCTCGGTGACAAGTGCATTGGCGTCGCTCGCCCACGACGACCCGCGGCCCAACGCCAGCGTGCAGGCCGTGGGCGAGGCGTATCCCGACGCGCCGGGGTGGACGCAGACGGCCGTTGCGCCGTTCTCCTCGGCCAAGAAGTGGAGTGGACTGTCGTACGGCGAGCACGGGCATTGGTTGCTCGGTGCCCCGGACGTGCTGCTCGACGCCTCCTCCGACATCGCCCGTCGTGCCGAGGAGACAGGCTCGCGTGGTCTACGGGTGTTGCTGCTCGCCAGCTCCGACCGCTCGGTCGACGACGGTGAAGCGCCCGGAGTCGTGACCCCGCGTGCACTGGTGATTCTCGAGCAGAAGGTGCGCGAGGATGCCCGAGACACGTTGGAGTACTTCGCGAGCCAGCACGTCCAGGTCAAGGTCATCTCCGGCGACAATGCCGTCTCGGTCGGCGCGGTCGCGGGATCGCTCGGCCTGCCCGGCGGCGACGCCCCGATCGACGCGCGCGATCTGCCCGAGGACTCCGAGAAACTGGCCGACACTCTGGCGAATTCCACCACCTTCGGCCGAGTCCGACCGGATCAGAAGCGGGCGATGGTGGGCGCGTTGCAATCTCGCGGCCACACGGTCGCGATGACCGGCGACGGTGTCAACGACGTGCTCGCGCTCAAGGACGCCGATATCGGTGTCTCGATGGGTTCGGGAAGCGCCGCCACCCGAGCCGTCGCGCAGATCGTGTTGTTGGACAACAAGTTCGCCACCCTGCCCTACGTGGTAGGGGAGGGGCGACGCGTCATCGGCAACATCGAACGCGTCTCCAATCTGTTCCTCACCAAGACGGTGTACTCGGTACTGCTGGCGTTCCTCATCGGGCTCTCGGGCGTGCTGTCGCAGATTTTCCACTTCGAGCCGATCCCGTATCCCTTCCTCCCGCGGCACGTGACGATCGCAGCGTGGTTCACCATCGGCATCCCGGCCTTCGTGCTCTCGCTCGCGCCCAACAACGAGCGGGCGCGCAGTGGATTCGTCTCGCGGGTGATGCGGCTGGCCGTCCCGTCCGGATTGATCGTCGGCTCGTGCACGTTCGTCTCCTACCTGCTGGTCTATGCCGGCCCGAACGCCACCGAGACCCAGGTGACGCAGGCCAGTACCACCGCGCTGATCACCCTGATCATGATCGCGCTGTGGGTGTTGGCCGTCGTCGCGCGGCCCTACAACTGGTGGAAGATCGTGCTGCTCGGCGGGTCGGTCGGTGGCTACCTGCTGCTGTTCGCGATCCCGTTCTGCCGCACCTTCTTCAAACTCGATCCGTCCAATGTGGGAGCCACCACCAGTGCATTGATCATCGGCGGTATCGGAATCGCGCTCGTCGAGGTTGCCCATCGATTCGGATCGGCGCTGCGCAATCGAACATCACTACGCAACACGCAGTACAAAACGTAAGCTTCCGGATGTTCGATCATTCCAGCGACAGGAGACAGTCATGGGCTTCGCAGACAATCTGAAGGGCATCGTCGACAAGGGCAAGGATCTTGCGGCCGAGAACTCGGACAAGATCGACGACGTCGTGGAGAAGGCGGGGGACTTCATCGACAACAAGACCGGTGGCAAGTACTCCGATCAGATCGACAAGGTCCAGGAAGCAGCCAAGAAGGCGATTCCGGACAAGTAGGACCTTTCGGTCTCCTCGTGCAGGTGATCGTGGCCGTCGGTCGTGCCCCAGGGTGCGGCTGACGGCACAATCGTCGGGGTGGACGGACCGATTCTTCTTCTCGTAGTCATCTTCGCGATCGCAGTCGCCGGTTTCGCCAGGCGCATCGATCTGCAGGTTCCGCTCGTCCTGGTCACCGTCGGATCCATCGCCTCGTTCGTTCCCGGGGTCCCGCACGTCAGCCTGTCGCCGCAGCTGATCCTCGGCGTCGTGCTTCCGCCGCTGCTGTACTCCGCCGCGCTGGATTTCTCGTTCGTCAGCTTCCGACGCAATCTCGGCCAGATTCTCCGACTCGGTCTCGTCATGGTGATCGTGACGACATTGGTCGTCGGCTGGTTCGCCAATCTGTTGATCCCGGAGCTCACCCTCGGCGCGGCCCTGGTGCTCGGTGCCGTCGT
Organism: Rhodococcus sp. 15-725-2-2b; assembly: GCF_002259075.1. Taxonomy (NCBI): domain Bacteria; kingdom Bacillati; phylum Actinomycetota; class Actinomycetes; order Mycobacteriales; family Nocardiaceae; genus Rhodococcus; species Rhodococcus sp. 15-725-2-2b. The sequence goes on along the minus strand of NZ_NPFL01000004.1, from coordinate 354,859 downwards.
GGCCCCGCCCGACGCGGTCTCCGCGATCGCCGTCGGGCGCAAGCTCGGTCTGCCCGCGCGGATGATGGCCATCCTCACCGGCGAGTCTCTGGTGAACGACGCGGCCGCGTTGACTCTGTTCACCCTGGCCGTGGCCTCGCTGACGGGCAGTCGGATCGAACTGGGCTCACCGGTGTTGTTCTTCCTGTACGAGATCGTGGGCGGCGTGTTGGTGGGGTTGGTGCTGGCGCGCATCGTGCGGTTCGTCCGCAATCGGATCGCGGATTCGGCGCTGGAAACCGTGCTCGGTCTGGTCCTGCCGTTCACCGCGTATCTGGCGGCCGAGGAAATCCACGCGTCGGGAGTTCTCGCCGTCGTCACCGCCGGTTTCGTGCTGGGGCGCGTCACCGCCGACGTCTCGGTGTCCACCCGCGTTCAGGAACGGCAGGTGTGGCCGACGCTGGATCTCCTGCTCGAGGCATTCGTGTTCGCCTACATGGGTTTACAGCTGAAGTTCGTCATCTCGGAGGTGCAGCGCGAAGGGTTGCCCGTCCACCATGTGTTCGCCTATGCGCTGCTGGTGCTGGTGGTGGTCATGGCCGTCCGACCAGCTTGGATCTTCGCCAATTCCGGCCGTAACATGCTGCTTCGCAAGCTGTTCCGGCGATCACCGTCAGGCGAAGCAGGTCTGACGTGGCAGCAGAACCTGGTGCTCTCCTGGGCGGGCATGCGCGGGGTGGTGACGCTTGCGGCGGCGGCCGGTGTACCGCTGACCACGGTGCTCGGCGACGAATTTCCCGGGCGGGCCGTGATTCAGGCGGTGGCCTTCGTCGTCGCGGTCGGTACGTTGCTGCTGCAGGGCCTGACGCTTCCGTTGTTGATCCGCCGCCTCGACGTCGCAGATCCACTCGAGCAGCAGCGCAACGACAATCAGCGGCTGCTGTCGCAGGCCATTGCCCGGACGGCGGCGGAGGACTACCTCCAGCGCGCGGCGAAGGACGGAATCGACGGAGTGGACAGCGAGCGCGTCGACGAGGTCATCCAGCGCGTCCGACGCTCCGTGCGCGCTCGGTTGGATGCCGACGAGACCGAGGATCGCGAGAAGCGGATCGCGGCGGCCGGGGCGTTGTTCGACTCGCTGCGACACAACGTCCTGGTCGCGCAGCGGGCGGCGCTCATCGCGGCCCGCGACTCGGGGGAGCTGGAGGACGAAGCTCTGCGGGCAGTGTTGAATGGCTTGGACGTGGAAGAAATTGCGGCCGAGGCTCGCATCGCACGACGCACACCGTAGGAGCGCAGAGACAGTGAGGTCGACCCGGCTGGTCGCCGCCGCGGCACTGGTGTTCGCCGTTGCTGCGTGCAGCACTCCTGCCGAGGATCCGGCCACACCCGCCCCGGTGTCGATCGCGGCACCCGTGGGCTCGGAGCGAGGCGCGATCGTGTCGTCGATGCTGCTGGGGCAGGTCGACATCGGTGTCGCCTATCTCGGCGGGACTGCCACCAAGGTCGTGTACCGCACCACCGACGGGGTCACCGGGGGCGGGACCGAGGCATCGGGAACGGTGTTCGTGCCCAAGGGTTCTGCTCCGCCCGGCGGCTGGCCGATCGTCTCCGTCGGGCACGGCACCACCGGTGTCACCGACGAGTGCGCACCCTCGCTCTATCCGAACCTGTTGGGCACCATCGGATTGGTGACGCCGTTCCTCGAACGCGGCACCGTGGTCGTGGTGACGGATTATCAGGGTCTCGGAACTCCGGGAGATCCCGCCTACCTCGACCGGGACGCCGCAGCGTACGACGTGATCGACGCGGTGCGCGCGGCCCGCAACGTGGTTCCCGACGTCGGCACCAGGTGGGGTGCAGTGGGCACCTCCCAAGGCGGACAAGCGGTCTGGGCGGCAGCCGAGCGCAGTGGCGACTACGGCGACGGTCTGCAACTGGTCGGTGCCGCGGCGCTGTCGCCCGCGGCCGATCTGACGCGGTTCTTCGCGCCCGAGACCGAGCAGACCGTGCCGCGTCAGCTGCTGGTGCCGTACCTGTACGAGGGTCTGCACGCCGCAGATCCGAGTGCCGAACGCGCGGACTACATCCGCGGCACGTTCGCCGACAACGTGACCGCGCTGACCGCCTGCAGTGATTTGCTCGGCTTCTCCAAGGCCGACGCCGGAGCCGTTCTCGATCCGGCCGACGCCCTCCCGGACTCCGCGGATGCATCGGATCGGATGACGCAGTGGCTCGAATCGGTTGCGGTACCGACTTCTCGCACCGAGGTACCGCTGCTGGTCCTGGTCGGTGAACGCGACGACCTCATCGATCCCCGATGGACCCGGGACGCGGTAGCCGAGGCCTGCGCGCTGGGCGACGACGTCGAGCTTCGCTCCGAACCGGAGCAGGGCCATGCCGAACTGGCCGCAAACGGCATCGGAGTCGACTGGCTCGTCGAACGCTTCCTGAACGTGCCCACCTCGACCACGTGCGCGCGATGACCGCGGCACTGGCGTCGATGGCGGTGATCGTGGCCGTGATCGTCTCGGTCATCGCGGTGATCAGTCTGCGCGGTCGACGGGACCTCACCACACCGGCCGAGCGAGCCGTCCACGCCACCCTGCACACCGCGTCGCTGGCGGCCAAGCCGTTGCGTGACGGTCTCGACACTCGTTCGGCCGCCGCGGCCGCGCCGCACCTGCGGGTACTGACCGGTGCGGACGCATTGGGAATCTGCGACCCCGACGGTTCGCTGCTGGCCTGGGACGGCCCGTGGGACGAGCTGACACCGGCCTTCGTCGAGGCGGCGAAGCGGGCGGTGGACGGGCAGCGGCGCGTCCTGGTGCGTCTGCCGCTCGGGTCGATCCACGAGGTCAGAGCGTTGGTGGTGCAGCCGTTGGTCGTCGACGAGTCTCCGGTGGTCGGGGTGTTGGGGGCAGCCGTGGTCGCCGAGCCGGGACCGGGCATGCTCGGGGCCATCGCCGAGGTCGCGCGTTACGCCTGCGGTCAGATCGAGCTTGCCGAACTCGACGCGTCCCGGGCGCGGTTGGACCGCGCCGAGGTACGGGCGCTGCGCGCACAGATCAGCCCGCACTTCATCTACAACGCACTCGGCACGATCGCGTCGTTCGTGCGCACCGACCCGGATCGAGCGCGTGAGCTGGTGCTCGAGTTCGCCGACTTCACCCGATACTCGTTCCGCAACGCAGGCGAGTTCACGGTGCTCGCGGACGAGCTACGCAACATCGATCGGTACCTGACGCTCGAACGGGCCCGCTTCGGTGATTCCCTCCAGGTCACCTTGCAGGTCGCACCCGAGGTGTTGGGCGTCGCGCTGCCGTTTCTCGCGCTGCAGCCGCTCGTCGAGAACGCCGTCCGACACGGCCTGTCCGGCAAGGCCGACGGCGGCCGCGTGACGATCATCGCCGCCGACGAGGGCACCGACGCAGTGATCAGCATCGAGGACGACGGGGTGGGGATGGATCCGGACGTGCTGCGCTCGGGAAGCCTGCACACCGAGGACGCGGCCCATGTCGGATTGGCGAACGTGGACGATCGGCTGCGGGCAGCCTTCGGAAACGACTACGGTCTCGTAGTGGACACCGCACCGGGCGCAGGCACCAAAGTGAGTCTGCGGGTGCCGAAATTCAGGCCGGGTGTACGAGCATGACGCAGGCTGCCAACTCCGCCCCCGGCCGCGGGTTGATCGTTCTCGCCGTCGACGACGAGCGCCCGGCACTGGACGAACTCGCCTTTCTGCTGCGTCAGCAGGACACCGTCGCCGAGGTGTTCACCGCGCAGGACGCGACCACCGCGCTCCGCCAACTCAAACAGACCTCGGGGCAGAACGTGGTGGACGCGGTGTTCCTCGACATCAATATGCCCGGACTCGACGGGCTCGAGCTCGCCGGCATCCTGTCGGCATTCGCGCGACCACCCGCCGTCGTGTTCGTCACCGCCCACGACGACCGGGCGCTGGCTGCCTTCGATCTCGGTGCCGTCGACTACCTGCTCAAGCCCTTGCGCGAGGATCGGCTCACCGAGGCGCTGCGCCGGGTGCTGCTCGCGCGGCGTCGACCCGCGGAGTCCGCGGACACCTCGGCCGACGAGGTCATTCCCGTCGAGCTCGGCGGAACCACCACCCTGGTGCACCGGTCGTCGGTGGCGTGGGTCGAGGCCGACGGCGACTACGCGAGATTGCACACCTCCAACGGCTCGCATCTGGTGCGGATCCCGATCTCGGCCCTCGAAAGTCGCTGGGCCGATGCCGGATTCCTGCGCGTGCACCGCTCCTACCTGGTCTCGCTGCGTCTGGTCACAGGGATCCGCAGTGTCGGTTCGGGACTGGTGGTGTGCCTGCGGGCCAGCGGAAACCTCGCGGCCTGCGAACTGCCGGTGAGCCGACGGCACGCGAGAGAACTCAAGGACAGACTGGTCCGCGGTCCGCTGCAATCGTGGTCCACCCGGTGACGAGGATCGAGCGATGACCCAGCCACACCGACAGCGGGTGGTGCTTTCGCAACGTCGCGGCGCGCGGATGGTGCGCACCCGCGTCGAAGTGCAGGAGCAAACCGAAGTGGGCGACGCCCTGGTCCGCAGCCTGGTTCGCGCGCAGCTTCTGCTGTCGGTGCGCCTGGCGGTGATGACGCTGTCGATTCTGTTCGCAATTCCGTTGCTGGGCATGCTCCTCGCACGCTTCACCGACGTCGCGCCGTCCGGCATCGGTCTGCCGTGGTTGGTGTTGGGGGTGGCGATCTATCCGTTGCTGTTCGGTGTCGGCTGGGCGTACGTGCGCCGAGCCGAGCGCAACGAGACCGAGTTCGTCGGCCTGGTCGAGGACTAGGCGCACGTGAACGGATCCATTCCGGTCGCCACCGTGATCGCGCTGATCCTGGCGGCCGTGGCCACGGTGGGCATCGGCATCTACGGAGTTCGGCTGGCCCGCACCACCTCCGACTTCCTGGTGGCCTCGCGCACCGTCGGGCCGCGGTGGAATGCTGCTGCCATCAGCGGCGAATACCTATCGGCTGCATCGTTTCTCGGGGTTGCAGGGCTCATCGCGAAGTACGGAGCCGATGCGCTGTGGTACCCGGTCGGCTTCACCGCGGGATACCTGGGACTGCTGCTGTTCGTCGCGGCTCCACTGCGCAGAAGTGGCGCGTACACGGTGCCCGATTTCGTCGAATTCCGTCTCGGCGCACCATGGTTGCGGACCGTGGCGATGCTGGTGGTGGTGGTCATCTGTGCGCTGTATCTGGTGCCGCAGTTTCAGGGTGCAGGCCTGACACTGAACATTCTGCTCGGAGTGCCCGGCTGGGTCGGTGCCCTGGCGGTGGGGCTGATCGTGATCGCGAACGTCGTCGGCGGTGGCATGCGCTCGATCACCTTCGTCCAAGCGTTCCAGTACTGGCTCAAGCTCACCGCGATCGCGATCCCGGCACTGGTGCTGGCCGTGCACTTCTTCGCCGACGACCGCAGCGTCGGCAGTCCTGCCCCACCGACGGTGACCGAGCAGACCGTCGTCGACATCACCACCGATGTTCTCGTGCAAGTGGATTCGCCGATCGTCGTCGCCGTGACGGGAACCCTCGACGACGAAAGCGTCGACGGGCGAGTCCTGCTGGACGCGGGCGAACATCGGCTCGCCTCGGGCACGTCGTTGACGCTCGACGCCGGATCACCCGTTCCCGTCGTCGCGGGAGCGCCGACCACCGACCGGGCGTGGGCGATGCCGGGCGGGGGACTGGGCGGGGCCCACCCGCTGTATCAGGTGTACTCGCTGATCCTGGCCACGTTCCTCGGAACCCTCGGCCTGCCGCACGTGCTCGTGCGCTTCTACACCAACCCGGACGGTCGAGCGGCCAGACTGACCTCGCTCACCGTCCTGGCCTTGCTCGGCATGTTCTACCTGTTCCCGACGGTGCTCGGCGTCTTCGCCCGGCTGTACGTGCCGCAACTGCTCATCACCGGAGCATCCGACGCAGCGGTGCTGCTGCTGCCCGGCTCGGTGCTGTCCGGAATACCGGGACAACTACTGGCCGCACTCGTGGCCGCGGGCGCAATCGCTGCCTTCCTGTCGACCTCATCCGGACTACTGGTCAGCATCGCAGGAGTGCTCAGTACCGACGTCCTCTCGGGCAAGGTCCGAGACTTCCGCGTCGCCGCGATCCTCGCCGGAGCCGTGCCGTTGGCGCTGTCGATCGGCGTCGTCTCACTCGACCTCTCGCGCACCGTCGGACTCGTCTTCGCCGTCGCCGCGTCCACCCTGTGCCCACTGCTGGTGCTGGGAATCTGGTGGCGCGGACTCACCGCAGCCGGAGCGGCAACCGGACTGCTCCTCGGCGGCGGCATCTCACTCGTCGCCGCGTCGATCTCCGTCGTCACCCCCATCTCCGACGGCGTCCTCGGCGGCTGGGCGGCGGCGATCCTCGGCTACCCCGCCGCGGTCAGCGTCCCCGTCGCCTTCGCCTCGATGATCGCCGTCAGCCTCGCCACCCGAAGAACGATCCCGTCGGACATCTCCCGCATCTTCGCGCGACTGCACCTGCCGGAAGGCCTCGACATGGGCAAAGACCGAGAGCGCGAACTGTAGAGCCGCTCAACTGCCATTCTCGACCGCTCGTCGCACACTCCCGCAGCCCATCGTGTGATCGACACCACCTCCTGATTTTGTGACCTGACTCTCATTATTGTTCCGAGTCAGCTACAGCTCACATCAACTTCAGGAGTCCAAGGTGACCGCACCGGAAACCAATTCGCCACCGGACGCGCAAGCGTTCGTCGACATGCAGGCCAGTCCCGAGTTCCAGGAACTCCGGCGACGCCTGCGTAGCTTCGTGTTCCCGATGGCCGGGTTCTTCCTGGTCTGGTACATCCTCTACGTGCTGCTGAGCACCTACGCCGTGGACTTCATGTCGACAAAGGTGTGGGGCAACATCAACATCGGCCTGCTGCTCGGCCTCGGCCAGTTCGTCACCACGTTCGCCATCACCGGCATCTACGTGAAGTTCGCCAACCGTGAACTCGATCCTCGCGCCGCAGCCTTGCGCGCCGAGATGGAAGCCTCCCAGGGAGCCAAGCGATGAATCTCGCGCAAGCAGCAAGCACCACCGTCGGCGAACCACTCGTCAACATCGCGATCTTCGGCGCGTTCGTCATCATCACGATGGCCGTCGTCATCCGCGCATCGAAGAAGAATGCGACCTCCGCGGAGTTCTTCACCGCAGGCGGCGGATTCTCCGGACCGCAGAACGGCGTTGCCATCGCCGGTGACTACCTTTCGGCCGCAAGCTTTCTCGGCATCGCCGGTGCCATCGCCGTCTACGGTTACGACGGCTTCCTGTACTCCATCGGCTTCCTCGTCGCCTGGCTCGTTGCACTGCTCCTCGTCGCCGAATTGCTCAGGAACACCGGCAAATTCACGATGGCGGATGTGCTGAGCTTCCGACTCAAGCAAGGACCGGTTCGTACCGCAGCTGCTCTGTCCACGCTGACGGTGTCACTGTTCTACCTGCTCGCACAGATGGCAGGTGCAGGCGGACTCGTCGCACTGCTGCTCGACATCTCCGACCGCACCGGGCAGTCCATCGTCATCGCCATCGTCGGTGTGCTGATGATCGCGTACGTGCTCATCGGCGGCATGAAGGGCACCACCTGGGTACAGATCATCAAGGCCGTTCTGCTCATCGCAGGTGCGGCGTTCATGACCGTTCTGGTTCTCGCCAAGTTCGGCCTGAACTTCTCCGAGCTGCTCGGCAGCGCACAGGCCATGGTGGCCGGATCGGCCAACGAGGCCGTGGCAGCACGTGACGTCATCGAGCCAGGCGCTCAGTACGGCGGAAGTGCCACCTCGAAGATCAACTTCCTCTCGCTCGGCATCGCGCTGGTCCTCGGCACCGCGGGTCTGCCGCACGTGCTGATGCGCTTCTACACGGTGCCCACCGCCAAGGAAGCTCGTCGCAGCGTCGTGTGGGCCATCGCGCTCATCGGTGCGTTCTACCTGTTCACCCTGGTGCTCGGCTACGGTGCCGCAGCGATCGTCGGGCCCGACCGCATCCTGGCCTCGGCCGGCGGTCAGAACTCCGCGGCTCCGCTGTTGGCCTTCGAGCTCGGCGGCGTGATCCTGCTCGGCGTCATCTCGGCGGTCGCCTTCGCGACCATCCTCGCCGTGGTCGCCGGCTTGACGATCACCGCGTCGGCGTCGTTCGCTCACGACATCTACGCTAGCGTCATCAAGAAGGGCAAGGTCGACGACAAGAAGCAGGTCAAGGTCTCGCGCATCACGGCCGTCGTCATCGGCCTGCTGGCCATCGGCCTCGGCATCCTCGCCAACGGGCAGAACATCGCGTTCCTGGTCGCACTCGCGTTCGCAGTCGCTGCGGCCGCGAACCTGCCGACCATCCTGTACTCGCTGTTCTGGCGTCGCTTCACCACCACCGGCGCACTGTTCAGCATGTACGGCGGTCTGATCTCGACGATCGTGCTGATCGTCTTCTCCCCGGCCGTCTCCGGATCGCCGACGTCGATGATTCCCGGCTCGGACTTCGCCTGGTTCCCGCTCTCCAACCCGGGCATCGTGTCGATCCCGTTGGCATTCATCCTCGGCATCGTCGGAACCCTGATCTCGAAGGACACCGAGAGCACCGACAAGCAGGCCGAGATGGAGGTTCGCTCCCTCACCGGTATCGGTGCGGAGAAGGCCAGCGCTCACTGATCGATCCAGGCTCCATCGAAAGTGCCCGTGTGAGCAAGGCCTCACACGGGCATTTTTCGTTCAACGGTTACCATCCCTGCTGTGGCCAAGCTGAAGGTTTCCCTCGACGTCCCGCTGACCCCCGAGCAGACGTGGGCGCACGCGTCCGATCTGTCCGGCTACGAGCAGTGGCTCTCCATCCACGAAGCGTGGCGCGGTGAGCTGCCCGAGCAGCTGGCCGTCGGCACCACCCTGGACTCTGTCGCCAGCGTGAAGGGCATGCGTAACCGCGTGTCCTGGAAGATCGAGTCCTACGACCCGCCCAAGAAGCTCGAGCTCAAGGGCAACGGCAAGGGCGGGGTCAAGATCGGTCTGAACATGTCCGTGAAATCCAAGGGTGACGGTTCCGAGATCACCATCGACATCAACCTCGGCGGTGCGCCGTTGTTCGGTCCGATCGGCTCCGGCGTCGCGCGCGCTCTCAAGGGCGACATCGAGAACTCGTTGAAGACGTTCGTCAAGATCTACGCCTGACAGGTCGCGCCATGCCCGGTAGACACAGTGCCCCGTCGTCCACCTCGCGCAGTAGGGGCATGGCCAAGTACGGCATCGTGGCCGTTGTTCTGTTGCTGGTTCTCGGCGGCGGAGTGTTCGTCGGTCTGAAGGCCTTCGGTTCCGAGTGCGGTGACCCCGAGGCCTACTCGCTGGCTGCGGATCCGGCGATCGCACCCGTGTTGCAGATGATCGTCGACAACACCTCGTCGGAGGAGTTGGGTTGCGCCGCCTTCGAGGTCACCGCCACCGAGTCGGGTCAGGTCTCGGCCGCGGTGGCCAAGGGCGACGACGTGCCCTCGCTCTGGGTTCCCGATTCGTCACTGTGGATCGGCAAGACGGTGCGGTCCACTGCGTCGTTGATCGACTTGGCGAGTCAATCGGTGGCGGCTACCCCCGCCGTGCTCGCGGCACGCAAGGACGAGGTGCCGTTCTTCGACACCTGGCTCACTGCCTTGAAGCTCGAAGGTCTGCGCATCGGTAATCCGTTGGCCAACACCACGTCCGACGCGGCCATCCTGGGCGCGGTGGCCGAGGCCGGATCGGACGAGACCGCGCTCGACTCCGTCTCGGCGGCGCTCGTCCCCATCGCTCAGGCTCAGGCCGCCACTCGCGGCGAGGCCGATCCGACGGTGCGCCTCGACGATCTGGTCGCCGACGGGGGAGTCGCGGTGGTGTCCGAGCGGGCCTACCTGGACTACCAGCAGGACAAGAACGTCGAACTCGGCGCGACGGCTCCGCCGACCGGTGCCTTCTTCCTGAACTTCCCGCTGGCGGTGACCGAACCCGCGGGCGATCGACACGAGACCGCGAAGTCCGTCGGGACGGCACTGGCCACGGCCATACAATCCGAACAGGGGCAGCAGGCTCTGTCCGACGCCGGGTTCCGCTCCGCAGACATGGCCCCGCTCGATTCCGATCGCGGGATCGGGGACGTCACGCCCCTGACGATTGCCGATCAACAGGCCGCCGAATCGACGTTGCGTCAGTACCAGATCCTGGCGCTCCCGTCGCGGGCGTTGGTGATGGAGGATGTCTCCGGATCGATGAACTACAGCGCCGGGGCGAATTCACGTATCGCCATGACGGTGCAGGCCAGTGAGACCGGAAATCGGCTGTTCCCCGACAACGCGTCGATGGGGTTGTGGGCGTTCTCGATCGGACTCGGCGGTGGCGATCAGGACTACCGTGAGCTGGCACCGATCCGGCGAATGGACGAGCAGGTCGGCAACACCACTCAGCGTGAGGTGCTGTTGCAGCAGACCCGAACGCTGCCGTCCCTGGTCGGAGGTGGTACCGGGTTGTACGACACCACGTTGGCCGCGTTCCGCACCGTGCAGCAGGGCTACGACCCCGATGCGGTGAACAGCGTCATCATCCTCACCGACGGCACCAACGAGGACCCCGACAGCATCTCGCTCGACGAGCTGCTGTCGACTCTGCGAGCCGAGCAGGACCCGTCCAAGCCGGTCGTCATCGTCACCATCGGAATCACCGACGATGCGGATGCCGGTGTACTGCAACAAATTTCGGCGGCCACGGGCGGTACGAGCTTCGTCGCACGAAATCCTGCGGAGATCCCCAACGTGTTCGTCAATGCGCTCAGAAGTCGCTCCGGTCGCTGAGGAGGCTACTATGCTGTGCGTCGCGTCACTTCTGAGTGTGCGTGCGGTTGCATTCGTGAGTGCAGCTGGGGGCCGAGCAGGGGGTTGCATCGATGTCGGGACGTCACAGCGGTAGTCCGCGCCGGTTCGGTTCGGCCGCGACCTGGTCGGTGCTCGCGCTGGTGGCAGTCGTCGTCGTGGTCGGCAGTTGGTTCGGAGTGCAGGCCGTACGCGCATCCGGTGCGGACACCTGCGATTCCCTCGACACGGTCTCGCTGGCGGTGGACATGTCGATCGCCGAACCGGTGCAGCAGATCGTCTCGCAGGCAGGCGAGGTCGAGCGCGGCTGCGTGAACTTCGAGGTCCGCCCCGAACGCCCCACCGATACGGCCACCGAAATCGCCGGAACCGATGACGAGCGTCCGGATCTGTGGATCCCGGATTCGACGCTGTGGCTGCTCAAGACCCTGCGCTCGACCGGGGCACTTCCCGAGCTGGCCAAGGCCTCGGTCGCGAACACGCTGCCGGTCCTGGTCTCGAAATCCGATGCCGTGCCGGTGACCGATACCTGGCTCAGCGTGCTCCAACTTCCCGGTCAACGCATCGGTGACCCCCTGACCAGCAGCGCATCGAATGCCGCGATCCTCGGTGCACTGGCCGAATCCGAGGTGGCCATCTCCGACGCCAAGGCCGTGTCGGCGGCACTGGTGCCCATGGCGCAGGACTTCGGACGGATCGCGGACGCCCCACACGACACCCCGGATCTGGTGGCCCAGGTGGCCACGGACGGCGGCACCAGCGTGGCCACGGAGCAGGCGCTGCTGGCGTACGAGGCCGACAATCCGGGATCGGAGTTGACCGAGTCGGTTCCGCCGACCGGGAGCTACTTCCTCAACTACCCACTGGCCGTCACGGCACCGGCCGGACCCGAGTACGACCGCGTGAAGAAGGCAGGAGCGGCGTTGGCCTCGGTGCTCGCCACTACGTCGGCCACCGACATCTTGGTCGCAGCCGGGTTCCGAACGTCGAGTGGCACACCACTGTCCGACGGCCGAGGCGTCGGATCGGTGGCGTCGCTCGAGATCAAGAACCCGCTGTCCATCGAAACGACATTGCGAGACTGGGCCGTCCTGGCGCTGCCGCTGCGCACGCTCGTGGTCGAGGACGTCTCGGGTTCGATGGCGGCGAAGTCGGGCGACTCGACGCGTATCGCACTCACCGTCGACGCATCGGTCGGTGCCAACTCGCTGTTCAGCGACCAGACGGAAATGGGCCTCTGGGCTTTCTCGATCGGCCTCGGTGGCGGCAAGCAGGACTACCGCGAGTTGGTGCCGATGGGCAAGGCCGACGGTACCTTCAACGGAAAGTCGCAGCGCGACGCCATTCTCGATTCGATCCGAGGTCTTCCGGCTCTCGTCGGAGGCGGAACAGGGCTCTACGACACCACGTTGGCTGCGTTCCGGCGGGTCAAGGAGGGATACGACCCCGATTACGTCAACAGCGTCATCATCCTGACCGACGGAGCCAACGAAGACGAGGGCAGTATTTCCCTCGATCAGCTGCTGGCAACGCTGCAGAAGGAACAGGATCCGGTGCGGCCCATCGTGATCATCACCGTCGGCGTCACCGGTGACGCGGATCCTGTTGCACTGCAACAGATCTCGGCTGCGACCGGCGGAACGAGCTATGTTGCGGAGGATCCCCGAGACATCCCGGACGTGTTCGTCAAGGCCTTGAACTCGCGCACCGAGCGTCTCGCGGGCGGGTAGCTCAGCTCCACAGGACACTGATCGCGATGGCTGTGGCGCACGCGAGAGTCACCACGGTCAGCGTCACCGCGTCGGAGGCCTTGAACCGTGCCTCGGTGGCGGTGATCATTCCGGTGCCTCCGCGGGCGGTGATGGCCCCACCCATTTCGTCGGCCCGTCTGATGGCAACCGACATCACCGTCGTGACGATGTCGACCAGGGAATTGTCCGAGGCGCTGTTGACGACCGGCTTGGGGCGCAGGCGTCGAGCCGCGTTCAGGGTGCGCATCTCTTCGATCAGCAGCGGAAGCGACCGCAGGCTCAGAGCCACGGCGACGGCCCACTCGTCGACCGGCAACTTCAGCTTCTTCAGCGGCGTGCCCAGTTTGGAGACCGCAGGTGCGATGTCGCTCATCGAGGTGGTCCAGCCGATCATCATCGACGCGCCGAGCAGGACGAAGATGAAGAGCGTCGCGCGCAGATACACCAGTACTGCTGCGCCTCCGATCGGCAGGTTGATCAGTGCTCCGACACCGAACAGCGCCCAGATCCACCACGGTGGACGCGGCACTGCGGTGATCGGGACGTGCGCGACGATCGCGGCGACGACCAACAGTGCGAACACGATCCCGAGGGCGGGCCACGTCGGTGCCACGACGAGAGTGATGCTCAGCAGCAGTACCGCGACGAGTTTGGTGCCGGCCCACAGGCGGTGGATCGGTGAGAATCGTGGGACCTGACGCAGTACGACGGTGGTCACGAGTGCACGCTCCCCAGGATCGAATCGGAGACGATGTGGCCGTCGGCCATCGTGATGGTGCGGCTGCAGACGGTGTCCATTCCGTCCACGTCGTGCGAGATCACGACGATGGCGACTCCGCGATCGCGTAGTCCGGCGAGAACACCGATGATGTCGTCGCGTCCGGGAGGGTCGAGCCCGGCCAGTGGCTCGTCGAGAACCAGCATTCGAGGTCGACGCGCAATGAGCCCCGCCAACACGACGCGTCGCATCTGACCACCACTGAGCGAATCGATGTCGCGAGCGGCCAACGATCTGTCCAGGCCGACGGCGTCCATCGCGGCCGACACTGTGGCAGAGCCTGTTTCGGGGCCGGCGGCGGCCGCGATGTCCTCGGAGACGGTGCGCCGCTGCAACTGCAGGCGGGAGTGCTGAAACGCGAGCCCGACATCGCCGACGCGTGAGGTCATCGCCTTGCCGCCGAGCTGGGCGGTGCCGCCGGTCGGGCCGGTGAGGCCGGCCATGATCCAGGCCAGTGTGGATTTGCCCGAACCGTTGCCACCGAGAACAAGCACACCCTCACCACGTTTGACGGTGATGTCGACGCCGTTCAGTGCTACCTGCGCCCAGGGGGTGCGGCGGTTGTACGTGTGCTCGACCCCGCTCAGTTCGAGGAGTCGTTCACTCGAATTATCGTGCAGCGCAGCCGGATTGTCCGTTCGAGCGTGCATCCAGGCGGTGTCGTACTGCACCTGGTAGCCCTCGTGCAGATGTACGACTCGGTCCGCGGCGACGGTCTCCGAGACGTGGTGGGTGACGAGCACGACCGACATCTCGTGCCTGCGTGGTAGTTCGGCGAGGAGCGAGACCAGATATTCGCGCCCAGAGGCGTCGATCATCGCGGTTGCCTCGTCCGCGATGAGTAGTGCCGGACGGCGAGCGAGTGCGGCGGCGACGGCCAGTCGCTGCATTTCGCCGCCGGACAGGGAGGCAGTGTCGCGCGCCCCCATGCCGCCGAGGCCGACCTCGTCGAGCAGGGCCTCCACGTCGGGGCGTGAGTCGCCGGGAGGCAGTCCCCACACCACGTCGTCGGCGACGCGGGTGCCGAGGATCTGGCTTTCGGGGCGTTGCAGCACCACCGCGGTGCCGCCGTACCGTCCGAGACCGGTCGAGCCGGGCCTGTCCACGGTTCCCTCCGACGGTTCGAGGCCGGCGAGGATCCGGGTCAGCGTCGATTTGCCGGAACCGTTGTGGCCGACGATCGCCACGAATTCGCCGGTCTCGATGCGGAGGTCGACGCCGGTCAGTGCGGACGTCGTGCTTCCCGGGTAGCGGAATCCCACCGCGGTGAGCGTGACCGGCAGCGGCCCGATCTCGTCGTCGGTGCTGGGGGCCAGCGGCTCGGGGGTGGGAATGGTGGAGAGCCGGTCGAGGATCGCGGTGAGAATGAGCCATGCGAACAGCGTTCCGGTGACGATGCCGAAGGCGATCGATCCGCCTGCCCACCACCACCAGTTGTCGAGCACGGTCGTGGAGCCGGTGCGGATCACGTCGGCAACGCCTTGCAGTGCCGATGTGCGCTCGAGCAGTCGTGAAATGCCCTCGAACGTGTTGCGGAGAGTCTCGAGGAACAGCTCTCGCAGCGGAACGAGGATGAGGAGCATCAGCACGGTCAACGCTCCGAGTGCCGGCCCGACGACCATCGAGGTGACGAGAACGCCGAACAGTCCTTGCTTCTTGCGCTTGGCCCGCCCGACCAGGCCGCCCAGTAGAGCGGCGCTGGCGACGGTGATGGCCGTCTGGGTGCCGGCCGCGACGAATCCGACGAGGGTGCCGGCGACCGCGGAGGTGACCAGTGCGCGCGTTCGATACCGGAGCGCGACCACCGACATGGGAATCGCCGCGACGACCTGAAGGATCGCCGCCATCGGCACCAACACACCGATCACCGTCAGGGCGACGGTGAAGCTGCTCATGACGGCAGCGGTCGCCATCTCCTGCGGACCGAGGGGCCCTGACTTGGTCGTGTGGGAAGAGCTGACGGTCACCGCTCCAGTGTGCCAGCCGACAAGGCGCACAATGTCACCGTGACTTCCGAGATCAGGACGCGCAGGCGGATTCACCCGGCCTGGATCGTTGCCGCCGTGGCATTCCTCGCTCTCGTCGGCGCCGCGGGCTTCCGGGCGGCACCGAGCGTGCTGATGGTGCCGCTGCAGGACGAGTTCGGCTGGCCGCGGTCGATGTTGTCGCTGGCGGTGGGCGTCAACCTCGTGCTGTTCGGATTGACTGCGCCGTTCGCTGCGGCCCTGATGGAACGCTTCGGAATCCGGGCGGTGACATCGACGGCGTTGATCGTCGTGGCGGCAGGCAGCGCTCTGAGTGTGTTCGTGACCCAGGCATGGCAGTTGGTACTGACCTGGGGCGTCATGATCGGCCTGGGTACCGGATCGATGGCCCTCGTCTTCGCGGCGGTGGTGACCAATCGGTGGTTCGTGCAGCGGCGTGGGCTCGTGTCGGGAATCCTGACGGCAGGCAGTGCGACGGGGCAGCTGATCTTTCTGCCCCTGATCGCTCAGCTCGTCGACAGGTCCGGCTGGCGCGCCGCCTCGTTCCTCATCGCAGGCGGGTCGCTGATCGTGGTGCCCTTCGTCCTGCGGTGGCTGCGCAACATGCCGGCGGACATCGGCGTGACCCCCTACGGAGCGCCGGAGGATTACACAGCGGTCGTCGTGGAGTCGACGGTGAACCCCGCCAGGGCCGCGATACAGGCGTTGCGCGACGCGAGCCGGGTCCGAACCTTCTGGGCTCTGGTGGTGGGCTTCGCGATCTGTGGCGCAACGACCAACGGCCTCATCGGAACTCACTTCATCCCGTCGGCGCACGACCACGGAATGCACGAGACCACCGCTGCAGGTCTGCTGGCGGTGGTCGGAATCTTCGACATCGTCGGAACGATCGCATCGGGTTGGCTGACCGACCGCGTCGACCCTCGCTACCTGTTGGCGGCGTACTACGGATTTCGTGGAGTGTCACTGTTGTTTCTGCCGTGGTTGCTCTCCGCGACCATCCAGCCGTCGATCGTCATCTTCGTGGTGATCTACGGATTGGATTGGGTGGCAACGGTTCCGCCCACTATTGCGCTGTGTCGCGAGGTGTTCGGCGACCGTGGCTCGCTGGTGTTCGGCTGGGTGTTCGCCTCACATCAGATCGGTGCCGGCATCGCGTCGGTCGTCGCAGGCGTCGTGCGGGACGCGACCGGTGAGTACACGATGGCGTGGTTCGGCGCAGCTGGTCTCTGCGCGGTTGCGGCGGTGGTGAGTGTGAGAACAGCAAAGCGCGGAAAGCCCTCGTAGGGAGGGCTTTCCGCGCTCAGGCCGAGATCAGCGGCTGCGCTGGCTCGTGGCCGGTCCTGCTGCGCGACGGCTGTGGCCGCCACCACCGCTGCGCGGCTGACCACCACTGCGGGGCTGGCCACCACTGCGGGGCTGACCACCACTGCGGGCCGGGCCGCCGCGTCGCGCGTTGTTGCTGTTGCGAGGATTCGCGGTGCGAGCCGGTGCCTGCTCGGCCTTCGGCGCGGGCTGGACGTAACGAGCCTGCTCGCCGACGAGGTTCGCCACGGCGGGCGAGTCGGCGGTGACGCGAATGGGCGTGACCTTGATGTCGGCCTTGCGCAGCAGTACTGCGGTGTCCTTGCGCTGCTCGGGCAGAACGACGGTCACGACGTCTCCGGCGCTTCCCGCGCGTGCGGTGCGGCCGGAACGGTGCAGGTACGCCTTGTGCTCGGCCGGGGGATCGACGTGGACGACGAGCTGGACGTCGTCGACGTGAACGCCACGAGCTGCGACGTCGGTGGCAACGAGGACGCGAGCCTGGCCGGAGGAGAACGCGGCGAGGTTGCGGTCGCGTGCGGCCTGCGAGAGGTTGCCGTGCAGGTCGACGGACGGGATTCCGGCGTCGGTGAGCTGCTTGGCGAGCTTGCGGGCCTGGTGCTTGGTGCGCATGAACAGGATGCGGCGTCCGGTGCCGGAGGCGAGCTGGTGGACCAGCTTCTTCTTGGCTTCGACGCCGTCGACCTCGAACACGCTGTGCGTCATGGCCTCGACGTGCGAGGTGGCCTCGTCGACGGAGTGCGTGATCTGGTTGTGCAGGAAGCGCTTGACCAGCTTGTCGACGCCGTTGTCCAGGGTCGCGGAGAACAGCATGCGCTGGCCCTTGTCCGGGGTGGCAGCGAGGATGCGGGTGACGACGGGCAGGAACCCGAGGTCGGCCATGTGATCTGCCTCGTCGAGGACGGTGATCTGAACGCCGTCGAGGGTGAGGTGACGCTGCTTCATCAAATCTTCGAGCCGGCCGGGGCAGGCGACGACGATGTCGACTCCACCCTTGAGCGCGGAGACCTGACGGACCTGCGAGACACCACCGAAGATCGTGGTGACCTTCAGCGAGTACGCGGAGGCGAGGGGTTCGATCGCGACGGCGATCTGGGTGGCGAGCTCACGCGTCGGCGCGAGGATCAGGCCACGGGGGCGGCCGGGCTTCCGGTTACCGGGGAGCTGGCCGGCGAGTCGAGCGACCATCGGGATGGAGAACGCGAGTGTCTTGCCGCTGCCGGTCTTTCCGCGTCCGAGCACGTCGCGTCCCTGCAGTGTGTCGGGAAGGGTGTCGGCCTGGATGGGGAATGCCTCGGTCTTGCCCTGGCTCGCGAGTACATCCGCGATGGCCTGGGGTACGCCGAGTGCAGCGAAAGTCTGTGGGGTCGTCATAGTGATGAAAAGTGCCTTTCGGGCAGGGTGTTGCACCTGCGGGCCTTCGGGCCGAGATGCAAGGTGGCGAGACTGCCGGTGGGCAGTTTCGATCGCCGTAAGAGAAGCCTGTGCTGGGTGCACATGGAGGTTCGGGAGCATTCCACGACGTCTGGCGTGCAGCTGGGCGCGCCGTTGACGAGTGTAACCGAGTCGGTGCTCGGTATCTTCCCGCCGCGACCTGTCATGCGGCGTCGTCGTCGAACAGACCGGTGATGATCACGTTCTCGATTCTCGAGTTGTAGACCTCGACCACCGGCATCGGCGGCGCGCTCGAGTCATAGGTGTGCCCGGTGGGTGAGATGAGCCGGTAGCGATGTCGAGCGCCCCGTTTGTCTCGTAGGGCCTCGGCCGTCCAGCCCACGCCCTCTTTCGCGTAATTGCATGCGGCACAAAGGCCTGCACCGTTCTCGGCGCTCGTTCTGCCGCCTGTGGAGTGCGGTCTGATGTGGTCGTGGTGACGGATCGGCGCGTCGCACCACGGAGTGCGGCAGGTGCGATCTCGCAGATCGATGAGGCGTCCAAGCGCGGTTGGAAATGCGCGTGATGTGGACTCCACCGCCGTCAATGCGCCGGATGTCGGATGCGCGTATAGGCGACGCAATGCGACGTGCGTCTCACTGTCGAGTGTGTGTCGGATGAGTTGCCGGGCGACGTCGGACGGAATGTCGCCATAGCCGTGCACGTACGCGGACGTGGAGCCGCCGGCCAGGAGGGCGGCGTCGGCGATGACGATGTCGACGGTCACCGGCGGGCTCTGTGCGGCGGCTGCGCCGGTGACACGCTCGAACACGAGGTCGGCCATGATCTGGTCGCGGGTCCGTGTCTCACCGCCGGAGTTGACGATGGTGTCGGCGTCTCGTCGCAAGGTCGCCCACATGCAGACCATCTTCTCCATCGAGGTGAGGACCGTGAAGAAGCCCATCGATTCGGGGGCTGGCCGGGTGCTCGTGCGTCGGGCGGCGTAGGCCTTGGCGCGGCGCTTCACCTGGGAGGCGGCGTCGAGTTCGTTGGCCAGGGCGCGGGCGCGGCCCTCGATGGTGCGGTCGCCCGCGCCGGCCAGTGTGGCGGGGTCCGCGCACAGTCGTTCGTCGATGGTGCGGCGGTCGTCGACGGTGAGGCATGCGGTTTCGCGGGCGAGGATCATGGCGCGCCACTCGTTGAGTTCTCCGGCTTTCAGGCGAGCCAGGGTATGCGGCATTTCGTGCACCAGGGCGCGAGCGAGGCCCAGATGAGTGCCGCCGCGGTTCGGTGATTCGCGTCGAGCCAGGCCGATCTGTGACGCAATACCTATGCGCCACTGAGCTTTCGGCTTGCCGCGCTCGCGGCGTACATTACTGATGTTCGTCGCCACGGCGTCGGTCACGATGGCTTGAACGGCCACGCTGGCGCACTTGATCGTCTCGAGGGCGGAGATCAGATCGATGCCTGCTGCTGCGTCGACATCGAACTCCGATGACTGAAGACGCGCGACGAAGCTCAGCACTTCATCGGACGTCAACGGCAAATCTTGTACAGCTGTGATCACGAGTTCCCCCCAGTACTCGAATGTATGTTCGATAGTAACGGGGATTTTCAGGCAGCGCAACAGTGGCACGCAACTGATGGAGGGCATAGATCGGACTCGTCTGGTGGTGCCCTCGGCAGGATTCGAACCTGCGACCTACCCTTTAGGAGAGGGTTGCTCTATCCCCTGAGCTACGAAGGCTGGTGATCGTTCTGCTCACCAAAAGCACTTGTCCAGCAACGGCTTTCGATCCATCGAACAATCGGTTGCGGATGGGTTCGCTGCCTCCGGTGCTCAGCTGGCCCACATCGCGCTCGCTAGTCTAGCGGCCCACCGTGTCGATCGTGAAGCAGGTTGCCGCTGCTCGTCACCGTCCCGGTCAGCGACGCAATCAGGTTCATGGCAGTGCGGTGCTGGTGAGCGGTGTAATCGGCGATCGATTCGATGCCGACGAAGCACTGGATGTCACGGGCGAATGCGTCGAATGTCGTCGCGAGAACTCCCGCCGAGGCGAACACTCCCACGATGATGAGCTGGTCACGGCCACGTCGGCGCAGTTCGACCTCCAGATCGGTGGCGTAGAAGGCGCTGTAGCTGCGCTTCGCGATCGGAACGAAGTCCGGCTCGGTGATCGCGCCCTCCTCGGCGGACGGACCCAACCCCCACATCGGTCCCAGCAGTCCGCGCTGCTCGATGGCACTCGCTGTTCGCGGACCACTCGCCAAGATGGGTATTCCAAGGGCCCGGGCACGCGAGACCACCTTCGACACCTCCGCAGCAACCCGCGTACACACAGACTGGGCAAGCACGTTCAGGTAGTACGGCTGCATGTCGTGCACCAGAACCGCGACGCGTTCGGGCTGCACCTCCCACTCAGGACCGCCCACGCAGTCGCGCAGACTCTCGACGTCGTACTCTTCGACTTCGGCGCTGAATGTGGCCACGCCGGTCATCCTCGTACAAGCGCGCGCGCATTTGCCAGACGCGCGCACAATCGCCGGCCACGGGCTGTCGATTCCGCTCGCACCTGACGAACGCGCGCGCGTTTGCGGATCCCGAGGCCCCGCAGAGCACCTAATCCGCCGCGATGGCGTCCACGATGTTCAGTCGCGATGCGTGCACAGCAGGTGGAGCCGAACCCAGCAGCGAGAGGCCGAGGGCGACGAGGCCGTACAGCAGCACCGACCAGCTCGCGGTGTAGGCGACCGGAATCCCGATGCTGGCTCCGAGGATCAAGGTGCTCAGGTATTGCAGCCCCGCGCCGATGATCAGGCCGAGGACACCACCGACGATGCCGACCGACAGCGCCTCGGCGAGCACCATTCGCGCCAGGGTTCCTCGGCCACCGCCCATGGCGCGCAGCACTCCCAGTTCGCGGCGACGTTCGAGTACCGACAATGTCAAGGTGTTGAGCAAGGCAACGGCAGCGACGAGCGCGACGATCCACTGCAGCGCGATCGCCAATGCGCCGGACTGTCGGATGGCCGCACTGGTGCCCTCCAGAGCCGCAGTGCCGGTGTAGACGAAGGCTTCGGGTGGCAGTGTCGAACGCAACGAATCCTGTACGGCGGCAACGTCTCCGTCGACGCCGATCTCCAGGTAGGTGGCCCCGGGTCGGTCGTACCACCGTTGCATCGAATCCAGCGAGATCGCCATCGTCCCGCCGGCGGCGTTGATGTAGTCGACCAGATCCAACACCCGCACGGTCTGCACACCGGTCGGCGTCGGCAGATCGATGGAGTCGCCCACCGAGACACCCAACGTTCTGCCGAATCCCCGGGACAGCACCACCCCGTCACCGGCGAGCACCTGGGAACGCACGTCTTCGGTGAGCGAGGTGAGAGTCACCGCGTTGCTGCCGTCGGCGACGCCCTGGATGGAGACCGTCTCGCCGTCGATCGTGGCGTACGCCCACTGTCCCTCGACGATGCGAGACACACCGGGCGTCGACGCTACGGCGTCCTCCACCTCGGCGGGAACGATCGGGCCCGACGGTATGGCGTCGGGCGAGGTCATCGACACGTACAGGTCGGTATCGGCCAACGACGACAACGACTCGGCCGCCGAGTCGGTCATGTTGGTCAGCGAACCCGACACTCCCACACTGACTCCCACCGCGATCACGATCGTCATCACGGTTGCCCAGATGCGGCGAGGGGCGCGTTCGATGGTGGCGGTCGCGAGGCGACCGGCACCACCCCAGCGGCGCGGGACCGCTGCGGTGATCGACACGATCGGTCCGGTCGCGCCGACACACAGTGCGACGATGCCGAACATGAACAGTGCGCCGGCCCCGAGGGTCAACTGCCCGTCGACGTTGACTGCGAACAGGAAGGATCCGGCCACGGCGAGCACGCCGAACACCGTCGCAGCCAGGGTGAATCGCAGACCGGGGCCACCCGAGGTTTCCCCGCCGCCGACGGCGAGTGCTTCGATCGGCGAGATGCGATACACCTGCACGGCGGCGACTGCCGAGGCACCCGCGCAGGCCAGCACACAGGCCACGATCGCCACCGGAATCGCGAAGCCGGGCAGCACGTATTCGATCCGCGCATCGAAAGCCTGCGAGAGGAACGGCGGCAGACTCTCGATCGCGATGCGGCCCATCACGATTCCCAGTGGAACGCCGACGGCACCGCCGACGAGCCCGACCAGAACGGACTCGAACAACAGGTCGCGGACGATATCGCCGCGGCGGCCGCCGACTGCCCGGAGCAGAGAGATGGTGGGTCGACGCTTCGCGATGGCCATGTTCATGACGTTGAAGACGAGGAACGCCGCGACGACGAACGCGATGAGCGAGACCATCAGTGTGGCATTGCGAGTCAGGCTCATCGCCTGGTTCGCGCGGTCGGCCCGAAAGTCGGGATTCATCACCGACACCCGGCCCGCCAGTGCGGCGTCGAGGTCGGTACGCACAGTGTCGCCGCTGCCGAGGACGAAGATCGAATCGAGTTGATCGGGGCGGTCGGTGAGCGTCTGAGCCGTCGGGATGAGCGCGACGGCGAACATGCCCCCGCCGATCCGCTGCGTCCCCGGGCCGTCGACCACGCCGACCACCGTCGTCGGAACATCGTCGATGGTGATGGTGTCGCCCTGCGTCAAACCTGTTGCGGCTCCGACCAATACTCCGGCCGGGTCGGTGAGCAACCCGGCCGCGTTTCCGACTGCGCCTTCGAGATCGGATTGCAGTGCCGTGATGGACGAGTCGACACCGAGAATCGTCAGGTCTCCGACGTCGGACCGAACGGTGCTGCGCAGCAGTGGGACTGCGGTCTCGACACCGGGGACCGCGCGAACTGCGTCGAGCTCGCTCTGATCGAAGCCCGAGTCGGTGACACCGACGACCTCGTAGTCGGCGTTACCTGCGATCGACACCGCCAGACGCTCGACGGATCCGGTCAAGGACCCGTACGTGCCGAGGACGGCGATGAGCAACCCGGCCGCGACGGCGACGACGCCGGCCGAGACCAACGAACGCACCCAGTGCATGCGGAGGTCGCGCAGGCTGATGACTCGAAATCTGCTGAGCGCGGTGCTTATCACCGATCGAGGCCGGCCGTGGGAGTGTCGGTCTCGACGCGACCGTCGATCATGCTGACGATGCGATCGGTGGACCGTGCCGCCTCGAGGTCGTGGGTCGCCATCACCACCGCTCGACGCCCGTCACTGGCGTGCGCCACCTCGGCAAGAATCTCCAGGACGTTGTGGGAGGTCTTCGAATCGAGATTGCCGGTCGGTTCATCGGCGATCAGCAGCGCTGGATCCATCATCAACGCCCGTGCGATCGCGATGCGCTGGATCTGACCGCCCGACAACTGCGCCGGACGGTGCTCGGATCGGTTGGAGAGTCCGACCATGTCGAGCAGACGCATCGCGTCGGACTTGGCCTTCTTGATGGGGGTGCCGTCGAGCAGCTTGGGAACGGCGACGTTCTCCCATGCGGACATCGTCGGCAGCAGGTTGAAGAACTGGAAGACGAACCCCACCTGGTGGCGTCGAAAATCGGATTGAGCATTGTCGTCGAGGGTGGTGACCTCGACGTCGTCGAACCGGATGGAACCCGACGTGGGCGTGTCGAGTGCGCCGAGCATGTGCAGCAGCGTCGACTTGCCGGCACCGGACGGCGCGACGAGCGAGACGAACTGGCCACCCTCGATCGTGAGATCGATACCGTCCAACGCGCGTACCGGTTGCTCGCCGGTGGGGTACTCCTTGACCACACCGGACAGCTCGAGCTTCAACTTCGTCATCCAACAATCCCCTGCTCCTCGAATACTTCCGACGCTACCTGCCGTCGGGTCGAGAAACCGGTCGGAGTTCTCAGATCACGCTGCGCCGCGCGAGGATTCGAGGCGTCGGGCCACCAGGGCGGCCTGCAGGTGTCGGATACCCGAGGGACGGGTCGGGTCGAACCCGGTGAGCTGGGCGATCCGTTTGAGGCGGTAATCGACGGTGTTGGTGTGCAGGTGGAGCTGGCGTGCGGACCGCTGACGGTTCAGATCGTGGGAGATGTGGATCTCGAGGGTCTCGAGCAGCTCCGGCGACGAGTCGAGTGGCTCGAGGATCTGGGTCAGGTGGCGACGGCCGGGTCCCGGTCGCGTGAGCTGGTATTCGAGCACCAGGTCGTCCATGCGGTACAGCCCGGACGGACGGTGCAGCTGGTGCGCCAACGACAGCAGTTCGTGGACCTGATCGGCTGCGGTGGGGATGTCGGCGGTAGCGGCCTGCTCGGCGGTGACGGTGACGGGAACCTCGGCGGCGGTACCGATGCGGTGCACCAGGGCCTCGACCCACTCTTCGTCGTGAACACCCGGGATCAGCACGGTGCCGCCTTCGGTGCTCAGCAGAGACAGGGGAGTGCGACCGCAGATCGTGGCCAATTCGGCCTGAACGCGGCGCAGCTTTCGACGGGCGGCGACGGTCTTCTGGATATTGGGGTCGTTCTCGTCGGGGTGCGGCGGCACCGAGATGGCGAGCACGAGGTAACTGTCGGCGAGCTCGATGCCGGACTGACGGGCCATCGACACCGCATTGTGGCCGCTGAGCAGCGAGGTCACCAGGGTGTGCGCTGCCGTGTGATGCTCACTGGCCACCGATTGGAGTTCCTCGACGTAGCTCTTGCTGGCCGCGATGGACACCTTCTCCGACAGCAGCACGAACATCCGCGCGGCCTCGATCAGCTGGGCGGCGTCGCCTTCACCTGCCCGCTTGGACACGAGATTCCAGCCGATCTGGATGCCCTCGTGGTAGACGCTGAGGACGGACTCGAGGGGCACACCCTCGCGCGCCCACTGACTGGCCTTGGCGCGTAGTTCGGCCAGGTCGGACTCCGCCGGAGCGCGTCTTTCGTCGAGCATCTGCACGGCGATACTGATGCACTTGACAGTGAATTCGGTGACGTCGCCGTGGAGCTGTTCGCCCGGCAACGACCCGCAGGGGGTGTTGGCGGCGAAGTGCCCCACGAGGAGCCGAGCCACCGCGCGGAAGTCGCGAAGAGGAGCCGACGCAGGCTGACCCGCGACCATGATTCCGAGGCTAGTCGAGTTGTGAACGGTCACAGATCAACCCTTCGTGTTGGATTCTTCAGGTCTCGAGAAAGCAAACTCACTCACGCGTATCGACGCGCTTCCACGGCTCAATGTATGCAATCCCCGACGAAACCGCGGCGTTTTCGTACTTCAAGTTTGTTTCTGGGCCTCTAACAGGATCGATCATAGGTTGTTATCAACGCGTGATCCACCATTTCGGCAAAACTCGTTGTGACCTATCTCGAGCGCGTGCCGTGGGCGCTTGCGACTTGCCCTAAACAATCGCCAAGCCGTCCCGACGGACGGGCCGCGCATCTACGTTGATCTCCGTCGGAGTGGGTGTGCGGGCGGCGAAGGGGTGGGTATGCGCAGTGACATCGGGCAGTTCGCGGTTCTGCGAGAACTGCTGCCGAGCATCGAGGCGAATCTCGTTCGTCATCGCGCCGAAGCCGTGCAGTGGGAACCGGCCGACTTCGTTCGGGCCGAGATGTACTGGGGTTCGCGTCCCTCCAGCCTGACCGAGGCCGCCAAGGCGGCATTGGTGACCACTCTGCTTGTCGAGCAGAACATTCCGCTGTACCGGCGCGACACCGCCGCCTCCGAGATCGGGGCCTGGCCGTCGTGGCTCACCGTATGGAGCGAAGAACGAACCAGGCATGCAGTGGCGGTCACCGACTACCTGGTCGCCACCCGCAGCGTCGATCCGATCGCCCTCGGTCGCGCCCGAGCGCAGTGCATGACGGTGGGTTTCGACGCCCCGATGAACGGAGCACACCTGCTTCGGTCGCTCGCTCAGGTCGCCCTGGACGAGTCGGTCGCGAGCATGTGCCACCGCAACACCGTCGCGCAGTGCCACGATCCGGTGGCCGATCGCCTGCTCGGACGCATCGTCGCCGACCAGGACCTGCACGTCCGCTTCTTTTCCGACCTGGTCTCCGCAGCGCTCGAGGTTGCGCCGTCGCTCACCGTCACCGCGATCACCGAGGTCGTCATGAACTTCCAACTGCCGGGCAGCAACCTGCCGGGGTTCGCGCGCAGTGCGATGCTCATCTCGCGTGACGGAATCTACGATCTACGCCGCCACCTCGACGAGGTCCTGCGTCCCTTGCTGGCACAGTGGCGCATCTTCGAGCGCACCGACCTCGGTGCCGGAGCCCGCAGTCGCGACCAACTGGCCGACTATCTCGATCATCTCGACGCGCAGGACACCGCTGTCGAGCTCAGCCGCACGCGAAGCCGAGAGTACGCAAACGCATTGCGCGCCAGCTGACACCACATACCCCGGGGGGTCCGTGGGACCGGCGCCTCTTCGATTCGATTCGAATCGAAGAGGCGCTTCGGCGGGGTCCATCGACTAGCCTGAACTCCTATTCGTCATACGCCCGAGGCCCCGGTTCTCGCGCAACGACCGGAGGCCCGAAACGTGACAGGCTCTCGACCGATCATCGTCGGCATCGACGGATCCGCTGCAGCGGACAAGGCCGTGATCTGGGCGGCGCTCTGTGCTCACCGACGCGATCGGCGATTGCACATCGTGACGGCCGTGGACATGCCGGGTGTGGTCGACCTGAGCGAATTCGCCGGAGAAGCAACCGAATTCGTGGCCACGGCCAAATCCAGATTGGTGGCGGCTGAAACTCTGGCGGCACTGGTGGTCGACGATCCGGCGTTCGAGGTGACCTCGAGTGCCGTCGAGGGCGGTGTGATGGACGTTCTCATCGGGGTCTCGGCTCAGGCCGAGCTCCTGGTGATCGGGGCGAGCGAAACCGGTGCTGTCACACTCTCGTTGGCTGCTCACAGCGTCTCTCCTGTCGCGGTGGTGCGAGGCCGTGACATCGACGGTCGGCCGGTCGCCGAGGGGCCGGTCGTCGTCGGTATCGACGGCTCGGAGGTCAACCAGGCTGCGGTCGAGTGGGCGTTCGTCGAAGCATCGGCCCGCGGAGCCGTGCTGATCGCGGTGCACGTGTGGTCGGATGTCGATCTGACCCAGTCGTTCGGCCGTGCACCCAAGGATTGGCAGGCCATCGCCGACGGTGAGGAGGCTCTGCTGGCGGAGAGCCTCGCCGGCTGGCAGGAGAGGTTCCCGGACGTCGAGGTGCAGCGCATCGTCGCTCAGGACCGTCCGGTGAGGATTCTGAGCGGACTGTCCGAAACCGGAGCGTTGATCGTGGTGGGCAATCGGGGGCGCGGCGGATTCGGCGGAATGCTGTTGGGCTCCACGAGTTTCGCGCTCGTCAACACCGCGGACTGCCCGGTGCTGGTCGTGCGGAAGTCCCCTACATAGCGACGGTCAGCAGAAAGCTCACGTCTTCGAGGGCCTCGACGCTGTGGCGGGCGTCGGGGATGACGAGAAGGTCGCCGGTCGAACCCTTCCAGGAGCGTTCACCGGAGATCAGTTCCAGCTTGCCGCTGAGCACCAGGACGGTCGACTCGCCGGAGAGGTCGTGTTCGGCCAGTTTGTTACCGGCGGCCAGCGCCACGACCGTCTGCCGTAGGTGGCGTCGGTGACCGCCGTAGACCGTCTGCGAACTGCGGCCACTCGACGCGCCGACTGCAAGCTTGAGCTGTTGGCGGGCAAGGGCGGTGAGTGACTTCTTGTCCATGATCGTCAGTATGACGCACCACTCGCAGTCGCGACGGGGGAATCCTGAACGCGCTCAGGAAGGTTGGGTAGGCTTTCCGTACTCGACCCAGCGGAATCGGGTGCCGTCGACCCGGCTGCTCTGCCAGTCGCCTGCCCTGGCGACCCAGCCGTCGGGAATCTCCGGAGCACTCGTATCGCCCACGACGTCGAGATCGACCTCGGTCACCTCCAGGTGGGTCGCGATATCCATTGCACTGCGATAGATTTCGCCGCCCCCGATGACCCACACCGGGTCGGAGTCGGCGAGCGCGATCGCGTCGGCGACGCTGTGTGCCACCTCCGCGCCCTCGGCCGACCACGATGCGTTGCGCGTGACGACGATGTTCCGACGCCCGGGCAGCGGCCGGAACTTCGCGGGAAGTGAATCCCAGGTCTTGCGGCCCATGACGACGGCATGACCGCCCGTCACGGCGCGAAAGTGTGCCAGGTCCTCGGGAATGTGCCAGGGGATACCGCCCCCGTCCCCGATGGTTCCCGTGGTGCTCTGCGCCCAGATCGAGCCGACGAACGGAGCACTCACACCGCTACCGGGGCCTTGATCGCCGGGTGGTGCCGGTAGCCCACGATCTCGATGTCCTCGTAGGTGTAGTCGAAGATCGAATCCCGTTGCGCCAGTTTCAGAGTGGGGTAGGGGTATGCCTCGCGCGAGAGCTGCTCGGTGACCTGATCGCGGTGGTTGTCGTAGATGTGGCAATCGCCTCCGGTCCAGACGAACGCGCCGACCTCGAGACCGGTCTGCGCCGCCACCATGTGCGTGAGCAGCGCATAGCTCGCGATGTTGAACGGCACTCCGAGGAACATGTCCGCACTGCGCTGATACAGCTGGCACGAGAGCTTGCCGTCGGCCACGTAGAACTGGAAGAACGCGTGGCACGGCGGCAGCGCCATTCGCGGGATCTCGCCGACGTTCCAGGCCGAGACGATCATCCGCCGCGAATCCGGGTCGGTCTTCAAGGTCTCGATGACCTGGCTGATCTGGTCGATGTGCTCGCCCGACGGGGTGGGCCACGATCGCCACTGCACTCCGTAGACGGGGCCGAGCTCGCCGTCGGGAGCAGCCCACTCGTCCCAGATGCTCACGCCGTGTTCCTGCAGCCACGTGGCGTTCGAGTCCCCACGCAGGAACCACAGCAATTCGTAGACGATGGATTTGAGATGGACCTTCTTGGTGGTGATCAGCGGGAAGCCCGCGGCCAGGTCGAAGCGCATCTGATGCCCGAACACGCTGGTGGTGCCGGTTCCGGTTCGGTCGGATTTCGCCGTTCCGGTATCGAGGATGTGGCGCAGCAGATCTTCGTACGGAGTCGGAACCATCACGACGGTCATCGTAGCTGCATACTGAGTACATGCCGGAATTACCCGAGGTGGAAGCCCTTGCCGGCTTTCTGCGCGAGCATGCCGTCGGTGCGGTGATCGGTCGCATCGACATCGCTGCACTGAGCGTTCTCAAGACGTTCGATCCGCCGATCACCGAGCTGCAGGGCAAGGACGTCACCGATGCCGCCCGTTTCGGGAAGCATTTGGCGCTCCGCGCCGGTGACCTCTGGCTGATCACCCATCTCTCTCGCGGGGGATGGTTGCGGTGGGTGGACAATCCCAGCGTCGCACCGCCGAAGCCGGGCAAAGGACCCTTGGCGCTGCGGATCCATTTCTTCACCCCCGAGGGAGCGACGCCCGCCATCGATCTCACCGAGGCGGGTACCAAGAAGCGGCTGGCGGTGTGGGTGGTGCGCGACCCGCAACAGGTTGCGAGCATTGCCCGGCTCGGTCCGGACGCGCTGACGGTCACCGAGCTCGAATTCGCCGAGATCCTCGCAGGCACCACCGCACGACTGAAGACCTCGTTGGTGGATCAGTCGCTGTTGGCAGGCATCGGCAATGCCTACTCGGACGAGATACTGCACGTGGCGAAGCTCTCGCCCTTCGCGTCGTCGAGCAAGCTCGATCCCGAATCCGTCGCGACGCTCTACGCGGCGATGCGATCGGTTCTGTCCGACGCGGTGACCCGCTCGGCCGGGCAGGATGCGGCGCGTTTGAAGGGGGAGAAGCGATCGGGGATGCGTGTACACGCCAGAACCGGACTTCCGTGCCCGGTGTGCGGCGACCCGGTACGTGAAGTCGCCTACGTCGATCGCTCTTTTCAGTACTGCGCGACGTGCCAGACGGCCGGCAAGATTCTCGCCGACCGTCGCATGTCGCGACTGCTCAAGTGACGGGTTCGAGCTTCTGGCTGTCGTAGCCCCGGTAGCCTTCCCATGCCTTGCGCCGGTCGCTCCGTGGGTCCTTCTGTACCCGGGTGCGGGTGTCGAAGATCAATGTCCGACGCGAGTCCTCGTCGTACGCCGGCCACGTGTCCAACGGTTTTCCGTTGGTGGCGAACGCAATCCAGTTCGACTGCACCTGCTCGGTGACCTCGGCGAAGGCCTTTCGTCCACCCGTGAGTGTGAGCGCCTTGCCGAAGAGGGTCTCGTTGATGCCGAACACGGCGAACAACTCGAATCCATGGGTGGCGTCGAGGCCGAGCACCTTCATCGATCGCGGAGCGAAATCGAAGCGGTAGAAGTACGTGGGTGCGTGACGCGAATGTCCCTCGGCCACTTCGAGAGACGGCTTCCAGAAGGTGAAGTCGCCGCCGAAGTCGATGGCCGACCGCTCACTGGGGTAGCCGCGATAGCCTGCGGTGACCACGGCCTCGGCGTCGGGATCGGTGAGCGAGAACAGCTTGCCGATGCGTTCGGGGTTGGTGGGCAGCGCGTCGAGGAACTTCGGAAACAGTGTTCCCTCACGGGCATTGGTGCCGATGATCAGCGGGACGCGGTGCGCGGTGCCCTTCGCGTAGGCCTCCACCGGGCTGACCGGCAGGAAGTCGCCGTCGATCACGGGTCCGAACGGAAGCAGTCCGGGAGTGCGGTGCAGGGTGGTCAGGCCAAGCTTGGTGCCGGCCCGCCCGAGCCGTAGTACCTCGGCGTTCTCCAGGGTCTCGGCCGCGTTCTCCGCGGTGCCGCCCAGGTAGCCCACGTACTCGCGTGCCCATTGATCGGCACGCTCCTTGGTGGCCGTCATGCCGGGAGCAGAGCTCTCGGAAATGGCCTGTGCGAAAAGGCCTTTCGCAGCGGGAACCGTCATGAGTGTGGTGACCGCATTGCCGCCCGCGGATTCGCCGAAGATGGTGACGTTGCTCGGATCGCCGCCGAAGTTCGCGATGTTGCGCTGCACCCATTCCAGCGCCGCGACCTGATCCCGCAGGCCCAGGTTGGAGTCGAACGGCCGCTCGGGAGTGGAGAACTGGGACATGTCCAGGTAGCCCAGTGCGCCGAGTCGGTAGTTGACCGAGACGTAGATGATGCCGTCGCCGTCCTTCAGTGAGCGGCGCACCAGCGAGCCGCCGCCGTACAGCGGGGTCGCCGAGGTGCCGAGCGTGTAGGCACCACCGTGGATGAACACCATGACCGGGCGCGGGTTCTTGCTCGGTGCGCTCGGGGCCAACACGTTGAGCGTCAGGCAGTCCTCGCTCGACGGCTGGTACTTGCCGACGGCGAGCATCGTGCCGCGCTTGTGCTGAATGGAGGCGTTGCCCCATTCGGTGGCGTCGCGCACGCCCGACCACGGTTGGGTCGGTTGCGGCGCTCGGAAACGAAGCGGTCCGACGGGCGGGGCGGCGTACGGGATGCCACGCCAGGTGGTCAGGTCGCCCACCGGCTTGCCCTCGATGATGCCGTCGGAGGTGGTCACGCGTGTCGTCACAGCCATGTCGCGAGTGTACTGATCAGTTCTTACCCGCGGGTAAGAACGGATGGAGATCGGTTCCGGGCAGACTCGAGGGCATGCTTTTCGAGTATCGCGCCGAGATCGTGCAGTTACTGCGCTCGCCCACGCACGCCTACTTCGGTAGATCCAAGGACGGCCCGGCCGAGTCGGCGACGGACCTGCCGACCAGCGTCGAGATCGTGGCGCACAAAGGCATTCGTGGAGATCGGTTCTTCGGCGTGAAGGCACACACCGAGGCGGCGGTGAGCTTTCTGGCCGTCGAGGCATGGGAGGCCGTCGGCGACGTACTCGGGGTCGATGTGCCCGATCCGTCCGTGGCCAGGCGAAACGTCGTCGTACGCGGGCTGGAGCTCGACCCGTTGCGAGGGCTGGAATTCGAGCTCGATTCCGGTGACGGCTGGATTCGGTTCCGTGGTGGCCGGCCGGCCCATCCGTGCGCGTGGATGGACCGGATGGTGGTGGACGGTGCACGTAAGGCGCTGATCGGTCGCGGCGGACTGCGGGTCGAGCCGCTGTCCGACGGCATCCTGCGGATCGGGGAACTACTGGTCCGCTCGCCCGTCGAACTCGATGCCTCTCGGGCCGCGCTCTCGATCAGGCGCGCTCAGCCGATCTGACCTGGCTCTCGGCGGACCCTCGTGGTTCCGTGCTGCCCACGCTCTTGCTCACGAAGTAAATCTGTGCCCATAATGTGGGTATCAGTGTGATGAATCACACCGAGCCGCATGCCATGGCAGCGGTCACTCTCATTCAGCGGGAAGAATTGCCGATGTCCGATATGTGGATCGTGATCAACACCGTCGTCGCCGTCCTGGCGGTGGTGGTCTTCATCGTTCGTTTTCACTTCAACCCGGTGATCTCGCTGGTGCTCGGGGCCGCGTACCTGGGACTGGCGACGAAGCTCGGAGTCGGCACCACCGTCGACACCATCACCGGCGGCTTCGGCGAGATCATGGCCGAGGTGGGCCTGCTCATCGCCTTCGGCGTTCTGATGGGTTCGGTACTGCAGGAGATGAACGCCATCCAGCGACTCGTCGGCACGTTGCTGCGAACCTTCGGACCCAAGCGGCTGCCGTACGCACTCTCGCTGACCATCGCGACCCTGCTGCAGTCCATCTTCCTCGACGTGCTGCTCGTGATCTCCGCTCCGCTCGCCCGCAACCTCGCCCCGAAGATCGGCAAGTACGGCACAGCGCGAATGGCCACGGCGCTGGCGATCGCGCTCGAATGCGGCATCGTGTTCATGGTCCCCGGTGTCGCGACGCTCGCACTGGCCGGACTGCTCGGCGTGCCGCTGGGCAAGATGATGATCTACGGACTGATCCTGATCGTTCCGGTCGTCGTGCTGTCGGTGGCCGTCATGTCGTTCGTCTTTCGGCACGGCTGGTGGAACGAGGAGAAGGACGAGCAGCAGATCGTCGTGGTTCCAGAGCCTGTGGTCCCGGAGCCTGCCGATTCCGACGACGAGCCTCTCGAAACCGGAGGTGGCGTAGCCCAGAAGGTGCGCACCGAGAAGCAGACGTCACTGCTGGTGTTGCTCTCGCCGCTGCTGCTCGCGCTCGTCCTCATTGCCATCGGAGCCGTACTCGAAGTCGCCGAGATCTCGATTCCCGTCGTCGAGTTCATTGCCAGCCCGGTCATCGCGCTGCTCATCGGCTTGGTGGGAACGTGCCTCATCGGTCGCTACCACGTCGGACAGGCTCGGGTGGAGAAGGCTCTCGCCCGTGGCTTCGCCGAGAGCGGCCAGATACTGATCCTCACCGGCGTCGGCGGATCGCTCGCGGCCGTCATCAACGAGGCGGGTCTCGGCGACATCCTCGGCCAATACTTCACGGCGAGCACCGCAGCGCCGCTCCTGATGGTGTGGGTCATCGCGGCCGCATTGCACATCGCCGTGGGATCGGTGACGATCTCCGCCATCACCTCGGCCGGCATTCTCGCCCCGGTCGCTCCGCTGATCGGTCTCGACCCGGTGTTCATCGCACTCGCCGCCGGTGCCGGATCGTTGTTCGCCGTCCACGTCACCAGCAACACCTTCTGGCTCCTGCAGTCCTTGATGGGCCAGTCGACCCGAGGCACACTCAAGACGTGCTCGGTGGGCGTCTCGGTGGCATCGGTCATCGCCATCGCGTTGATCGTGCCGATGAGCTGGATCCTGTGAGCCCAGATTCCATGAACCCTGATTCCGGGAGTATCGAAAGGAACACGATGGCACTGCCGCTCAGCGGAGTTCGAGTTCTCGAACTCGGCAACTACATAGCCGCCCCTACTGCGGCGCGCATGCTCGCCGATTTCGGTGCCGAGGTCATCAAGGTCGAACGGCCGGGAACCGGCGACGAACTACGCAACTGGCGGCTCTACTCCGGCACAACGTCGATGCTCTATCGCACGATCAACCGCAACAAGAAATCGATCGTGCTGGACCTGCGTACCGAACAGGGCCGCAAGGACGTCGTCGACCTCGCAGCAAAATGCGACATCGTGCTCGAGAACTTCCGGCCCGGCACGCTGGAGAAATGGGGTATCTCGCCGGAAGTGCTCAGCGCAGCCAACCCCGAATTGATCATCACGCGCATCTCGGCCTTCGGCCAGACGGGCCCCATGTCGCAGCGACCCGGATTCGCCGCTGTCGCAGAGGCGTACGGCGGCTTTCGCAATCTCGTGGGTGACCCGGATCGGCCACCCGTCCGGGTCGGGGTCTCGATCGGGGACTCCATCGCCGGGCTGTACGCGGCGTTCGGATGCGTCATGGCCCTGTTCCAACGGCAGACCCAGCGCGCGGCGCAGGCCTCGGACGGGCAGTCTCCGCTGTCGCTGGCACAGCGTTCCATCGATGTGGCGCTGAACGAATCGATTCTGTCGATGATGGAATCGCTGATTCCGGACTACCTCGCCTACGGTGTCGAACGCGAGCGCACGGGCGGCCGAATGGAAGGCATCGCACCCTCGAACGCGTACCCGTGCAACGACGGTCACTCGATCATCATCGCCGGCAACGGCGATGCGATCTTCCAGCGCTACATGGAGACCATCGATCGTCCCGATCTGGGAGCCGACCCGGACCTGGCGTCCAACGCCGGTCGGTGGCGTCGACGCGACGAGTTGGACGCCGCGATCTCGGCGTGGACCGGGTTGCACTCGCGCGAGCAGGCGTTGAAGATTCTCGACGCCGCCGGGGTGCCGTCGGGTCCGATCTACACCGCGGCGGACATCGTCGCCGACGAACAGTACGCCGCCCGCAACATGATTCAGCACTTCTCGGTCGACACCGGAGGTGACGAGCCCACCGACGTCGGATTTGTCGGCGTCGTCCCGGTGATCGGTGACGCGTCCCTGCCGATTCGTTCGGTCGGACCGGATCTGGGCGAACACACCAGGGAAGTACTGTCGACTCTGCTCGGCCGCACCGACGAAGAGATGAGCCTCTAGATGTACCGATTCGCTCCCGCCGCACAGCTTCGCGACGTCACGATGCGCGACGGTCTGCAGCTCACCGGCAAGATGCTCGCCACCGAACGAAAGCTCGAGATCATCAGAGCGCTCATCGAACTCGGCGTGCCCTCGCTCGAGATCGGCTCGATGGCTCGGGGTGACAAGGTGCCGCCGATGGCCAACACGCTCGAGGTGATCGGTGAGCTCACCGCCGCCGAACTCGCTCGATGCTGGGTGTGGGTCGCCACTCCACGTCACATCGAGAAGGCCGCTGCCGCCGGAGCCCGCAACTTCCAGTACTGCTTCTCCGCCTCGGACTCGCACAATCAGGCCAACATCGGCCGTACCGCCGAGGTGTCCCTGGCTGCGATGCCCGACGCCGTCGACATCACTCGATCGGTCGGCGGTGAGATAGAGCTCTGCATCGCGACCTCCTTCACCTGCCCCTTCGAGGGGCAGGTGCCGGCGGACCGGGTCATCGAGATCGCCAACGACGAACGAGCAACCGGTGCAACGGATATCGTCATCTGTGACACCCTCGGGCAGGCGGTACCGGTACAGGTGCAGTCGCTGATCTCGCGGGTCCGCGAGGAAACCCCCGACCGCAGAGTGGTGTTCCACGGACACGACACCTGGGGCCTGGGCGTCGCGAACACCCTCGCGGCGATCTCGGCCGGTGCCACGATGGTCGACGGTTCACTGGGCGGACTGGGCGGATGCCCCTTCGCTCCTGGGGCCAGCGGCAACACCTCGTCGGAGGACATTCTCTTCGCGACACGGCCGGACTGGTTCGAGCCGGCGACGCTGGCGTCCATGGCGTCCCTCTCGGAGGGGCTGCTGGCCGAGCTGGACGAGCCCATGCGATCGAAGGCCGTTCAGGGTGTCCGGTCCGAGGCGCGCGCCTTCGAGTGGGTCGCATGAGCCGCATCCTCGTCACCACCGAGATCCCGGCACCGGGGATGGACATTCTGCGGGCGGCGGGGGACGTGGACCTGAGGGCGGTCGATCACGAGCAGCTCGTCGCCGCCTGCTCCTCCGGTGAGTACTCGGTCGTCGTGTCCCAGTTACGTGACCGGTTCGATGCGGAGTTGCTGGAGACGGCGTCGATCGTCGGGATCTCCAACTACGCCGTCGGATTCGACAACATCGACATCGCCGCCGCGACGCAGCGCGGGATCACCGTCGCCAACACTCCAGGGGTTCTGACGAACTCGACCGCCGACATCGCGATGCTGTTGATACTGTCCACTGCTCGCCGCGCCGTGGAGGCCGATGCATTCGTCCGTTCCGGCTCGTTCACCGGGTGGGAGCCGGAACTGCTTCTCGGCAGCGATGTCTCGGATCGAGTACTGGGACTGGCCGGCTTCGGCCGCATTGCCCGCGCCACCGCTCGCCGGGCATTGGGGTTCGGCATGACGGTGAAGTTCTGTCCGCGTCCCCCCGGTGATCGAGAGGTCTCCGACGACGAGCTCGGTGAGTTCGCGGGTCGCGTCGAGCATGCGTCGTGGGACGAGATCGTCACGACCAGCGATTTTCTGTCCCTGCACGTTCCGCTGTCGGACTCCACCCACCATCTGGTGGACGCCGCAGTACTCGGGGCGATGAAGCCGTCGGCGATCGTGATCAACACCGCGCGAGGACCGGTGATCGACGAGGCCGCTCTGGTGACCGCGCTCCGCGAGGGGACCGTTGCCGCAGCAGGATTGGACGTCTACGAGCGCGAGCCGGCCCTCGAACCCGGCCTGGACGATCTGCCCAACACGGTATTGCTCCCACATGTGGGGAGCGCGACGGTGTCGGTGCGTTCGGAGATGGCCCGGCTGTGCGCCACCAACGCAGCTGCGATGGTCGGCGGTTCGATGCCTGCGCATCCGGTGAATCCCGACGCCTGGTCTCACGCAGGGTAGCGGCCGCCGAGGGTCCTCGTGATCTGCTCGGCGTGGGAGATCAGCAGATCCACCCAGTCCTCGCACTGCGACTGCGGCATGCGCAGTGTCGGTCCGCTGATGGTGACGGCACCGACGATGTCCGCGGCCGAATCGAACACCGGTGCGGACAGTCCCGACGCTCCGGTCTCGCGCTCGCCGGTGGTGATCGCATAACCGTCGGCTCTGGTCTGCGCCAACAGGGTTCGCATCGTCTCGGCTTCGGTCACCGTCTGCTCGGTCATCGATTCGAGTTCACGGGACAGGACACGCTCTGCCAGGTCGTCGTCCCAGGCCAGCAGGACGCGGCTGGCCGATCCTGCGCTGAGCGGGATCACCTTGCCGACGTACATGTCCCGGCGCAAGGCGTGGCGGGTCTCGGCGATGGCGACGCACACGCGGTAGTTCTGTTCCGGCCGAAAGAAACACGCGGTCTCGGTCGTCAGATCGCGCATGTTCTTGAGCACGGGGTTGACGACCGACAGCACGTCGAGGTCCTTGGTCGCCGTCGCTGCCCAGTAGGCCATCCGCACTCCGATACGGATCCGATCGCCGCCCCGGTCCAGAAATCCTTGCTGCACAAGGTTGGTGACGAGACGCTGCACCGTCGAGGTGGGCAGGCCGGTGGTCTGTTGGATCTCACCGAGCGTCATCGAAGGGCGGTCGAACGAGAAGGCGTCGAGAATCTCGGTGATCTTGCCCAGCACGAGAAGCGGTTGCTGCTTCGACGCGCTCTCGGTACTCACCCGACCAATCTACTCGTCAGACACGGCCGAGGAGGCGGTTGATCGGCGCTGTCAGGAACAGGAGGAGCAGCGACCACAGGCCCAGCGGTGTGAACGCCAGTCCCAGAGCGGCCAGGATGAGAACCGAGGTGATCGCGCCGTTGCGCACGCCGCCGTGACGCGGTGCGTCGTCGGCGACGATGTTCGGATGCCGGGAGACGATCACGTCGGCCGCGAACATCGAGACGACCGACACCGCGATGGTCGCGACGTACAACGGCACCGCACTGGCGTCGTACCCGCTCTTCTCGGCGATCAACTTGGTGGGGAACGGCAGGAACACGATCGAGAGCAACCAGACGAAGTTCACCCACATCAAACCCTTGGTGTAGCCGACCAGGGCACGGAACACGCGATGATGGCTCAGCCACTGCGAGAAGATGACCAGAAAGCTGAGTACGAATGCGAACAGCTCGACACCGTGGTCACGTAGAATATCGACGAATTGTGCGCTTTCGTCCGGTTCGGCCAGTTCCACCAACGGCAGAATGAGCAGTGTCGCGGCAATCGCGACCACGGCGTCGCTGAAGTTGACGAGTCTGTCGAATCCACGTTCGTATTCCATGTCAGCATTGTGCACTTCGGACGAGTAGCGTCCGAACGATGTCCGATCGACGTACTCTCACCACCGGCCGAGTGGTATTTCTCGTGGTTGCTGCGGCGGCCCCGATGGCGGCCATGATCGGCAACGTGCCGCTGGCCCTGATACGCGGCAACGGTGCCGGTCTGCCTGCGGCCTACGCGATCAGTGCCGTTGTGCTGCTGTGCTTCTCGGTGGGTTTCGCGGCGATCAGTCAGCAGGTGTACAGCACCGGAGCCTTCTATACCTACATTGGTCTCGCACTGGGGAAGCCGCCGGGAGTTGCTGCCGCGTATGTCGCAGTTGTCGCGTATACCTCGCTCGCATGTGGACTTTCGGGTGCGTTCGGCTATTTCACTCACCTGGTGTTCGCCGATTCCGGTATCGACATTCCGTGGTACGTCTTCACGGCTGTCGCTGTCGTGATTGTCGCTTTCCTGGGTTTCAGGAATGCCGATCTTTCCGCGAAGGTGTTGGGAACGCTGATGGTTCTCGAATTCGCTTTTCTGACGGTGTTCAACGTCCTGGTGGTGGGTGAGAAGGGAACCGCGGCGATACCACTGGAATCGTTCACTCCCACGCAGGTGTTCTCCGGATCGCTGGGGATAGCGATGATGTTCGCCTTCTCGAGTTTCATCGGTTTCGAGTCGGCCGCCCTCTACGGAGAGGAAACCAAGGACCCCAGACGCAGCATCCCACGCGCGACGTTCATCGCGGTGTCGCTCATCGCGGTCTTCTACGTACTGACGAGTTGGATCATCGTCGGGGCCGCGGGCGGGGTCGATGCGCCGGTGCTGGCGCAGAGCGAACTGGGCAATCTTCTGTTCACGCTGGCGCAGCAGTACGGAGGAACGGTGCTGTACGACGGTACGGCAGTATTGTTGTGCACCAGCGTGCTCGCGTCGTATCTCGCCGTACACAACGCAGCGAGCCGATATCTGTTCGCCCTCGGGCGTGAGCACGTACTTCCGGCGCGGTTGGGCCGAATTCACCCGCATCACTCGAGCCCGCACATCGGCAGCATCACCGCCTCACTGGTGGCTGCCGTGGCGCTGGCGGTGTTCGCGGTGACCGGTGCCGACCCGTACCTGATCTACGCCGCCGGGGCCATCGGACTCGGAACTCTGGGGGTGATCGCCCTGCAGGCCGCCGCAGCGCTGTCGGTGGTGGTGTTCTTCATCGGCCACCCCGACCGTTCCGTGTGGCGCACCGCTGTCGCCCCCGGCATCGGCTTCGTCGGTTTCATGACCGGATTGATCCTCGCCGGAACGCATTACAGCGTTCTCACCGGTTCCGATTCTGCGGTCGTCAACGCGATACCCGTGGTGTTGATTTTCGCCGCGATCCTCGGTGTCCTGGTGGCTCTGGGCATCAGGAAAGCGGACCCGAAGACCTACGAGGGAATCGCCGCGGCCTACATGCGTCAGTGATCGGCTGTTCTGCGAGCCTCGAGCAGTCTGAGCCAGATTTCGCTGACCGTCGGATACGACGGCACCGCATGCCACAGGTCGTCGATCGAAACCTTGCCGACCACAGCCACAGTGGCTGCGTGGACCAGCTCGGCGACTCCCGGACCGACGAAGGTCGCGCCCACTATCGTGTCGGCGGCGCGGTCGATCACCAGCTGCGCCCGTCCCGAGTAATCGTCCTGCTGCAGAGACGAACCCGCGACGGCGATGTCCTGCGCGACGATCTCGACGTCGATGCCCGCCTCCCTGGCCTTGGCCTCGGTCAGCCCGACGGAGGCCACCTCGAGTGGAGTGAACACCACCTGGGGAATTCGACCGTGATCTGCGGTCGCACGGAATCTCTTGCTGTCCAGGGGCTTTCCCTCGGCCCTGGCGGCGATGACGTCGCCGGCCACCCGGCCCTGGTACTTCCCCATGTGCGTCAGCGGGGCTCGTCCGTTGACGTCGCCCACCGCGTAGAGCCACTCGTGGCCGGGAACGTTCAGGTGATCGTCGACATCGATGTAGCGCCCCTCCTCGAGTCCGAGGCTCGACAACCCGAGGTCCGCACTCGCCGGGTTACGTCCCGCGGCGACGAGAATCTCGTCGACCGTGATCTCGCTGCCGTCGACGACGAGACCGACCGGGCCACCGTGAATTCGACCGATGCCGGTGTCGGCGGGGTTCTCTCGTGACACGGACTCGAGGGTGGCGTCGAGCATGATGGTGGCACCTCGCGCCGTCAGCGCGTTCGCGACGAGTTCGCCTGCGAACGGTTCGGAAGCGGCGAGCAGCGACGAGCCGCGCACGATCATCGTGACCTTCGCTCCGAGCGAGAGCAACCAGGTGGCCGCTTCCGTCGCGACGACGCCACCGCCGATGACGGCGACGTGGCCGGGGGTCTCGTGAATGTTGGTGGCATCGCGGGAGATCCACGGCCGGGCGTCGCGCAGCCCCGCTGTGTTCGGTACCGAGGCAGTGGTTCCGGTGGCGAGGACGACGGCATGCCGGGCGGTGAGCGTGCGCCCGTCGACCTCGACCGTTCTGTCCCCGGTCAGGCGTCCGTGACCGCGCACGACGGAGATCCCTGCTTTCTCCGCCCACGTCATCTGCGACGAATCGTCGAGGCCGTGGGTGAAGGATTCGCGTCGGGCCAGGACGGCGTCGGCATCGAGGGGCTGATCGCCGACCAGTTCCTTGACCCCCGGCATGTTTCGTGCGGTGTCGAGAACCTCGCTGGGGCGCAGCAGCGCCTTGCTCGGCATGCACGCCCAGTACGAGCATTCGCCGCCGAGCAGTTCGTGCTCGACGATCACGACCGTGCGGTCGCTGCCCTGTGTCGCATACTGAGCGGCGTTCTCGCCGACCGGGCCACCGCCGATGACGATGACATCGAATTCCGAGCTTTCTGAGGCCATTGCTCCACAGTGACATAGGCTCGCCGCTTATGGCGACCACTCGGAACAAGATTCTGATCACCGGAGCGAGCTCGGGGCTCGGCGAGGAAATGGCGCGACGGTTCGCAGGCATGGGCCGGGATCTGGCGCTCTGCGCCCGGCGGGTCGAGCGGCTGGACGACCTTCGTGCGGAGCTGATGCACCACAACCCGAACATCACCGTGGTGGTCCGAGCACTCGACGTCACCGATCACGACGCGGTGGGTGAGGTGTTCGGAAAACTGCGAGACGAATTGGGCGGCCTCGATCGAGTGATCGTCAACGCAGGTCTCGGCAAGGGCGCGAAGATCGGAACCGGCCGCGCCGACGCCAACCTGCAGACCGCGCACACGAACTTCATCGGAGCGCTCTCGCAGGCCGAGGCCGCACTGTCGATCTTCCGTGAGCAGAAACGCGGGCACCTGGTGTTCGTCTCGTCCATCAGCGCCGACCGGGGACTACCGGGGGCCAAGGCGACCTACTCGGCCAGCAAAGCGGCAGTGGCGTCGTTGGGTGAATCGTTGGCCACGGAACTGTCGCGAACCGACATCACCGTCACCACGCTGCTACCCGGGTTCATCGCCACCGACATGTCCGCCAATGCGGGCGACAGTGCCGCTCTCACAGCCACTCTGGACGAGGGGGTGTCGGCGATGGTCGACGCCATCGAGAGCGAGACCCGCCGCGCCGCGCTACCCGGACTCAAGTGGCGGGGCATCGACGCGGCGCTGAGGTTCCTGCCGAATGTGCTGACGGATCGATTGGTGTAGCTCCAGGGCCGGGGGTTACTGCAGGTACCCCTCGACCTGGTCGATGCTGTTGGCGGTTGCGGTGTCGGGGTTCTGGCCTGCGTCGATTCGCGCCCGGCGCTGGCGGAGCAGGTCCCAGCACTGGTCGAGGGCGTGCTCGAGGGATGCCAGTTGAGCCTTCTCGGTGTCCGGGTCGATATCGCCCGACTGGGTCTCGGTGCGAAGTTTGTGCTCGGTGGCGATGAGCTGCTGGATCTTGGTGTGGATATCGTGCTCGTTCATGGCGACAACGCTAGACCTACCAGAGTTCGGCGGCCAGGTTCCGTGTCGCCAGGGCTCGATGTACGGCCGCGGTGAGCTCGGCGGTCGATCCCGCCAGGGCGTTGTCGGTGCACACGAGCGAGAGTGTGTAGTTGTCGTCCAGTCGGGAGAGGTAGGTCGACATCCTGATCGTCGACAGCGCGCCCGACGGGTTCGGATGGATCGCGCGGGTCGCGAGTCCGCACGATCGGTGCGAGCCGAGTGCGTTGATGCCGTCGGGAATGTCGCCGATGTTGGAGCACAACACTTCTCCGCGGCCCGGGGTCGACGTCAGCTTCGCGGCGAGACGGTGGGGGAGCAGCTGGACGATCTCGGGTGGATAGCCTGCCGGGGCCCCGACAGGTTTGCCGAACGCCGCCTTGCACGCTGCTCGGATGGCCGCGGGCGAGTCGTCTCCACGGACGGCGACGGTGGCCATGCCGATGGCGTTGGCATCACCGGACCCGGTACGAAAAGGAATGTCGACGGTCACCGCGGGTGACCCGAGTTCGCTCATCGTGGCGGCGACGATGGAGACGAACAGCGAATTGGCCGATCCACCGACGCGTCGCGCAGTCGAATCCCATTCCGCAGCATCGATATCCACGATCACCGACTGCATCCCGTGCGCGTGGTGTGGCGCGATACCGCCGGGGTCGCCGGTGGTGAACGCCCGCAGTTCGGCTCGGGCCTTCCTGCTGACCCACAATCTGGCCGTCGCCGCGATGGATCGCAGGGCAACGGTGAGGATCATCGAGATCGCGTCCTTCACATCCGAGCCCGGATGCAGCGCAGGCGCGGGTGCCGATCCGGAGAAGGCGCGAGCGGCAGAGTCGATCAGTTCCCTGGCATCGGCCAGCGCGTGCGAACACACCAGGGACAGCACGGTGCCGCCGTGTGCAACGGGCGCGGCCGTCAACCGCCAGCCGGGCCCGTACTGCGGGTCGAGTCGAACGTCTGCCTGCGTATCGGCCCATCCGATGATGTCGTCGACCGGGTCGGTGGCGTAGACGAGCGGAAGCGTCGCGGACGAGATGTCCCATCGAAGCCGTGCTCCGGGTATGCGGGGCTTGCCGACTCGACGGCCGAGCTGCCCGACGGCCAGCTCGTCGTGGATCCTGTCGAGTTCTGCTCGGCTCACCGTCTCGGTGGTGCGCCAGATGCCTTGGAGTGCAATGGGAATTCCGTAGCCGCGGTGGGTCCGGAGAAAGATCTCGTCGATCACCGACAGGCGGGTCGATTTCACGGGCTCGCGGTGCCGTGTCGTCCCGCCCCCGAAGCGAACCTGCTCGCGCCGCTGAGCGCGTCGGCGTTGATCGAGATGGCACCGTGTCGGAATTCGTTCCTCAAGGCGGTCTCCTCGTCGAGACCGTCCTGTTCGAGCAGGGACAGTCGATCCTCTCGCATGCACGTCTGCGGCAGCAGGGCGAGTTGAGCAGCCAACGCCTCCGCTTCCGACCGGGCTCGACCCACCGGAACCCTTCTGGTGATCAGACCGATGTTCAACGCTTCCTCGGAGTCGACAGCGCGACCGGTG
The DNA here is from genome assembly GCF_002259075.1 of Rhodococcus sp. 15-725-2-2b. Classification (NCBI taxonomy): domain Bacteria; kingdom Bacillati; phylum Actinomycetota; class Actinomycetes; order Mycobacteriales; family Nocardiaceae; genus Rhodococcus; species Rhodococcus sp. 15-725-2-2b. The sequence continues at coordinate 311,113 of NZ_NPFL01000004.1, read as the reverse complement.
AGGATCATGTCCATCGCTCGGCCCGTGCCCACGATGCGCGGCAATCGCACTGTGCCGCCGTCGATCAACGGAACTCCCCAGCGTCGGCAGAAGACGCCGAACGTGGCGTCGTCCTCGGCGATGCGGAGGTCGCACCACAGCGCGAGTTCCAGTCCGCCCGCGACGGCGTATCCCGACACGGCGGCGATGACGGGCTTGGACAACCGCATTCGCGTCGGGCCCATCGGGCCGTCCCCGTGTTCGGTCGCGTGATTCGAGCGTGGAGTGCCCAGTGCTTTCAGGTCGGCTCCCGAGCAGAACGTGCCGCCCTCGCCCCACAGCACTGCCACCGAGGCTGATTCGTCGGCGTCGAACTCCTCGAACGCCTGGATCAACTCCTGGGCGGTGGGGCCGTCGACGGCATTGCGCGCCTCGGGGCGCGACAGGACGATGGTGGTGACGGGGCCTGAGCGCTCGATCCGTACCGACATGTCAGTGAACGTTACTCGAGTTCTCTTGCGTGAAGCAATGAATCAATGCTTCAATCCTTGCGTGCCGTATCGACGAACCCCAGCAGTGCAGGCCAGGCTCGACGCCGGTCGCGACAAGCTGTTCGCCGCCGCCATCGAGATCCTCTCGACGCAGGGATATGCAGGCCTGTCGGTGGCCTCGGTCGCCGCGGCAGCAGGAGTGTCCTCGGGCAGCGTCTACACCCATTTCGAGGGAAAAGCAGATCTGGTGGTCGCGATCTTTCGCGAGGTCTGCAGTCGGGAGGTCGCCGCGGTGGTCACCGCGTGCGAGCACGGCAGCGCCGTCGAGCGAGTGACCGCAGTGGTGGAGACCTTCGCCGGACGCGCCCTGAAGAACCGGACGATGGCGTACGCCCTGCTGGCCGAACCGGTCGACCCGGCCGTGGACGCCGAGCGTCTGGTGTTCCGGCAGAAGTTCACCGACGCCTTCGCCGACGCGATCGTGTCGGGCATCGACGCCGGAGAGATCCCCGAGCAGGACGCGGCCATCTCGGCAGCAGCGCTGGTCGGTGCCGTCGGCGAAGTGATGGTCGGCCCGTTGTCCTCGCACGAATCGGTGGATCCAGTACCCAGTCTCGTCGCATTGTCGTTGCGCGCGTTAGGAGTTCGAGATGGACACGCATGAGGTATTCAACCAGGCCACCGACCTGACGCCCTACGACACCTCCGCGGACCCGTCGTTGCTCGACGGCGTGACGAGGGCAGGCGCAGGCTGGGCACTCGACGAGGTCGGCCGGCTCGGGGCGCTCGCCGGTGGCGTGCAAGCCCAGGAGTGGGGCAGGCTCGCCAACGAGAACCCGCCGGTGCTGAGAACCCACGATCGCTACGGGCACCGAATCGACGAGGTCGAATTCCACCCGCACTGGCACGATCTGATGACCGTTGCCGTCGAGCACGGACTGCACGCCACCCCATGGACCGACGACCGCGTCGGTGCACACGTCGCCCGCGCCGCCAAGTTCTACGTCTGGGGCCAGGCCGAGGCCGGGCACATGTGCCCCATTTCGATGACCTACGCCGTCGTTCCGGCGTTGCGGCACAACCCCTCTCTGGCTGCACAGTACGAGCCGCTGCTGGCGTCGCGGGAATACGACTTCGGCCTGCGGACCCCGTCGAGCAAGCGCGGACTGATCGCGGGCATGTCCATGACGGAGAAGCAGGGCGGCTCCGACGTCCGCGCGAACACCACCACGGCCACACCGTCGTCGGACGGCACCTATTCGATCGTCGGTCACAAGTGGTTCACCTCCGCGCCGATGTCGGACATGTTCCTCACCCTCGCTCAGGCACCCGGCGGACTCTCGTGCTTCATGCTGCCGCGCGTGCTGCCCGACGGCACCCGCAACCGAGTGATGTTGCAGCGCTTGAAGGACAAGCTGGGCAACAAGTCGAATGCATCCGGGGAGCTCGAATACCACGGGGCCACCGGCTGGCTCGTCGGCGAAGAGGGGCGCGGCGTCCGCACCATCATCGAGATGGTCAACATGACCCGGTTGGACTGCGTCATCGGGTCGGCGGCCGGAATCCGCAACGCCACCGTGCGCGCAGTTCATCACGCGCGTCATCGGTCTGCGTTCGGGGCTGCACTCGTCGATCAGCCGCTGATGCGAAACGTGCTGGCGGACTTGACCATCGAATCCGAGGCCGCCACCGCCGCCATGATCCGCCTGGCTCAGGCCACCGACGGCTCGGCCCGCGGCGACGAGCAGGAAAGCGCACTGCGCCGAATCGCGTTGGCCGTCACCAAGTACTGGGTGTGCAAACGAGCTCCCGCCCACGCCGCCGAGGCCCTCGAATGTCTCGGTGGCAACGGCTACGTCGAGGAATCGGGAATGCCTCGGCTGTTCCGCGAATCGCCGCTGATGTCGATCTGGGAAGGATCGGGCAACGTCGCCGCACTCGATTCCCTGCGGGCACTGGCCCGTCAACCCGACAGTGTCGAGGCGTTCTTCGGTGAGATCGGCCAGGCGGCGGGCGCGGATTCTCGCCTGGACGACGCCATCGCGCGGGTCGGCAAGGAACTCTCCGACACCTCCGACATGGAATACCGGGCCCGCCGAGTCGTCGAACTGATGGCACTGACCTTTCAGGGGGCGCAACTGGTGATGCACGGGGATTCCGCTGTCGCCGATGCCTTCTGCGCCAGTCGCCTCGACCGAGACTGGGGCATCGCCTTCGGCACCCTCCCGACGGGAGTCGATACGACGGCGGTGTTGGCGCGAGTGTGATGCTGGGGATTCACGCCCCTCGTGGGAATTCGCACCGCCTGTAGGGTGCGCATATTCCTACGAGCGCCGTAGCCGCGGGAAGGGGGAGTTCGGCGTACCGTCCACTCGGCGGGCCGAGGAGCAACGCACGCCGATAGGCAGCATGGAGCCTGTCGATGATGACATGCGGAGTCGACAAGTCCCGCCAGTCGAATCTGAAGACGGTCCTGCCTTGCTCGGCGAGCCGGTTGTGGCGATTCTTCTCTGCGATGATTGCTTGCCGTGGCTGCGGACCGTACTTGTTTTCCCCGTCGAACTCGGCGATCACCTCGGCCAGGTCGGGAAACAGGAAGTCGGTACGGGCGATGCGTCGACCGCCGTCGTCGAAGATCGTCTGATTGGACAGCGGAGTCGACACTGTCTGCAGGATCAGTCGCGATCTACTCTCGCCGACACTGTCGCTGCGTGCACTCATCGCGCCGATAGCTCGTCGAGCGCGTCCAGCACCGCTTCGGTGTTGCGCCGCATCGCACGATTTCTCGAGTTCGTCGATCGTGGTGAGGCCGTGCCGCAATGCCCGATCACCGAGACACACCGCAACGTCGAGTGGATGAGTCCTGGCGACGTCGACGACTGTGCGCGCTGGGCGGGTGACCCGCATACCGTCGAGATGAAGCCACTCGTCGTCGAGTAGATCGGTGCCGTGAAGGAACCGGCGTCGACTTCGCTTGCCCGAGTGGCCGCGACGCGTGGTCATCGTCACCGTGTCCAGCGGTAAGTTCCACACGTCGAGTCCGAGAACCACCGCCGCGGATGCATGACTGAGTACGACGTCGTCGCCGCAATCGACATAGGTCGCCTGAGCCAGGAGCGCATGCTGCTGCGCAGAGTCCAGTGTCGCGAGAACATCCTCTCGAACGAACCAGCCTCTGCGGATTGCAACGATGGACTTGTGTGCGCGTGCCCGTCGAAGGTCGTCATCGGTGAAGCCCGACGCGAGTGCATCGGCACGGGTGAAGAGCCCACGTTGGTCGAAGTCCATGCTCGATTGGACGCACGGCTGACCTGTTTGGATCCGCTGAGCGCAATCTACGGCCCGTCCAGGAATCCGCACCGCCTGCAGGGTGCGTAGCTTCCTACTGGGGCCGTAGATCCACCTACCGACCTCAGGCCGAACGACCCCGTTGTGATCGGTACCAGCGCACCAGTGCATCGGTGGATGAATCCGATTGTGCGGCAGGGGCTTCGGCGTCGGTGAGGACCGGCGTCAGTTCGAGGGCCTGGGTCTTGCCCAGTTCGACGCCCCACTGGTCGTAGGCGTCGACTCCCCAGATGACGCCTTCGACGAAGACCTGGTGTTCGTACAGGGCGATCAACTGACCGACCACCGACGGCGTGAGCTTGGGGGCGAGGATCGAGGTGGACGGGCGGTTGCCGGGCATCACCTTGTGCGGGACCACATCTGCCGGGGTGTCCTCGGCGGCGATCTCCTCGGCGGTCTTGCCGAAGGCGAGCACCTTGGTCTGGGCGAAGAAGTTGCTCATCAGCAGATCGTGCATCGATCCGGTGCCGTCGCGGGTGGGCAGATCGTCGGTGGGTTCGGCGAATCCGATGAAGTCCGCGGGCACCAAACGTGTTCCCTGATGCAGCAATTGGTAGAAGGCATGCTGGCCGTTGGTACCGGGCTCGCCCCAGAAGATCTCGCCGGTCGGCGTGGTGACGGGGGAGCCGTCGGCCTTGACGGACTTGCCGTTGGACTCCATGGTCAGCTGCTGCAGGTATGCCGCGAAACGGGAGAGATCATTCGAATACGGCAGCACCGCACGGGTTTCCGCGCCGAAGAAGGAGCTGTACCACAGGCCGACGAGGCCGAGCAGAACCGGCGCGTTCTCGGCCAGCGGCGTCGACCGGAAGTGCTCGTCGATGCGGTGGAAGCCGTCGAGGAACTCGCCGAACGCCTCCTTGCCCACAACGGCCATGACCGACAACCCGATTGCCGAATCGACGGAGTAGCGTCCGCCGACCCAATCCCAGAAACCGAACATGTTGGCGGTGTCGATACCGAAGTCCGCAACCCGCTCGGCGTTGGTGGACACGGCGACGAAATGCTTGGCGACGGCATCTTCACCGAGAGCGTCGACGAGCCAGCGCCGGGCCGCGGTGGCGTTGGTCAGCGTTTCGAGGGTGGAGAACGTCTTGGACGCGATGATGAACAGCGTCGACGCGGGGTCGAGTCCGTCGAGCGCACCGACGAGATCCGCTGGGTCGACGTTCGAGACGAACTTCGCGGAGATCCCGGCGTCGGCGTAGTGGCGGAGCGCGTTGTAGACCATGACCGGTCCGAGGTCGGATCCGCCGATGCCGATGTTGACGACGGTGGAGATCTTCTCGCCGGTGGCACCGACCCATTCGCCCGAACGTACTCGATCGGTGAATTCGCCCATGGCCGTGAGGACTTCGTGTACATCGGCGACGACATCCTGACCGTCGACGGTCAACGACGCGTCGGCCGGCAGACGCAGCGCAGTGTGCAGCACGGCGCGGTCCTCGGAAGTATTGATGTGCTCGCCCGCGAACATGGCGTCGCGTTTGCCTTCGACATCGGCGGTGCGGGCCAGTTCGACGAGCAACTCGACGGTCTCGCGAGTGATGCGGTGCTTGCTGTAGTCGATGTGCAGATCCGCGGCCTCGAGGATGAACGTACGGCCTCGGTCGGCGTCATCGGCGAACAGTTGCCGAAGATGAGTTTCGGCGATCGCGGAATGGTGATCGGTCAGCTTCTGCCAGGCATCCGTGCCGGTGATATCGACGCTCATACGAACCAACAGTAATCCCGTGCCCAGTCGCGCGCGCGTCGTTCTCGTTTGCGTCGGGCGCTGCGGAGGCATCATGGACGGTATGGACCAACGTGCATTGATCGAATCGATTCCGGCAAAACTGTGGATCGGCGGCAAGGCCGTCGACGCCGAAGGAGGTAAGACGTTCCCGGTGAACGGTCCGGCCACCGGGCGGCCCCTGACGGAGGTGGCCGACGCCTCGCCCGCCGACGCGATGAAAGCGCTCGACGCAGCTGCGGCGGCGCAGAAGAGCTGGGCGGCAACACCTGCCCGCGAGCGCAGTGAAATTCTGCGAGCGGCGTTCGAGAAGGTCACCGAACGTGCCGACGACATCGCGCTGCTGATGACCCTGGAGATGGGTAAGGCCCTCGCCGAATCCAAGGCCGAGGTGAAGTACGGTGCCGAGTTCTTCCGCTGGTTCGCCGAGGAAGCAGTCCGCATCGGCGGTCGCTACACCCCGGCCCCGGCGGGCAACGGACGCATCCTCGTCACCAAGGCTCCGGTGGGGCCGGTACTGGCGATCACTCCGTGGAACTTCCCGTTGGCGATGGGCACCAGAAAGATCGGGCCCGCTCTGGCCGCCGGCTGCACAATCGTCGTCAAGCCGGCTCGTGAGACCCCGCTGACGATGCTGCTGCTCGCTCAGATCTTCGACGAGGTCGGCCTGCCCGAAGGTGTGCTCTCGGTGCTGACGACGTCGAAGTCCGGCGACGTCACCGGACCCCTCATCGAGGATCCGCGGATGCGCAAACTCACCTTCACCGGTTCGACGGGTGTCGGCAAGTCTCTCGTCCAGAAGTCCGCGACTCGGCTGCTGCGCACCTCGATGGAGCTCGGTGGCAACGCGCCGTTCGTGGTGTTCGACGACGCGAACATCGAGGACGCGGTGGACGGCGCAATGCTCGCCAAGATGCGCAACGGCGGCGAGGCCTGCACCGCGGCGAACCGTCTGCACGTGCACAACAGCGTGCGCGAGGAGTTCACCACCAAGCTCGTGGCGAAGATGGCCGAGATGAAGCTCGGCCCCGGCGTCGACCCCGATACGAAACTCGGACCGCTCATCAACGCCGACCAACTCGAAACCGTGCAGGAACTCGTCGACGACGCGGTGGCCAAGGGCGCGACGGTGAAGCTCGGGGGCACTGCGCCGGGCGGCGACGGCTACTTCTACCCGGCGACCGTTCTCACCGACGTGCCTACCGACGCGAGAATCCTGAAGGAAGAGGTGTTCGGGCCGGTGGCTCCGATCGTCGGCTTCGACACCGAGCAGGAAGGCATCGACGCTGCGAACAACACCGAGTACGGCCTGGCGTCGTACATCTACACCGAGAATCTCGATCGTGCGCTACGGGTGGCCGACGCCATCGACAGTGGCATGGTGGGCGTCAACCGCGGAGTGATCTCGGACGCGGCTGCGCCGTTCGGTGGGGTGAAGGAATCGGGATTCGGCCGTGAAGGCGGATCGGAGGGAATCGAGGAGTACCTCGAGACCAAGTACATCGCTCTGAAGTGAACGAACACAGGTCGGGTGCGCACGCGGCGCGCCCGACCTGGGTAAATCAGTGGCCGAGACGACCGCGGCCGAGGCGGAGCAGGAGCATGGCCAGCGTGTGGCCCTCCTGGCCCAGGCTGCTGAAACGCTCGAGAACCTTCATCTCACGGCTGTGCACCAGGCGAGGTCCACCGGAGGCCATGCGGGTCCGTCCGATGATCTGCGAGACCTCGGATCGACGTCGAACCGCGGCGAGAATCTCGGCATCGAGGCGGTCGATTTCCTGGCGCAGGTCGTTGATCTCGGCTTCGCTGGTGGGCAATGCGGTCTCTGAGTCGATCTTCGTCGTCATGGCCATCGTCTCTCCTCGGGTCACATCTTGGATCGTTGCGTCGTCCGTCACCGTTACGCCTTTCGTATTCGGAACTGCATCGCCAATCGTTCGGTTTCCGTCCGAAACCGGGGGCGTTGCGTCTATCGACAGGCTCCTGCACGCGTGGCCGAACAGCGGCCGACCCGATGCAAGCGATGACGTACGGTTTTTTCGATCACCGATCCAGTGTGCCACGGGTCAACCCTCCTGAAAAGTCGTCGGTTCGGCCGACGACCACGGGATGTGGGTTTGTCGGTACGCGCCGGTAACCTGACCAGACGATGAACACATTCCTCCAGGGCCTCCAATCCCGACAGAACACCTCGTCCGACACACTGCTGGAAGGGCTCAATCCTCAGCAGCGTGAGGCCGTTGTGCATACCGGATCTCCGCTGCTCATCGTGGCCGGAGCCGGGTCGGGCAAGACGGCGGTACTGACGCGTCGAATCGCGTATCTGCTCGCCGAGCGTGGAGTGTCACCCGGCCAGGTTCTGGCCATCACGTTCACCAACAAGGCCGCTGCCGAGATGCGTGAGCGAGTTGCCGGACTCGTGGGGCCGCGAGCGAACGCCATGTGGGTGTCGACGTTCCACTCGAGTTGTGTGCGGATTCTGCGCGCGCAGGCTGCGTTGCTGCCCGGTCTGAACTCGAACTTCTCCATCTACGACGCGGACGACTCTCGGCGGCTGCTGACGATGATCTCCAAGGATCTGCAGATCGACACCAAGAAGTTCTCGGCGCGGCTGCTCTCGACGGCGATCTCGAATCTGAAGAACGAGTTGATCGGCCCCGACAAGGCGGCGGAGGACGCCGACGGCGATCCCGCCGAGCTGCCGCGGCTGGTGGCCAAGGTCTACGGCATCTACCAGCAGCGGCTGCGGGCGGCCAACGCCATGGACTTCGACGACCTCATCGGCGAAACGGTGGGCATTCTGCAGGCCTTCCCCCAGGTGGCGCAGTACTACCGACGCAGGTTCCGACACGTTCTGGTCGACGAGTACCAGGACACCAATCACGCCCAGTACATGTTGGTTCGTGAACTGGTCGGCACCCCCGACGCCGACGGCGCACTCGAGGGCACCGTTGCACCGGGCGAGCTGTGTGTTGTGGGTGACGCGGATCAGTCCATCTATGCATTCCGTGGTGCCACGATCCGCAACATCGAGGAATTCGAGCGCGACTATCCCGACGCTCGCACCATCCTGCTCGAGCAGAACTACCGGTCGACGCAGAACATCCTCTCGGCCGCCAACGCGGTGATCTCGCGCAACATCGGCCGACGCGAGAAGAAGCTGTGGACCGACACCGGCGAGGGCGAGTTGATCGTCGGTTACGTTGCCGACAACGAGCACGACGAGGCGTCGTTCGTTGCCTCGGAGATCGACCGACTCGTCGACGGCGGAGACGTGCGCTTCGACGAGGTGGCGGTCTTCTACCGAACCAACAACTCCTCGCGTGCGCTCGAAGAGATCTTCATCCGACTCGGTCTGCCGTACAAGGTCGTAGGTGGTGTTCGGTTCTACGAGCGCAAGGAAGTCCGTGACCTCGTCGCGTACCTGCGCGTGCTCTCCAACGAGGACGACACCGTCAGCATGCGGCGCATCCTCAACACTCCGCGCCGGGGGATCGGCGATCGCGCCGAGGCCTGTGTCGCCGTGCACGCCGAGCAGCGCGACATCAGCTTCTCGCGCGCTCTGCACGACGCGGCCGCAGGCAAGGTGGCGCTGCTCAACTCGCGTCAGCAGAAGTTGATCGCGCAGTTCATGGAGTTGCTCGACGAACTCCGTGCAGTGCTCACCGCGACCGACGGGGACGGCAACGACATCGCAGACATCGGCGATGTCGTCGAAGCCGTTCTCGACCGCACCGGCTACCGTGCCGAGCTCGAAGCCAGCAGTGACCCGCAGGACGGTGCGCGCCTCGACAACCTCAACGAACTTGTCAGCGTTGCAAGAGAATTCACTTCCGAGGCGCGCAATCAGGCCGCGGTGGCGGCGGAGGCGCTCGAAACCGGGGACGACGAGAGCGGCGACGAGGACGGTGGCGTCGACGGGTTGGCCGAGCCGGGGTCGCTCGCGGCGTTCCTCGAACGGGTCTCACTGGTGGCCGATACCGATCAGATCCCCGATTCGGGCACCGGCGTCGTGACGCTAATGACGCTGCACACCGCGAAGGGTCTGGAGTTTCCGGTCGTCTTCGTGACCGGTTGGGAGGACGGCCAGTTCCCGCACATGCGGGCGCTCGGCGATCCCAACGAACTGTCCGAGGAACGACGCCTGGCGTACGTGGGCATCACCCGTGCGCGACAGCGGCTCTACCTCACGCGCGCGATCATGCGCTCGGCATGGGGCCAGCCCATCGCCAACCCGGAATCGCGCTTCCTGCAAGAAGTTCCGCAGCACCTGATCGACTGGCGACGAGAGGATCCGGGCACCGGGGGAGGCCGAGCCATCGGCGGCGGCAGATCCGGAGGTTACGGCTCGGGTGGCGGATACGGATCGAACAGTTACGGCTCGGGCGGGTACGGCGGATCGTCGAATCGCGGGCAGAGTTCGACTCCCAGTTTCGGTGCTGCCAAGGGCCGCAACTCCAATCTCGTTCTCGCTGTGGGCGATCGAGTCAGCCACGACAAGTACGGCCTGGGCACGGTGCTGGAATCGACCGGTGCCGGAGTCAAGGCGATGGTGTTGATCGACTTCGGTTCCGCGGGCCGCGTGAAGATGATGCTCATCGGCGGCGTCCCGATGACCAAGCTCTGAGTCTTTTCAGCACACGAAAAAGCCGGGCCCTGCGAAAGCGGGGTCCGGCTTGTTGTGCGACGAAAGAGAATTCAGTCCATCTCGGGGCCGAGGGAGATGCCTCGGGAAGCGAGCCACGGAAGCGGGTCGATCTTGACCTCGCCCGGAAGGTGGACCTCGAAGTGCAGGTGCGGTCCGGTGGAGAAGCCGCGGTTGCCCATGGTCGCGATCTGATCGCCTGCCATGACGTCCTGGCCGACAGTGACGGTCGAGGTGTCGATGTGGCCGTAGACGGTGATCGTGCCGTCGGCGTGCTGAATGCGAACCCACATGCCGAAGCCTGCGGCCGGACCGGAGTCGATCACCTTGCCGTCGGCGACGGCGTAGATCGGAGTTCCGATGGCATTGGCGACGTCGACGCCGGCGTGGAGTACGCCCCAGCGGGTGCCGAAGTTGGAGGTGTAGGTGCCCTGCGCGGGAAGTGCGAACAGGGGCCTGCGGGCAGCGGCTTCGCGTGCGGCACGCTCCTCGCTGAAGCGCTGGCCCTTGGCGAGCAGGTCGTTGAACTGGCTCAGATCCACCGGTGCAGCGATACTGAGGATCTGCGGTGCCTCCGACGGCGTCGCGCTGGACGAGTCGGCTTCGATCTCGGTGGTCTGCGGCGTGGTGGTGGCCGCGACTGCTGCGGCGGCGGGTGCTTCACCTGCGGCGAGGGCGTACTCGGAGGTGGCGACTGCGGCGGGTGAGTCGTCGTTGACGACGGCTTGGCCTGCTGCGACTACCGCACCTGCGGCGACTGCGAGAACGGCAGCTCGGCCCTTGAGTGCGGTGGGAGGAAGGGGGATACGGTGTGCGCCTCCGCGACGGGCCACGGGGGTGGCGTCTGCGGGGGTGGCGAACGAGGTGACGACGGTCGGAGACTCGTCGGCTGCGATGTACGGGGTCTCGGCGAACTCGGCCTCGGCGTACCGGTACGCGGGGTAGGAGTACGCGTCGTACGCGCTGTTGTCCTCGGCGGGTTCGGAGATGGGCTCGTAGCTGTAGACCGTGGTCGCGTCGTCGGCCGTGGGTCGAGAGAACCGGCTGGAAGTGAAGGACGCACGGTGTTGCTGCAAGACCTACAACCTCCGTTATCCGTGACCTGGCCGTTACTGAAAGACTCGGCAGACGGTAACGAAATGATTGCGGGGCGCGCAAGTTAACAGCCGAAACCGGCGGCATATGTGAGATGGCTCACAAGTCGACCAGCGGTTATGTCGTGACGGGCCACATTCGTAATCGGACACGAGAACCCGTGGACGGCACACGGCGACAGTAACGGTTCTCGCACCGATCGAGCCGATACCGTGATCCGAGTGCCGACTCCCACCTTCGACGACTCGTCCGCCCGCGGCTCCGAGCGAGCGGAACCGCAACGGATCCGACCTCAGGACGGAGAGTTCGGCCGAGCGGACGATCCGTCGCCCACCCCGCGCGGCGCGCTTGCCGTCGTACTCGCTCTGATCGCTGCGATTGCCACGGTCGCGGCCCAACTGATCGGCGTCGTCCGCAGCGCCGACGGTTCGCCGGTGGGTGACGGGGCAGTAGTGGCCGCGATCCTGGCCGGTGCCGTCCCCGTTCTCGTGGTGATCGGAGCCGCGGTGGGCCTTGCGGGCAAACGCGTCGAGCTTGCGGCGGCCCTGCTGGCCGGATACGGCGCGGTGGCACTCGGATTCACACTGCTCGACGTTGCTCTGTTGTCCGATCCCATCGACGCGAATCGGCTCGAGCTCTTCCGCCCGCTGAGCGCCGCGATGCTCGACGCCACCCCGGGCGCCTATGTTCTGCTCGTCGGTCACGCTGTGTCGGTTCTGGCCGGTGTTGCGGGGTGGTCCGCAGTGCATCGCGCCGGGCTCGGTGACGGGTACGGCCACTCGGTGTATTCCGAACATGTGGGGCGGGCGGCGGCGGGGCGCGTCGGGCCGATGCTCGCCGGGCTGCTCGGCGCGTTCGGTGTGCTTGCGGCCGTTGCAGCGTTCGCCTCGCTGTACCGCTCGTCCGATCCGGTCGTGATCGTGACGGCAGTGGTGGAGTCGCCGGTGTTCGTCGCGGTGGGCTCCGCAGTTGTCGGTATCGCGGCGCTCGTGGTGGCCGCATCGGCGTTGGCGGCACTGTCGCCGCAGGTGGCGTCGGGCGCATCCGTCGGAGCCGGGCTCGGGGTGCTCGGATTCGCCGGGGTCGGCCTGCTTGCGGGCCTCGGTACCGGTGACCGGGTGGATGCCGGACTCGGTGCATATCTGGGGACGGTCGCAGGGCTCGGACTGCTGATCTGTGGCGCACTGGTCGCGCCCGTCGCCGCGGCGCGTGACCGTCGAGCACTGGAGAGAGCGCAGCAGCGCGAGACGGGTTCGCGCGGTGTCCGCGGTGTCTCCGGTCCCGGAACGACGCGGTGGCATGCGGCAGCCGGAACTGTAGGCGCGCTGTCCGGTGTGCTGTTCGTTCTCGGATCGTTGCTGCCGATTCTGGAGACCGACTCGGGGATCGCCGCGCCGCAGATATTGGCCACTCGCGTGGTGTTGGTCGCCGGGTTCGTGATGATTCTGGGTTCGGTGCCGCTGCTGTTCTCCGAGTTCGCCTCGACCGCGCGACCGTTCGTGTCGATGTTCTGGCTCGGCGCGGTTGCCGCTGCGGCGGCGGTACTCCAGTCGGTGGTGCTCGCCGAGGACGTGGAGGGTGTGAGCACCGGCGTCGGCGCGCTGGGGATCATCGCAGGCGTCGTTGCCGCGGCTGCCGCCGGAGTGCTGGCTCTGTTCGCCGGATCTGCCGAGCGCGACGATGTCGACACGTCCCAGGACTCCGCGACCGATGGTGTGGTGCTCGGTACCGGATCGATCGGAGCCGTACTTCTGGCGGTGGGACTGGCGCTGCCCCTGTATCGCGGCAGCGACCTGACGGCCGCGACCGTCACCGAATTTCCGTGGGGCTGGGATACCTGGGGGCAGATGCTGCTCGCCGTCGGAGTGATCGTCGCTGCCGTCGTTGCTGCGCGTGCCAGGTCCGCTCGCGGTGCCGTCCTGCTCGCTGCCGCAGCCGTCGCGGGCATCGTGCATCTGTCGTCGTGGCCGCTGACATCCGCGCGCGCCACCGATCCCGAGATGGGACCCGGCGTGCTGCCGTCGGTGGCGGGAATCCTCGTTCTCGCTGTCGCGGCGGCACTTTCGGCCCGTCGCGCAGATCGGTGACGCCCGTTTCAACGAGCCGGTAGCGGTGAGATAGGCCACATAGCATGCATGCGCCCGATACGCCGTCGAGGCACCTGGATAAAGTCCATGCTCAGACCCGCTCACACCCGACGGAGCGGGCGTCAACGTAGACGAGACGGTGAGCTGATGGATCTCTTCGAATACCAGGCGAAGGAATTGTTCGCCAAGCATGGCGTACCCACCTCCGCAGGCCGTGTTACCGACACGGTCGCCGGAGCAACAGAGATTGCCGAAGAAATCGGCAAGCCAGTAATGGTCAAGGCACAGGTCAAGGTCGGCGGCCGCGGCAAGGCCGGCGGCGTCAAGTACTCCAAGGACGTCGCAGCAGCCACCGAGAACGCAGAAGCGATTCTCGGACTCGACATCAAGGGCCATGTCGTCAAGAAGCTTCTCGTTGCAGAAGCGTCCGACATCGCCGAGGAGTACTACATCTCCTTCCTGCTCGATCGCACCAACCGCACCTACCTCGCAATGTGTTCGGTCGAGGGTGGCGTCGAAATCGAGGTGACGGCGGAGGAGAACCCCGACGCACTCGCACGTATCCCGGTCGATGCCGTCAAGGGTGTCGACCTTGCTTTCGCTCGTGAAATCGCCGAAAAGGGCAAGCTTCCCGCCGAGGTGCTCGACGCCGCTGCGGTGACCATCCAGAAGCTGTGGGAGGTCTTCATCAACGAAGACGCTCTCCTGGTCGAGGTCAACCCGCTGGTTCGCACCCCGGACGATCAGATCCTCGCCCTCGACGGCAAGGTGACGCTCGACGCCAACGCAGACTTCCGTCAGGCCGGCCACGCCGAGTTCGAGGACAAGGACGCAGCCGATCCCCTCGAGGCCAAGGCCAAGGAGAACGACCTCAACTACGTCAAGCTCGACGGACAGGTCGGCATCATCGGAAACGGTGCCGGACTGGTCATGTCGACCCTCGACGTCGTCGCATACGCGGGCGAGGCACACGGCGGCGTCAAGCCCGCCAACTTCCTCGACATCGGCGGCGGCGCATCGGCCGAGGTCATGGCCGCAGGCCTCGACGTCATCCTCGGTGACGAGCAGGTCAAGAGCGTGTTCGTCAACGTCTTCGGCGGCATCACCGCGTGCGACGCAGTGGCCAACGGCATCGTCGGCGCGCTGAAGAAGCTGGGCGACGACGCCAACAAGCCGCTGGTCGTCCGTCTCGACGGCAACAAGGTCGAAGAGGGCCGCAAGATTCTCGCCGACGCCGCGCACCCTCTGGTGACGCTCGCCGGAACCATGGACGAGGGCGCCGACAAGGCCGCCGAGCTGGCAGCGAAGTAGAGGAAACAATGTCTATCTTTCTGAACAAGGACAACAAGGTCATCGTCCAGGGCATCACCGGCGGCGAAGGCACCAAGCACACCGCCCTGATGCTCAAGGCAGGCACCCAGGTCGTCGGCGGCGTCAACGCACGCAAGGCCGGAACCACGGTCAAGCATGTCGACGCACAGGGCAACGACATCGAATTGCCCGTCTTCGCTTCGGTTTCCGAGGCCATGGAGAAGACCGGAGCCGACGTGTCCATCGCGTTCGTGCCGCCGGCATTCTCCAAGGACGCCATCGTCGAGGCGATCGACGCGGAGATCCCGCTGCTCGTCGTCATCACCGAGGGCATCCCCGTGCAGGACTCCGCGTACGCGTGGGCCTACAACGTGGAGAAGGGCAAGAAGACCCGCATCATCGGGCCGAACTGCCCCGGAATCATCACTCCCGGTGAGGCTCTCGTCGGCATCACGCCCGCGAACATCTCGGGAACCGGCCCCATCGGCCTGGTCTCCAAGAGCGGCACGCTGACCTACCAGATGATGTTCGAGCTCCGCGACTTCGGTTTCTCGACGGCCATCGGCATCGGCGGCGACCCGGTCATCGGAACCACCCACATCGACGCCATCGAGGCGTTCGAGGCGGATCCCGACACCAAGGTCATCGTCATGATCGGTGAGATCGGCGGCGACGCCGAGGAGCGTGCAGCCGACTACATCAAGGCCAACGTGACCAAGCCGGTCGTCGGCTACGTCGCAGGCTTCACCGCTCCCGAGGGCAAGACCATGGGCCACGCAGGTGCCATCGTCTCCGGCTCGCTGGGAACGGCGCAGGCGAAGAAGGACGCACTCGAGGCCGCAGGCGTCAAGGTCGGCAAGACGCCGTCCGAGACCGCTGCACTCGCACGCGAAATCCTGGAATCGCTGTCCGTCAAGTAGGACGCGCATCTGAAAAAGCCCGCCACCGATTTCGGTGGCGGGCTTTTTCGTGCGCCCCCGGCCCCGCGTCAATGGACCACTGCATACGTCTGGGCGGTGCAATGTCACATTGACGCGGATGGGTCTAGATTGATCCGCGTGCACAGGATCTTCACCACCGCGTTCAGCTCGGTCTATCCGCACTACGTGAACAAAGCCGAACGCAAAGGTCGGACGAAAGCCGAGGTCGACGAGATCATTCGATGGCTCACCGGTTTCGACCAGTCGGCCCTCGACCGCCATATCCAGGCCGACACGACGTTCGACGACTTCTTCGCGGCAGCCGACCTCAATTCGGACGCGGAACTGATCACCGGAGTCGTCTGCGGCATCCGCGTCGAGAATGTCGAGGACCCTCTGATGCAGAAGATCCGCTACCTGGACAAGCTGATCGACGAGCTGGCCAAGGGTAAGAAAATGGAGAAGATCCTGCGCGAATGACCTCGGATACGGGGGTCTTAAAATCACGCTGAATCGAAGTGTGTTCATTGCTTCGGCGCAGGACTTCACTGTGCGTCATGACAACCACAGAAAATCGTGCTCTCACCAAGAACTGGCCCGACGCGCCCACCACTGCGGCCGGATGGATTTCCCGCGCGGGTGAGGTGGCTCAACTCCTCGCGGTCGATGCCGTCGCTCGCGACAAGGGCCGCGAGATTCCCACCGCCGAGGTGCAGCTGCTCAAGGACGCGGGTCTGGTCACGCTGCTCGGCCCCGTCGAGCATGGTGGCGGCGGCCAGGATTGGCCGACGGCATATCAGGTGATTCGCACAGTAGCGAAGGCCGACGGTTCCATCGGCCAGCTGCTGGGCTATCACCTGCTGTGGTTCTGGGCCGCCCGGCTGGTCGGCACCCCCGAGCAGATCGAGGCGGTGGAGGCCGACGCCACGAAGAACAGGTGGTTCTTCGGCGGGGCCGTCAATCCTCGGGACAACAACGTCGCTGTCACCGACGAGGGCGAGACCATCGTGTTCGACGGTTCCAAGACGTTCTCCACCGGCAGCCGCGTCTCCGACGTCACCGTGCTCGAAGGAGCACTCGAGGGCAGTACCGATCACGTGTTCGCGATCGTGCCGTCGAACATCGAGGGCTTGTCCTTCCACGACGACTGGGACAACATCGGCCAGCGTCAGACCGAGAGCGGCAGCGTCACCATCGACAAGGTTCGTGTCGATTGGGCCAGCGCAGCAGGGTTCGTGGACAAGGCCTTTCAGCCGCGGGTCTACAACACCCTCAACGTCCCGACAATTCAACTGGTGTTCGCCAACTTCTACCTCGGGATCGCGAGAGGTGCCCTCGAAGAGGCGGCGTCGTACACCAAGGACAAGACCCGCGCGTGGCTGCACAGCACCGTGGACAAGGCCGTGGACGAGCCGTACATCATCGACATCTACGGCGATCTGACCTCCAAGCTCTGGGCCGTCGAAGCCCTCGCCGACGCAGTTGCGTTGGAAGGACAGAAGATTCACGACAACGCCTGGAACGTCACCGCCGAGGAGCGCGGTGAGCACGAGGTTCGGGTGGCCGCAGTCAAGGCTCGCGCCACCGAGGTCTCGCTCGAGATCACCTCGACGGTGTTCGAGGCGCTCGGCGCGCGTGCGACTGCCAGCAAGTACGGATTCGACCGCTTCTGGCGCAACGTGCGAACGCACACCCTGCACGACCCGGTGGCCTACAAGCGTCGCGAGGTGGGCCGCTGGGTTCTCACCGGTGAGCTGCCCGAACCGACCTGGTACTCGTAATCCTCACCTTTCTGGCCCCGATCCGACCCCCGATTTCCGGATGAATGTGCCATTCACGCCGTCTGAGCGCGTGGATGGCACATTGATCCGCCGAAGGATGACGCACACATGAGCACCGAAAAAATATCCGACGCAATCAAGTTCGCGTACTGGGTACCCAATGTCTCGGGTGGTCTGGTCACCAGCACCATCGAGCAGCGCACCAGTTGGGATTACGAATACAACAAGAAGCTGGCGCAGACGGCCGAGAACAACGGCTTCGAGTACGCCCTGAGTCAGGTTCGCTACGAAGCCAGCTACGGGGCCGAGTTCCAGCACGAATCCACCAGCTTCTCGCTTGCGCTGCTGCTGGCGACGGAGCGGCTGAAAGTCATTGCCGCAGTGCACCCCGGACTCTGGCAGCCGGCGGTCCTCGCCAAGCTCGGTGCCACTGCCGATCACCTTTCGAACGGCCGATTCGCCGTCAACGTCGTCAGTGGCTGGTTCAAGGACGAGTTCACCCACCTCGGTGAGCCATGGCTCGAGCACGACGAAAGATACCGTCGCAGCGCAGAATTCCTGCAGGTGCTGCGCAAGATCTGGACCGAGGACGACGTCGACTTCCGCGGTGACTTCTACCGGATCCACGACTTCACCCTCAAGCCCAAACCGCTGAACACTCCCGATCGGCCGAACCCCGAACTGTTTCAGGGCGGCAATTCGTCTGCAGCGCAGGAGAATGCCGGACGGTACTCGGACTGGTACTTCAGCAACGGCAAGGATTTCGACGGCGTCACCGAGCAACTCGACAACCTCCGACGCGTGGCACGTGATCACCGGCGTGAGGTGAAGTTCGGGCTCAACGGCTTCATCATCGCGCGAGACAGCGAGAAGGAAGCCCGAGACACGTTGCGCGAGATCATCGAGAAGGCGAACAAGCCCGCTGTCGAAGGTTTCAGGAGCGCGGTGCAGCAGGCGGGCAATGCGACGGGCGACAAGAAGGGAATGTGGGCGGACTCGACGTTCGAGGACCTCGTTCAGTACAACGACGGCTTCAAGACGCAGTTGATCGGCACGCCGGAGCAGGTGGCCGAGCGAATCGTCGCCTACCGTCGGCGCGGCGTCGACCTGATTCTCGGCGGCTTCCTGCACTTCCAGGAGGAGATCGAGTATTTCGGGGCGAAGGTGCTGCCGCTGGTTCGGGAGCTCGAGGCCGCCGAATCGAACGACACCGAGCTGGTTGCTTCGCGCTGACCTGGAGTTCCGTGATCGGTCGGGTCCGTGCAGTAGCGTGAGTTCTCGGACCCGACCGACCTGGGGTACGGACAATCTCAGATGAGGAGACGCGATGACCTACTCGCCCGGCAGCCCTGAAGCAGGGGGCTCCAACTCTGGTGGCTACGGCGGAGGTGGACCGTCCTACGGCCCGTCGTCCTCGCCGAATCAGCCGTCGTCCAACCCACAAGGTCATCCAGGCCAGAATCAGCCCTTCCATCAGCCGTCGGTGTCCAATCCCTTCGGCCCTCCGGTCCCCGGCACCTCGGCGCCGGGCCAGGCTTCCGCCGCACCGCAATCGAAGTCATCCGGATCAACGCTGTCGAACCTGCCGAAGGTTCTCACGTTCGTGATTCTCGGGCTCGGCATCGTCACCTTCCTGCTCGGACTGCTCGACCTCGTCACCGCCGAGGTCACCTCGTCTCAGGAACTGCCGAGCAGCATTCAGACGTCGTTCAGCACCACCTTCTTCGCGTCCGGTGGTAGTGCGGTGTCGATTGCGCTACTGCTGGCTGCGGGCCTGATCGCCGGTGCCTCGCTACTGCAGAAGGACGCGAGGAACCAGGCCGTGGTGGCCGCCCTGGCGATCGCCGGTTGGCTGGTGCTGGTCTTCCAGTCGTTCAGCCTGCCCAGCGCAGAGGGCAACGAGTTCGCCAGCACCACCAGTTCGCTCGGTATCGGTGCAATCCTGGTGCTCGTCCTGGGCTTCGTCCAAGCCGCCGCCGCGGTGGGGGCACTGCTGCTCGATGCGGGCATCGTCAAGGCTCCGGCTCCCAAGCCCGCGGGCTACGGCAATCAGAACCAGCAGCCCGGATACGGCCAGCAGAACCCGTACAACGCACCGACGACCTCGTTCGGTGGACCGTCGCAGCCCCAGAACTACGGCAATCCGCCGTCGTACGGTCAGCCCCAGGGAACCTCGTCCAACTTCGGTCAAGGCCTCAGCGGTCAAGCACCGAGCGGGCAGGCGTCGGGACAGCATTCCTACAACCCGGGTGCCCAGCCGCCGTACGGACAGTCCGCCCCCAACACCCCGTCGCCCCAGGGCGGCTACACACCACCTCCTTACACCGGTCCCAGCGGCCCGGCCGCGGGGCAGGCCTACCCGCCGAATCAGTACCAGTACGGCCAGCCGTCCGGATACGGTCAGCCCCCGGCCAAGTCGGACGAGCCCGAATCGGGCGAACAGTCGACGCCGTACGGTGCGCCCACGCAATCGTTCGGTGCCACTCCCGCCGTGGAAGACGACAACAAGCGCGACTGATTCAGGCATCACAATCGACTTCGCGGCGCGCCTGACCGGCGCGCCGCGAAGATGATGCGACTCTCGTTGCGATGAGCGATCTATTGAACCGAGAGACGCGACGCGCGGCCGCCCGGGCTCCCCGCGCAGGCACCGGACCGACGCCCGATCAGTCGCGCATGCTCGCCGCAGTGGCCTTCAAGACCTCCGGGCTGGTCGTGGTGATCGCGACGACCCTGGCTCTGATCACCCTCGTCTCCGTCAACAGCGACCTGACCGGAACCCTCGGGGCGATCGCCGGGTCGTGGTTCGCCGTACACCTGGTACCCCTGAGCATCGGCGGGACGTCCCTCGGCGTCGCACCGCTTCTGCCGACACTGATCATCGGCTGGTCCGTCGCCCGAACCGTCCACCACGCCGTCGACTCCGACACCGACCGTCGCATGCTTCGATGGGTGTTCGCGGCGTCGATGGCCGGCCCGCTCGCCGTCACCGCCATCGCCCTGGCCGTCGCCAAGGATGCGTCCACCGTCATCGGACTGTCCAGCCCCAACGCACTCGTCGCGTTCTCCTGGGTCGCAGGCGTGCACGTGGCCGCGTCCGGCACCGGTCTGCTTCTCGCGCGCTGGGACTCACTGGTGGTCCGCCGCGGACTCCCGGACTGGGTGCGCGCGCTGGTTGCTCCGTTCGTGCGGGCGATATCGCTTCTTGCCGCAGGCGGCGCCGCCGTCGTACTGCTGGCCCTGCTCGCCTCCTGGGAAAGTGCGGGAGCGCTGGTCGAGAGCGGTCGCGATGTCGTCGGCATGCTCGGGCTGACCGTGGTGTCGGTGCTCTACCTCCCCAATGTCGTCATCGGTGCCCTCGCGGTGGCCACCGGCTCCACTGCCGGGTTCGGCGAGGCGTCGGTCAGCCTGTTCTCCACGACGGGAGGACCGCTCCCGCCGCTGCCGATCCTCGCCGTTCTCCCCGAAGGACCGGCGCAGACGATCTGGGTCGTGATGCTCGTCGTCCCGATCGGTGCCGGCCTGTTGCTCGGCCGCGACTGTGCCATCCGCAGTGCCGACATCCAGGTCGCCGTGTCGTCCGTGTGGGTCGTCGCTGCGGCAACCGGCGTGCTGGCAGCGTTGTTCGGCTACGCCGCAGGCGGCAACCTCGGCACCTTCGGCACCGTCGAAGTCACCGTGTGGAGCTTCGGGCTGCTGACATTCGCGTGGTTGGCCGTCGTCGGGTCCGCCTCCGCGGCCCTCGTCGTGTGGCGTCGAGCAGAATCCGAGCCGGTCCAGGACGAGCCCGATCCGACTCCAGTACCCCCGGCGGCCGAGTTGGCGATCGAGGCCGCCCCACCCGAGACCGAAGACGACGAACAGGCCGAGGAGGTCGTCGAAGCGGAGGTCGTGGACGAGGTCGGGGACGACGTCCCGGCCGAGATGCCCCCGGCCGAAGAACCGGACGCACCCGTCGAGGCCGCTACCGACGAACCGTTGGATGCCGAGGTCGTCGCTCCGCCCGGAGACCAGGACGGACCTGCCCGGTAGGGCTCGGAGGCGCAGCGACTAGGCTTTCCGCTGGCTCGAACGATCCGCCTCGATACTTCAGGAGTAGTGCGCTGACTGCCTTGCGTGAGACACCCGCGCGGGTCGTCGTCCTCGCGTCGGGGACCGGCTCGCTCCTGCAGTCGCTCATAGCCGCGACTGTCACCGAGAACTATCCCGCTCGCATCGTCGCCGTCGGAGTCGATCGCGACTGCGACGCAGTCCGCCGTGCCGACGATGCCGCGATCCCGAACTTCCGGGTCGCCCTGCGAGACTTCGCCGATCGAGCGGCCTGGGATCACGCACTCACCGAGGCCGCATCGAGCTTCGAACCCGATCTGGTCGTCACCGCCGGGTTCATGAAGATACTCGGCCCGCAGTTCCTCGGGACCTACACCGGACGCATCGTCAACACCCACCCTGCACTGCTGCCGTCGTTCCCCGGCGCACACGCCGTCCGCGATGCGCTCGACCACGGCGTCAAACTGACCGGGTCGACGGTTCATCTGGTCGATTCCGGTGTCGACACCGGGCCGATCCTGGCGCAGGAAGCCGTACCGGTTCTCGACGGCGACGACGAATCCGCGTTGCACGAACGCATCAAGATTGTGGAGCGACGGTTGCTGGTCGACGTGATCGCAGCCGTGGCCGCCAAAGGTGTCACCTCCGATGGACGAAAGGCTCAGATAATCCGATGAGTGAACGTAAAGCAGTGCGCCGCGCGCTGGTCAGCGTCTACGACAAGACCGGACTGATCGAACTGGCGACCGGCTTGCACAGCGCAGGCGTCGCTCTGGTGTCCACCGGATCGACGGCGAGCAAGATCGCCGACGCCGGAATCCCGGTCACCAAGGTCGAGGACCTCACCGGATTCCCCGAGACCCTGGAGGGGCGCGTCAAGACGCTGCACCCTCGGGTGCACGCGGGCGTGCTCGCCGATACCCGTAAGCCCGAGCATCTTTCGCAGCTCGAGGAGTTGGGCATCGAGGCTTTCGAGCTCGTCGTGGTGAACCTCTACCCGTTCACCGAGACCGTCGCCAGTGGCGCGACGCCGGACGAATGCGTCGAGCAGATCGACATCGGCGGACCCTCGATGGTGCGCGCCGCGGCCAAGAATCACCCGTCGGTGGCCGTCGTCGTCGACCCAGCCCGCTACGAGGACGTGCTCACGGCCGTCTCCGGTGGCGGATTCACCCTCGCCGAGCGCACGTCGCTTGCGGCACAGGCCTTTCAGCACACGGCCGCCTACGACGTCGCGGTGGCATCGTGGATGAGCAGCGTTCTGACCCCCGACACCGAGACGGTGTTCCCGGAATGGATCGGCGGCACCTGGGACCGTTCGGCCGTGCTCCGTTACGGCGAGAACCCGCACCAGAAGGCTGCCCTGTACGTCGACTCCTCTGCTGCTGCAGGCATCGCGCAGGCCGAACAGTTGCACGGTAAAGAGATGTCGTACAACAACTTCACCGATTCCGATGCGGCCTGGCGGGCGGCGTTCGATCACGCCGATCCCACCGTCGCCATCATCAAGCACGCCAATCCGTGTGGCATCGCCGTCGGCAAGGACATCGCCGAGGCGCACCGCAAGGCCCATGCGTGTGATCCGGTGAGCGCATACGGCGGCGTCATCGCAGCCAACCGTGAGGTCACCGTCGAGATGGCCGAGCAGGTGGCCGAGATCTTCACCGAGGTCATCATCGCGCCGTCCTACGCCGACGGTGCGCTCGGAGTGTTGCAGCGCAAGAAGAACATTCGCGTGCTGCTCGCCGTAGCACCGCCCACCTCGGGCGTCGAACTCAAACCCATCTCCGGCGGCGCACTGTTGCAGCAGCGGGACGTGCTCGACGCGGACGGCGACAATCCGGCCAACTGGACCCTCGCAGCCGGCGAACCCGCCGACGAGGCGACGCTGAAGGATCTCGAATTTGCCTGGCGCGCAGGAAGGGCCGTGAAGTCAAACGCGATCCTGCTCGCCCACGACGGTGCGTCCGTCGGCGTCGGAATGGGCCAGGTCAACCGCGTCGACGCCGCACATCTCGCCGTGCAGCGAGCCGGAGATCGCGTCGCCGGTTCGGTCGCTTCCTCCGATGCGTTCTTCCCGTTCCCCGACGGTCTGCAGGTGCTGATGAGCGCAGGCGTCAAAGCCGTTGTGCAGCCCGGTGGTTCGGTACGCGACAACGAAGTGATCGCCGCGGCACAGGACGCGGGAGTGACGCTGTATCTGACGGGATCGCGACACTTCGCTCACTAGCGCGTGACGCCGAGCTCGAAGTTATGGATGGATTTCCGGCGAAATCCGTCCATAACTTCGAGCTCGGCTAGACCTTGGCCCCCGCGGCGCGCAACTTGTCGCGAACCCGCGCTGCGACTTCCCACGGATCGACGCGCAGTTGCAGTGCGCTCACCCGAATCACCGTCCAGCCCATTGATTCCAGAAGGTGTTGACGCTCGATGTCCCAGGCTCGCTGCCTTTCGTCGGACCAGTGCTGCTCGCCGTCGTACTCCACCGCCACCTTCCACCGTGCCCAGCCGATGTCGATGCGGGCAAACACCCTCCCGTCCGGACCCACCACCTCGATCTGAGTTTGCGGTCGAGGCAGTCCCGCGTTCATGAGAGCCAGTCTGGTGCGTGTCTCCTGTGGTGATTCCGCACCAGCGTCGACCAGGGCGAGCACGGCCCTGAGCTGAACGATGCCGCGGGCACCTCGATGGTTCTCGGCAAGCCGGGCGATGTCGTGAACGCCGACTCCGGTGGCGCGGCACAGTGCATCCAGCCGTCCGACGGCGGTTCCGAACGGCCTGCGTCGGCCGAGGTCGTATGCAGTTCGCGCCGCTGTGGTGACGACCAAGCCGTCGACAGTCTCGGATTCTTCGGGCAACAGCTCGTCGAAGCCGATCCGAAGCCCGCCCAACTTCTGTCGATGTTCGGCCCAGATGAGCTCGGCATCGTGGTCTGCGGAGATCCAGCCCGATCCGTGCACCGCCGCGGCACTCAGGCCGGAGACCACTGCCTTGCCTCGCGAGTACAACCACGCTGCCCTTGCCTTGGTCGGCGCATCCAGTTCGGAACCCGGGTCGATGTAGACGTCACGATAGATTCGACGAAAGTGCTGCCGGAGCTGCTGGCGGGTGACCAACCCGTTTGCCAGTGCCTCGGATCCGACGAACGGTGCGCTGTCCATTCATGCACAGTGGCATCGGATTCAGGCGAATAGTGGGCCGAGCGCCGGCTGTGGATGAACAAAATTGTTGTCCACAGTTATGCCGCTGTGATCAATATCGGTCCGAGATGTGTATCGGCTGCCGAGCTCGAAGTTGTGGACAAAATTCGCCCGATTTTCGTCCATAACTTCGAGCTCGGCAGAACGGGTGTTCGTCACTGCATGGCAGCATCGGCCAAACGCTCGTAGCGTGGAGAAGTGACCTCTACCAAACCTGGCATCTCCACACTCGGCGAACTCAAGGCATCCGGACATCGGCAGCGGTCGATCAAGGAAGAGCTGCGGGAAAATCTTCTGAAGGCATTGCGTGACGGCACCGATCCGTGGCCGGGGATCGTCGGTTTCGGATCGACGGTGTTGCCGCAGTTCGAGCGCGCGATTCTGGCCGGTCACGATGTTGTGCTGCTCGGCGAACGCGGTCAGGGCAAGACGCGTCTGCTGCGCACCCTGAATCTTCTGCTCGACGAGTGGGTGCCGGTGATCGCCGGAGCGGAACTGGGCGAGCATCCGTACGAGCCGATCACCCCCGCCAGCATTCGCAAGGCCACCGAACTCGGCGACGACCTGCCTGTCGAGTGGCGTCATCGCAGCGAGCGGTACGCCGAGAAGCTCGCGACCCCGGATACCTCGGTGGCGGACCTCGTCGGCGACGTCGATCCCGTCAAGGTGGCCGAGGGCCGCAGCCTCGGCGATCCCGAGACGATCCACTTCGGACTCGTGCCCCGCAGCCACCGTGGCATCGTGGCGATCAACGAGCTGCCCGACCTCGCCGAGCGCATTCAGGTCTCGCTGCTCAACGTCATGGAGGAGCGCGACATCCAGGTCCGCGGCTACACGCTGCGTCTGCCTCTCGACGTCATGCTGGTGGCGAGCGCGAACCCCGAGGACTACACCAATCGCGGACGCATCATCACCCCGCTCAAGGATCGCTTCGGCGCGGAGATCAGGACGCACTACCCCCTCGAACTCGATGCCGAAGTGGCCGTCATCGACCAGGAAGCGGAGCTGCAGGCAACTGTTCCCACCTATCTGCTCGAGGTGCTGGCTCGATTCACCCGGCTGCTGCGCGAGTCGCCGTCGGTCGATCAGCGGTCCGGCGTCTCCGCTCGCTTCGCTATCGCAGCGGCCGAAACCATCGCTGCCGCAGCCGTTCACCGAGCGGCGATACTCGGCGAGGCCGAGCCCGTGGCGCGGCCGGTCGATCTCGGCACCATCATCGAGGTGCTGCGCGGCAAGGTCGAGTTCGAGTCGGGTGAGGAAGGCCGCGAAATCGAGGTCCTCGAGCACATGTTGCGCCGGGCGACTGCCGACACCGTTCGAGCTCACCTCGGCGGAATCAACCTCGCAGCGCTGGTGACGGCGGTCGAGACGGGTGAACCCATCGTCACCGGCGACCGCATCACCGCCAAGGCGTTGCTCGACGAGTTGCCCGACGTCGAGGTGATCGGCGACATCCACGAGCGACTGAACGCCACCTCGGACGGCGAGAAGGCCGCCGCGGTCGAACTCGCACTCGAAGGGCTGTACCTGGCGCGACGGATCTCCAAGGATCCCGACGACGACGGTCAGACGGTGTACAGCTGATGCGTCGCTCCAGATACGGGCGCTATCACGACGGACCGGATCCCCTTGCGCCACCAGTGGATCTGCGCGAGGCACTCGACGCCATCGGTGAGGACGTGCTCGAGGGCGCGTCGCCCCGTCGGGCACTGCAGGAGATGCTGCGCCGCGGGACCAAGAACATGCGAGGGCTCGACGACCTGGCAGCCCAGGCCGCCAAGCGTCGACGAGACCTGTTGAAGAAGAACAACCTCGACGGCACCCTGCAGGAAGTGCGGGAGTTGCTGGACAAGGCAGTGCTCGAGGAGCGCAAGGCCTTGGCGCGCGCTCTCGACGACGACGCACGGTTCCAGGAGATGCAGATCGGTGACCTGTCACCGTCCACAGCGCAAGCAGTGCAGGAGCTTTCGGACTACGACTGGCGTTCGTCGGAGGCACGCGAGAACTACGAGAAGATCAAGGATCTGCTCGGACGCGAGATGCTGGACCAGCGTTTCGCGGGTATGAAGCAGGCCCTCGAAGGTGCTACCGACGAGGACCGTCAGGCCATCAGCGAGATGCTGAAAGACCTCAACGAGTTACTCGACGCCCACAACAAGGGCGAGGACACCGATGAGCAGTTCGAGCAGTTCATGGACAAGCACGGGCAGCACTTCCCGGAGAATCCGTCGAGCGTCGAGGAGCTGTTGGACTCCCTGGCCCAGCGAGCCGCGGCCGCCCAGCGGCTCCGTAATTCGCTGAGTCCCGAGCAGCGGGCAGAGCTCGATGCGTTGGCGCAGCAGGCCTTCGGGGACTCGAACCTTCTCAGCCAGCTCGATCAGCTCGATCAGAATCTGCAGCAGGCCCGGCCCGGTGAGGATTGGGACGGCTCGCAGAACTTCCGCGGCGAGAACGGGATGGGACTCGGCGACGGCACCGGTGCACTCCAGGACATCGCGGACCTCGAGAACCTGGGGAATCAACTCTCACAGCAGTACAACGGGGCTGCCCTGGACGACATCGACGCCGATGCGTTGCTGAAGCAACTGGGGCCGGAGGCCGCGGCCGATGCGCGGATGCTCTCCGAGCTCGAAAAGGCGCTGCAGCAGCAAGGTTTCATGGACAAGGGTGCCGACGGTCAATGGCGTCTGTCGCCGAAGGCGATGCGGCAGTTGGGGCAGTCGGCGCTGAAGGATGTGGCGGGAAAGCTGTCCCGACGCGGCGGCGAGCGAGACACGCGCAAGGCAGGCGCGATGGGTGAGCCCACCGGTGCGTCGCGGGCGTGGGAGTTCGGTGACACCGAGCCGTGGGACGTCACCCGCACGGTCAACAATGCGGTACTGCGTTCAGCAGCAACAGGATCCGGTTTCCCGGTGCAGTTGCAAGTGACCGATGTCGAGATCAGCGAGACCGAGACGCGAACGCAGGCTGCCGTGGCACTGCTGGTCGACACGTCGTTCTCGATGGTGATGGACGGTCGTTGGGTGCCCATGAAGCGCACGGCACTTGCACTCAATCACCTGGTGAGCACTCGATTTCGCGGAGACGATCTGCAACTGATCGGATTCGGCAGGCACGCACAGACATTGACGGCCTCCGAGCTGGCCGGGTTGGACGGTGCCTACGACCAGGGCACCAATCTGCACCACGCGCTGATGCTTGCGGTTCGGCATCTGCGACGTCATCCCAATGCGCAACCGGTGGTGTTGATCGTGACCGACGGTGAGCCGACGGCGCATCTCGAGCCCGACGGCCACGCGTACTTCGACTATCCGCCGTCGTCGAAGACCCTCGGGTTGACCGTCCGCGAACTCGATACCGTCGCGAAACTCGGTGCGCAGGTAACGATCTTCCGGCTCGGCGACGATCCAGGCCTCGCGCGAGTGGTGGACAAGATGGCCGAGCGGGTGGGCGGACGCGTCATCGCGCCGGATCTCGATGGACTCGGTGCTGCGGTGGTGACCGACTACCTCAAGCGTCGGCGATCGTAGCTACTTCTCCGCTGCCTTGATCTCCACCGACACGCCACCCCAGAAGGCGAAACCGGTGATGATCACGCGCGGCGCGCCGGGGTGCGTCGCGCTGACGTGTTCGAAGCCGCCCATGATGCCCATGCCGCGGACTTCGACGCTCACTCCGGGTGGCACGGTGACCTCGATGCCGCCCATGATGGCGACGCAGTTGATGGTGGTTTCTTCTGCGGCGAACGACGCGCGGCGTAGGTCGAGTTCGATACCGCCCCAGAAGGCGAACGCGTCGATGCGCGCCGCGGGGGTCCACTGTCCTTTCCGCACGGCACCGCTCATGATCGCGATCACGCGGTCGTTCGAGGAGCCACCGGGCGGTGCGGCCGCAGGGGGAGGCGAGAGAACCAGGTCGCCGGTCAGCAGGTCGAGTTCTCCGTAGGTCTTCGCCTGGTACACCGCGGCGGTGCGCTCGTCGTATTCGCTCACGGTCAGTTGGCCGTTCGCGAAAGCGTCGCTCAGCAACTGCGCGACGAGGTTCCTGTCCGCATCGGCTGCGCGAATCCGGCTCCGATCTCGGTCGGGGAGATGATCGCTCACTGGCCGGACACTACCGAAGCCTGGGTCAGGCCGCATTCAGGATGGTGCGGCTCCCGAGGGGTGACGCGAGAGTTATCTGCATGGTGGCGTAGACGGCAACCATGATGCAGGACTTGTCCGCGGCATCGGGCCGGGTGCCGGTACGCAGTTCGATGGTGACGGTGGTGTCGGTCTCGGTGACCGACGCGTCGGCTCCGTAGCACTCGGGAGTGCCGGTGACGAAGTGGACCGCGATGGTGTTGGGGGAGATCTGGCTCCACGACTCGAACGGGGTGGTGGTGGCGCGGATCAGATCGGCCGTCGGCTCGAACATCGTGCCGACGTCGCCGACGGGCACCTCGTGCGGAACCGGAGGGGCGCTGGGTTGCTGGGCGAACCCCACAGGGGAGGTGGAACCGACTGTCGGGGTTGTGTCCTCGTCGCCACCGGAGGCGGTGCTGCAGCCGACCAGCAGCAGGCACAACATGACACCTGCAGCGAGAAACCTCATGAATCCAACGTAGCGCCGGGAGCTGAGGAGAACCTTTGTGTTCGGCTCATGCGAGGAAGACCGTCACGAGCGCTATGACGGGGATCGAGACGAGTGTGGTCACGAACGCGGTGTCTCGGGCGAGCACAACACCGCGCTGGTAGCGGCTGGCGAAGACGAACACGTTCTGCGCTGTCGGTAGTGCCGACACCACGACGATGGCGAACAGATCGTGCCCGTCCAGACCGAAGACGAACCGGGCCATGAGGTAGCCGAGCAGGGGCTGGAGTGCCATCTTGAAGACCGTGGCCAGAGCGACGTCCCGCCGCGGGCTGATGCCCTTCTGCAGCACCCGGGCACCGTAGAGGGACAGGCCGAAGGCGAGCAACGCGCCGGGGACCGACGCATTCCCGACGAGTTGGAACGGCTGCATCAGTGCCTCGGGCAGCTGGAGTCCGGTGATCGACAGCACCAGTCCCGCTGCGCCGGCCAACACGATCGGGTTCCGGAACGGCGTCGTGACGGTCTTGAACAGGGAAACCTTGTCGACCTTGGTGGAGATGTCGAGAATCGTCACCGCGATCGGGGTGTAGATCATGATCTGGAACAGCAGCAGAGGAGCCACGAAGTTCGCGTCGCCCAGCACGAACACGGCGATCGGGATGCCCAGGTTGGCGGCGTTGACATACGAACTTGCCAGTGCGCCGACGGTCGCGTCGGGCACGGTCCGTTTCAGGGCGAGCTTGGCTATGACGAAATAGATCGCTCCGACGAGCAGTGCCGTGGAACCGGCGACGGCCAACACGGGCGAGAGGATGACCGACAGGTCCGAGTTCGCCAACGTGACGAACAGCAACGCAGGGGTCGCGACGAAGAAGACGAGACGGCTGAGGACGAACTGGCCGTGCTCGCCGAGCACCTTCAAGTGGGCGAGGAGGTAGCCCAGGGCGATGACGACGAAGATGACGGTGAAGCCCTCGAGGACGCCGGACATCTACGGACTGCTCATCTCTGGATCGGGAACGACAGAGAGGCCACGTAGCCGATGGCTACGTGGCCTCTCCGAAAGAAAGTGTGGATCAGCGGCTGGTGAACGGCAGCAATGCCATTTCACGAGCGTTCTTCACCGCGACAGCGACCTGGCGCTGCTGCTGCGGGGTGAGCCCGGTGACCCGACGGCTGCGGATCTTGCCGCGGTCCGAGATGAACTGACGAAGGAGGTTGATGTCCTTGTAGTCCACCGTGGTCACCTTGGCGGCGTTCAACGGGTTCTTCTTCGGTCGACGGCCTGCCTCTGCGCGGACCTTCTTCGACGGTGCTCTCTTGACTGCCATCTGAAACCTTTTCCCTTTACCAGCTCGACTTGTGGACGCCTGGCAGTTCCCCGCGGTGAGCCATCTCGCGCACTTTCACGCGGGACAGCCCGAATTTCCGAAGGTAACCGCGCGGACGTCCATCCGCAGCGTCACGATTGCGTAATCGTACCGGACTCGAATCGCGCGGCAGACGCTGCAGTGCTGCTCGAGCCTGCGCACGCTCGGAGTCGCTGCTCGAGGGCTTGCGGATGGTGTCTTTGAGCTCTGCTCGACGCGTTGCCCACCGGGCGACGACGATCTTGCGTTGCTCGTTCTTCGCGATCTTCGACTTCTTCGCCACTGTCTACCGCTCCTCTCGGAAATCCACGTGCTTGCGCACGACCGGGTCGTACTTCTTCATCACCAGTCGGTCGGGATCGTTGCGACGGTTCTTGCGGGTGACGTAGGTGTAGCCGGTACCGGAGGTCGACTTCAGCTTGACGATCGGACGAACGTCCGTGCTCTTGCCCATCAGATCTTCTCCCCGCGTGCGCGCAGTCTTGCCACCACGGCGTCGATGCCGTCGCGGTCGATGGTCTTGATGCCCTTGGTCGAGAGCGTGAGGGTGACGCGTCGGCCCAGGCTCGGCGCGTAGTAGGTCTTGCGCTGGATGTTCGGGTCCCACCTGCGGCTGGTTCGCACGTGAGAGTGCGAGACCGATTTTCCGAATCCGGGGGTGCGGCCGGTGACTTGGCAGTGCGCTGACATGAGCACTCCTTTCTTGCCGTTATGACAATCGCTTTCGACAAAGCGTGTTCTCGAATGTAGCGTGCATTCGCAGGTAATGACAATCGTTGTCGAGAAGAAGGGTGCTCGTGAACAACTCACCGGACGATCGAACCCCGATGGTCCTCGTCTCCGGCTGGACCGGAGCCATGGACGCGGTCGTGACATCACTGCTCGCGCCGGGCACCGTCGCGGTCCGCCACGATCTGAGCCGCGTCGCCGAAGGAGTCGTGCGTCGCACACTGTCCGTACTGGGGGAGGAACCGCGCGAGAGCATTCTGGAGCTGGCGCACGGCTGCGTCTCGTGCACCCTTCGGGAGGATCTACTGCCACTGTTGCGGGCACTGTCGACGCGCAGCAACGTCGATCGCATCGTGCTCGCTATGGACCCCGCGCTCGAGCCCGAGGCACTGTGCTGGGCCGTGGACAACGTCGTCGTCGCGGGTGTCGTCGGGCGGATCGACGGCCCCGCCTCGCGTGACGTTCGCATCGAGGCAGTGGTCGACTGCCTCGATGCCGCAACCTGGCTGGCCGACGCCACCGGCGACGACGCGATGGCCGACCGAGGCGTCGTCGCCAGTGGCGACGATGATCGAACCGTCGCACAATTGGTGGTCGGGCAGGTCGACTACGCCGATGCACTCGTCGTGACCGCGGGTTCCGACGTCGACGCGTGGGAACGCGCCCGACTCGCCGCAGTCCTGGCGCGGTTGGCCCCGAATGCTCCTGTCGTCTGGGTGTCCCAGGACGCACTGGTCGATGCCCCGACACTTCTCGCGAGTGTCCCTGCCGATGCGCGACGCGGTGCGATCAGCGACGCGCACTCACCGCTGTTGCGCGGACAGCCGCCACTGACCGTCGATTGCGGCATCACCCTGGTCGAGTTCACCGCCACGCGGCCGTTCCATCCCGAGCGGTTCCACGAGGCGATCGACGTATTGCTCGACGGCGTCGTCACCGCACGGGGGCGGGCGTGGGTGGCCACTCAGCCCGACGAAGCTCTGTGGATCGAATCGGCAGGCGGCGGCCTTCGCGTCGCCAGCGCCGGAAAGTGGCTTGCCACAATGACTCCGGAGCAGCAGGACCGCGTCGACGCCACCCGTCGGGCAATGTCGGCGCTGCGGTGGGACGAGAAGTTCGGTGATCGAGACACGTCGCTGGTCATCCTCGTCCACGAGGCCGACCCCACCGAGATCGACCGAACCCTGCAGTGGGCGTTGGTGTCCGACGACGAAATGGCAGACCCTGCGGCCTGGTCCACCTGGAACGACCCATTCGGTCATTGGCACGAAGACCCCTGCGAGAGCAGCGAATCCCCGTACGCAGAACAATCACGAGAGGCAACAGAATGAAATCAGGCATCCACCCCGACTACCACCCGGTCGTGTTCCAGGACTCGAGTACCGGCAACAAATTCCTCACCAGATCCACCGTCACGTCCGCCCGCGAGACCGAGTGGGAAGACGGCAACACCTACCCGCTGATCGTCGTCGACGTCTCGTCGGAATCACACCCGTTCTGGACCGGAGCCGCCCGCGTGATGGACACCCAGGGACGCGTCGAGAAGTTCGAGAAGCGATACGGCCGACGAAGCCGAAAGGACTCCTGAATCATGGCTGTTCCGAAGAGAAAGATGTCGCGCTCGAACACTCGGAGCCGTCGCGCGCAATGGAAAGCCGTTGCTCCCGATCTGGTGACCGTGCGTTTTCAGGGCCGAGAGTTCAGGGTGCCGCGGAGATTGGTCAAAGCAGTGCAGACCGGGGTGTACGACCCGAGCTGACTCGCGACGGGTCTATCTTCACTTTCATGAACGATGGACCCAGTGCGCGAGATGTGAAGCGGTGGCGCCAGTACCTCGCCGACGAGCGAGCCGAGGCCGCCGTCTATCGCGATCTGGCAGGCCGACGCACCGGCGAGGAGCGCGAGATCCTGCTCGCACTCGCCGATGCGGAGGGCCGCCACGAGCAGCATTGGCGAAATCTGCTCGGTGATCGGGTCGGAATGCCGCTCAAAGGTGACATCCGCACCCGCATCCTCGGGGTGTTGGCACGTCGCTTCGGTTCGGTGTTCGTACTCGCGCTGGCCCAACGAGCGGAAACCCGTTCGCCGTACGCCACCGACGCCGACGCGACGGAGGCGATGACGGCCGACGAGCAGATCCACGCGGAGGTCATCAGGGCACTGGCGGCCCGCGGCCGCAATCGATTGTCCGGAACGTTCCGGGCCGCGGTGTTCGGTGCCAACGACGGACTGGTGAGCAACCTCGCTCTCGTTCTGGGTATCAGCGGCTCCGGGGTGTCCAATCAGATCGTCCTGGTCACCGGCCTCGCGGGACTGCTCGCCGGCGCGCTGTCGATGGGGGCGGGCGAATACGTCTCTGTCCGTTCACAACGCGAGTTGCTCGAGGCGTCGTCGCCGGACAGTGGGGCGCGCGACGCAGTCCAACACCTCGACGTGGACGCCAACGAACTGGCCCTGGTCTACCGAGCCCGAGGGATGACCCACGAGGAGGCCGACGCCAAAGCGGCGGAAGTGCTGCGAGTACTCCCTGCCGACGAGATGGCCCCCGACGTCGACCAGCACGAGTCCATCGGAACCGGCCTCGGTGCCGCCGGCGCCAGCTTCTGCTTCTTCGCCTCCGGTGCCGTCATCCCGGTGTTGCCGTATCTGTTCGGCCTCGAAGGCTTTGTGGCCCTTGCCGTTGCCGCCGTCCTCGTCGGAATCGCGTTGATCTGCACGGGCCTGGTGGTGGGACTGCTCAGCGGTGGGCCGCCGGTCAAACGCGCTCTGCGACAACTGGCAATCGGCTACGGCGCAGCCGGGGCGACGTATCTGTTGGGCTTGGCATTCGGTGGTGGTGTGTAGGGCCCGGCGTTCTGAGTAATTCGCTCGCGTGGACGAGGGATCGATCGATAGGGTTCCGGTCATGCGTGCAACCGTTCTGTCCGGTGCCGCTCTCGACACGAGAGTCGGTGTGAGCCTTGTGCTGCGCGCGTATTCACCGGAGCGATGCGCCGCTCTTTGCGGCAAACAAGCTCGGCTCGTGAATCGACCCATCGAATAGCGCCCTCTTGTGCAAGGGGGCAGGAAGGAACATCATGCCCCCGAACAAGGTGGGCTTGCGTTTGCTCAATTGGGCTTCACAGCTCGAGGACAAGACTCTCGAGCAGGCCCGTGAAACATCGTCGATGCCGTTCGTGCATCCGCACGTCGCGCTGATGCCCGACGCTCACAGCGGTATGGGAAGCGCAGTGGGAACGGTGATTCCTACGCTGGGCGCTGTCATTCCGGCCGCCGTCGGCGTCGACATAGGTTGCGGAATGATCGGCGTACGAACAGAATTCACACTCGACGACGTCGACGGCCGTAATCTGACTGACCTGCGACTCGCCATCGAGGCAAGCATCCCGCTGTCGCCGGGCAACTACAACGTCGGCGTCGACCGGTGGAATTTCACCGCTCCGAAGCTACTCGAACTCGAGGAGTTGGCGGCCACGGACGGTGTCGAGCTGAATCATTCACCGCAGTGGCGCGAGCAGCTCGGTTCGTTAGGCGGCGGCAACCATTACATCGAACTGTGCCTCGACGAAACCGATCGGGTATGGCTGTTTCTGCACAGTGGGTCGAGGGGCGTCGGCAACAAGATCGCCAAGAAGCACATCGCGATCGCACAGCGATTGTGCGCGCAGTGGTGGATTCCGTTGCCCAACAAGGACCTGGCATACCTGCCCGAGAGCTCCCGTGAATTCGGGCAGTACCTCCGAGAATTGAAGTGGGCGCAGCGGTTCGCATACCTGAACAGGGCCGAGATGATGGACCGGTTCAGTGCGGTATTCGCCGAGTGGATGGGAACCGACGACCATCGCGAGGTCGAACGGATCAATTGCCATCACAACTACACGGTGAAGGAGAACCACTTTCAGAAGGACGTGTGGCTCACCCGAAAGGGCGCGGTCGACGCACACGAGGGTGTCAAGGCGATCATTCCCGGGTCGATGGGAACTCGTTCGTACGTGGTCGTCGGCAAGGGCTCGAAGGCGGGGTTGTGCTCGGCGCCTCACGGTGCCGGTCGACAGTTCTCTCGGACCGAGGCCAGGAAGCGGTTCACTCACGAGAACCTGCGGGAGCGGATGGTAGGGATCGAATTTCGCGACAGTGCAGACTTCATCGACGAGATTCCCGACGCCTACAAGCCGATCGATGTCGTGATGGAGGACGCCCGCGACCTGGTGAGCATCGAGCACGAACTGCGGCAGATCCTCAACGTCAAGGGGACCTAGATCGACCTCCCGTCGTGTATGGAAATTCGTAGTGGGTTACGAAGATCCGTGCACGACGGGATTGTCCGCGTTCGTCCCGTTGTGCATCGGTGTTCTCGTGTTGTTCACCCAACAACTTCGCTTGGTTAACGGATAGAGAGAGCGTCACCGTCACCATCGAGGCATGACGCTCAATCCCGCAGGCGAAACCGTCGCGACCGGAATCCCGGGCACGCTCGCCGAGAACATGACCATGGCCGAGCAGCACGATTGGCATCGGTCGTTCCTGCGGCGGCACCCCGTCAGTCGACGCAACTTCCTGGTGGGAGCCGCCGCGACGGCCGCCGCGGTAGGCGTCGGGAACTCGGTGTTCGCGCGAACCGCGTACGCGCAGGACGCCCCGCTGGCCGTGGCCGGACGGCACATGGGCTTCGGAAACGACCCGGCGACGCAACTGCGGTTCTCGGCACAGCTCTCTCGTAATCCCGGGCTCACCGGTGTCTTCCTCGATCACGGCCCCACGCCCGCACTCGGCGCTACGACGTCGGCCGAGGTACGAAACCTGATCAGTCAGGTTCCACAGACCGACGGCGGAATTCTGTCGGCGGAGCAGTACTACGTACATGTGCCCGTCGACAATCTGACGCCCAAGCTGCCGCACTACTATCGCTGGCGCACCGCCGACGGCTTCGTCAGTGACATTCGGAGTGCGTCCCCGGCCCTGCCGACCGGTCGCATCGCACCGTTCCGGTTCACGATGATGGGCGATCAGGGCGTAGACGAAACACCCTCGCAGCCGCCAGGTTTGGTTGCCGGCGACTACGACGACCAGTACTACAAGGCGGACAACGAGCCGTCGGTCAAGCACGCGCGCAACATCAATCGGCAGATCGAGGCCTCGCACCCGGACTTCCACATCCTCGCCGGCGACATCGCGTACGCGGACCCGTCGGGTGCCGGTCTGCCGCCGCAGTTCGCGAAGCACGGTCAGACCCCACCGAAGGGATTCGACAAGTTCAACCCGTTCGTCTGGGACGGCTATTTCCAGGCGATCGAGGCCAGTGCATCGACCGCGCCGTGGTTGTTCGCCACCGGTAACCACGACATGGAAGCGCTGTACAGCCCCAACGGCTACGGCGGACATGCCGCGCGGCTCGATCAGCCGACCAACGGACCCACGGGATGCCCGTCGGCGTACTCGTTCGTCTACGGCAACACTGCCGTTCTCTCGCTCGACGCGAACGACGTCAGCTACGAGATCAAGGCCAACACCGGTTACAGCGGTGGAGCCCAGAACACCTGGGTGGAACAGACATTGGCGAAGTACCGTGCCGATCCGAACATCGACTTCATCGTCTGCTTCTTCCACCACTGCGCGTATTCGACCACGTCGACGCACGCGAGCGACGGCGGCGTCCGCGACGCGTGGGTTGCGCTGTTCGACAAGTACCAGGTGGATGTAGTGCTTCAAGCCCACAATCACGTCTTCGAGCGCACCGATCCCATTCGTGGCAACCGTGCGACGCGGGTCGCCGGTGACAACGCAACGGTCAACGGAAAGACCGACGGCACCGTGTATTACACAGTCGGCGGTGGTGGTCGTCCACGCTATACGTTCCAGGACGGTGAGGGCGTGAGCTACCGCGGCAACGAGTTGCCCGACACGGCAGTTCCGAACAGTTACGTATGGGCGCCGGACGGCACCAAGTCGGCCGAGTCCATCACCTGGTCTCGGGTGCGATTCCTCAACTACTCGTTCGTCAGAGTCGATGTGGTGCCGGGTATTCCGGGCATCACCGCCAGCAGGATGACGATCGGTGCAATCGACGAATACGGTAACGAGTTCGACCGTCTGACCTTCGAGCGAGACATCCCTGTGGGTCCGGTGTTCGGTTCGTCCTAGTGCCTGCGGCAGTGGTGTGGCTGAGTGCCGTGGAGGGCACCTAACCGCACCACTGCGCGGAGCGCACTACAACCACTTCTGACGCTTGAACACCACGAACAGTGCAGTGGAGCAGATCACCATGGCGATCAGAGCCATCGGATAGCCGAGCTGCCACGTCAGTTCCGGCATGTCCTCGAAGTTCATACCGTAGATGGCGGCGATCAGCGAGGGCGCGAAAAGTATTGCGCCCCAGGATGAAATCCGTTTGACCTGTTCGTTCTGCTCCAGGCTGGCCACCGTCATGTTGCGCATCTCCTCGTTCTGCTGCTGCGCAACGATGGTCGAGTGCACGGTCAACGCATTCTGCAGGTTGGAGCGGAAGGACTCGATGCGGTCGGACACGCGGATCGCGTGATCGTGCACGTCGCGCAGGTATCGCTGCAGTTCCACGTCGACGTTGTACTTGTCCGAACCGCGCTTGAGTGATTCGATCATCTCGACGAGTGGTTTTGCGGCACGGTCGAATTCGGACACCTCACGGAGCAGTGAGTAGATGCGACGCGATACCGACGGGTCGCCGGTGAACAGCTGATCCTCGATCTCGTCGATGTCGTTCTGCAATCCGGTCACCACCCGGACGTACTCGTCGACCACTTGATCGAGGATGCCGTAGAGGATCGCCTCGGGGCCGAGTTGGAGCAGTTCGGGAGATCCTTCGAGCCGCTTGCGCACCATTGCCAGATCGGGGGATTCGGCATGGCGAATGGTGACGACGAAATCGGGTCCGAGGAATATGTGCAATTCGCCGAATTCGACCTTTTCGGTCTCGTCGATGTATCGAGCGGGTCGGAGAACGACGAACAGTTGCTCGGCGTACCGTTCCAGTTTCGGTCGCTGATGGGCTGCAATGGCATCTTCCACGGCGAGGCGGTGCAGACCGAACTCGCCTGCTACAGCATTGATTTCGCTGATCTCGGGGCGGTACAGGCCGATCCAGGCCATGCCGTGCCGCTCGCGCATCAACTCGAACGTGATGTCGAGGCTCTCGGGATTGGCAGTGCGTTTGCCGTCGACGTAGACGGCATTGTCGATGATCGGCACCTGTTCGTTCACCTCGGCTCGAGAAGGAAATGTGCCGGACGGCATCACGACCGAGACTATCTCCTGCGAAAATGGGGCGGTGTTTTTCGGCGCAGCCATCACCGCGGGTGCGACGCCGATCACGACGCCGCATCCCTCATCGGCCGCCGGTTGTCACGCTCAGGTGGCAG
This sequence comes from Rhodococcus sp. 15-725-2-2b, assembly GCF_002259075.1. Classification (NCBI taxonomy): domain Bacteria; kingdom Bacillati; phylum Actinomycetota; class Actinomycetes; order Mycobacteriales; family Nocardiaceae; genus Rhodococcus; species Rhodococcus sp. 15-725-2-2b. The sequence goes on along the minus strand of NZ_NPFL01000004.1, from coordinate 272,406 downwards.
ACCCCAACGGGGTGATCCGGGAATCTGCCACACCTCGAGGTGGCCGTGCGGCTGGTCTAGTCGCTTATGACGATCACTTTGATCTCCGCGTTCTCGCTGACCTTCACCCCGACCGGGAAGTTGAGGCCGATCACGCGGGCGTCGGGGCGGTCGTAATTGACGGTGACGTTGTCGAAGCCTGCGTCCTCCAGGGCCGCGATGGCCGCAGATTGGGACATTCCGATCACGTCTGGAATTCTTTCGCGATCCGGAGCAGCTTGAGCGACTGCGCCGCCACCGAGCGCGATGGCTCCCGTCAATGCAACAGTGGCGACGGCTTTCTTGAATTCGATACGCATGATGTTCTCCTCGGGTGAGCCGGAATCTTCGAACACGACGGTGCCCCTCGATTCTAGGTCCGACCTCGGGTTTTGCTGTGAGGTTTCTGTCAGCACCATGACATGCTGATCCGATGCTTCTCGACGTACTCGGTTTGATCGGTATCGCGGCCTTTGCGGCGTCGGGTGCGTTGATCGGAGTGCATCGCCGGTTGGATCTGTTCGGGGTCTGCGTCGTCGGAATCACGACGGGCATCGGCGGCGGAATCATTCGCGATCTGCTGCTCGGCATCCACCCACCGACGTCCCTGGACACGTGGCCGAACCTCACGGTCGGCTTGTTCGCCTCGCTGGTCGTGTTCGTTGCGCACCGACAGATGGGCAAGGTCCGGCGCGGTGTTCTGGTGCTCGACGCCTTCGGGATGGGCCTGTTCGCATCGACCGGTGCGACGATCGCGTTGGCTGCCGGCGGTAGCGCGTTGGCGGGAGCTCTCATCGGCACCACGACGGCGGTGGCAGGCGGGGTGATCCGAGACGTGCTGGTCAACGAAGTTCCCCTGCTGCTGCATCGGGACCTGTATGCCCTGCCGGCCATGCTCGGTGCGACGGCCGTCGTGTTGGCCGATGCCGCGACCCTGCCGGAGAACGTGGGTCTGGTCGCGGGAACCCTGCTCGCGACGGGGTTGCGCCTGCTCGCGCTGTGGCGAAAGTGGAACCTCCCGCTGGCGAAGCACCTACCGACGCTCTAGGTCGAAATCCGCACCCCTCTCAGACATATCTCAGTCGACCAGGACAAACTGTACGAATGCGGATATTGGTGGTCGACGACGATCGGGCAGTGCGTGAGTCGCTGCGCAGGTCGCTGACATTCAACGGGTACACCGTGGACCTGGCGGTCGACGGGCTCGACGCGCTCGAGCAGGTCGCGGCGGCACGTCCCGACGCCCTGGTGCTCGACGTGATGATGCCTCGCCTCGACGGCCTGGAGGTGTGCCGTCGATTGCGCAGTGTCGGTGACGACCTGCCGATTCTGGTGTTGACGGCACGGGACTCGGTGTCCGAGCGTGTTGCCGGCCTCGACGCCGGTGCCGACGACTACCTGCCCAAGCCGTTTGCGCTCGAGGAGCTGCTGGCTCGCCTGCGCGCTCTGCTCCGGCGTACCGCGATGGAAGCGGGCATCGACTCGGAGACCATGACGTTCGCGGACCTGTCGTTGGACCCGGTCACTCGTGAGGTCTCGCGCGCCGAACGCTCGATAAGCCTCACCCGGACCGAATTCTCGTTGCTCGAAATGCTGATGACCAATCCGCGTCGAGTCCTCACCAGAAGTCGCATCCTCGAGGAAGTCTGGGGTTACGACTTCCCGACGTCGGGCAACGCGCTCGAGGTGTACGTCGGGTACCTGCGGCGCAAGACCGAGGCGGAGGGGGAGTCGCGGCTGATCCACACCGTTCGCGGTGTCGGGTACGTCCTGCGCGAGACGCCCCCGTGATGGTCGCTTCGTTCGGGCGCAAGTCGGCCGACAATGTCGGCTCCTCGCCGACTGCGATGCGGCCACCGATGCCACTGACACGGTCGGTGTCGCTGCGGTGGCGGGTGACCTTGCTCGCGGCCTCGGTCGTCGCAATTGCGGTGGCGGTCATGGCCATTGCCGCGTACACGGTGGTATCCCGAGCACTGTACGGCGATGTGGACACTCAATTGCGTTCGCGTGCTTCGGCTCTGGCGGAGTCCAGTCTGGTGTCCTACGACCCGCGGTTCGTCGCTGGGGCAACGTTGTACAGCACCGATGTCAGTGTCGCGCTGATCTATCCGGACATGTCCAGCTACAACCCGCCCGGGCCCAAGGTGCCGATCGGCGATGCCGAACTCGCTGTGGTGAGCGGAGAGCAGGAATCGTCGCTACGCACACTCGACGATCAGCGGGTACTGGCGCTACGCACCAAGGACGGCAGCACTCTCGTCGTCGCACAGAGACTATTGCCGACCGGAAAAGTACTCGACCGTCTGGCGTGGGTGCTGCTGATCGTCGGTGCCTGCGGCGTGGTGCTGGCGGCTGGAGCAGGTATGGCCGTGGGGCGCACCGGTTTACGCCCGATCGCCCGACTGACCGCGGCTGCCGAACGGGTGGCACGCACCGACGACCTGACGCCGATCCCGGTGACCGGCGACGACGAGTTGGCGCGTCTGACCGAGAGTTTCAACACGATGCTCCGGGCACTTGCCGAATCTCGCGGCAGGCAGAGCAGATTGGTCGCCGACGCGGGCCACGAACTTCGCACCCCGTTGACTTCGCTGCGGACCAACATGGAGTTGCTCATCGCGGCGGGACGCCCAGGAGCGCCGTCCATCCCGGACGAGGACATGGCCGAGTTGCGGACCGACGTGGTGGCGCAGATTCAGGAATTGTCCACCTTGGTGGGTGATTTGGTCGATCTGGCGCGAGAGGACGCGCCGGAGACGGTGTTCGAGCGAGTCGATCTCGCCGATGCCGTCGAACGCAGTCTCGAACGAGCACGCCGCCGTCGCAACGAGATCGACTTCGAAGCGACGTTGATGCCGTGGTTCGTCTACGGCGATCAAGCAGGACTCTCGAGAGCCGTGCTGAATGTGCTCGACAACGCGGCCAAATGGAGTCCCAGCGGTGGTGAGGTGCGAATCGCGATGCGGCAGATCGGCGATGGCCTGCTGGAATTGACGGTCGACGACGCGGGCCCCGGTATCCCCGAGGAAGATCGCGAGCTGGTGTTCGAGCGCTTCTATCGCTCGACGGCGTCGCGTTCGATGCCCGGATCCGGTCTGGGACTTGCCATCGTGCGGCAAGTGGTCGTCAAGCACGGCGGCACCATCGGAGTGGAGGTGTCCGAGCGGGGCGGCGCGCTGATACGAATCGTGTTGCCCGGCGAGGGTGCTCCTGATCCCACCACACTCTCGGCAAACTGATAGCCGGATCTCAGCGCGCTCTCAGTCCCGCCCTGCACAGTGAGTAGCAAGAAGGCGGGCGGACCTCGGATACCGAGGTCTCTACTGAAGGAAGCAGCAACGATGAGCGACGACCGTAACGAATCCGAACAGAGCGGACAGGGTGCCGGTGGCGAGCAGCATCCGGCGGACCGGGCTTCGCGCGGCGACGAGCAGAACTACTCGGCCCAGCAGCATCCGACTCAGCAGCATCCGACTCAGCAGTTCCCGCCGCAGCAGGGTTACCCCCAGCAGTACGCCGGCTACGGACAGGGGGCCTACCAGCCCGGCTACGGCCCGTACGGTCAGCAGGGCGATCCGCAGCACACCCAGGCTCACCACGCACAGCCCCAGCACGTTGCGCCGCAGTCCGATTCGGCACCGACTGCGGTGAAGTCCCGCCCGGGTCGGTCGGTACTGGTGGCCGGAGCCATCGCGCTCGTTCTGGTCGGTGGCGGAATCGGCGGCGCGGTCGGTGCGATCGCCACCAACAATGCCAACGGCAACGGCGGGGGAGTGACCAACTCACTGAATTCCACGGTCACTGCAGCTCAGCCTGCCGCCAATTTCCCCGACGGCTCGATTCAGGCAGTAGCGAACAAGGTTCTGCCGAGCGTCGTGCAGATTCAGGTGAAGGGCTCTCAGGAAGAGGGTGAGGGCTCTGGCGTCATTCTCAGCAGCGACGGCCTGATCCTGACCAACAATCACGTCGCGACGGGTGCGGGTGCCAACGGCAAGCTCACCGTCGCGTTCTCGGACGGATCGGTGGCCGACGCGACGATCGTCGGTGCCGACTCGGTCTCGGACATGGCCGTCATCAAGGCCGAGGGCAAGTCGAACCTGACGCCGATCGAACTCGGATCGTCCTCGAACCTCGAAGTGGGCCAGCAGGTCATCGCGATCGGCTCCCCTCTGGGCCTGGCCGGCACGGTCACTACGGGCATCGTCTCCTCGCTGAACCGGCCCGTGTCGACGTCCGGCGAGTCCGGCAATCAGAACTCGGTGATCGACGCCATCCAGACCGACGCTGCGATCAACCCGGGTAACTCCGGGGGCGCACTCGTCAACACCGACGGACAGCTGATCGGCATCAACACTGCGATAGCCACGCTCGGCGGAAGTCAGGGGTCCGCGCAGAGCGGCTCCATCGGGCTCGGGTTCGCCATCCCGGTGGATCAGGCCAAGCGCATCGCCGACGAATTGACCACGACGGGCAAGGCGACCCAGGCCATGATCGGCGTTCAGGTGCCGTCGCAGGACGACGCCAACGGAGCAACCGTCGTCGAGGTCACCGAGGGAGGACCGGCAGCAGCTGCGGGCATACCGAAGGGTGCGGTGATCACCAAGGTCGACGATCGCATCGTCGCCAGCGGTGACGCGTTGATCGCAGCGGTGCGGTCACACGCACCGGGCGATTCGGTCACCATCACCTACACCGACGGCGGCAGCGAGAAGACCGCGACCGTGACGCTCGGCACCGCCGAGCCCGCAGCGGCGCAGCCACAGACTCAGCAGCAGGAACAGCAATTGCCGTTCCAGGTCCCGTCGTTCCCCGGTGGTCGCTGATGTTCGGAGAAGCGGGCAGACAGAGCACGGTTGCAACGATTTACGCACAGCGTGAGCCGGGTGGAGGCCTTACTACTACGGTGAGCGGTATGGAACTCGACGCACCACTGGCAGGGCGCGCGTTGGTCGTCATCGTTGACGACCGAACAGCGCACAGCACCGAGAAGGATTCGAAGGGCCCACTCGTCACGGAGCTGCTGACCGAGGCAGGCTTTCTGGTCGACGGTGTCGTCGCAGTGACGGCGGACGAAGTGGACGTGCGCAACGCACTCAACACCGCGGTGATCGGCGGCGTCGATCTGGTGGTCTCCATCGGTGGCACGGGCGTCTCACCGCGCGATGTCACTCCGGACGTCACCGCGGAGGTCCTCGACCGTGAGATTCCGGGCATCAGTGAGGCACTGCGATCGTCGGGGCTGGCAGCAGGTTCGTTGGACGCAGGTCTGTCCCGCGGGCTGGTCGGTGTGTCCGGAAGCACCCTGGTGGTGAATCTGGCCTCGTCGCGGGCTGCGATTCGAGACGGAATGGCGACGCTGACGCCACTGGCGAGTCAGGTCATCGCCGAGCTGTCTGGATTGGACGCATAGCGATACCCATGAGCGACGAGCCGAACGACGATCGATCGGCCGAAGACGACGCGAGCCGGGCCCGAGCAGAACGGGCCCGGCTCGCTCGCATCTTCGGTGAGGTGCTGCCGGAGACGACCGGAGACGAACGGGGTGAGGGTTCGGGTGTCGAGAACGGCGGGTCGGCGTCGGACGAATGGTTGAAGCAACAGCGACCACCCCATTACTTCTGATGTGATCCACGACACATTTATTTGGCCTGAATGACAGGTCTGTTAGTTACTCGTTTACCTGCCGTTAGCGACGCGCGACCGGGGTGCGGGTGGTTGGGGGACCGCACTGCTTCCGCTCAGTGTGGCGTGAGAAGTGACGATTCGCCCGTAACGGGCGGGCCGGTCCGAGCGTCTTCCCACATCAGAGCGGTTTTGCGGATTTGCGCAATGTGTAACGGTCTGGTCACGTAACCGGATAGTGTGACGCGCATTACCACCTAATAGGGTGTGAAAGTTGTTCACGCCGTTGAAACACATCACGCCGAGGCAACGATGTGGTCCCGATCGTAGGGATTGTCACGATCGGGCAACTCCTCTAATGTTCCCCTCAGCTTCCAGAGACCAGAGCGTGGGACCAACCGGTTCCGCGCTCTTGACCTCGGAACAGTGTGATCAAGGATGTGGCCTTCGCGGCCACATCCGGCTCGGGCTCGCACACATCGTTGAGTGCGATCTAGTTCGAGGGTGAAAGCCACAAGCTTCCCCGTGCGACACCGCGCTGGGACTGAACATGATGAGGAATAAATGACGGAGATCCAGAAGTCGCGGCGCAGCCGGGGACTCAAGTCCATGAGCGTTGCAGTTGCTGCCAGCGCTTCGGTAGTCGGCCTGGTGCTCGGTACCGGAACGGCTTCCGCCGCTGTCGACAGCTCCAACTCGGTTGTCGACGCCGACGGCAACACCATCACGGTGACGCTGTCCGACACCTTCATCAACGGTGTCGCTCCGCTCGACGGCAACCCGCTCACCCGTGAGTGGTTCGCCAACGGCCGGGCTTCCTACGACGTCCAGGGCCCCTCGGCCGACGACTTCGAGGGCACCCTCAAGATCGGTTACCAGATCGGCTACCCGATGAGCCTCAACGGTGGCGTCGAGATCTCCTGGTCCTCGCCTTCGGCTGAGTTCAACCTCGGCTCGGGCAACGAGTCCACCGTGACCGGTACGTTCCCTGTTCTGCCCGGTGGAGACCCCGAGATCGAGCTCGGTGGCGTTGGCACCTCCAGCACCGGCCTCGATGTCGGCGTTCAGCTGATCCCGCAGGCCACCGGCACGATCGCACTGGCCAACGGCCCCGGCGTCGTCCAGTCCGAGAGCGCATACGCAGTGCTCAACGAAGAGGCCGACATCACCTCTTCCGAGGGTGACGCAGCGGGCACCAGCGGATCCATCCAGGTCGCGAACCTGCACGGCACCGCCACCGGCATCCTGGGCAACGTCACGATCCGTCCGTACGTTTCGCTGACCAGCGGAACGGGCGACACGGCCATCACCTACGGCGTCCCGGTTCGCCTCAACTGATTTCCGAATCGGTTGTAGCTCGGTGACGTAACGTCACCTGCTGAAATTCGAGACAAGTTCAGGCCCGTACGGATAACTCCGTACGGGCCTGAACTATGTTCTGCACAGAAGTAGTTCGACGTACACAGAGAGGCACTGAACCGAAGATGCACTCGAAAGCCCGTTTCACGGTCGTCGCCGCGGGAGCGCTCGTTGCTCTCGGCCTCGCCGCCGGTTGTAGCAGCGACGAGTCCGCGGCCTCCGGCGAGAACACGGATGTCTGCAATACCTTTGCCGCCGACCACAACGCGTTCGTCGGACTGGCGGCAGCAGGACCCGGATCGGCCGAGAACATCGACAAGTGGACCGCCGACAAGCAGGCAGCTGTCGACAAGCTGAAGGCGCTGCCCGGCACCGCCTCCGGTGATGTCGCCAGTTCGTTGACGACATTCGTCGATGCGTTGCCCGCGGATACGCTGGAGCTCTCGACCACCGACAGTGAGGCCGGCAAGGCCTTCGTCGACAACGGGGCGGCCGTTGCCTCGGCGTGCGAGGCAGACGGCACGACGATCACGCTCGACGCGCTTCCGCTCTCGACGTTCACCAACTGAGTGGGGCCGGCCGTGTCTCGGCCCTCCCCCCTGAACGAATGAATGCGCCATTCACGCTGTCAGACAGCGTGAATGGCGCATTCATTCGATAGGTGACCCGACTGGCTCGGGTGAGCGAATCAGTCCTTGGAGTGCTTGCCGAGATCCGGTGCCGCGTCGATTGCCTCGCCGCTACCGCCGGTGGTGTCGGCTGAAGTCGAAAGCTTCTGTCCCGCTTCGGTTCCCCCCGCGAGGATGTCGCGAATCTGAACCAGCACGTCGACGTCGCTCAGTTCCTTCTCCGGCTGACTGACGAAGCGCTTCTTGGCCGTGTTCACCGGGAGAATCAGTACGAAGTAGACCGCTGCCGCGATGATGACGAAATTGATGACCGCGGTGATGACTGCGCCGACGTTGACGAACGATTCCGGCGACGACGTGATCTGAAACCCGAAGCCGTATTCGTTGCTGCCACCGAGCGCTGCGACAAGGGGGTTGATGACGTTCGTCGTGAATGCGGTGACGATGGCGGTGAAAGCCGCGCCGACGACGACCGCGACTGCGAGATCCACGACATTGCCGCGGAGTAGAAAGTCCTTGAAGCCCTTCAGCATGAGCCCTTCTCCCAACGTTCGGTTTGTTCTGTCTCGACAGACGTTAGTGCAGGGTGACGGTGATTGCGCTGACCAACGAGGCGGCCGCAACCGTTGTTGCATCGTTCGTCGGTAGAGCCAGTAGTACGACGCGGTCTCGCTGCCTGCTGCCACCGGCGTCGGCGGAGACGAGCACGACCATCGCTCCCGACGCGAGAACCCGGGCCGCGGGGACTGCATCGGGGTTCTCCTGAGACTCGACCGTCAACACGTCGACGCGGTCGCCTTCCCGCAGCAGGTCGGTCACCGCGGCATCGGCCAGATGCACCGGTACGACGCGTGCCTCGGTCCCCAGGGCCGTCGTGGCGGTCCGAGATCCGAGTAGGCGTACGTCGGTGAGCAATTCACCCGACCGGACCGGTCCGGTGAGTGTTCGACCGTTCACGGCCTCGGACTCGACGAGTGCGCCCTCGGGGACGTTCGCCCGGTCCCACTCGGCCGCCGCCACATCGGCGGAGGTGAGTACGGTGCCGGGTGTCAGGTCGCGCCCGGCCGTGATCACTCGTACGCGGTCGTCACCGGCGGTGTCGTCGACGAACAGAACGGCGGCAACGGCGACCAGAACTCCCGCTGCGATCCGTCTGAATTTCGTGGATCCGACCCACGCCGGACGCACGGTGATGCGATCGAGCAGCGTCGAGTCGAGTCGATTCTTGCCGGCAGCCATGGCCGAAACGCTATCGGTGGGAGTTCCGGTACAGGCACCGAAAAGGCCGGGCTGTGGATAACGGCCCGGCCTGTGGATGAAGCGGAAAGTTACTGGCTGGCAGCAGCTTTCGTGGTGGACGAGGAAGACGAAGAGTTCGACGACGACGAATCGGAAGATTTCTTCTCTGCGGGCTTGGACTCGGACTTCGAGTCCGACTTCGCAGCGGCCGCATCGGACTTCTTCTCGCCCGCGCCCTCGCTGGAGGTGCCCCCGCCGCCGCGGCTGTCGGTGCGGTAGAAGCCGCTGCCCTTGAAGACGATGCCGACGGAGTTGAACAGCTTGCGGAGCTTGCCCGAGCACGCGGGGCACACCGTCAGTGTGTCGTCGGTGAAGGACTGAACGATGTCGAAGCGGTTGTCGCACTCGGTGCATGCGTATGAGTAAGTGGGCATCGTGTTTCCTCCGCGCTGGTCACCGAGGAAATTCGCCACTCTGCTGGCCGAGGTCGAACACCGCCGGTGTCTTGTCTGTTCGTCGAAACTGTCGAAACTGGGGAGAGCATTAGCACTCTACAGTCAGGAGTGCCAACGAATCGAATCGTAGCGTTATTCCGTACCCAAGCGTAGGAGTCCGCTGCCGGGGGTCAACACGTGCGTCACCGGTCTGTCGTGCGGTTCGGCGGGTAGGCGATCGACCAGTTCGTTCTCACGCACCACCGCGACCAGCATGGCGTCGCGCCTGCACAGATCGAGGGTGCGGTCGTAGAAGCCCGCGCCTCGGCCCAACCGGGTTCCGCGCCGGTCTACGGCCAGCGCCGGAATCAGCACCAGTGAGCAACCCGACACCGCATCGGGATCGAGCGTCGGTCCGCCCGGTTCCAACAGCCCGAACGGGGCCGTCACCAACGACTCTCGTCCGGCGTACCGAGCCCAGCGCAACGGACCCGGCTCGTGTGCACTCGGAAGCAGAACGGTCGACCCGGCCGCGGCCATGGCGTCGAGCATCTCGATCGAACCGGGCTCCCGGCCGACGGGAACATATGCGGCGATCACCGAGTGTTCGGCCGCCAATTCGCCCAGGACGTGACAGAGTGCGGAGGACTCCATTGCGCGTTGCGCACCGTCGAGCAGTCGGCGTTCGGCGAGAACATGCTTTCGCCATCGATCCTTGGACGTGTTCTCCGTGAATTCGGGAACGGTCACAACGGTTCGTCCTCCCTTCCTGTGCTGTCCTTCAACGATATGCACTCGGGGGTAAAACGCAGCACACGGCAAGCAGATCACCAGAAACCATGGATAGGGTGAGCACCATGACAGAAGCCGTTACAGCGACGACCGCCGCCACGCCCGTGCATTTCCGCACGGCCATCGTTCCCGCAGCGGGCATGGGTACCCGGTTCCTGCCGGCCACGAAAACCGTTCCGAAAGAACTGCTTCCGGTGGTCGACACTCCCGGCATCGAGCTAGTCGCAGGCGAAGCAGCAGATTCCGGCGCGCAGCGACTCGTGATCGTCACGTCCCCCGGCAAGGACGGCGTCGTCGCCCACTTCGTCGAGGACCTCGTCCTCGAGAACAAGCTCGAGGCCAGCGGCAAGCTCGAGATGCTCGAGAAGGTTCGAGTTGCCCCCGGTCTGCTCGACGTCCAGTCGGTCATTCAGCACGAGCCGCTCGGACTCGGACATGCCGTCGCCTGTGCCGAAGAAGTCCTCGACGACGACGAGGATTCCGTTGCCGTTCTGCTTCCCGACGATCTCGTGATGCCCCGCGGTGTGCTCGACGTCATGGCCCGCGTGCGCGCCAAGCGCGGAGGCTCGGTGCTGTGCGCCATCGAGGTCCCCGACGACAAGGTCTCCTCCTACGGCGTCTTCTCCGTCGAGATCGTGCCCGACGCGGTCAACCCGAACGTCCTCAAGGTCACCGGTATGGTCGAAAAGCCCAAGCGGGAGGACGCCCCGTCCAACCTCGCTGCCGCGGGCCGCTATCTGCTCGACCGGGCGATCTTCGACGCCCTGCGCCGGATAAAGCCCGGTGCAGGCGGCGAGCTGCAGCTGACCGACGCCATTGCGCTGCTCATCGAAGAAGGCCATCCCGTGCACGTGGTGGTGCACCGTGGATCGAGACACGACCTCGGAAATCCCGGGGGATACCTGCGCGCTGCGGTTGACTTTGCTCTACAACGTGACGACTACGGTCCGGCGCTGCGCGAATGGCTGAACGAACGCTTGAGCGACAGCTGGGCACCGGAACTGACCACGTACGAATAGCATCGCGGGTCGATGCATAGAGGAAGGGCCAGATGCGCTCGGTCGAAGATCAGCAGACCAGGGTGACCGCCGCGGCGGTGGCTCCACGGCCTGTCCGGGTCGCCATCTCGGAAGCACAGGGCCTGCTGTGTGCAGAAGAAGTGGTCACCGAGCGTCCCCTTCCCGGTTTCGACCAGGCAGCGATCGACGGCTACGCGGTACGGAGCGTCGATGTGGCGGCCGCGGGCACCGACCTGCGCAACGAGGACGACGAACGCATCGATCTGACGCTTCCCGTCGTCGGCGAGGTGTCCGCCGGATCGCGTCAACCCATCCGGTTGCAACCGCGTCAGGCGGTACGAGTCGACACCGGCGCGCCGCTGCCCACACTGGCCGACGCCGTGTTGCCCCTGGATCGAACCGACAGCGGTCGTGCCCGCGTCAAGGTGTTCCGTCCGGTGCGGTCGGGTGACTACGTCCGCAAGATCGGCGACGACGTGCAGCCCGGTGACGTCGCGGTTCGCGCAGGCACGATCATCGGCGCGGCTCAGGTGGGGCTGCTCGCCGCCGTCGGGCGCGACAAGGTGCTGGTGCATCCTCGGCCGCGACTGTCGGTGATCTCCGTCGGTGGGGAACTGGTCGACACCGATCGGACCCCGGGGCCTGGTCAGGTGTACGACGTCAACTCCTACGCGCTCGCCGCCGCAGCGCGCGACGCCGGGGCCGACGTCAACCGAGTCGGGATCGTCAGCACCGATCCCAAGCGACTACGCGAGGTGGTCGAGGGCCAGCTCATTCGATCCGAGATCGTCGTCATCGCCGGAGCGGTAGGCGGCGGCGCATCGGACGGTGTGCGCGAGGCGCTCGGCGAACTCGGCGACATGGAAGTGGAACGAGTTGCCATGCACCCCGGGTCCGTCCAGGGCTTCGGTCAACTCGGACGCGACGAAGTACCCACCTTCCTGTTGCCTGCCAACCCCGTCAGCGCGTTGGTGGTGTTCGAGGTCATGGTGCGTCCGCTGATTCGGATCGCTCTGGGCCGACGGCAGCCGATGCGACGGACCGTGACCGCTCGAACCGTCGCGCCGATCACCTCGATCGAGGACCGTAAAGGATTTCTGCGCGGCCAGCTCATGCGCGACGAGGGAACCGGTGAATACCTGGTGCAGGCGCTCGGCGGCGCACCAGGATCGTCCTCGCACCTACTCGCGACACTCGCCGAGGCGAATTGCCTGGTCGTCATCGATCCCGAGGTCACCGAAATCCGCACCGGCGAAGAAGTGAAGGTCTCGTTCCTCGCTCAGAGAGGCTGACGCCATGTGAGCGGTAGTTCGTAGTGGGCTACGAGTTTCCGCTCACCTGCGCGTAGCGCATAACATCGACGGATGCCGCGAACGTGGTCGAGCCACCCAGGTTGGCCGGCGAAATTGGGTCCAGTGAGAGTCGCCGCCGGAACCGTCACCGTGCGGCCGGTACGGATGCGCGACGCGGCCGCGTGGAGCCGGATTCGCACGGAGGATCGCGCCCACCTCGAACCCTGGGAGCCCAGCGGAGAGGGCAGCTGGAATTCGCGGCATCACATCTCCTCGTGGCCGACGCTGTGCTCGGGCCTGAAGTCCGAGGCGCGCAAGGGGCACATGCTGCCGATGGTGATCGAAGTCGACGGTGAATTCTGTGGCCAGATCACCACCGGAAACATCGTGCGGGGAGCACTTCGATCGGCCTGGATCGGGTACTGGGTGTCCAAGGAGGTCAATGGCAAGGGTGTGGCCACCGCGGCCTTGGCGCTCGGGCTCGACCACTGCTTCGGTCCGGTCGGACTGCATCGCGTCGAAGCGACGGTGCGACCGGAGAACCTGGCCAGTCAGGCAGTGCTGCGCAACGTCGGCTTTCGTGAAGAGGGGCTGCTCTACAAGTACCTCGATGTCGACGGCGAATGGCGCGATCACAAGCTCGTCGCGATCACCTCGGGTGAGGTGCAGGGAACCGTCGTCGAGCGGTTGGTTCGCGCGGGCCGGGCTGCGTGGGCGTGATCTTCGCGGCCGCGGCGCGAGTACTCGTGTTGTCAAAGTGACAGGAGTGTAATTCGGGTCGGCGCGTCTGCGTCGTTCTCGTTCTTCCTCCGCATAGCCTGAGGACGTCTTTCACTGTCGCCGTCGTCCAAGGGGAGGAGAACAACGCCGATGCCGAACTCGATCATCTGGATCGGTCTCGTAGCCGTCTGGCTCTTCGTTCTTCTGCCCATGCTCATGACCAAGCGTCCGCAGATCATGCAGACCACGGACGCTGCCCTCGCCACCCGCGTGCTGCATCGGGGTGGCACCCAGCGAAAGCAGCGCGGCCCCGCGACCGGGCATCGCAGCGATCCCGACTGGCGACCGGAAGACGACCTGCGAGTCTCCGCGCCGGCCCGAGAGATCTTCGGTGCCGCGATCGCGACCGTTCGTCCAGACTCACCCGATCTACCCGGTACCGCGGAGGACCCGATGGACACTCACGCTGCAGACAGCGACCTCGACAGCGAGGCACCGGACACGGAAGCACCGCGCGGAGGTTCGCCCGCGCACGAACCCGGTGTCGTCGACGACGATTTCGTTCCTCGCCGACGTGGACGCGGTGGTTTCGATCCCGAGGCCGATGCGATCGCCAGGGCCGCGCGGTACGCATTCCGACAGCGCGCCGTCCTCGGCCTGGTCTTCGCGGCGATCACCACCGCAGCCCTGGCCTTCATCATCTCCCCGGCGGTCTGGTGGCTGTGCGGACTGTCCGTCGCTGTCCTCGTCGGTTACCTGTACTACCTGCGTCGTCAGGTGCAGATCGAGGAGGAGGTGCGCAGGCGTCGGCTCACTCGGATGGGCCGATCACGTCTCGGCGTGGAATCGGAAACCGACGAAGAGTTGGAGCTCGTCCCGCAGCGACTGCGTCGCCCCGGCGCGGTGGTGCTCGAGATCGACGACGAGGATCCCGAATTCGAGCACCTCGACCACTACGAGGAGCCGTTCCAGGCCCGTCGTGACGACGACCGGGACCTGCGCAGAGCCCAGGGCGCGTAACCGACACCCGAAGCGGCTTTGCTAGAGTTACTTAGCCGGTCGGCATGACGGCAAAGGGGCTGTGGCGCAGTTGGTAGCGCGTCTCGTTCGCATCGAGAAGGTCAGGGGTTCGATTCCCCTCAGCTCCACCGACACGAAGAACCGTCACTCACGCGAGTGGCGGTTTTTTCGTGGTCCCGGCAACTGCGGAGGCACGTGTTACTGCGAAGTGAATTCGAGATGGATTCATATCGAACGAATTGGGTGATCGGTTCGGGATTCGATTTCAGAAGGCTGTTTCGCAAACTGCAGTTGCACAATTGCCGCACAAAACCGTCGATTCGATTGTTTGAAGCGATGCGACCCGACCGAACGAACCTTTCGAGCCAGTGAGCTGCGGATATGCAATTCGGGGCAGCTTTAGGCAATTCTTGGAACATGTCGTAAGTTCGAATTCGTGGCTGAGCTGTATTCAATGTCCGAATTTGTCAGGGGATCGCGATGAACACTCTCAGTGTGGTAATTCCGGTGCTCGACGAGGTCGATCATCTGGGTGAATGTCTGACGCTGCTGCTCGATCAGGGCGACGACATCGACCGCATCGTCGTGGTGGACAACGGGTCGACCGACGGCACGCTTCGGTTGGTGAACGACATCCGGGCGGTCACGAACAAGGTCATGTTGGTCCACGAGCCCAACCGCGGCGTGGTCCACGCTCGCAACACCGGATTCGACCTGGTGGACTCGTCGATCATCGGTCGAATCGACGCCGATACCCGTGTTCGGCCCGGGTGGGCGCGCTCGATCGTCGACTTCTTCGACGAGCATGCCTCCGTCGCCGCCACCGGTGGCCGGACGTTCCTCTACGAATCACCCTGGGCTCGGCCCCTGGCGTGGATGCATTCGCGCGCCGAACGACGTGAGCCGGCGGTGCGCGCCGCCCTGGCGGTATCGGGCAACAACTTCGCGATTCGCGCATCAGCCTGGCGCACGGTTCGCGATGCGGTCAGTGAGCGAACCTGTGTCCACGAAGACATCGATCTGTGCCTGTGCCTGGCTGCCGAGCGCTTGCCTGTTGCCCAGAACGGGTCGATGAAGGCCGCAGTGTCCGGTAGGCGCGCAACGACATCGCCGGTGAAATACGTCCACTATGCGTTGGCGGGCTACCGCTCCTACCAGGAGCACGGTCTGGCGTCGCGCAAGCTCGGACGCATCGTGGCGATGGATTGGCTGATGCACACACTGCGGTGGCCGATCTCGCGACTGTTCGCCGCAGTACCGTGCCGGGCATTGCCGGTCGACGATCGTGCCGAGTCCGACGAACGGATGCGAGCCGCCGCGTGACGGCCGGCTCGCGTGTCCGCGACTGGATGCGCAATCCGTCGGACGTCCGCTGGGCCCTCGCTCAGATGCGTCAGGCGACTGTCGTCTCGTTGGCGAATGTGCCCTTCTTACCCGCCGTGCTGCGCGCATCGGTTCTACGCCCTGCGGGTCTACGGACGACCGGTCCGTGCCTGATGTACGGCGGTTCCATGATTCAGGGGCAAGCATCGGTTCGATTGGGCACCGGCGTGTTCGTGAACTTCGGCTGCTACTTCGACACCGTTGCCGACATCGTGATCGGTGATCACGTCTTCATCGCGGATCACGTTCGGATCCTCACCAGTACCCACGAGACCGGGCCCTCGCGGCATCGCGCAGGCGCCCTGCGGGGAGAGTCGGTGGTGATCGGTCCGGGAACGTGGATCGGGTCCGGCGTGGTCGTGATGCCGGGCGTGCACATCGGGGCCGGCTGCATCATCGGGGCGAAC
Source organism: Rhodococcus sp. 15-725-2-2b (assembly GCF_002259075.1). Classification (NCBI taxonomy): domain Bacteria; kingdom Bacillati; phylum Actinomycetota; class Actinomycetes; order Mycobacteriales; family Nocardiaceae; genus Rhodococcus; species Rhodococcus sp. 15-725-2-2b. Next base: position 256,469 of record NZ_NPFL01000004.1, on the reverse strand, counting down.
TCGCTGGTGACGGCAGATTGCGAACCGGACGGTGTGTACGTCGGGTCTCCGGCGCGCCGTCGCCGAGAGTTGAACGACCTTCCCGCAGCGCAGCAGTGGATCGGGGAGAAGGCCGATTTTCGTGATCGGGAAGCAATGCACAGATTGGTAATTCCTCCGAATTCCGAATTCTGATTCATAAAGTCCGAATAATTCGACGGGTTCTTTTCTTGAAGTAATGATGTAGCATCGTCAACGTCAGCGGCTCGAATTCAAATGCGTTCAGCGCCAATGGGTATCGAGCTACACGATTGCCAAAAATATGTCAGGGGTTGGCGTTGTGAATACTCTTTCCATTGTTGTGCCTGCGTTCGACGAGTCGGCTCACATGCGCGAATGCCTGGATGCATTGCTCGTTCAACGCGAACGCATTCACGAAATCATTGTCGTCGACAACAATTCGACCGACGACACCGCGGCCATCGTCGCGGAATACGCGCGGCGATTTCCGCAGGTGGTGCTGCTGCGGGAGTCCGAGCGCGGCGTCGTGCACGCACGCAACACCGGTTTCGATCACGCCCACGGATCGGTCATCGGCCGCATCGACGCCGATACCCGTGTCCAGGCCGGCTGGGTCGACTCGGTACTGGATTTCTTCGATCGCCGACTCGACTATGGTGCAGTCACCGGCCCGATCTACCTCTACGACTCTCCGTGGGCGCGCCCGTACCGGGCATTCGTCAACCGTTCCGTGCGGAACAGGCCTGCTGAGCAGTGGGTTTCTGCCGCATCGGGCAACAACTTCGCTATCCGCAGATCCGCGTGGGAAGCCGTTCGCGACAGTACGAGCCTGCGAACCGACCTGCACGAGGACATCGATCTGTCGCTGTGTCTGAACAAGGTCGGTCTGCGGATCGCGCAGATCGAGCCGATGCGCGTCGAGGTGTCCGGCCGTCGGTTACTGACGCCGCCGCTCGAGTATCGGCATTACGTCCGGAGCTCGTATCGCACGTGGGCCCATCACGGTCTGGCCAGCGGCTGGTTGCGCAGATTACTGATTTCGGACCTGGTTCTGCACACGGTGCATTGGCCCCTGACGCGAATTCTGTCGTCGTGCGAATCTCGGATTCTCCCGGTCTCGCATTCCGGAGCGAGCAACACGCCTGTGCGTGATCTGTCGGATATTCACGGCGAGAGTTACGTTGCCGCAGCGCACGGAAAGTAGATACTTCGGCGCTGTGTTCGTCCTCCTTCTTGCGTGAGGAATGCGGGCAGGGTCGCCGAAGCAGGTCCTTCGAGTACGGACGGTCCGTGCCGGATTCGTGTCGGCGATCGACCGGAGCCGGCGCGGCCCGCAGAACCGGGGGATCGAGCACGCACGGGTGGGCCGCAGTGACCGATGCGATGCAGGGGGTCCTGAGCTTCGAGGCAGAAACTGTCGGCAGCTGTTGCGGCGATCGAGACGGGTGCGAAGTTCGGTTGATCGTTCGACGATCCACCTACCAGTCGCGCCGGTAGATTGACGGGCGATATTGTGATCGGGCCGGTTCCGAACACAGGATCTGCCCCTGCAACTTCTCTACGGAGTGTGAATGTCGTTCGAGATCGTCGACCTTGACGAAACGTGGGTCGCTGGTCTTCCAGTTCGCAGCCCCAAACGGGCGCTCGGTCGCCTCAACGACCCGGCGCTCGATCAAGCATGGTCCGCTGTTCTCAATCAGGAGACCTCCGGTCCGCTCGCTTCCATTTATACGGACTACGCCCCCGGTATCGGTTCGTACAATACACAGGTAGTCGGTTATCTGTGTTCTTCACTCGGTCAGGTCGAGCGTGGACATCTGGTTGCGAAAGTGCCCGCGGCCAAATACGCGCGTTTTTCCGCGGTGGGGTATTTCCCCGAGGTTCTCACTCGATTGTGGACTCAGATCGATCATGCCGAAGAGCAGGGCGAGATCGTGCGATCGTTCACCGGCGACTACGAGTGCTATCCGCACGCGTACAAGATCGATCTCTATCTGGCGATCACTGCGCCCGGCGGTTCGTGATGACCTTCCGTGTCACGGCACGCAGCGCGGAGCTGTTCAGTGGGTTGGTGGCACCGCGGGTGGAGCCCGGCGCGGAATCGAGCGGTAGCGAGTGGATGCGATTCCTGCGAGATCGTGTGCGCGAGAAGCACATCGACGCAACCCAGGTGAGCACGGTGTACGTTCCGGATCCGCACGGCACGGTCAATGCGGTGGTCGCGGTCTCGGTGGACTCGCCGAGTGATGTGGCTGTGGGCGATGTGTTCGTTTCGATACCGACCGGTGTGTTCGCAGTATTCACGCCCAGTGGCGCACTGGCGGATCCGATCGAGGACGTATGGGCTCAGGTCGACGAGTGCGTTTTGTCCGGATCGATATTTCGCGCCTACAAAGAGGAAGTCGAAGTCGTTACAAATGCCGGAGAGGTGGAACTTTTCATTTCAATCGTTTTGTAAACGAGCCGTTCTTCATGTAATTGTCACTTTCGAATCACAAAGTCGCCACCGGACCGGTTACTATTGTCCAGCGCTGGCAGCTCGATATGGCGAAGTGAATTCCACGTTCACCTCGATCGGCCGACGGGCAGGCAGCGCGCACAGAGCGTCGATGTCATGGCAAGGTCGACAGAGCAGGGGTGTTCCAACATGGTGAGACAACTCAGAGCAGAAGCCACACGAGCGGCCGCACTGCGCGCTGCAGCAGACCTCTTTCTCGAGGTGGGGCACGCGAATGCCACGCTGAGTCAGGTGTCGGCGCAGTCGGGCGTGACCAAGGGCGCGCTGTATTTCCACTTCGCATCGAAGGAGGAACTGGCCCGCGCGATCGTCGACGAGGGTCATGAGCGCGTGTCCACGGCGTGCGCGGGCATGGTCGACAGCCGCAGTCCGGCTCTCGAGTCGGTCATCGGAATCTCGTACTCGGTACTCGAGCTGGCCGCCTCGGACCCTCTGGTGCGCGTCATGTACCGGTTGCAGATGGAGATCGACGGATCCGACACCGCCCGCGGCAGCGTGTTCGGTACCTGGGGAAACATCTTCGAGCATCTCTTCGAGCGAGCCATCGAGCACGGTGATGTCGCCGACCATCTGGACGCGGGCAACGCGGCGCTGTTGATCTGCGAGATGCTGGCTGGCGTTCTGATGGTGTCCGAGGCACAATCCCGTCTCGAAGACGCGCCGTCGCGCATGGAGAAGGTCTGGAACACGGTCCTTCCCTCGCTGGTGCCGATCGACAAGCTCGCCTACTTCCGTGAGTTCGCGGCGCGAAGTCTGTCCAGTTTCGTACGCGAGAACATCACGTCGGGGTCCGTCACCGTCTGATCGTGTTCGTGATCTCGATGTGCTTGCCGCGCTTCGGGCCGCCGGGCACACTGTGTGACATGGAACACATCACGCACGATCGAAAGATGTCGGACAACGAGCTCCGGAAAGCGATCGGCACCCTGCAGCAACGCGCGGACGATGCCCGCAAGCGGGGTGCCGCCGATGACGCTGCCCGCATAGAGCGCACCATCGCGGACTATCGAGACGAGATGTCGCAAAGATTGTGACGCCCCTCTCGGTCGTCACCGCGTAGGGTCGAAATCGAACTGACACGTGTCGACCGGTGGGGGATACAGGTTTCGATGGCTACATACGATCTGCGCGGCAAGAAGACGTTGATCACCGGAGCGGGCAGCGGAATCGGTCGGGCAACGGCCGTCGCTGCCGCCGAGGTGGGAGCCGAGCTCTTCCTCACCGACATCAACGCCACCGGTTTGGCGGAGACGGTGGACATGGTGGGTCGCGCGGGCGGCACCGTCAGCCACTCGTTGCCGTTCGATGTGTCCGACTTCGAGGCGGTCACCGCCTTCGCGGACGACATCCATGCCGAGTTCGGCAGTCTCGACGTCGTGATGAACGTCGCGGGAATCTCTGCCTGGGGAACCGTCGAGAACCTCGAGCATCGGCACTGGAAGTCGATGGTCGACGTCAATCTGATGGGCCCGATCCACGTCATCGAGAAGTTTCTGCCGCCGATGATCGAGGCCGGTCGCGGTGGTCATCTGGTCAATGTCTCGTCTGCTGCCGGTCTGATCCCACTGCCGTGGCACGCTGCCTACAGCGCCAGCAAGTACGGGCTGCGCGGAGTGTCCGAGGTACTCAAGTACGACCTCAAGCGCCACGGAATCGGTGTCAGTCTCGTGGTGCCCGGTGGCGTGAAGACCGGATTGGTGCAGACGCTTCAGATCGCCGGCATCGATCGTGACGATCCGCGCGTACAGAAGTTGCAACACCGATTCGAAAAGCGCGCCGTGGAACCGTCGGTCGTCGCCGATGCCATTCTCGCCGGCATCGCCAAACGCAAATACCTCGTCTACTCCTCCAACGACATTCGCTTCGGGTACTGGGTCGCGCGAAAGTTCGCCCCGCCCTACGAGTTCGTGCTGCAGAAGGCGAACGATCAGTTCTCCAAACTGCTCGAGCCGCGTCGAGTCGAGGGTTCGTCGAAATCGACATCCAGCGTGCGCGCACCCGGCCCCGAATAGGACAGCTCGTCGTGCGGATTGGCCAGCGCACAGCCGGCCAACGAAAGACAACCGCACCCGATGCACCCGGTCAAGTTGTCCCGAAGTCGGATCAATTGTTCTATCCGAGAATCGAGTTCGCGATGCCACCGCGTCGAGAGCCTGGCCCAGTCCTCGCGCGTCGGCGTCCGCTCGTCCGGTAGTTCGCTCAATGCCTGACGTATGGTCGCCAGCGGGATCCCCACCTTCTGCGAGATCCGGATGAAGGCGACCCGTCGCAGAGTTTCGCGATGGAATCTGCGTTGGTTACCCGAGGTGCGGCGACTGCTGATCAGCCCCTGCTTCTCGTAGAAGTGCAACGCCGAGACCGCAACTCCACTGCGCTCGGACAGCTGGCCGGGGGTCAATTCGCGGACGTTCCACTCGGGCATCGGCACGACCTCGACAATACTTCAGGTCCTGATGCCGGCGGCGACCGACGAATGGGTTTACCGTTCGTTCATGAGTGTCGATGCGGCTGCAGGCCCGTTGGGTGCCGACTCGGAGGTGGGGGTGCTGCGCACCGTCATGCTGCACCGGCCGGGCGACGAGCTTCGACGCCTCACGCCGCGAAACAACGACCAGCTGCTGTTCGACGGTCTGCCGTGGGTGGATCGCGCACAGGACGAGCACGACGCGTTCGCCGATCTGCTGCGTGGTCGCGGGGTGACGGTGCTGCTCCTCGGCGAGCTTCTCACCGAGGCCATGACGGTCAGCGGCGCAGCGCGAATGCAAGGTATCTCCGCCGCTGTCGATGCCCGACGGCTCGGCCGGTCGCTCGCCGAGGACCTCGCCCAACACCTGCGGGGTGTCCCCGCGGCCGAATTGGCGCAGATCCTGATGGCGGGCATGACATTCGACGAACTGCTCGAGGCGGAGACGGGGGAGCCGCAGCTCAGTGGGGCATCGCTGGTTCGGCGGATGCATCACGGTGGGGACTTCGTCATCGATCCGCTGCCGAATTTGTTGTTCACTCGCGACTCGTCGTTCTGGATAGACGATCGAGTGGCGATCACCTCGTTGGCTCTGCCTGCCCGGGTGCGGGAGACATCGTTGACCGATCTGATCTACGCGTTCCATCCGATGTTTCGGGGTGTGCGGCGCGCGTACGAGTCGCGGACCGCACCGGTCGAGGGCGGTGACGTGTTGCTGCTCGCTCCCGGTGTGGTGGCTGTCGGAGTGGGGGAGCGCACCACGCCCGCCGGTGCAGAAGCGCTGGCGCGCAGCCTGTTCGAGGACGGTCTGGCACACAGTGTGTTGGTGGTGCCGATCGCGCAGGAGCGCGCGTCGATGCATCTGGACACGGTGTGCACCATGGTCGATACCGATGCGGTGGTGATGTATCCGGCCATTCAGGACACGTTGTCCGCCTTCACCATTCGCCGCGAGGACACGGGAGTCAGTATTCGAGGTGCCGACCCGTTTCTCGAGGCGGCCGCCGCTGCGATGGGAATCGGCAAGCTGCGGTTGATCGATACCGGACTCGACCACGTCACCGCCGAGCGCGAACAATGGGACGACGGTAACAACACGCTGGCCATCGCGCCGGGAGTCGTCGTCGCGTACGAGCGCAACGTCGAAACGAACGCACGACTCGAGGCGTCGGGCATCGAGGTGTTGCGGATTTCCGGATCGGAACTCCGCTCGGGACGCGGCGGTCCGCGGTGTATGTCGTGCCCGGTGTCCCGCGAGAGGTTGTAGCGCTCTACAGGACGGTGTTCACCTTGTCGGCCGGTCGGGCGAGCACAGTGCCCTTGTCGGTCACAACGATCGGGCGTTCGATGAGAATCGGATGCTCGGTCATCGCGGCGATCAACGTGTCGGCGTTCGCGCCCGCGAGCCCCAGTTCCTTGTAGATGCTCTCGCGAGTCCGGATGGCCTGACGGGGTTCGAGACCGGCATCGGCGAGAAGTGTGCGGAGTTCGTCCTCGGTCGGAGGCGACTCGAGGTACCGGATCACACGTGGAACCACACCGGCTTCCTCGATCAGTTTCAGCGCTGTGCGAGAGGTGTTGCACCGCGGATTGTGGTAGATGGTCGCCGAGCCCGATGGGTCGTTCCGCAGGCTCCTCTCCCCAGGGACGGTCATGTTTGCAATCTTGCCACGCGGGTAGCCAACCCGACAGATTCACGTCAGGAACGGAGTATTCGATATGACCGACAAGCGCATTGTCATTGCAGGTGGCCACGGCCAGATCGCCCAACATCTGACTCAGGTGCTCACCGCCCACGGAGACCGCGCGGTGTCGCTGATTCGCAACAGCGACCACGTCGATGCCGTCACTGCGCTCGGCGCGTTGCCGCAGGTGATCGATCTCGAATCGGCTTCGGTCGACGATGTGGCCGCAGTGTTGGCCGGTGCCGACGCCGTCGTGTTCGCGGCGGGTGCGGGCCCCAACAGCGGTCCCGAGCGCAAGGACACTGTGGACCGCGCGGGCGCGGTGCTGCTGGCCGATGCCGCCGAGAGGGCCGGTGTCCGCCGCTACGTGCTGATCAGCTCGTTCGGTGCGGGCGAGCCGGTCGCCGAGGATCTCGACGACGGTTGGAAGGCCTACATCAAGGCCAAAACTGCTGCAGAAGAAGATGTTTCGGCCCGAGATGGACTGGACTGGACGATTCTGCGTCCGGGCAAGTTGACCGACGAGGACCCGACGAACTCGGTGGCACTGACCGAACCGCCGATGGACTCGGGTGAGGTCACCCGGGCCGACGTGGCCGCAGTGATCGCGCAGCTGCTCGACACCGGCGCGGCTGTACGCAAGACTTTGATGCTCACGTCCGGCTCGACGTCGATCGTCGACGCAGTCGACGCTCTCGGATAAGGCACCTACTGTGCGCGTGCATATCGATTCGTCGAACACGACCCCTGTGTTCGAGCAATTGCGGATGCAAATTCTCGGGTTGGTGCGATCGGGCGATCTCATTGCCGGGACCAAGATCCCGACGGTTCGCGGCTTGGCCGAGGAGCTGAAGATCGCGCCGAACACGGTCGCGAAGACCTACCGCGAGCTCGAGCAGCAGGGCATCATCGAGACGCGAGGTCGGTCCGGGTCGTTCGTCGCGTCGGGCGGTGACCCGTCGCGTGACATCGCGGCCCGGGCAGCGACGGAGTTCGTCAGAACCGTGCGATCCATCGGTCTGGACGACGACCAGGCCCGTTCGTTTCTCGAATCCGCGCTCAAGGGTGCCAGCGGCAACTGAGTTGACGCTTCAACCTACTTCTGTCAGGGTGGTGCTGCCCGTACCGCCCTGCCAGAAGGATGTGTCATGAATTCCACCGTCGTCCGCGACGCCGTCGCCCTCGTTGCTCGAATCGGACTGGGAGTCGTCTTCATCGCCCACGGGTGGCAGAAGCTCAACACCTACGGTCTCGATGGTGCCGCCGCGAGCTTCGAGGCGATGAACATTCCGCTGCCCACCGCGTCCGCGTATTTCGCGACGTTCGTCGAACTCATCGGTGGCGGAGCGCTCGTGCTCGGGATCTTCACCCCGATCGCTGGGCTGCTGCTGTTCCTGGACATGCTCGGTGCTGCCGTCTTCGTCCACTTCGAGAACGGCGTCTTCGCTGCGGACAACGGTTACGAACTGGTCGTCGCGCTCGGCGTCGGTTCGCTCCTGCTCGCTGCATTCGGTGCCGGACGCATCAGCATCGACGGCGTCACCAAGGGCAAGACGGCACTGCTGGCATAGGTCGTTCCGCAGGCTCTGCTTCGGCCTGGCCCGACCGCCCTACCGCCAGCTCGGTAACCACAACTGCTCCTGCCACATCTGTGGCGTGATCGGCATTGCGGTGAGAATCGGCCAGAGCCAGACGAAGTTCGCTATCACCACGGCGAGGTACAGGGACACCAGCAGTAGTCCGGTACCTCGCCGTTCGGCCGATGCGGTGGCCTTGCCGATGATGTCGCCCAACACCAACGCGAAGCCCATCACCATGAACGGGGCCAGTGCCACCGCGTAGAAGTAGTACATCTGCCGGTCGAGCGTGGTGAACCAGGGCAACAAGGCTGCGGAATAGCCGACGAGCACGGTGGCGTAACGCCAATCGCGTCGGACGAGCACCGACCAGATCACCCAGGCCAGCATCGGCAGTGCCAACCACCACATCGCGGGAGTGCCGATCAGCATGATCGCCTTCACGCACGAGGACGCCGAGCACCCGGATACGCTCTCGCCGTCGGCGAAGTAGTACAGCATCGGCCGAAGGCCCATCGGCCAGGTCCACGGCTTCGATTCCCACGGGTGCCGATTGCCTGCCGAATTGGTCAGGCCCTCATGGAATTCCAGTACGTTGCCGCTGTAGTACCAGAGCGAACGCAGCGCTTCGGGAAGGAACGAGAACGGCCCGCCTGCACCGATTCCGTTGCCGACCTCGTGCCGGTCCACGCCGGTCTCGGAGGTGAACCACGCCCAGTAGGTCATCAGATACACCGCGATCGGAACGACCACCAGCGCGTACAGCGCAGGGCCGATGTCGCGCAACGCCGTTCCCCGCCACGGGCGTCCGACGCCGTACGAGCGCCGCGCCGCCACATCGAATGCCACGCTCAGCAATCCGAGGAACGCGATGAAGTACAGACCCGACCACTTGGTGCCGCAGGCGAGACCCAGCATCACGCCCGCCCCGAATCTCCACCAGCGCACCCCCATTCGTGGCCCCAGAACGCTGGCGTCCATTCGGCCGTCGGCGCGTACTCTCGACAGTCGCCGCCGCATGTCGTCGCGGTCGACTACCAAGCAGCCCAGTGCCGCGGTGACGAACAAAGCGAGAAAGATGTCCAGCATGCCGATCCGGCTGCTGACGAACGTCACGCCGTCGACGGTCAGCAGAATTCCCGCGATCGCACCGACGAGTGTCGAGCGAGCGAGCCGGCGCACGATCCGAATGACCAGCAGTACCAACAGGGTTCCGGCCACGGCCGAGGAGAAACGCCAACCCCACCCGTTGTAGCCGAACAACGCCTCTCCGACGGCGATCAGCTGCTTGCCGACCGGTGGATGCACCACCAGCCCGTACGCCGGATTGTCCTCGAGCCCGCCGCCGGTGAAAACCTGATACCCCTGAGGCGCGTAGTGCTTCTCGTCGAAGACCGGGGTTCCTGCATCGGTGGGGTACCGCAACATCGTGAAGCGCGTGATGGCGCAGATGACGGTGATGACGACGGTGACGATCCAACCGCGGCGGACATCGGTGTCGTGGAACCAGTCGCGCGCGGCAACGGTCGGCCCGGGACTGACCATCGACCGGTCGCCGGAGCGCTCAGAGGTCAGCAAGGTCACGTACCGATCGTAGGCGTTGATCGGTAGTGCCCGACAAACCGCTGCACCGCGTACGGGACACTGGAGCCATGCTCATCCTTGCCGCCACCCCGATGGGCGACGTCGGTGACGCCTCGCAGCGCCTGCGCGACGCCCTCGGCAGTGCCGATGTCGTCGCCGCCGAGGACACCCGGCGCACCAAGCAACTCGCCTCCTCGCTCGGCGTGGTGATCTCGGGCAGGGTCGTCAGTTTCTACGATCAGGTCGAGACGACTCGCCTGCCGGCGCTGGTCGAGGCCGTGGCAGAGGGCAAGACGGTGCTGTTGGTCACCGACGCCGGGATGCCGTCGGTCAGCGATCCCGGCTACCGCCTCGTCGCGGCGTGCGTCGACGCCGATCTGCCGGTGACCTGTCTGCCCGGTCCGTCCGCCGTGACGACCGCACTCGCACTGTCCGGTCTGCCCGTCGAACGGTTCTGCTTCGACGGGTTCGCGCCACGCAAGCAGGGGCAGCGTCGCAGCTACTTCCAGTCGGTGCTCGCCGAACCACGCGCCATCGTCTTCTTCGAGGCACCGCACCGCCTCGTCGCATGCCTCGAGGACGCCGTCCACGTGCTCGGTTCCGACCGCCGCGCCGCGGTGTGCCGGGAGCTGACCAAGACCTACGAGGAAGTCCGACGCGGTGGCCTCGGCGAGTTGCTCGAATGGTCGAGGGCAGGCGTACGCGGCGAGATCACCGTCGTGCTCGAAGGAGCCGTCGCCGTCGCCGAGGAGCCCGAGGATCTCGTTGCCGACGTGGAAGCGCTGGTGGCGTCGGGCATGCGGTTGAAGGACGCCTGTGCCCAGGTGGCGGTCGACGGCGTCTCCAAGCGTGAGGTCTACGAGGCAGTGCTCGCTGCGCGCAAGGAGCAGTAGCGCGTCAGCCGACGACCTGCTGACGCAGGCCTTCCGTGGCGGCCTCGAGGATCGTCTTGGTTCCCTTCTTCACCAGGAATCCGGGAAGCGGGACCTTCGGGTCGACGGTCAGCTCGAATTCGACGTGGGTGGCGTCGCCCTTCGGAGTCAGGGTGTACCGGCCGTCCTGGGCCTTCTGTTGGGTGCTCTCCACGAGAGTCCAGGACACCTCGTTGTCCGACCACGTGTACTCGACGAGCTGTTCGTCGTTAACTCCGATGATCGAGACCTGCATCTTCACGTGGTGCGGCTTGCCGTCGTCGAACCGATCGACGACCTCGCACTTCTTGTGTACCGGGGACCACGAGGGAATGCCCTCGACGTCGGCGAGAACCTCGAGTACTGCCGCTGCATCCGCGTCGATGTCGACGGACTTGTTCACTGTGACTGCCATGGGGAGAACGTATCTCAGCTTTCTCTGCGGGGGCTGACGTTCCGCGCGAACTCGCCGATGGCTCTGAGCGCGCGGCGGGCCTCGGGGACGAAATCGGCTGCCTGGAACACATGAACCTGGTCCTCGTACACCTGCAACTCGCAGTCCACTCCGGCGACGGCGAGTCGCTGAGCCATGAGTTCGGCGTCGGCATAGACCATTTCGGTCGAACCGACCTGGATCAGCACCGGCGGAAGGCCGGTCAGATCTCCGTCGACCGGTGACACCCGCGGACCCACGTCGCCGTCGACGACGATGCGCGCATCGACGCGATCGGCCAGTGCAGTGAGTGCGGGAACCGCATTGGACGGGAAGACCGAACACTTCGACGCGTTCTCGTGGTCGAGTTTGCGGGTGGGGTCCATGTCGGTCAGGGGGGACATGGTGAAGATTCCTCCGGGCGCGGGCAAGTCGACGGTGCGCAGCGCCAGGGTGACCATGAACGCGAGGTATCCGCCTGCCGAGTCGCCGCCCAGGATGATCTGCTCCGGCCGGTATCCGGAATCGAGAAGGAAGCGGTACGCGTCGACACCGTCCTCGACCGCGTGGCTGATCGGATTGCGCGGCATCATGCGGTAGTTCACCGACAGCACCGCTCCGTCGACGTGTTTCGACACTCGCGAGGTCATTCGCCGATGGGTGCGCAGCCCGCAGCAGACGAAGGCACCGCCGTGCAGGTAGAGCACCACGCGATCGGACCCGGTGCCCTCGGCTCTGATCCATTCGGCGTCGCACTCGGCGAGCATGACGCGGCTGCGGGTGGTGCCGCTGATCTGGGGGACGAGCAGTCCGGCGTAATCGACCAACCCCATGGGCCACGGAAGTGACGGTGTCTGCGCCCAGATCGTCAGGAACGGTCGGACAGTGAGCTGTAGGCCCTTGGACAGAATCTGCGACTGCAGGCTTGCGCCGCGGACGTAATGCCTGCGTGCGGTGACTGCTGGGTCGGTCGATTTCACTACGGTGAGCGCCGGATTCATAGCCGTCGCCTCCATCCCCGTCGTCGGTGCACGGCGCATCTGCGCCGTGCGTCGGAACCCCGCTCTTGTTGGAACCCCTGGTAACGGACAATAGCGGGTAGCTTTTCGTGACCGGACGTAAGGTCGTGTTCTGAGTCACATTCGGTGCCGTACCGTGACCGAAAACAAATGGAAAAGGGACAGCTCATGGCACTCATGCCCATCACGGAATCGATGTTTCTGATCGCCGAGTCACGGGAGCACCCGATGCACGTGGGCGGTCTGGAGTTGTTCGTCCCGCCCGGTGATCCGCACGACTTCGCCGAGGAGGTACACCGCAAGTTCACCACCGGTGAGGTGCACGAGCTCTTCCGTAAGCGCCCTGCGCGTCCGGTGCAGATCATGGGAAATCTGGCCTGGGCCTTCGATCCGGACGTGGATTTCGAGTACCACGTTCGCCGCACTGTGCTGCCTGCTCCCGGTCGGATTCGCGAGCTGTTCCAATTCCTCTCGCTCAATCACAGTGCACCGCTGGATCGGTATCGACCGATGTGGGAGCTGCACATCATCGAGGGTCTGGCGGACGGCCGAATCGCGTTGTACACCAAGGTGCATCACTCGCTGGTCGACGGCGTCAGCGCATTGAAACTGATGCAGCGCACGCTCTCCACCGATCCCGACGACCGAAGCGGAGTCGCCACCTGGGACCCGTCACTGTTCGGTAAGCGCAAGAAGCAGGGCGTCGAGGAGCAGCCGGGACGGCTTGCTCAGCTGGGCAGTGGGCTCTCGCTGGGACGCAAGATCGCGGGCGACCTCGTCGATTTCGCTCCGGCCTCAGCACGAATCGGATTGCGCGCGTTGAAGAAAGAAGGGGCTCAGCTGCCGTTGCAGGCACCGCGCACCATGTTCAACGTGCCCATCGGCGGCGCGCGCCGCTTCGCTGCCGAGAGCTGGTCGATCGAGCGGATCCGCACGGTCGGAACGGCTCTGGACGCCACGCTCAACGACATGGTGCTCGCGATGTGCGCCGGGGCTCTGCGCGCGTACCTCATCGATCGCAACGCGCTGCCCGAGGAACCGCTGATCGCGATGGTTCCGGTGTCGCTCCGCAAGGAGGGGGACGGCAAGGACGCCGGGAATTCGGTGACGACCATCCTGTGCAATCTCGCCACGGACGAATCCGATCCGCTCGTGCGGCTGGAACGAATCAAGGATTCGACCGTCAAGGGCAAGCAGATGATGAGCGAGCTCAACACCCTCGAAGCGCTCGCCGTGGGAGCAGTCACCATGGCTCCGTTGCTGTTCGGGCCGGTGCCGGGATTCGTCGACTACACCCCGCCGCCCTTCAACGTCATCATCTCCAACGTTCCCGGATCCAAGGAGGATCTGTACTGGAACGGCGCGAAACTGGACGGCATCTACCCGGCGTCCATCGTGGCCGACGGGCAGGCTCTCAACATCACGGTCGCCAGCAACGGCGACTCGCTGAACTTCGGACTCATCGGATGCCGACGCAGTGTGCCGCACCTGCAGCGAATGCTGACGCATCTGGAGAACACGTTGGAGGAACTCGAGAAGACCTTGTGAGTGCGGCTTCGCCGCATGTGAGCGAAACTTCGTAGCCCACTACGAAGTTTCGCTCACATGCGTGGAGCGCTCTACTCGTACTTGGGGAACACCGGCGTCGGGGTCGGTAGTGCAGTGCCGGGCGCCGAACGTGTTGCGATGTCGGTGAATTCGCGGTTCTGTACGCCGAGCAGGTCGAGGATGCGCGACGCGGAATCGGGCATGACGGGCTGCGTCAGGATGCTCACGATGCGCAGCACCTCGATCGTCACGTACAGCACGGTGGCCATGCGATCGGGATCGGTCTTGCGCAGTACCCACGGCTGCTGCAGCGAGAAGTAACGGTTGGTCTCACCGAGCACCGACCAGATCGCTTCGAGCGCGGAATGGATTGCCTGCACGTCGAATTCGCGTCGGCAGAGCTCGAGGAGTGCATCGGCGCGGGCCAGCATCGCGTCGTCCTCGGCGGTGAATTCTCCCGGTGTCGGGAGAGCTCCGTCGAGGTTCTTGGCGACCATCGTCAGCGAACGCTGCGCGAGGTTGCCGAGTTCGTTGGACAGGTCGGCGTTGACGCGGGCGACGATGGCCTCGTGGCTGTAGCTGCCGTCCTGACCGAACGAGACCTCGCGGAGGAAGAAGAAGCGCACCGGGTCGAGGCCGTAGTTCTCGACCAACGATTTCGGGTCCAGAACGTTGCCGAGAGACTTGGACATCTTCTCGCCCTTGACGTTCAGGAACCCGTGCACGAACACTCGCTTGGGCAGTTCGATGCCCGCGGACATCAGGAACGCCGGCCAGTAGACGGTGTGGAAGCGGGTGATGTCCTTGCCGATGATGTGCAGATCGGCAGGCCAGAATTTCCGGAACGACTCCGACTCGACGTCGGGATAGCCGGCACCGGTGAGGTAGTTGGTGAGCGCGTCGACCCACACGTACATCACGTGCGCCGGATCGCCGGGCACCGGTACGCCCCAATCGAACGTCGTTCGAGAGATCGACAGGTCGCGCAGGCCGCCCTTGACGAAGTTCACGATCTCGTTGCGACGGGTGCCGGGCGCGATGAAGTCCGGCGACGCGTCGTACAGCTCGAGCAGTTTGTCCTGGTACTGCGACAGCTTGAAGAAGTACGACGACTCCTCGGTCCACTCGACCGGAGTGTTCGTCTCCGTCGCGACGCGTGAGCCGTCCTCGGCGAGGGTGGTCTCGGCCTCGGTGTAGAACGCCTCGTCTCGTACCGAGTACCAGCCGGAGTAGGAGTCGAGATAGATGTCGCCGTTCGCTTCCATCCGCTTCCACAGTTCTTGGCTGGCGGCATGGTGATCGGCATCGGTGGTGCGGATGAAGCGTCCGTAGGAGATCTTCAGCAGGTCCTGAGCGGTCTGGAATGCGTCGGAGTTGCGCGCGGCGAGCTCACGGACGTCCACGCCCTCGGTCTGGGCGGTCTGCTGCATCTTCAGGCCGTGCTCGTCGGTACCCGTCAGGAATCGCACGTCGTAGCCGTCGAGGCGTTTGAAGCGCGCGATGGTGTCGGTGGCGATGTACTCGTAGGCGTGTCCGATGTGCGGAGCGCCGTTGGGGTACGCAATCGCCGTGGTGACGTAGAACGGTGGCCGTGGGGCATCAGCTGGCGCAGTCATGGTGCGCCTACTCTAACCAGCGTGAGCAGAGACCGTCCCGCACCACCGTTGCCCGAGTCCGTCGGCACTCTCGTCGACGCGCACACCCACCTCGATGCGTGTGGGGCGACCGACGCGGCGAGTGTGGCCGCGATCGTGGACAAGGCCGAGTCCGTCGGTGTCACGCGGGTGGTCACGATCGCCGACGACCTCGATGCCGCGCGCTTCGCCGTCGACGCGGCGTCCTGGGATCCGCGGGTGTGGGCCGCGGTGGCGATTCATCCCACCCGCGCGAACGTGCTCGACGACGACGCCAAGGCCGAGATCGAGCGGTTGGCGTCCGATCCTCGCGTGGTGGCGGTCGGGGAGACCGGACTGGACTACTACTGGCCGGGCAAGCTCGACGGGTGCGCCACGGTGGCCGAGCAACACGAGGGATTTCGCTGGCACATCGACCTCGCGAAGCGCCTGGGCAAGCCGTTGATGATTCACAATCGCGAGGCCGACGAGGATTTGCTGGCCGTTCTGACGGCGGAAGGTGCGCCCGAGACGGTGATCTTCCACTGCTTTTCCGGTGGTCCCGAGACCGCCAAGGCCTGCGTCGACGCCGGTTACGTTCTCAGCTTTTCGGGGACCGTCAGTTTCAAGAATGCGCACGCGTTACGGGAGGCCGCGGTTCTGGTACCGGACGAGCTCGTGCTGGTGGAGACCGACGCGCCGTTCCTGACGCCGCATCCGTATCGAGGTGCACCCAACGAGCCGTACTGCCTGCCGTACACCGCGCGGGCTTTGGCCGAGGTTCGCGGCCAGGATCCCGCAGCGCTCGCTGCTCACGCCACTGCCAATGCGGAGCGGGTGTACGGCCTCTAGCTGCCGAAGTTGCGACGTGGGTGCTAATTCGTTACCGTACCGTGACCGAACTCGGGCGTTTCGACGCCGAAGTCACGCTCGCAACCGCCAGGAATACGAAACTTGTCGACTATCAGACGCCTCAACTCCGCCCGCTCGACCACTCTCTACCTGGTCATCGCGGCCCTGTTGATGACGCTCGTCGCCGGTGGTGTGATGGCCGTGAGCCGTCACAAGACCGTGACCATCGACGTCGACGGCGACATGATCTCGCTGAGCACGATGAAAACCGACGTCAGCAGTGCGTTGGCCGACGCCGGTTATGCCCCGTCGGACAAGGATCTGGTCGTTCCCGCTCCCGACTCCGGCCTGAGCGACGGCGACACCGTTGTCCTTCGCCGCGCCCGCGAGATCACACTGAACGTCGACGGCAAGCCCGAGGAGATCTGGACCACCGCACTGACCGTCGAGGAAGCACTGCAGCAGACCGGCCTCGCCGAGGACGTGCACGTCTCCGCCTCGCGCTCGGAGCGACTGCCGCTCGACGGCACCGAGTTGGACGTCGCACTGCCCAAGCAGGTCTCGCTCGTCGACGGCGGAGCCCCCGCCACCCCGATCACCCTGGCCGCACCGACCGTGCGCGAATTCCTCGATGCAGCAGGCGCGCCGCTCGAAGAAGCCGACACCGTCAGCCCCGATCCCGACGCGACCGTGACCGACGGCGCCGAGATCGTCGTCACGCGTGACCGCACCGTCACCAAGACCGAGACCACCGATACCGATGCGCCGGAGCAGCGCATCGAAGATCCGACGATGAACATGAGCCGCACCGTCGTCGAGAACCCCGGTGCCCCGGGCGTCTCCGACATCACCTGGAAGATCAACATGGTCAACGGCGTCGAGGTCGGTCGCGAGAAGGTCGACGAGAAGGTGCAGGTACCCGCGCAGCCGAAGACCGTCCGCGTCGGAGCAAAGCCCGGCACCGAGGTGCCGCCGGTGGAGAACGGTGCGATCTGGGACGCGCTCGCACAGTGCGAGGCAACCGGCAACTGGGCGATCAACACGGGTAACGGCTTCTACGGTGGCGTGCAGTTCGACCAGAACACCTGGGAACGTCAGGGCGGCCTCAAGTACGCACCGCGCGCCGACCTCGCCACCCGCGAAGAGCAGATCGCAATCGCATCGGTGACGCAGAAATCGCAGGGCTGGGGCGCATGGCCCGCCTGCACCTCGCGCCTGGGTTATCGCTGACTGCCTTGGGTCATTCCGCAGGCTCCACTCCTGCCTTCCTGGGTCATTCCGCAGGCTCCACTCCTGCCTTCCTGGGTCCTTCCGCAGGCTCCACTCCTGCCCACGTAGAGTTTCCGCCGTGTCCGAACATGTGAGGGGATCCGCGGCTCTGCTCGGTCCCGCCGAGGTCCGCTCCCTTGCAGCCGAGCTCGACGTGCGGCCCACCAAGCAGCTCGGACAGAACTTCGTGCACGACGCAAACACTGTTCGACGCATCGTCGCCTCCGCAGGCGTCGGCCCTCAGGACACGGTCCTCGAGGTCGGCCCCGGCCTCGGTTCGCTGACTCTGGCGTTGCTCGACGTGGCCGAATCCGTCATCGCCGTCGAGATCGATCCCAAGCTCGCAAACCGCTTGCCCACCACGGTGGCCGACCGAGCCCCGACCCTGGCCGATCGGCTGACGGTGATCGAGGCCGACGCGCTTCGCGTCCGAGCGGCGGACATCGCGGGGGAGCCGACTGCACTGGTGGCCAACCTCCCCTACAACGTCGCCGTTCCCGTGCTGATTTATCTGTTCTCGGAATTGCCGAGCCTCCGTGTCGCGGTGGTGATGGTCCAAGCCGAGGTGGCCGATCGACTCGCCGCGGTACCGGGCAGCAAGATCTACGGCATCCCCAGCGTCAAGGCCAGGTTCTTCGGTGACGTCAAAAGGGCCGGCGCGGTGGGCCGTTCGGTGTTCTGGCCGGTGCCCAAGGTCGAGTCGGGCCTGGTGCGTATCGATCGGTACGCCGAGCCGCCGTGGCCCACCGACACCGCGCATCGCAAGGCCGTCTTCGCGGTGATCGATGCCGCATTCGCGCAGCGACGAAAGACCCTGCGAGCGGCCCTCGCCGTCTGGGCCGGCTCCCCGGTGGCGGCCGAACGCCGGTTGCGTGAGGCCGGAATCGACCCGACGGCGCGAGGCGAAACCATCGACGCCGCAGCCTTCGTCCGCTTGGCCGCTACCGAAGCCTGAGGCCCCTCTACAGGTGGATGTCCGACAGTCGCGTCAGCTCGGTCCACTTCGACGCCTCCGCACGAGCGGCAGCCACCGGTGCATAGCGATCGGCTTCGATCAACACACCCAGCTCCAGGCCGGTCATCGACGCGATGTCGGCCACCGGAACCTGGTACGTCCGATACGGGCCGAGGGGCGGGGGATCGGTCTCGAGTCGTAACGGCTTGTCGAGGATCGGATCGAGGGACGGCGACTGGTCGAGAACGTATCCGGTGCATGCGGGAGTCGAATCCTGCGACCATGCCGCGATCTTGAAGAACTGCCGCGGAATGGCGACACCGCGGTAGATCGGATCGTCGTCGGCGAAGATGCAACCGCTGAACACCGAGAGCTTTCGGTCGTACTGCTCGGCGTTTCCCAGCACGTAGTCCTCCAGCCCCAGCCACAGCGTCTTCGACTGATTCAGGGTGGCCGTCTGTGGCGCGCACACGGTGTAATGGAACGTGTCCTCGTTGGCGCGCTCGGCCACCGCACGCTCACCCCACACCGGATCTCGCCTGCGAACCAGATGCCCGCGATCGAGGTCGTTGTTCTTGTACAGATCGTTGCCGGCCTGCTGCGCAGCCGGTAGCCGATCGTCGAGTCGCCAGTTGTCTCCCCGCCCGACATCCTGCAGGCTCGCGCCGTCGATGTTCACGCCGGTGACCGCGGCGAGGCGTCGGGCAGGGTCGATGGACACCGAGAAGTGCGTGTACGCAAGCACCACCACGTCGGCGCGATCGGGCAACGGAACGTCGATGTCGGCCAGGAATTTCGGGTCGAAACCGAGTGGTGTCGTCATCTGCCCATTGACTCACGGACCGGTTACCGGAGGGTGAACCGCCGCGAGGTATCGCTCGTTCAGCCTCGCGTGCCGCTCGGCCACGATGCGGCATTCCTCGCGCAGTTCCGGTGGATCGAGCACCGTGAAATCGGTGTCGAACGCCGCCAGCCACCGTGCGATCGAGGGCAGCGAATCCCCGGCCAACACCACCGCGCAGGTGCGGTCGTCGATGGATTCGAGTGTGCCCCACTGCTCGTCGATCATCGGCGCGATCGTCTCGATCGGGGCGTGCAACGCGATCCGCGCCTGAACTCTGGCGAACGCACGATCGATTCCCTTCGAGACGAACGACGCCGCGCCGCCCGGCGGCAGCGCCCGGGGCGTGAACCGCGGACCCGTCGGAATCTTCGGAGTCAGACGATCAACCCGATACGACCGCCAATCCTCCCGCAGTACATCCCAACCCAGCAGGTACCAGCGCGCTCCCGCCCGCACCAGGCTGTACGGCTCCACCTCGCGCCTGGACTCGGAACCGTCGTGCTTGCGGTAGTCGAACCGCAACCGCTCGTGTCCGTGGCAGACCGCTGCCACCGTGGACAGCACCGACGCATCCACCGCCGAACGGGGTGTCTTCTCCACCACGTCGATGCGCAACGCGTCGAGCCGATGCTGGATGCGCGAGGGCATCACCTGCCGCAACTTCGTCAACGCCCGCAACGACGCCTCCCCGATACCCGCGACCGAGCCCCCGGCGGCGGACTGCAACCCGAAGGCCACCGCCAGAGCCTCGTCGTCGTCGAGCAGCAGCGGAGGCATCTCCGCGCCGGGACCGAGCTGGTACCCACCGCCGACACCCGGCGTCGCATTGACCGGATAACCGATGTCGCGCAGCTTGTCCACGTCGCGCCGCAACGTGCGAGGAGTGACGTCGAGTCGCTCTGCCAATTCCGCGCCCGCCCAATCACGACGCGTCTGCAGCAGAGACAACAGTCGCAACAACCGAGCCGATGTTTCCTTCATGGGCCCACGATGCCACCGAATGCGGACATATTCGGTCCGCATCGCCCGATCATCCCCGCCCCCGAAGTCCACTGAATGTGACATCGACCGCCCAAAAGTCCACTGAACGTCACATCGAGTACCCACCGGAGGCCGCCCTGGTGGTGAACTCGGGCGTTGTTTCTCCACTACTGTGGTTACTCGTGCTGTCTGTCGTTCCCACACCCGTCGTCGTTCGGGCCCCGTCGAAGGTGAATCTGCATCTGTCGGTCGGTGACCTGCGTCCCGATGGCTTTCACGAGCTGACGACGGTGTTTCAGGCGCTCTCGCTCTCGGACGAACTGTCGGTGATTCCGGCCAAGACGCTCTCGGTTCGGGTGCGCGGTGACGACGCGAGGGTGGTTCCCACCGATTCGCGGAATCTGGTGTGGAAGGCCGCCGAGTTGCTGGGGCGTCGGGTCGGGCGAGAGCCGTCGGTGGAGATCACCATCGACAAGGGGATTCCGGTGGCCGGTGGGATGGCAGGTGGAAGTGCCGACGCTGCCGCGACCCTGGTGGCACTGAACGCGATGTGGCATCTCGATCTCTCGCGTGACGAGCTCGACGAGGTGGCGGCTCAACTCGGGAGCGACGTGCCCTTCTCATTGCACGGCGGGACCGCGGTCGGAACCGGTCGCGGGGAGAAGCTGCTTCCGGTGCTCTCGCGCAACAGTTTTCACTGGGTGCTGGCGTTGGCGAAGGGCGGTCTGCAAACGCCTGCCGTGTACAACGAACTCGACGAGTTGCGGGCCAAGGGCGATCCGCCTCGCCTCGGCGGCACCGAGGATCTGATGCATGCGCTGGCGTCCGGCGATGCGCGCGCGCTCGCGCCGTTGCTCGGCAACGACCTGCAGGCCGCTGCGGTCTCGCTGATGCCGCAGTTGCGTCGCACACTGCGAGCGGGAGTCACCGCCGGGGCATTGGCGGGCATCGTGTCCGGCTCGGGCCCCACCTGCGCGTTTCTGTGCGCCGACGCCGACGCGGCGGTGTCGGTGAGCGCTGAATTGTCCGGTGCCGGTGTGTGCCGCACCGTCCGTGTTGCGAGTGGACCGGTTCCCGGTGCTCGTGTTGTCACTAGTGAATCGATTGGTTTTTCCTGATGGTCAATCTCGTCAATCTCGAAAACGTCAGCAAGTCCTTCGGCGTCAAGCCACTGCTCGACGGCGTCTCGCTCGGCGTGCAGGAGGGCGAACGCATCGGCATGGTCGGTCTCAACGGCGGCGGTAAGACCACCACCCTCGAGGTTCTCGCCGGCATCGAACCGCCCGATTCGGGACGTGTCAGCCGGGTCAACGGCCTGCGCATGGCTGTCGTCACCCAGCGCGGCGTGTTGCCTCCGGGGTCGACCGTCGGCCAGGTGGTCCTCGACCCACTCGGAATGGCCGAGCACGAGTGGGCGGGTGACTCTCGGGTGCGAAACATCTTGACCGGCATCGGTATTGCCGACCTCGGGCCTGCGGGGAGTTCGGGACTCGACGCGTCGATCGACAACCTCTCGGGCGGCGAGCGTCGACGAGTTGCGTTGGCAGCGGCTCTGGTTCAGGATCTCGATCTGCTGGTGCTCGACGAGCCGACCAACCACCTCGACGTCGAGGGCGTGCAGTGGTTGGCCGCGCACCTGGTCAGCCGTCGCAGTGCGCTGGTGGTCGTCACCCACGATCGCTGGTTCCTCGACACGGTCGCCAATCGCACATGGGAAGTGGTCGGCGGCGGCGTCGAGGCCTACGAGGGCGGCTACAACGACTGGGTGTTCGCGCGCGCCGAGCGGTCCCGTCAGGCCGACGCGTCCGAGGAGCGTCGACGCAACCTCGCGCGCAAGGAGTTGGCGTGGCTGCGCCGCGGTGCCCCGGCTCGTACCTCCAAGCCGAAGTACCGCATCGAGGCGGCCGAGGCTCTGATCGCCGACGTTCCGGCTCCGCGTGACTCCGTCGCGTTGTCCTCGTTCGCTCAGCGTCGTCTCGGCAAGGTCGTCATCGAACTCGAGGACGCGCGCCTGGAGACTCCCGACGGCCGAGAACTGGTGAAGGACTTCACCTGGCGTCTGGCTCCCGGTGAGCGCGTCGGCCTGGTCGGCGTCAACGGTTCGGGCAAGACCACGATGCTCCGCACGCTCGCTGGTGAACTGCAGCCTGCTGCGGGTAAGCGCATCCAGGGCCAGACGGTCAAGATCGGTTGGCTCAAGCAGGAATTGGACGACCTACCCAAGAAGCTGCGTGTTCTCGATGCGGTCAAGGAAGTGGCCGAGCGGATCACGTTGGGTGACCGTGAGATCTCGGCCGGGCAGCTCGCGGAGCGGCTCGGCTTCACCCCGGCGCGTCAGCGCACCCCCGTCGGAGATCTCTCCGGCGGTGAGCGTCGTCGGCTCCAGCTGACGCGCGTGTTGATGGCCGAGCCGAACGTGCTGTTGCTCGACGAGCCCACCAACGATCTCGACATCGACACCCTGCAGCAGCTCGAGGACATCCTCGACGGCTGGGCGGGCACCCTCGTCGTCATCAGTCACGATCGGTACCTGATCGAGCGCATCTGTGATTCCACCTGGGCACTGTTCGGCGACGGCAAGCTCACCAATCTGCCCGGCGGGATCGACGAGTACCTGCGTCGCCGGTCGGTTCTCGCGGCCGAGGCCACTCCGGATTCGTTGACCACCGGCGCGGTGCCGAAGAAGGCGACCCGGGATGCGGCGTCCGAGCGCGCGGCCCGTAAGGAACTGAGCAAGCTCGAAAAGCTCGTCCTTCGGCTCTCCAAGCGTGAGGTCGAGTTGCATGCCGAACTCGTCGACGCGTCCACCGAGCAGGGCAAGCTCGTCGCCCTCGACACCGAGCTCAAGCAGGTCCTCGCGGACAAGGATGTCGCCGAGGAACGATGGATGGAACTGGCCGCCGAGCTGGAGTAGAGCCTGCGGCACGTGAACGGTAATTCGTAATCTGCTACGAAGTTTCGCTCACCTGCGCGCAGCGCATACTGGAGTCATGACATCGGTCGTCGCGAAAGTACTCGGTTCGGACTTTGCCCGTCTGCATCCCAAGGTTCAGTGGCGCTTCGGATTGCAGTCCTCGGACGATCTCGCCCAGTTCGGGGTTGGCGTGATGGAGGAGATGACGCATTCTCGGCTCGTGCCGCCGCCGTTGCTGTGGGCCGGCCGCAAGCGTGGACTCTTTCCCGCGGGTGTGGGCAAGGACGTGCCGTTCACCATCGCCAACTATGCGTATGTCGACGAACTGGGCCGCGAGACAATGTCTTTCGTGCGGCGTTTCGCTTTCGCCGGTCGCCCGCAGGGAATGAACTCGGTGATGGTGTCCTCCGCCGAGTCCGACGCGTATGCCTTGGACTACCTGGGTTTCTCGTCGGACATGGTGGTGCACACCAGGTGTGAGGTCGATGCCGATGGTGGACTGGTGCTCGAGAGCGAGGTTCCGCGATTCCTGCTCGGCCCTCTTGCGCCGAAGTTGCCGAAGCCGGCGTCGGCGGTGACGATCGGTCGCGAGTGGTGGGATGCGGCCGAGGAACGGCATCGCATCGAGATCGAGGTGAAGAGCCCGGTGCTCGGGCAGCTGTTTCTCTATCGTGGATGGTTCACTGCCGAGGAGCGGCCGTGTCCTCCCGCCGACATTCCCGCTGACGCGCGTCCACGGTCGGTCGAGTCTCGCGAATAGCGCTACTGTTACGCGTCGAACGAGGTGCGTGTGAAGGAGTCAACAGTGGCCGTTGTCGAAGCCGAGACCGTGGGCGGAGTGGGGCATATCGTCCTGAACCGGCCGGAGGCTCTGAACTCGTTGAACGGTGCGATGATCGACGGGATCCGCGCCGCACTCGATGCGTGGCGAGACGACGATGCGGTCACTTCTGTTCTGGTGACGAGCAGTTCACCTCGGGCGTTCTGCGCCGGCGGTGACATCAAGGCGATTCGGCAGGCCGTCGTCGACGGTGACCACGAGGCGGGCCCGGCGTACTTCGCGGCGGAGTACGACCTCGACGAGGTGATTGCCGGCTACCCCAAGCCGTACGTCGCCGTCATCGAAGCGGCGGCTTTCGGTGGTGGCCTGGGAATTTCGATTCACGGCAGCGTCCGCATCGTCACCGAGAACGCCGTGTTGGCGATGCCGGAGACGGCGATCGGTTTCGTGCCGGATGTGGGGTCGAGCTACTTTCTCTCGCGCCTGCCGGGCCATGCCGGACGGTACCTGGCGCTGACGGGAACTCGTATCACCGGAACCGATGCGCTCGCACTGGGATTGGCGACGCATTTCTGCCCGAGCGAGGTCGTGTCCGATCTGAAGGCGGACATTCTCGCAGGCATGGATCTCGACGAGGTATTGGATCGATACACCACTGCGCCGTCGACCACCGAACTGTCGTTCGACGCCGAGGCGGTGGCTGCAGTGTTCGAGAGGAGCTCACTGGTCGACATCATCGATGCGCTGGTGTGCGACACGCCCTGGTCGCGGACGACGAAGACTCAGTTGGCGACGCTGTCGCCCACGTCCCTGATGGCAACCGACGCGCTGATCACACGCGGGGCCGACAGCACGTTGCGTGAATGCCTCGATCGGGAGTTGCGGATG
This sequence comes from Rhodococcus sp. 15-725-2-2b, assembly GCF_002259075.1. NCBI lineage: Bacteria > Bacillati > Actinomycetota > Actinomycetes > Mycobacteriales > Nocardiaceae > Rhodococcus > Rhodococcus sp. 15-725-2-2b. Next base: position 231,633 of record NZ_NPFL01000004.1, on the reverse strand, counting down.
GCGACGTGGATCATCACCGAACCGGACTTCGCCGAGGGCGTTCGTGCGGTGCTGGTCGACAAGGACCGTGCGCCGCAATGGAAGCCTCTGGTACTCGAGATGGTGCGACCAGAGGCATTCCAGCAGCTGTTGTGACCGGTAGGGGTCAGCGGTAGCCCTTGGCGGGGTTCTGCAGGTCCAGCACGATGGTCTGGCCGTTGGAGCGAACGTGGATCTCGGGGTTCTGCAGGCCACCCGAGACGAGGTATTCGCCGAGGAGCTGGAGCAGCTCGTCGGGACCGACGGAGGTGTCGGGGGTGCGGATGTCGCCGGTGCGGCTGCCGAGCTCGTTCTGGGTCAGGCGGCCTGCGATGCGTACCGAGGCGACGCCCATGGCGGTACGACGGTCCGGTCCCTGGCCGCGACCGAGCGACGGCGAGGAGCTGGAGCCGTGAGACGTGGAGCGGCCGTTGGTGGGCAGGCCGTGTTCTGAGATCTGATCGCTTGTAGTCACTTCAACCTCGTTCGATTCCGTGGCGGGCTTCTCTGGACGACGTCGATCCGCGCGGGGGGTCGTTGAATCCGTGACGGACGACGTTGCTGGTGCAGGCGTTGTTGCGGACGCCTTATCGGTGGACGTGGCCACTGCCTCCGAATTCTCGGTGGTAGAGGTCTCGGCCGCCTTCTCGGCGGGCGCTGCCGCCGAAGAATCGGTGCGGCCACCGGCGGGTGAAGTGGAGTCGGACTTCGGCGGCGTCGCCAAACGATGCGCAGGAACGCCACCGACCTTGATCCCGGCCAATGGGTAGTTCGATCCCTTAGTCATGTCGTTTTCCACTTCATCGTGATCCCAGGTGGTTCCGCGCCGAGATGTCACGATCGGGCATCGATCAGGACGGGCTACTCGGCGTCGAGCACGCAGAAACGTACTCGAAGTTTGTTCGGACACGCTGAGAGTATCATCACGATTGTTTACGACGCCATTTTTTGACCGAAGTTCTTGTTCTGAACTCTGAACCACACGGCAAAACCCCAGGCCACGAACGCGGCATACACCAGGTAGAGAACCGCGGAGGGATAGAACCCGGCGACGATCAGCAGCGGAACGCCCACGATGTCCACCGCGATCCAGATCAGCCAGAACTCGGTGAGTCCACGAGCCATTCCGAAGGTCGCCAGCATGGATCCGGTGAAGATCCACGCGTCGGCCCACTTGCCGAACGAGCCGAGGTAGCCGAACAGTTGCGCGAACAGCACCGTGCCGACGATCGCGACGACGATCATCGCGGTCCGCTCCCGCGCCGTGCCCCACCGCGGTAGAACCGCTGCCCCCGACCGTTTGGAGTCCCGCAGCCAACGCATCAACCCGTAGACGCTCACCGCGATGAACATCAGTTGTCGCCCGGCCTGGCCGTACAGATCGAGAGCCTGCGGAGTGTGGAACACGCCGCCGAGGAAGACCGTGAACAGCAGCGCATTGCCGATGATCCCCACCGGCCACGCCCATACGACGCGCCGCATCCCGCCGATCGCCGAGAGCAAGCCGAAACCGTTGCCGACCACCTCACGCCACAGAATCGGGTGCCCCAGTACGGAGAACTCTGCGTCGAGCAGATCGATCAGCACGCCGGTGCTACTGATCACCCGCGGCGACGAGTGGTTCGAGAGTCAGCTCGGGCATCTCCTTCTGGATGTACTGCAGACGCCACTTGTCGCTCACCAGTGCCAGCAGCGCACCGTCGGTGCGGGTGAAGACCTCGACTCCGCGCTGGCGACCCAACTCGACGGCCGAGGCCGCGTCGGTGCGTCGGGCAAGGGAGTATCCGAGCGGTTCCATTCGGGCGTCGACGCCGAACTCGGTCTTCATTCGTGCGGTGACCACCTCGAACTGCATGGGTCCGACGGCGGCGAGCACGGGGGAGGCGTCGCCGCGAATGTCGTTGCGCAGCACCTGAACCACACCTTCGGAGTCGAGTTGCTCGACGGCCCGGCGGAACTTCTTGTACTTGTCGGCGCTGTCGACCCGCAGTGCCGAGAAGTGCTCGGGCGCGAACGACGGAATGGGCGGGAACTCGACCTTCTTGTCGGTGTAGAGCGTGTGCCCGGGGGCGAGTGCGGTCGCGTTGACGAGGCCGACGATGTCTCCCGGATAGGCGTTCTCGACGGTCGTACGATCGCGACCGAACACCGTCAACGCGTACTTGGTGGTGAACGGCTTCTTGGTTTGCGAGTGGGTGACGACCATGCCGCGCTCGAACACTCCGGAGACCACGCGCATGAACGCCAGGCGGTCGCGGTGCGCGGTGTCCATGCCTGCCTGCACCTTGAACACGACGGCGCTGAACGGATCGGTGACCTCGCGTACCCCGCCCGAGACGTCGTCGCGCGCGCCGGGGGCGGGTGCCAGAGCGACGAGGGTGTCGAGAATCTGCCGGACGCCGAAGTTGAGCATCGCGGAGCCGAAGATCACCGGCGACGTCTGACCGGCCAGGAACATCTCCTGATCGTGCTGCTGACCGCTCGAGATCAGCAGATCACTTTCCTCGACGGCGGTGTCCCAGTCGACGCCCTCACGTTCGGCGGCGGCCTCGGCCGTCATGAATTCCTCGGGCGCGATGGTGGCACCGCCGGCAGTACGGGTGAACCGGATGTAGCTGCCGTCCTGTACGTCGAGCAGGCCGCGGAAGTCGCCGGCGATCCCGACGGGCCAGTAGAGAGGCGTCGGAGTCAGGCCGATCCGCGACTCGATCTCGTCGAGCAGCTCGAGCGGCGACTGACCCGGGCGGTCCCACTTGTTGATGACGGTGATGACCGGGATGCCGAACTGGCGGCACACCTGGAACAGCTTGAGGGTCTGCGGCTCCAGACCCTTGGCGGCGTCGATCAGCATCACGGCCGCGTCGACGGCGGTGAGCACGCGGTAGGTGTCCTCGGAGAAGTCGGCGTGGCCGGGGGTGTCGACGAGGTTGATGACGTTGGTGATCTCCGCGTCGGGGGAGGTCTGGTAATTGAACTGCAGCGCAGTCGAACTCACCGAGATGCCACGGGCCTTCTCCATCTCCATCCAGTCGGAAACGGTGGAGCGACGGCCGGCTTTGCCGTGGATGGCTCCGGCCTCGGAGATGACGCGTGCATGCAGGGCGAGGGCCTCGGTGAGCGTCGACTTGCCGGCGTCGGGGTGCGAGATCACCGCGAATGTTCGACGCCTCGCGACCTCGGTCTCGAGCTCTGTGGCCCGGCTGCGGGTGGTTCCGGACTCGTCGAGCGCTGCCGGTCCGGACCCGTCGATCGTGGCGTCGACGTCGGGGGTACTGGACGGGGTGCTCACGAAAACCTCATTCTCCTAGCAAGGGCGGCACCGAATCGGGCGCCGGGGCAGAAATCAAGGATACGCGGCCTGTTGCACCCTTCGGTCGGGGCGGGACTGCCTACTGTGGACGGTGGGCCGGGATTCCCTCACGAGGAGACGCGCGTTGAGCAAGTTCACCGAAGAGATGTTCGAGACCGCGAGCACCAGCAAGCACGGTCTGATCACCGGCGAGCCCGACGAGGCATTGCGACAGTCCTGGGGTGAAATCCACGAGCAGGCGCGTCGGATGGCCGGTGCGTTGGCCGACGCAGGCGTCGAACACGGAGATGCGATCGGCATCCTGGCCGGTCAGCCGGTCGACATCGCTCCGGCGTGCCAGGCGACCTGGATGCGCGGGGGATCGGTGACGATGCTGCATCAGCCGACACCGCGGACCGACCTCGCCGTCTGGGGTGAGGACACCGAGACCGTCGTGCGGATGATCGAGGCCAAGGCCGTGATCCTCGGGGCCCCGTTCGACATCGCCGCACCCGTGCTCGAGGAGCGCGGCATCACCGTGCTGAAGATCGAGGACATGAAGACCGGTCGCGACATCGATCCGGTGCCCACGTCCGAGTCCGATATCGCGCTGCAGCAGCTCACCTCCGGATCGACCGGTTCGCCGAAGGCCGTACGGATCACGCACGAGAACTTCTACGTCAATGCCTACGCCATGATCGACCGCATCGAATTCGATGTCGAAACCGATGTGATGGTCAGTTGGCTGCCGCTGTTCCACGACATGGGCATGGTGGGCTTCCTGTCGGTGCCCATGCAGGTCGGTGCCGAGGTCGTCAGTATCACTCCGCTGGACTTCCTGCGCTCGCCGCTGTTGTGGGCCAAGCTGATTCACAAGTACCGCGGAACCGTTACGGCAGCACCCAATTTCGCCTACTCGCTGCTGGCGCGGCGGCTCGGTCAGGCGGAGGACGACCTGGACCTCGACCTGTCGACTCTGCGCTACGCCTGGAACGGAGCCGAGCCGGTCGATCCGGACACCATGATCGCGCTCGCCGAGGCCGGAGCCCGGTACAAGCTGAACCCGCTCGCACTGGCTCCGGTCTACGGAATGGCGGAAACGACTCTGGCAGTGTCGATTCCGGATCCCGATCAGGGGCAGGTGATCGACGTGGTCGACGCGGATCTGCTCGAGACCCTCGGTCGTGCCGTGCCCTCCACTCGCGGTAACACCCGATCGCTGGCAACGCTCGGCAAGTTCGTTCCCGGGTTGGAGGGCCGTGTCGTGGACAAGGAGGGGCAGGTGCTCACCGCACGGGGCGTCGGCATCATCGAGGTGCGAGGCAAGGCCGTCACGCCCGGATACATCACCGTCGACGGCCCGGTGTCGACGCTCGACGCGGACGGCTGGCTCGACACCGGCGACGTCGGCTACATCACCGAGGACGAACTGGTGGTCGTCTGCGGGCGAATCAAGGACGTCATCATCATGGGTGGCCGCAACATCTATCCCACCGACATCGAACGGGCCGCGGGCACCGTCGCCGGTGTGCGGCCGGGCAACGCCGTCGCCATTCGGCTCGATGCCGGTGACAAACGCGAAAGTTTCGCGGTGGCTGTGGAAACCAACGACATCGACAAGCCGGACGAGGTCAGGCGCATCGAACGTGAAGTGATCCATGCCGTGCATTCGGAGGTCGGAGTGCGGCCGCGAACCGTCGCGGTATTGGGGCCGGGCAGCATCCCGAAGACGTCGAGCGGCAAACTGCGGCGGGCGAATTCGGCGTCGCTGCTGAACTGAACCCGCAGGAGACCTCACGCCGTTTTTACGGGGTGCGCGCGTGCGTCAGGAAGCGAGAACGGGCGCGCACCTCAGAACAGGGGTGTGAGGATCAGCGCGGGTGCACCGTATTCTGTGCGGCCTCGAGTCCGGCCGAGAGCAGGAGCTCGGCGGCGTCGGCTGCTTCCTCGACCACGACGCCGAGGTCCTTGCGCTCGGCAGCGGAGAACGGCTTGAGCACGAAAGACGCCGGATCCATCCGTCCCGGTGGTCGCCCGACGCCGACGCGCACCCGCAGATAGTCCTTGGTGCTCAGGTGCTGCGAGATCGAGCGGAGGCCGTTGTGGCCACCTTCGCCGCCGCCGAGTTTGAGTCGTAGAGCACCGAAGTCGATGTCCAACTCGTCGTGCACCACGACGATGTTCGCAGGCTCGATCGAGAAGAAGCGCGCCAACGCAGCCACTGGTTGGCCCGAGAGATTCATGAAGGTGCGCGGCTTGGCGATGACCACCGAGCGACTGCCGAGACGGGCCTGCACGATGTCGGAGTTGGACTTCTTGTGCGAGGAGAACGCGGAACCGATGCGTCCGGCCAGGGCGTCGGCCACCATGAATCCCACGTTGTGACGGGTCTTTTCGTACTGCGGGCCGGGATTGCCGAGGCCGACGATCAGGGCCGGCGCTGCGGGATCAACACTCACGGTCGTCATTGTCTCATCAGGCCTTCGAAACGAACGACGCGCTGCTCCCGAGGGAAGCAGCGCGCCGTCGAGCGTGCAGGTGGAGAATCAGCTCTCGTCGGAGCTGTCCTCGTCCGAGGACTCGGCTTCTTCCTGAGTCTCGGCGTCGCCCTCTTCGGAGATGGGCTCGGTGCCTTCGCCGTCGGCCTCGAGGTCTTCCTCGGACGGAGCCTCGACGACGTTCACGAGCAGCGTCTCGCCGTCGGACACCAGCGTGACGCCGGACGGAAGGGCGAGGTCGGCTGCGGTGATCTGAGTACCGATCTGAGCCTCTTCGACGGAGACGACGAAGTTCTCCGGGATCTCCAGTGCGTCGGCCTCGATCTCGACCGCGGTCGAGTCGGTGGTGACCAGGGTGCCCGGTGCGGCGTCGCCCTCGACGATGATGTTGACCTCGACGGTGACGCGCTCGCCCTTCTTCAGGACGAGGAGGTCGGCGTGCTCGATGCTGCGACGGATCGGGTGCACGACGATCGACTTGGTCAGCGCCAGCTGCGATTTGCCGTCGATGTCGAGGGTCAGCACGGCGTTGGTGCCGTCGTTACGCAGCACGGCTGCGAACGCGCGAGCGTCCAGTGCGAGGTGCTGGGGGTCGGTGGCGTGTCCGTACAGAACTGCGGGAACGAGGCCGTCGCGACGGGTGCGGCGGGCGGCTCCCTTGCCGAATTCGGTGCGGACCTGTGCGGTGAGGTTGTTTACCTTCGATGCCATGGTGCTGGATGCTCCTGATAACTGTGGTTCGTGCGGCGTACTTCGTCGGGCGGTCAAGCTCGTCGGGGCGGACACGAACGAGCGCGGCCAACGGGGCCGAGCCGCGTCGATAACGGTGGATCCTGGGAATCTGGATCTACCCTCGCCGAGACAACCTGGGAAACAATACACGATGCCGCGCAGTGGCTTGGCTATGCGCCCCCTGGGGCACCTGTCCGCACCACTGCGAGCGCAGCGAGCAGATCGAACGCGATGCCCCGCGCGACCACGATCGCGTCATCGCGAGCTCCCGCTGTGCCCATCACCACCGCGCCCTCGTGCAGTACCGACAGTCGGGTTCCGAGCTGCTCGGCATCGGGGTAACCGGCTTCGGTGGCCAAACGCGCGAACAACGATCTCGTCCATTCCTTCTCGGACTCGATGATCGCGAGCACCGGGCTGCCGGTACCGCCGAACTCCGCGAAGGCGTTGACGAATCCGCAGCCGCGATGGTTGTCGCGCATCCACAGATCGAGGGCGTCGTACACCCCGAGGATGCGCGCGTCGCCGGATTCGAGGGATTCGACGTACCGGGTCACGTGATCGCACCACAGGCCGTATCGGCGGGTGAGGTACCGCTGCACCAGGCCGTCCTTGGAGCCGAATCGGTCGTACAGCGTTTTCTTCGTGGTGCCGGCCTCCTCCGCGATGAGGTCGACTCCGACGGCGCGAATCCCGCGGGCGTAGAACAGGTCGCTGGCGACGGTCAGGATGCGTTCTCCGGCGGGGGTGAGCGGCTTGTCGAGCATGGTTGCCTTTCGAAAGCGCTGGTGAGCGGCAGGTGCACTGCGAGTATACAGACCTGTATGTTTACATCGCTTCATGAGATCGAGAGTCGACGTCATTGCGGGTACAGCACTGGTGGTGTTGTGGAGTTCGGGCTTCATCGGAGCAGAGCTCGGAACCGCCGAAGCCCCGGCCCACACGCTTCTGGCCTGGCGCTACCTCGCCGCGGCGGCGTTGCTGATCGCGTGGTGCCGGTTCCGGAAACTGACCCCCACCTGGCATGCCATCCGAATCCATGCCGTCCTGGGCCTGTTCTGCCAGTTCCTCTACCTCGGTGCGACCATCACCGGCATCGGGATGGGCGTGCCACCCGGCGTCGCCGCCTTGATCGCCGCGTTGCAGCCACTGGTGGTCGCGATGGCGTCGAGCAGGATCTTCGGCGAACGCGTGGGACGACGGCAGATTCTGGGACTCGTCGTCGGGATCGCGGGTGTCTCGCTGGTGGTGGTCGGAGACCTGTCCGGTGCCGACCTCTTCTGGCCGGTCTACCTGCTACCGGCTGCCGGAATGCTGGCACTGTCGGTGGGCACGATCGGCCAACGCGTGCTGGCACCGAAGGAGCCGATCGCGCTGGCGATGGCGATTCAATGTTCCATCAGCGCAGTCGGATTCATGACGTGGAGTGCTCTGGCCGGGGACGTCGCGCCGCCGATGACGACCGGCTTTATCGCCGCCGTGGCCTGGACGGTGGTGCTCTCCACCTTCGGGGCATACGGCGCGTACCTGTTCGTGGTGCGTCGCAACGGTCCGACGCGCGCCAGCGTGCTGCTCTACCTGACACCGCCGACGACCATGCTGTGGGCCTTGCTGATGTTCGGCGACGAGATCACCTGGCTCGGGCTCGGCGGACTCGTGGTCTCCGCAATTGGCGTGGCTGCCTACCTCCGCGGAACCCATGTGAGCGACGGTTCGACGGGTCGTTCCGCCGGCTCCACTCCTGCCGACCCTGCTACGAAGTCTCACTCACCTGCGAGCGCAGCGAGCATCGCGTCCAGTTCGGCGAACGCGACGAAATAGTGCGGAGATGCACGCACGACGGCGTCGAGTCCCCGGCCCGTCATGTCCAGACGCGTGGAACCGCGATGGCTGACGGTGACCGTCACGTTTCGTTCGGCCAGTCGGTCACGCACTGCCACGGGATCCTCGCCGTCGACGGTGAAGGATACGATGCCGCTCTTACGGTCGCCGAGGTCGCGCACGGTCACCCCGGGAACCTTCCGAAGCCCCGAGCGGAGGTAGTCGGCACGTTCGACGACGGCGTCTTCGACTCGGTCGATACCGAGTTCGAGCAGGTAGTCGACGGCCGCACCGAGCGCGAGCCTGGCCGCGACGTCGCATTCCCAGAATTCGAAACGCGTGGCGTCGTCTGCCATCCGGTACGTCCGTCCATCGGTCCACTCTGCGCTGTGCAGGTCCAGGGCCGGCGGATGCAGCGTCGACGCCAATCCCGGACGCAGGTAGAGGAAGCCCGTTCCGCGTGGGCCGCGCAACCATTTGCGGCCGGTGGCCGAGAGGGCGTCGACTCCCAACTCCTCGACGTCGACGCGCAGCTGCCCGATGGACTGGCAGGCGTCGAGCAGGACCAGTGCACCGTGCCGGTGGGCGAGATCGGCCACGGCACGGGCGGGATTGATCAGGCCGCCGTTCGTGGGGGCGTGCACCACCGAGATCAGTTTCACGCGGTCGTCGAGCATCGATTCCAGCGCGTCCAGATCGATGCGTCCCGATGCGTCGCTCGGCATGACCTCGACGGTCGCTCCGGTGACTTCGGCGCGGTGGAGGGCGGAGATGGCATTGCTGGCGTACTCGGCCTGGCACAGCAGGATTCGGTCGCCGGCCGAGAGCGGCACCGAGTAGAAGAAGTCCGTCCAGGCCCGCGTCGCGGAATCGCTCAGTGCAATGCTCGACGCCTGCGCGCCGATCAATGTTGCAATCGAGGTCTTGACCGCGGCGAGGTCGTCGAGTCGTTCGTTCGCGGCCCGGTAGCCGCCGATCTCCGCTTCGCGGCGTAGATGCGCGATCGCGGTGTCGAGGACGACGGTCGGGGGCAACGAGGATCCGGCGCTGTCGAGAAACACGCGGGCCGACGCACCTGGGGTGTCGCGTCGAATGCGGTCGTGATCGAGCATCGGTCGTCCTTTCGGTTGCGAACTCTCGGGCACCAGAGTTCCACAATCGGTAGCCTCGACCGGACGAGGGATCGCGGCGTTTTCGATCCTCGCAGCTGGGTACGTTCTCCGAGCGGAGAACGTGTTGAGTGCGGAAAGAAGGAATGAGTGTCGTCCAACGAGAAGTCTCTCGGGCTGAGCTCGCGCCCGGCAGCAGAGGCATACGTGTCGAAGGTGTGTTTCAAGCTGGGGCCACCGGCACTCGTCGGTGCCGAACTCGAGTGGCTCACCGCCCTCGACGACGGAACCCGTCCGACCCTCTCGGCTCTGGCCGATGCGCTCGGTGTTCACTCCCCGCGCAGTATCGATCCCGAATCACCCGCCCTGTCGTTGCCGGGCGGAAGCATCGTCACCGTCGAACCCGGTGGTCAGGTCGAATTGTCCAGTTCGCCTTATGTATCCGTTTCTCGACTCGCACCGATGCTCGACGCCGATGCCCAGCGGCTGCGGAACATCCTCGGTGATGCCGGCATCGACATGGCGTCCGTTCCGGCCGATACCGCTCGGGCACCGGAACGCCTCCTCGTCCTCCCGCGGTACTGTGCGATGGAGAATCGGTTCACCACCATCGGCCCCTTCGGGAAGTTGATGATGTGCAACACCGCTGCGGCTCAGGTGAGCGTCGACGCCGGACGTGATCGCGCCGAGGTCGCCGCGCGCTGGCACATGCTCCACGTCATCGGTCCCGCCTTTGTGTCCGCGTTTGCCCGCTCTCCTGAACTCGCCGGAGCACCTGCCGGGGACTGGGCATCGCAGCGGATGCGAACCTGGCTCGAACTCGACTCCAGCAGAACCGATTCCAGCAGAACTGCGGTTCCGAACACCGGTGACCCGATTGCCGACTACGCACGCTGGGCACTCGACGTTCCATTGCTCTGCATCCAGGGCGTCACGCCGAACTGGGAAGCACCTGCGGGCACCACGTTCGCTCAGTGGATGGACGATCCCGGCATCGTCGGACGCGCGCCGACCTACAGTGACCTCGATTATCACCTGACCACCCTGTTCCCCAAGGTGCGCGCATGTGGGCACTTCGAGATTCGCTATCTCGATGCGCAGCCGGACGGTCAGTGGGTGGTTCCGGCCGCGGCGTTCGAGGCGCTGTTGTCCACACCCGAACTGGTGGCTCGCGCCACCGAGATCGGCGGCGGAACGGCGGGACGGTGGCTCGACGCGGCCCGCTTCGGGTTGGCCGACGACGACCTCCTTGCGGCGGCAACCGAATTGCTCCAACTCGCCGCGGAGGTCGGCGGCGAGTACTCCGAGTTGCTGTCGGCGGCATCTCGCCGATGCGGTGCGGGCGAGCCCCCCAGTGAATTCGACACGGCGACACGGGAATTTCGGACTCGAAAGGAATCGGTGTGAGCGCCGAACAACTCAGGAACAGAATCGAAACGGTCCTCACTCGCAGTCGTGCCCGCAGCGGCGCACTCACCGACTGTGTGGACGAGACCGAACTGATGGCGCAGCATTCGCCGTTGATGAGCCCGCTGGTGTGGGATCTCGCGCACATCGGTAGTCAAGAGGAACTCTGGCTCGTACGCGACGTCGGTGGCCGCGATCCCGTCCGTCCGGACATCGACGAGCTGTACGACGCGTTCAAGCACTCGCGGTCTTCGCGTACGTCGCTTCCCTTGCTCACTCCGGACGAGGCGCGCGTCTACGTCCGGACCGTGCGCGACAAGGCCTGGGATGTGCTCGATCACAGCACTTTCGAGGGTCGACCGGTCGAGAAGCACGGTTTCGCGTTCGGCATGATCGCCCAGCACGAACAGCAGCACGACGAGACCATGCTCGCGACCCATCAATTGCGTTCGGGGCCCGCGGTTCTCACGGCTCCTGCGCCACCGGCCTCGGTGGTGCCGGTGTCGGGTGAGGCCGTCATCGCGGGTGGCCCGTTCTCGATGGGGACCTCGCTCGACCCGTGGGCACTGGACAACGAGCGACCGGCTCATTCGGTGCACGTACCCACCTTCGCCATCGACCGGGCACCGATCACCAACGCGCAGTTCATGGATTTCATCGCCGACGGCGGTTACCGACGCCGCGAACTGTGGACCGAGAAGGGTTGGCAGCATCGCGTCGACGCGAACCTGACCGCGCCACAGTTCTGGGAGTCAGACTCCGACGGAACCTGGTGGCGTCGCAGTTTCGGGGTGTCCAAGAAGGTTCGCCCACAGCAGCCCGTGGTGCACGTGTGCTGGTTCGAGGCCGACGCCTACGCCCGCTGGGCAGGCAAGCGACTGCCGACGGAGGCCGAGTGGGAGAAGGCCGCGCGTTTCGACGCCGACACTCGCACCAGCAACGCGTACCCGTGGGGCGATGCCGAACCCACTCCAGCACATGCCAATCTGAATCAGCGGCATCTGGAACCGGCGGACGTCGGCGCGTATCCCGACGGTGCCTCCTCGGCAGGTGTGCATCACCTCATCGGTGATGTATGGGAGTGGACCTCCTCGGATTTCGAGCCGTACCCCGGATTCGAGGCGTTTCCGTACGCCGAGTACTCCGAGGTGTTTCTTCGTGGCGACTACAAGGTGTTGCGCGGCGGCTCGTTCGGCACCGACGAGGTGGCATGTCGGGGCACGTTCCGCAACTGGGATCACCCGATCCGACGCCAGATCTTCAGCGGATTCCGGTTGGCCCGCGACGTCGAGCCCAGCTGAATGTGCCGACATCTCGGGTATCTCGGCCCTCTCACATCGGTCGGGGGAGTGCTCACCGGCGGCGATCACAGTTTGCGGGTGCAGTCGTATGCCCCCGACGACATGCGCGGCGGGGGCACCATCAATGCCGACGGCTTCGGGGTCGCATGGTGGCAGGCCGGTTCGGTTCGCAGCTACCGCAACGCCATGCCGATCTGGACCGACCCCGCGGTCGACGATGTTCTGCCGCAGCTCGATTCGACGTCGGTGATCGCCGCCGTGCGATCGGCAACGGTGGGAATGCCGGTGGAGCGATCGGCCTGCGCACCGTTCACCGACGGCCGATGGGCATTCAGTCACAACGGAGTGGTCCGCGGCTGGCCCCACTCACTGACCGACCTGTGGTCCGAGGTGCCGCCCGAAGATGCACTCACGTTGCCGGCTCCGACCGACGCGGCCGCAGTCTGGATCGTTCTGCGGCAGTTGCTCGCAACCCTCGAACCGCCGGCAGCGCTTGCCGCTCTGGTTCGGCGTATCGAGGCGCGCGCACCGGGGTCCAGGCTCAACTTTCTCCTCGGCGACGGGGAGAATTTGTACGCCACCGCAGTGCATCACGCACTGTCCGTCCGCAGTTCCGGTGACGCCGTCACGATCGCGTCCGAACCCACCGACGACAATTCCGACTGGACGCCCGTCGACGACCGCAGTCTCGTCGTTGCCACGGCGTCCGAGTTCACCGTTTCCCGTCTCGACGAAGAGGAGCACACATGAGCACTGTCGAGGTACACCTCGCCGACACGGCACTGGTGGACGAATTGCGTAAGGACGTGCGAGACGGGTTGACGTCCACGCCGAAGTGGCTCTCGCCCAAATACTTCTACGACGCCGTGGGCAGCGAGCTGTTCGAGCGGATCACCGAGCTGCCCGAGTACTTTCCGACCCGCACCGAACGTGCCCTGCTCGAAGAGCATGCCCTCGACATCGCCGAGGCGACCGAATCCACCATGTTGATCGAGCTCGGGTCGGGCTCGTCGGAGAAGACGAAGATCCTGCTCGCTGCAGGGGCCAAGCACGGTTCGTTGAACACCTATGTGCCGCAGGATGTGTCGGTCACGGCGCTCGAGGGAGCCATCGAGCAGATCGCCCAAGAGTTTCCCGCTCTCGAGGTGCACGGCATCGTCAGCGACTTCACCGATACTCTGCACAATCTGCCCGGCGGGGGCGCGCGCACCATCGCGTTTCTCGGTGGCACCCTGGGCAACCTCATCCCCGAGGAGCGCGAGGACTTTCTGAAGGCGATCGCAGGCGCGCTCGATCCAGGGGAGCACCTGCTCCTCGGCGTCGGACTGGTCATCGACCCGGACGTGCTGGTTCCGGCGTACGACGACGCAGCGGGGGTGACGGCGCAGTTCAATCGAAACGTGCTGTCGGTGATCAACTCTCGCCTGGGTGGCACTTTCGATCCCGATGCGTTCGAGCACGTCGCGCTGTGGAACGCCGAGCAGGAGTGGATCGAGATGCGACTGCGGGCGACATCGACGCAGGAGGTGTATATCGCCGATCTCGATCTGCACGTGCATTTCGAGGCGGGCGAGGAATTGCGCACCGAGATCTCGGCGAAGTTCCGACCGGACGGCATCACCGAAGAACTGGCTGCAGCGGGATTCGGCGTCGAGCATCTGTGGTCCGACTCCGATTCCCGGTTCGCGCTGATTCTTGCGGGTCGAGTGTGAACGAGCCCTCGACTACTCGGAGGCAGTGACGCCCAGGTGCTGAGTACCGATGACCCCGAGCAGATTCAATTTCTCGCGGGCGTCGGTTCCCGGCTGCGGCGAATAGACCAGGAGATGCTGGCCCTCTCTCTGGGTCACGAGGGTCTCGCAGTGAACGGCGATCACGCCGAGTTCGGGATGCACGAAGCGTTTGGACGCCGACGTCTTGTATGCGACTCGGTGCTCGCTCCAAATCGTCTCGAACTCGGAGCTGGCGGCGCGTAGACGCTCGACCAGTACAGCGACCTCGGGATCGCCCGCTCGCCTGGCCGACACTGCTCGGAGATCGGCTACGTGTTTGTGGCCCATCCGATCCCAGTCCTCGCGGACGAAGTTGCGGCGCGTGCCGGGATCGGTGAACCACCGCCACACCACGTACCTGTCGAGCCCGGTGTACGTGCGCGGGTCCTCGGCCAGCGCGAGGTACATCGCGTTGTGCGCCAGGATCTCGCCGAGGTCTGTCACGACGCAGGCCGGAGTGTCGTCGAGCTTGGTCAGCAGGTGCATCAGGCCGGGCCCGACGTGCTTGTCCGCGCCGACACGGGTGGAGGGTGCCTGGCCGGCGAGGATGTAGAGATGGTCGCGCTCGTCGTCGTCCAATCTCAGCGCGCGGGCGAGCGAACCGAGAATCTGCGTGGACGGATGCGGCCCACGACGCTGTTCGAGGCGGGTGTAGTAATCGGTGGACATCCCGGCCAGCAGTGCCACTTCGTCGCGGCGCAGCCCCGGCGTGCGGCGGCGCGGTCCGGGTGACACACCGACGTCCTCGGGCGTCAGCAGCGCCCGTCGTCGTCGGAGAAAGTCGGCCAGTTCGTCACGTTCCACTCGCTCAGTGTCCACCGAATCGTCGAGCCGAACCAGGGACGGGCAGTCCCCTGACAACCGCTCTCTGGCGCGACAATCGCCACAGAGCACACAGTGGACGGCATGAACAGAACACGATTGGGAAATACCGGACCCACGGTGTCGCGCATCGGTCTCGGTGCCATGGGTATGTCCGGCGCATACGGCGATTCCAGCGACTGCGAATCGATCCGCACCATCCACGCTGCGCTCGACGCCGGCGTCGACCTGGTCGACACAGGCGACTTCTACGGTGCCGGCCACAACGAGATGCTCATCGGTCGGGCACTGAGCGAGCGCAACCGCGACGAGGTCGTGCTGTCGGTGAAGTTCGGGGCACTACGTGGACCCGACGGAAGCTGGCTCGGATTCGACGGCAGGCCGAACGCCGTCAAGAGCGCGCTGGGCTACACACTCGCACGGCTCGGCGTCGATCACATCGACATCTACCGACCCGCCCGACTGGATCCGCAGGTGCCGATCGAGGACACCGTCGGTGCCATAGCCGAGATGGTGGACGCGGGATACGTGCGACACATCGGCTTGTCCGAGATCGGGAGTGCGACGCTGCGTCGTGCCGCGGCGGTACACCCGATCTGCGACCTGCAGATCGAATACTCCATCGTCTCGCGTGGAATCGAGGACGACATTCTCGACACGGCCCGCGAGCTCGGTGTCGGTACCACCGCGTACGGCGTGCTTTCACGTGGGTTGCTGAGCGACACGTTCCGCACGTCTACTGTGTTGGCCGACAACGACTTCCGTGCACACAGCCCCCGATTCCAAGGGGAGAACCTGACGAGGAATCGCGAACTCGTGGAGTTGCTGGCCGAGCTCGCGGACGAGCGCAACGTCTCGGTCGCGCAACTGGCCATTGCCTGGGTCCTCTCCCGGGGTGACGACATCGTGCCCGTCGTCGGCGCACGAACCGTCGAGCGTTTGGCGGAAACCGTTGCTGCATCGGAGATCTCGTTGACCTCCGAGGAGGTGTCGCGGATCGAGAGTACCGTCCCGAAAGATGCGGTAGCGGGCGAGCGCTACGCCGAGGCGCAGATGGCGCAACTCGACAGCGAAGCCTGAGCAGAGGCGTCGGCCGGCGCGATGGTCTGTACCGCCGGGCCCTGGCAATCGCCGAGCGGTACAGACCTCGAGGTCAGACGTCCGCCAATGCAAGCACCGGTGAGATCTGATTGGCACGTCGCGCCGGAGTCAGTGACGCACCGAGGGCGAGGAGTCCACCGCACAGCACGGTTCCGGCGATGACGACCCACGGCAGAGTGGGGGCGGTGAGTCCACGCGAATCCAGCGAGCCCAGCAGCGATTGTGCTGCGGCCCAGCCGTAACCGATGCCGAGAATCAGACCGAAGCCCATCGACGCGACCACCATCTGACTGCTCTCCGAGACGATCATCGTCCGAATCTGCTTGCGGGTGAATCCGAGTGCCCGCAGCAGACCGATCTCTCGGGTGCGCTGCAGAATGCTCAGCAGCAGATTGTTCACCATCCCGACTGCCGCGATCACAGCCGAGAACCCGATCAGTCCGGTCATGATTCCCACCGTCACGGTGAGTACCTGGTCGACGGAGGCCTCGTCGTATTCGTCGACGAGCATCGACCGGTAGCTGTACATCGCGACGGCGAACGTGGTCACCAGCGTCACGCCGATCAGCAGTCCCACAGCGGTACGGGTACTGCGATCCGGGTAGCGAATTGCGTTGGCCGCAGCCAATCTTGCCGCGGGCCCCCGGCCGAACAGTCTTCCGACCAGCCTCAGCGTCGCGGGCAGTATTCGATAGGCACCGACCATGATTCCGGTGAACGACGCAACACCGCCGAGGAACGCCACCAGAACACCGGCCGGGTTCACCATCCCGACCAGGATCCCGAGCCCCAGCAGCGCCACTCCGCCTGCGATCAGCACGATCGACAGTGCCGTCCTGATACGCCGCGACCGCGGAGCCTCCACTCCCGTGTCGACGGCACCGCCGGTCGCCTGAACGGGTGTCACCTCCAGCACCTTTCGTGACCCGACATACGACGCGAGGGTCGTCGTCAGTACCACGATGACCACCGGCAGGATCACCAGCGGTTGAACGGACGTGTACTCCACATCGGGCAGCTGACCGGCCGAGACGGCGACCGCACGGGCCAGATGGCTGGCACCGACTCCGAGCACCGAACCGACCGCACCACCGAACAATCCGACGAGGAAGCCTTCCCTGGCCACCGATCGACGTAGGTCACGGGCCCGGGCACCCAGGAGTCGCAGAAGAGCAATGGTGCGCGTGCGTCCCGCGACGATCGTTGCGAACGTGTTCGAGGTGACCACTGCCGCGACATACAGCGCGAGACCGATGAACACCAGCGCCACGCTGTAGAGCGCGGTGACGGCAGCACCTTCCATGTCCCCGAAGATGTCGACCAGGAACGCCGTCGCCTGAATCAACACCACACCGAAGAACGACGCCAGCGACGTCACCAGAAGACTGGCGCCGTGCTCCTTCGACGCCCGGGCAGAAGTCACACCGTTCATGATGCGTGCTCCATTCCCAGCATGTAGCTCGAGATCTGCTCCGGCGTCGACCGTGGCAGTTCGTCGGCGATGCGGCCGTCGGCGAGGAAGATGATGCGATCGGCGTAGCTGGCCGCGATGGGGTCGTGGGTGACCATGACGATCGACTGACCGTACTCGCGCACCGCTGCGGCGAGTAGGCCGAGAACCTCACGGCCGGTTCGGGAATCGAGGTTGCCGGTGGGTTCGTCGGCGAAGATGAGATGCGGCCGCGTACCCAGTGCGCGGGCGATCGCGACGCGCTGCTGCTGTCCACCCGAGAGCTGATGCGGGCGGTGGTTCACTCGCCCTCGCAATCCCAGAGTGTCGATGAGTTGCTCTGTCCATGCGGCCTCCTCGGCGGTGGGGGCGCGGCCGTCGAGCTCGAACGGCAGCAGGATGTTGCCCCGAACATCGAGGGTGGGAACGAGATTGAACGACTGGAAGATGAACCCGACCTGCGTGCGGCGCAACGTCGTCAGTGCGTCGTCGTTCGCGTCGGTGATGTCGGCACCGGCCAACATCAGATGCCCGGTGCTGGCGTTGTCCAAGCCCGCCATCACGTGCATCAGAGTCGACTTGCCGGAACCGGACGGTCCCATGATGGCGGTGAACTGGCCGCCGTGAATGTCGAGAGAGACGTTGTCGAGGGCGCTGACCGGGTTGGACGAGTCACCGAAATACTTGCTGACCTGGAATGCCCGGGCGACCGGGGGGAGTGTTGTTGTCATGCCCACAACGCTATGAAGTGGGCGGACAGGAGTAATCAGGCGCGAGTCTTCGCCTCGTACATCGAGAGGATGACTTCGGTGTCAGTCTCCGGTGAGTCCGTGCTCGAATGCGTAGACCACCAACTGCACTCGGTCGCGCAACGCGAGTTTGGCGAAGATTCGACTGATGTGTGTCTTCACCGTCGCCTCGCTCAAGAATTCCATCGCGGCGATCTCGGAATTGCTCAGCCCACGGGCGGTGAGTCGAAACAGTTCCTTCTCCCGTGCGGTGAGGGTGGCGAACTCGGCGGGAACCTGCGGTACCTCGGGCGTAGGTGTGAAGTGCGCCAGCAGCCCCGTCGTGGCCGACGCGGCGATCACAGAGTTACCCGCATGGACCGTCCGGATCGCGGCGAGCAGAAATTCCGGGTCGGCGTCCTTGAGCACGAAACCGCTTGCTCCGGAGCGGATCGCTCGCGCGGCGCTCTCGTCGAGATCGAAAGTGGTGAGCACCAGAATCCGCGGTGGAGTATCGGACGCGGCCACGATCTGCTCGGTGGCGGCGATACCGTCGAGCACCGGCATTCGGACGTCCATGAGCATCACATCGGGCTTCGCCGTCGCGGCGAGCTCCACGGCCTCTCGCCCGTTGCCCGCTTCCCCGACGAACTCCAGGTCCGGCTGCGAGGAGATGAGCATGCGAATACCTGCTCGGAACAGCTGCTGGTCGTCGACCAGAGCCACCTCGATTCGATCTGCCATCAGTCGATTCCCTTCGTGGACGAGCCGGCAGCAGGAAGCCAGGCAGTCACGGTCCACGACGAGCCGTCGCCGGACGCGGTGCACATGCCGCCGGCGAGGCTGGCGCGTTCCTTCATACCGGCGATTCCGTGCCCACCCGATTCCGATGCCGAACGCACCGAACGCACCGTGTTGCGCACCGTCAATTCGATGCCCGCCGAGTCGGATTCGATCGTGACGCTGACGGGCTTGTCGGGATCACCGTGACGTAGGGCATTGGTCAGCGATTCCTGCGCGATGCGATAAAGCGCGAGGTGCGCACCGGCACCCAACGACACCGACGTGGTGTCGATCGAGGAGTCGATGGTCAGTCCGGTCGCGCGCACCTGGTCGAAGAGACGCTCGAGATCGTCGGGTGTCGGGTTCGGTAGATCGCCCTGACTGTGCCGGAGCTGTCCGAGCAACACCCGAACGTCGGTCAGTGCATCGCGCGCGGTGTCGGAGATGGTCGTCAGCGCAGTGTCGACGGCTGCAGGATCGATGGCGCGTACGTAGCGTGCACCGTCGGCCTGCGCGATCACCACGGCGAGCGAATGCGCCACGATGTCGTGCATGTCGCGAGCAATTCTGTTGCGCTCCTGCTCGATTGCCACTTCGTGTTCGGCGCGGGCCTGATGTACCTCGGCGAGCTCGCGTGCGTGTGCGGATTCGATGGCTGTGCGCCGGGCGTAGGCGAGACGGCCCAGTGCCCAGGACAATCCGAGCATGGCCCACAGGCCGGCGAGGAGCAGGGCGAACTGCGCGATTCGGGGTTCCTGGTAGCCCTCCTCCGTGGGCGGGCCGAAGGGATTGCCGTCCACGTACGCCAGGTACAGCGCGGCGATCACTCCGCCGCCGACGGCCGACGCGAGCCCGAAGCGTCGAACGACGCTGTCGCCGTACGCGGCCGAGCAGTACAGAATCGCGAAGATTGCGGTGTCCGCGGAGAGGGGGAGCACCCCGCCGACCATCTGCACGACGGCCAGCACCCAGGCCAGTGCCAACGACAATCTCGGTGAGCGGCGCCTGATGGCCAGCGCTACGCCGAAACCGACCAGCACACCCGCGCCGGAAGAACCGTACGGTCCGCTCAGCGTCGACGGCAGCAGGAGCAGAACGAAGACGACGGCGTAGGTGGCATCGAGCACCTGCCGTGAGATCGAACGCTTGCGCAGCACTCGATCAGACTACGTGGATCAGTTGGTGCGGCGACGAGCCTTCTCGAGCGCGGCCAGCGTCGACAGGACTGTGGTGCGTTGCCGTTCGAGATCCTTCATGCGTGCACGTGCCGGCAGGCCCTGCACGCCGTCGAGTGCGCTGATCTGCTCGTCGACGGAGGTGAGCTGGCCGAGCAGCTTCTGCACACGTGACTGCAGTTCGATCGCGTCGATTCCGGTGACACCGGCCTGCGACTTCTTCGTCGGTGCCTTCGCAGGCGCTCCGGACGTCGTCGAGGCCGGTGTGTTTCCCGCAGCAGCGGCCCTGGGACGCAACGCTTTGCGGACGGCAGCCGGATCGGGCAGCTTCTCGAGCCGAATACGGTTGAGCACCTCACGCGCATCCCGAGCCGTGACGCGGTACTCGCGCTCCTCCTCGTCCTCGGACGCCAGCGTGCCGCCCAGGGGCCGCAGACCGTACATCCCGATGAAGTGCTTGGCCTCGTCGATGACCGCTTCCTTCTCGCGGCACAGACCGCAGCGCGGCTCGTTTCGGAAGTCCTCGACGCTGTCGGTACTACCGCACCAGACGCACCCGCCCGGCGTCCATCGGGCAATTCTGACCGTAGTAGTTCCAGCCGGGCCGTGGGGAGAGTCTGCGTCGATCACGACGAGTCATCTTAGGTGACAACGAAACCCGCCCCGCACACCCCCGCCTCGCGAGCTGCATGTTCCGGTCACGGACGTGACGTAGTTCATGCGACGCGGACGGAGAGTGGGCGGGGCGGGGTGAAACAGACTGACTGTTATGCGCTGCCGTTGAAAAGGCTGGTGACGGAACCGTTTTCGAAGACCTCGCGAATGGTGCGGGCCAGCAGCGGCGCGATCGAGAGCTCGGTCAGCGTTGCGAAGCGCTTCTCGTCGCTGATCGGCAGCGTGTTGGTGACGACCACTTCCTTGGCACCGCAGTTCGCGAGGCGCTCGGCGGCGGGGTTGGACAGAACGCCGTGGGTTGCGGCGATGACGACGTCACCGGCTCCGGCCTCCTTGAGCACCTTCACGGCGCCGGCGATGGTGCCGCCGGTGTCGATCATGTCGTCGATGAGGATGCAGGTGCGGCCTTCGACGTCACCGACGACGCGATTGGACTTGACCTGATTGGGCACCAACGGGTCACGCGTCTTGTGGATGAACGCCAGCGGCGCGCCGTCGAACGAGTCGGCCCACTTCTCGGCGACGCGAACACGGCCGGAGTCGGGGGAGACCACGGTGATGTGCTCGAGGCTGTAGGTCGCCCGAATGTGGTCGGCGAGCTGGCTGTGTGCGTGCATGTGATCGACGGGCCCGTCGAAGAAGCCCTGGATCTGATCGGTGTGCAGGTCGACGGTGATGATGCGGTCGGCACCGGCGGTCTTGAGCAGATCCGCGACCAGACGAGCGGAGATGGGCTCGCGACCCCGGTGCTTCTTGTCCTGGCGGGCGTACGGGTAGAACGGCAGGATCGCGGTGATGCGCTTGGCCGATCCGCGCTTGAGCGCGTCGATCATGATGAGCTGTTCCATCAGCCACGTGTTGAGCGGGAACGGATGCGACTGCAGCACGAAGGCGTCCGACCCGCGGACCGACTCCTCGAAGCGCACGAAGATCTCGCCGTTGGCGAAGTCACGCGCGGTCTGCGGGGTGACGTCGATTCCGAGTTCCTTGGCGACCTGCTCGGCCAACTCCGGATGTGCTCGACCAGAAAACAACATCAGGTTCTTCTGGTTGTCGATCCAATTAGGGGTGGTCACTGCTCTTCGCCGTCCTTTTGTTCTTGCCGATCACGATCTGCGAGCGCCGCTGCTTTCGCAGCTTCGGTTCCGGGCCTGTTGTCCATGACCCAGCCTTCGATATTGCGTTGCTTGCCACCGGAGACGGCCAGTGCGCCGGGAGGAACATCGTCCCGAACCACTGTTCCTGCACCGGTGTAAGCGCCGTCGCCCACATGTACGGGAGCGACGAACGTCGAGTCGGAACCGGTCCGTACGTGGGATCCGATTTCCGTGCGGCTCTTGTTGACGCCGTCGTAGTTGGCGAAGACGTTGGAGCAACCGATGTTGCTGTGGTCACCGATCGTGGCATCGCCGACGTAGGTGAGGTGCGGGACCTTGGTGTTGCGGCCGATCGTCGCGTTCTTGGTCTCGACGTAGGCACCGAGTTTGCCGCCTGCGCCCAGCACCGTGCCCGGACGCAGATAGGTGAACGGTCCGACGGTGGCATCCGGTCCGATCACGGCCTGCTCGGCATGGGTCCGCACGACCGATGCTCGCTCGCCGATCTCGACGTCACGCAGCGTCGAGTCGGGCCCGACGATGGCGTCGTCGGCGATGTGAGTCTTGCCGTGGAGTTGGACGCCGGGTTCGATGCGGACGTCCGCGCCGAGGGTGACGTCGATGTCGATCCAGGTGGTCGACGGGTCGACGACGGTGACGCCGGCCCGCATGTGACGTTCGATGATGTGGCGGTTGAGCACGGACGTGACGTGCGCCAGCTGGACGCGGTCGTTGACCCCCACCACCAGATCGGGATCGGCGAGCTGAGTGCCGTACACGGCTTTGCCGTCCGCCTTGCTGATCTTGACGACGTCGGTCAGGTACAGCTCGTGCTGAGCGTTGGCGGTGCTGAGCTTGCCCAGGGCGGTACGAAGCGCAACGGCGTCGAACGCGTAGACGCCGGAGTTGACCTCACCGATGAGGACCTGAGCGGGCGTGGCGTCGGCGTGCTCGACGATCTCGGCCACCTCGCCGTCGTCGGTGCGGACGATGCGGCCGTATCCGTTGGCGTCGTCGGGCAGGAATGTCAGAACCGTGGCCGCGGCGGGCCGGGGGGCGCTCAGATGCTCGTCGAGCAGAGCTTTGAGAGTGTGGCCGTCGAGCAGCGGGACGTCGGCTGCGGTGACGAGGATCGTGCCCTCGAAGTCGTCCGGGAGGGCAGCGAGGCCGCACTGGACGGCGTGCCCGGTGCCGAGCTGGCGATCCTGGACGGCAGTGTGGATCGTGCGACCGAAGGTGGCTGCGAGGTCCTGGACGGCGTCCGTGACTCGTTCGCGATCGTGTCCGACGACCGTCACCAGATGGTCGGGGCCCAGGTCGGCGGCTGCGTGGAGGGCGTGCGCAAGCATGGTGCGACCGGCCAGGGGGTGCAGAACTTTCGGAGTCTTCGATCGCATTCGGGTACCTGCACCCGCAGCGAGAACGACCACGGCGGTCTGCACAGGCATTGAGCTCCTCAGGCGGTAACGCGAATGACGGCATGCGTGAATGATGTTGCTCGCTCCGCCGCCAGGACTCGAACCTGAACTATCTGAACCAAAATCAGAGGTGCTGCCATTACACCACGGCGGATAAACGGCCAGCGGTTTCATCAGTGGCCGACGAATCGAACGACGCCTTCGTCTGCCGCTGCGCTCCCACTGAGCGCAACGATCCTCGCACGCGAGGTAGTGGTGAGTCGAACCGCGGCGCACATGAGACCGTTCGAGTTGTTCTTGTCCCTGCACTCGCGACGTTCGAAACCGGATGGTTCGGACATGGTTAGGGTGAGGGAGACGTCGAGGGTGGCGTCTGACAATGCACACGGTCGGTGACGGAAGCGGTTTTCCATGACAGGCGCAGCCTCCGAGCAGGAACGCTCACCTCGGGTCCGGATGACGGGGACGCAACGGCGCGAGCAGTTGATCGAGGTGGGTCGGACGCTGTTCGCCGAACGCGGGTACGAGGCCGCGTCCGTCGAGGAGATCGCGGGACGCGCGAACGTGTCCAAGCCGGTCGTCTACGAGCACTTCGGCGGTAAGGAAGGTCTCTACGCCGTCATCGTCGACCGCGAGATGTCGACTCTGCTGGGAATGATCACCAGTTCCCTCGATCTCAACAGGTCGCGGATCCGTGTCGAGCGGGTTGCGCTGGCGCTGCTCACCTATATCGAGGACCGCACCGACGGCTTCCGCATCCTCGTTCGTGACTCTCCGGTCTCCGCCGAGGACGGCAAGTACTCGTCGCTGCTCAACGAGGCCGTCGGTCGCGTCGGGCACATGCTGGCAGGAGATTTCTCGCGCCGAGGCCTCGATCCCGAGTTCGCGCCGATGTACGCCCAGGCCCTCGTCGGAATGGTGTCGATGACCGCGCAATGGTGGCTCGATGTGCGTACTCCGTCGAAGGAAGTGGTGGCGGCGCACGTGGTCAACCTGTGCTGGAACGGGCTGACGAATCTGGAAGCGGACCCTCGATTGACCGAGGAATGAGTACACGGTTCGGTCTCTCCGCGGCGTATGAGGGGGTATCGTCCCCTTTGTCGGCCATGAGAGCTGTGTAACCTACGGCACAGTGCTTCAATCGGACCGATGCATGTTGGCACGAGACGTAAAGCCACTCAGTGGTACCGTTCGGGCGTAATTTGCGCAGTGGCAGTTCTTATTGCGAAGGCGGATCCCATGGTCAGGCAGGCCCGCGCTGAAATCACTCGCGACACCGTGCTGGCTGGCGCAGCGAACGTATTTCTGCGCCTCGGGTACGCGAACGCGAGCCTCAGCGAGATCATTTCTCAGTCCCAGGTCACCAAGGGCGCTCTGTACTTCCATTTCGGCTCCAAGGAAGAACTGGCACGTGCGGTCATCGACGAGGGCAACGCGCGTCTGACGACGGCATGCTCGCAGTTCAACGACGGTCGAATCCCCGCACTCGAAGCGGCGATCGGTATTTCCTACATCGTCGTCGACCTCTCGGTCAGCGACCCCATGGTCTCTGCCATGCTTCGGCTGAGCCATCAGATCGGCGATTACCGCGGCACCGAGGGCAACGTCATGGCCGGGTGGAGCGAGTCGTTCGACAGGCTCGCCGCCAAGGCCATCGCGCAGGGGGACATCGACCCCAACTCGGATTCGCGCACCATCGGATCTCTGGTCCTGGAAATCCTCACCGGCGTACACATGGTGGCAGTTGCCACCTCCACCACCGAGGAATTGCCGTCGCGCATGGAGCGCCTCTGGTACTACCTTCTCCCGGCGTTGGTTCCCGCCAACAAGCTCGACTACTTCCGCGAATTCGCAGCGCGTCGCGTCATCCGCTTCGGCCCGTAACTAGCGGTGCCGGCCCACGAAGTCGGCGATGTCGTCGCGCAATCGTTCCGGATACTCGCCGTTGACGGCATGTGAGGCGTCCGGGTAGAGCCGGACGGTTCCGTCGGGCAGTGTCCGCTCTGCCGTCGCGACTGCTTCCTGGGCGTCGTGCATCACCGACCTGCCCGCGATGATCGCCAGAACGGGCACATCGAGCGTCGCGAGTTGCTCGTCGGTAAAACGTGTGGGCTGTGGCAGCTTCAGCGAATAGCCCTGCATCCCGGCTTCGATCATGTCGGCGACGGGGACGTCCTGTACCTCTGCGCCTCCCGCGGTATGGGAATTGAAGCTGTCCCGCCAGGATTTCGGAAGCCACGGCACGGCGGCGGGGAGGGCCCGAATCGCGGTGCGCCAGGGAATATCGGCGAAAGTCTGGGCCGGGTCTATCAGCGTGAGAGTGGCGAGGTGCGTGCTGTCGTGCAGCGCCAGGTTCGCTGCGGTCCACCCACCGATCGACAGTCCGACGAGATGGACCTTGTCGGTCGGCAGAGCGGCGAGTGTCTGATCGAGCCACGTGGCCTGGTCCTCGTCGCTGGTGATCGGCCGTTCCTGAATGCTGCGACC
Organism: Rhodococcus sp. 15-725-2-2b; assembly: GCF_002259075.1. Classification (NCBI taxonomy): domain Bacteria; kingdom Bacillati; phylum Actinomycetota; class Actinomycetes; order Mycobacteriales; family Nocardiaceae; genus Rhodococcus; species Rhodococcus sp. 15-725-2-2b. The sequence goes on along the minus strand of NZ_NPFL01000004.1, from coordinate 205,950 downwards.
CGGCTCGCCGAGCAGGTCGACGGTGTAGACGTCGCCGATCGTCAGCAGTCCGGGCAGGTTGGCTGCCCACACCGGTGTGGCCGAGGAACGGCCGGGGAGCAGGAGCAGAGGGTGGGTCGAGGTTCCGGTGCCCGCGAATCGATACACGCGCACGACGCCGTAGTCGGTTCTGATGTCGAGCGTCTCCGCCGGATCGGGCAGATCCTCGAATGCGCGGTCGTAGGCGGCGAGAAACCGGTCCTCGCTCGATGCGCTGTTCCACTGGCCCACCGGTGACGGAGACCGGAGCGCGAACGCGAGGGCGAGCACGCCGACGGTCGACGTCCAAGCGGCGATCTTCAGGTATCGACGCCACTTGTTCGGTGCTCGGTCGTCCATCGTGAATCTCCTAACCGATCGGTAAGTAATTCAACCGTACGGTAGGCTGGCGATCGTGGCAACGAGAGAACCGAGCTTCGTCGAGCGCGCGCGACGCGCTCAGCTGATCGACGTCACGATCGACTCGGTCGCCCGACACGGGTATGCGAAGGTCTCGCTCGCCCGCATAGCGGACAGTGCCGGAATCACCAAAGCTGCTGTGCTGTATCACTTCCGAACCAAGGACGCAGTGATCGACGCCGCGTATCGATTCGTTCTCGCGGCACTGGTGGAGGACGTGGCGGCCGCGGTCGAGGCCGTCGACGCCCGGGAGGGTCCACAGGCGTACGTGCGTGCGATGGTCGGCCATCTTCGCGACCACCCGACGCACACCCGCATGTTGGTCGAGGCGCTCGGCAACTCGGCTCTGGGCCACAGCCCGGAGGATCGATGGCGTCCGTTGGCGGACATCATCGACGCATCCGTTCGGGCTCGCGGGACGACAGGCGTCGATTCACGCACCCTGGCCGTCATCACCGGGGGTGGGATCGACGCGATCGTCACCGAGCGCCTGCACGACCCGGAGTACGACTCGGTTGCTGCTGCCGAGTCTCTCTCGACGATGCTCGACGCTGCTCTGACGTAGCCCGTCGTCTCCCGCTCGCCGGGCTGTCGGCGTGCTCCCATAGACTCGCTCGTGACTGTGTGTGAGCAGCCATCGCCTCGACTCGCTTGTAGGAGCATTGCTGTTGTCTTCCGATTCTCTGCCTGCCATTTCTTCATCCGGGCCGGCCCCGATCGTTCCCGACGCGGCGCTGCAACTCTCGGGTCTGGCCAGCGTCGCGCTGACCGATTTGGCCATGGTGGCCGTCGCCGACGCGATCGGAACCGCCGAACACACACTCATCGGACCGCACTCGGTTCGCCCGTTCGTCGCCGCCGCGATCGCGCAGCACACGCAACTGTTGATCGTCACCGCCACCGGGCGTGAAGCGGACGATCTCACCGACGAACTCCGCCAGATCCTCGGCGGCGGCGTGGTCATGTTCCCGTCATGGGAGACGCTTCCGCACGAGCGACTCTCGCCGAGCGCCGATACCGTCGGTAAGCGGCTCGACGTGCTCCGACGGCTCGCTCGCCCCGGCGACACCGATTACGGCGATCCTCTGCGCGTCATCGTCACCACCGTCCGCTCGCTGGTGCAACCGATGGCACCCGGTCTCGGCGAAATCGAACCCGTGACCCTCAAGGTCGGCCTCGACATCGACTTCGACGGCTTGATCCACCGACTCGTCGAGTTCGGCTACCTGCGCGTGGACATGGTCGGCAAGCGCGGCGAGTTCGCCGTCCGCGGCGGCATCCTCGACCTCTTCTCGCCGACGGCAGATCACCCGGTCCGCGTGGAATTCTGGGGCGACGAGATCACCGAGCTCCGCGCGTTCGCGGTCTCCGATCAGCGTTCGTTGCCCGATCACGAGGTCGATCTCGTCATCGCTCCGCCGTGCCGCGAACTGCTGCTCACCCAGGAGGTCCGCGACCGCGCCGCGGTCCTCGCAGCCGACAACGCCGGCGACACCGCGTTGGTGGAGATGCTCGACAAGCTGTCCGCAGGCGTCCCGGTGGAGGGCATGGAGGCGCTGCTGCCGCTGCTGCAACCGGGTGAGTTGCAGTTGCTCGCGGACACCCTCCCCGCGGGAACACACGTATTGCTCTGCGATCCCGAGCGAATCCGCACGCGCGCAACAGATCTGGTCCGCACCGGGCAGGAGTTCCTCGAAGCATCCTGGACGGCGGCGTCGATCGGAGGAGCTGCGCCGCTCGATACCTCCACTCTCGATACGTCCAGCCTCGAAGGTGCGTCTCTCGATCTCGGTGCCTCGGCCTACCGTTCACTTCGACAGGTTCGCGAATCGGCGCAGGTGCACGGTCGTCCGTGGTGGACCATCAGTCCGTTGGCATCCGGCAACGGTGAAGAAGTCGAACTCGCCGTCGATTCGGTCCCGGAGGTGCGGGGATCCGAGGAGGCGCTGACGGCCCTGTTCGCAACGTTGCGGGCGCACATCGCCACCGGTGGTCGTGCGGTCATCTCCGTCGCGGGTGCAGGTACCGCCTCCCGCATCATCGAACGCCTCGCCGAGGCCGAAGTGCCTGCGGCACATCTCGATTCCGGTGCGGTCCCCGTCGCCGACGTCGTGAACGTACTGTGCGGATCGTTGCACGACGGTCTGGTGTTTCCCGACGCGAAACTCGTGGTCGTCACCGAGAGCGATCTGACCGGCAACCGCGTGGCCGCAGCGGGCGAGGGGCGCAAGCTCCCGGCGAAGCGTCGTAACCAGGTCGATCCGCTCGCCCTCGTCGCCGGCGACAGCGTCGTGCACGATCAGCACGGCATCGGTCGATTCGTCGAGATGGTCGAACGCACCATCGGCGGCGCCCGACGCGAATACCTCGTGGTCGAATACGCACCGAGCAAGCGGGGCCATCCAGGCGACCGACTCTTCGTCCCGATGGACTCGCTCGATCAGCTCTCGCGTTACGTCGGCGGCGAGCTGCCGGCTCTGAGCAAGCTCGGCGGGTCCGATTGGGCCAACACCAAACGCAAGGCGCGCAAGGCAGTTCGCGAGATCGCCGGCGAACTCGTGCAGCTGTACGCTGCTCGTCAGGCAGCGCCCGGGCACGCTTTCGGCCCCGACACCCCGTGGCAGCTCGAAATGGAAGATGCGTTCGGGTTCACCGAGACCGTCGACCAGATGACGGCCATCACCGACGTCAAGGCCGACATGGAGAAGGCGGTTCCGATGGACCGCGTCATCCTCGGTGACGTCGGGTACGGCAAGACCGAGATCGCGGTTCGCGCGGCGTTCAAGGCGGTGCAGGACGGCAAGCAGGTCGCCGTGCTGGTCCCGACAACGCTTCTGGCACAACAACATCTGCAGACCTTCACCGCTCGGATGGCGTCGTTCCCGGTGACGGTGAAGGGGCTCTCCCGCTTCACTCACGGCTCCGAATCCAAAGAGGTCATGGCCGGGCTGGCCGACGGAACGGTCGACATCGTCGTCGGTACGCACCGCTTGTTGCAGACCGGTGTGGCCTGGAAGGACCTCGGTCTGGTCATCGTCGACGAGGAGCAGCGCTTCGGCGTCGAGCACAAGGAGCACATCAAGTCGCTCCGGACCCACGTCGACGTGCTGACGATGTCTGCAACGCCGATTCCGCGAACGCTCGAGATGAGCCTGGCCGGAATCCGGGAGATGTCGACCATCCTCACTCCGCCGGAGGAGCGGCACCCGGTGCTCACGTACGTGGGTGCGTACAACGACAAGCAGGTGGCCGCGGCCATCAGGCGTGAGCTGCTGCGCGACGGCCAGGTGTTCTTCGTGCACAACCGAGTCAGCTCGATCGACAAGGCCGCCAAGAAGATTCGTGATCTGGTGCCCGAGGCGCGGGTGGCGACGGCGCACGGTCAGATGAACGAGGAAACACTCGAACGCACCGTGCAGGGCTTCTGGCAGCGCGAGACCGACGTGCTGGTGTGTACCACCATCATCGAGACCGGTCTCGACATCTCCAATGCCAACACGCTGATCGTCGAGCGATCCGATTCACTGGGCCTCTCTCAGTTGCACCAGCTGCGAGGCCGAGTGGGCCGTAGTCGCGAGCGCGGTTACGCATATTTCCTGTATCCGCCGGAGAAGCCGCTCACCGAAACCGCATACGACCGGCTGGCGACCATCTCGCAGAACTCCGATCTCGGTGCCGGTATGGCCGTGGCGATGAAGGACCTCGAAATCCGTGGTGCCGGAAACGTTCTGGGCGCGGAGCAGTCCGGTCACGTCGCAGGCGTCGGCTTCGACCTGTACGTGCGGCTCGTCGGTGAAGCGGTCGAGGCGTACCGCGCGGCCGCCGACGGCAAGCCCATCACCACCGACGAGGCACCCAAGGAAGTGCGCATCGACCTGCCCGTCGACGCCAACATCCCACCCGACTACGTCACCAGCGATCGATTGCGGCTCGAGGGCTATCGAAAGCTCGCTGCGGCAGCAGATTCCGAGGGCATCGACGCCGTCATCGACGAACTCGTCGACCGGTACGGTCCGCTGCCCGAGGAGGTCGGCCGCCTGGTCTCCATCGCCAAGCTGCGCCTGATCGCCAAGGAATACGGTCTGACCGACGTCAACGTCGCCGGAACGCAGGTGAAGCTGGCCCCCATGGATCTGCCCGATTCCAAGCAGATCCGCCTCAAGCGGCTGTACCCGAGTGCTGCGTACCGGGCCACCACCGGTGTGGTGCAGTTGCCGCTGCCGCGCGTCGAGGGCGGCGGCGTGGGGGCGGCGCGCGTACGCGACGTCGAATTGGTCCAGTTCATCGCCGATCTCATCCTATCCTTGGACGGGAAACCATCTCGGTCGGTGTTGCTGGAGCAAACAGTGGGGGTGTAGCGGTGACGGTAGTTCTGCTCGACCCGGTCCGTCCCACGCAGGTCCCGGTGGACGCCGTCGAATTTCTGGGCGAGCCCGTGCAATTCACCGAAGAAGTGCCGGTGCGAGTGCGGTGGCTGTTCTCCGGAACCGCTGCGCCCGACGCCGTCGACGCTGTTCTGGTGAGCACCGACCCGGCCAACCCCGACGTTCAGGAACGGATCGGGCTCGGCGAACGCATCATCGCCGCCGAGAAGCTCCCCGGTGACGACCTCATCGCGGCGGTCCGGTTGATGGATCGCCTGCGCACACTCGGCGGCTGGGAAGCGCAGCAGACCCACGAGTCGTTGCGCGGGTACCTGCTGGAAGAAACGTACGAGCTGCTCGACGCCATCGCAGCGGGCAACTTGGTGGACCTGCGCGAAGAACTCGGAGACCTATTGCTGCAGGTGCTCTTTCATTCCAGAATTGCTCAGGATGCTGCCGAGAACGCATTCGACGTCGACGACGTCGCTGCGGGACTCGTCGCCAAGCTCACCCACCGCAGCCCGCACCTCGGTCGAACGGGCAACGGCCCCATCGACATCGCCGAGCAGGAGCGAGCCTGGGAAGAGCAGAAGGCTTCGGAGAAGGCGCGCGGATCCTGCGTCGACGGAATCGCACTGTCTCAGCCGTCATTGGCACTGGCACAAAAGGTGATCGGCCGCGCCACCAAGGCAGGCCTGCCCGACGAACTGATTCCCGACGGCCTTCGCGTCGTACACATCGGAGTCGATCACTCGCACGGCGGAGACAGTGCCGAGGACCTGCTTCGGCGTCGGGTATTGGATTTTGCATCCCTGATCCGCAACGCCGAAGCCTCGGCCCGCAACGCCGGCATCGCGCCCGGGGAGATGTCTGCACTCGACTGGATCGAGCACTGGGGTCTGCGGGGCTGAGGGTTCCCATCCAACCCTCGTACCTCGATCCGGACCTGCTACCTGCGCCAGAACAAATGATGCGTGACGCCGCTGCTGCTGGGGATCACCTCGTGTTCGAATCTGTCGTTCAATTCGTCGGGTGAATCCCACAGCTTCAGGCCCGAGCCGAATTCGATGGGCGAGACGGCGATGTGCAGGGTGTCGACGAGATCGGCGTCGAGGAATTCTCGGATGCTGGTGACGCCACCGCCGAGTCGCACGTCCTTACCGCCCGCGGCCTCCTTTGCCTGTGTCAATACCTCGGCGGGCTCGCCATCGACGAAGTGGAACGTGGTGTCGGACAGTGTGATCGATGGTCGCGCGTGGTGGGTGAGGACGAAGACGGGGGTGTGGAACGGCGGTTCGTCACCCCACCAGCCCTGCCATTCGTGGTCGGTCCACGGTCCGCGTTGGGGTCCGAACTTGTTCCGGCCCATGATCTCGGCACCGATGTTGTTGGAGAAGTCGCGGGCGAGGTAATCGTCGAGTCCGCGACTGCCGCCCGAACCGGCGTTTCCAGGAAAGCTGGCGGTGGCGAAGTACCACCTCATCAGTGCCAGATGGTCCAGACCGAACGGGTTCTCGAAGCTCTGGTCCGGCCCCGCAGCAATTCCGTCGCTCGAGATGGTGAAGTTCTGTACCCGAACCAGCTGTCCCATGTGTGCTCCCGAAGTCGATGACGATGATGTACGACGTATGGACCGAGCCGACCGTACTAACTCACCGCCCGCCTGTGTCAATGGACCCTTGCAGCGGTCAGACGTGTGCAATGCGCCATCGACGCAGGCCGGGGTCGTGCGTGAATGGACCATTGCAGCGGCCAGACGCATGCAAGGGTCCATTGACGCCGACGCGGGGACCGGTCTACTCGAACAGCGTCGAACCCCAGTAGTCCGATTCTCCGACGCCGGGAGGGCAGGCGAATACCGCAGAACCCACGTGTTGGATGTATTCGTTCAGGGCGTCCTTGCGGGACAGGGCCAATTGCATCGGCACGAATTGGGTCAGTGGGTCGCGGCAGTAGGCGATGAAGAACAGTCCGGCGTCGAGGTGTCCGAAGCCGTCGGATCCGTCGGTGAAGTTGTATCCCCGACGCAGGATCTGGACGCCGCCGAGGTTTTCCTTCGATGCCAGACGCACGTGCGCGGTCTTGTCGATGAAGGTGCCCTCGGGGCCCTGTGACTCGAAATCGAGTGCGTCGAACTCGTCCTTCTGGCCGAGTGGCGCGCCGGACCCCTTGCTGCGCCCGATCACTCGCTCTTGTTCCTTGAGCGTGGTGCGGTCCCACGATTCGATGAGCATGCGGATGCGTCGGGCCACGAGGTAGGAGCCGCCTGCCATCCATTCCTGATCGTCCTCGGGGGCAACCCACACGTTCTCGTCGAGCAGCGTCGGGTCCTCGGCCTTGAGGTTGGCGGTTCCGTCCTTGAAGCCGAACAGGTTTCGCGGCGTTGCCTGGGTGGTCGAGGTGGAAGAGGTTCGCCCGAAGCCGAGTTGCGACCACTTCACCGACACCGTGCCGAACCCGACGCGGGCGAGGTTGCGGATGGCGTGTACGGCCACCTGCGGGTCGTCGGCGCAGGCCTGGATGCACAGGTCGCCGCCGGAGCGGCGGGGGTCGAGATTATCGGCCGGAAAATGTTGCAGATCGGCAAGTGACGCAGGTCTTTTCGATGCCAGGTCGAATCGGTCGAACAGAGAAGGCCCGAATCCGATCGTCAACGTCAGCGATGACGCGCTCAGGCCGAGGGCCTCGCCGGTGTCCGACGGCGGGTTGTACTGGCCACCGTCGACCGCGCCGCCGTCGAACGTTTCCTCGCCCTTGGTGAGGCGTTCGGCCATCAGGGTCCACTTTTTCAGCAGCGCAACGAAGTCGTCGCGAGAATCGGTGGTGATGTCGAAGGCGACGAAGTGCATACGATCCTGCGCCGGGGTGACGATTCCGGCCTGGTGGTCTCCACGAAATTCGACGACATCCGAGGTGGGCACCTCGGCGCCGGAGGCCGTCGCATGTCCGGCGATTGCGCCGACTCCGACGAGCGCGGCACCGGTCCCGACGGCGCCGAAGAGGCGCCGCCGGGAGAACTGTCCGGTCTTATTGTCCGGCAACGACACCCTGCACCTGGCTCACTTCGGCGGACAATGCGTCGATCTTGTTGGACAGTTCCTGACGCTGCGGTTCGGTCACGGTGTCGTAGGAGACGAAACCGTCGCCGCTGCGGTACTTGGCGAGTTCGGCATCGAGTTCGGCGAAGCGCGCGTCGATGGCAGTGCCCAGTTCGGCGTTGCGCTCGTCGAGGATCGGACGAACGGCGGCGATGGCGGCCTGCGAGCCGTCGACGTTGGCCTGGAAGTCCCACAGGTCGGTGTGCGAGAAGAAGTCCTCTTCACCGCTGATCTTGGTCTTGGCGACCTCGTCGAGCAATCCCTGCGCGCCGCCTGCCACCTGGATGGGGTCGATGGTGAAGTCGTCGGCCTTGATCTTGTCGGCGAGCTCGGTGATGTCGGCCTGGAGCTGATCGGCCATCGCGTTCGTGTCGGGCTGCAGGCCCTGCGTCCACAGATCCTTTTCGATGCGGTGGAAGCCGGTCCATTCGGCTCCGGGCTCCACGTCGGGCTCACGCAGGTCGATACGCGGGTCGAGATCGTCGGGGAAGCTCTCGGCGACGGGCTCGATGCGCTCGTAATAGCTACGCGCAATGGGGAACTGCGCCTTGGCCGCGGCCATATCTCCGCTCTTGACGGCGGTGACGAACGCGGTGGTGGTGTCCTGCAGTGCGTCGATCTGGCTGACGACGTAGCGCTTGTAGCCCGCCGCGGCCTCGGCGAGCAGCCCGTCCTCGCCCGCCGAGCGGACCGACTCGCCGGTCACCACGAAGTCCGCGCGCACGCCGTCGCCCACCATGCCTGCCTTGCATGCGGTTTGGTACGTGCCCGGGTCGGGAAGGGCGACGATGAGCTGACGCGTCAGGCCGGGTCCGATGTTCTCCACCTCACCCATGACGCGGTCACCCTCGCCGTAGACGTAGAACTCGGTGACCTTGCTGCCGTTGTTGGTGATCTGGAAGGTCGAGTTGCCGGTGGTGCCCTCGGATGCGCTCACATCGCAGGAGGAGTCCGTCGCGGTGACGGCGATATCGCCCGATGCGGCCTCGGTGGAGGACTTTTCGGTGCATCCGGCCAATGCCATCGGCAGAACCGCGACTGCGGCCAGGGCGAAGGTGGAACGACGCATGGTGGTGGTGCCTTTCAGGAGTTCTGAAGTACAGGCTCGGGAGCCGCGGGAACGCGGACCGGGCGGAGGAAGAGGAACAACACGATCACGATGTAGAGCACCCACGCGATCGCCTGGAAAACAGTGGGCTCGGGACGGAAGTTGAAGATGCCGCCGAGCACGGTGCCGTACCAGCTCGAGGCGTCGAAGTGAGCGCTGATGTCGAAGGCGACTGCGCTGCCGCCGGGCAGAATGCCGCCGATCTGCAGTGCGCGGATGCCGTAGGCGAGGATTCCGGCGGCCACCACGATCAGGAAGATGCCGGTGTACTTGAAGAACACGGCGAAGTTGATGCGGACGGCACCGAAGTACAGGAACACCGTCAGCACGGCGGCGACGACGATGCCGAGCAGGAGTCCGAGCAGTGGCCACAGGCTGCCGTTGGTGTTCTCGGCATAGCCGACCATCAGCAATGCGGTTTCGACGCCTTCGCGCCCGACGGCGAAGAAGGACAGCATGAGTACTGCGGCGGGGCCGACGGTGAGTGCTTTCTCCATGTTCGCCCGCAGTTCGCCGGAGATGTTCTTGGCGGCGGTGCGCATCCACAGCACCATCGCGGTCACGATGACGACGGCCACGAGCGAGGCGGCTCCGGCGATTATTTCGGCGGTCAGTCCGGTGACGGTGGAGGTGCCGTAGTGGATCACGAAGAAGATGGCGGCGACCATGGCGACGGCCAGGCCGACTCCGAGCCAGACCCACTTGAGCGCGTCGCGTCGTTCGGCTTTGACGAGGAACGCGACGAGGATCATCACGACGATGCCGGTCTCGAGCCCTTCGCGCAGGCCGATCAAGCCACTACCGAACATCTGGGTGGCGATCGACGGCGCTGAACCGGCGGCGAGAACGACTGTGGACACGGGTGATGCTCCTGTGATGCGTCGAACATTGGTACGCCTTCCCTCGCAAAGGGTAGGCGACCCTCATGAATGAAGGCTGACCAGAACATACACCCTGCAACCCAACCCGAACACGCGTTGACCAGGGGTTATCTCGGCCTTTAGCTTTCTATTACCTTGCGTGTGCAGGATGGAGTGGTGATCTCCCGTATCTGCGTGCTCGCCACTGCGTCGGTCCTTCTTGCATTGACGGCGTGCGGTACCGGCGAACCGAAACGCGAGATTCCCGAGGGCATCCCGCCCGGACCCGGCACGGAAGTGCCGGCCATCGACTTCAACGCGCCCGGACGCACGGCCGACTTGTTGCTCGCCTGGGCCGAACCCCAGACCGACGCGTTGGGCATCTCGGTGACCGCCTTGGCGTCGTACGGGCACGCTGCGGCGATCATGACCGAGACGGACGCCGACTGCGGAATCGCATGGACCACACTCGCCGGCATCGGCTACATCGAGAGTCGCCACGGCACGTACCAGGGCTCGTCGGTGGCACCCGACGGTCTCGTCGCACCGCCGATTCGCGGAATCCCACTCGACGGCGGACCGGGCGTCGCCGAGATTCCGGACACCGACGGCGGCGTCATGGACGGCGACACCGAGTTCGATCGGGCCATGGGCCCCATGCAGTTCATTCCCGAGACCTGGAAGAAATGGGGCGTCGACGCCAACGGTGACGGCGTCGCCGATCCGGACAACATCGACGACGCCGCGCTGACGGCGGCGCGTTATCTCTGCGCCCGCGGCGGTGATCTGCGAACGGCGCAGGGCTGGGAGAGCGCGCTGATGGCGTACAACCTGTCGGGTCAGTATCTGCGGGACGTGCGCGATCGAGCGGCCGCGTACTCGGTGGGCACCAGGCCGTAGATCTCCGTGCATCGCGGGAGGTACGGGGAAGCGGCTAGTCTTGCACCCGGCACAGTCCGCCGGTCCCCGTTACTAGGAGAAGCATTCGTGGCCATCATTGAGCAGGTCGGAGCTCGCGAGATCCTCGATTCCCGTGGCAACCCCACGGTTGAGGTCGAGGTCGCATTGGACGACGGGACGTTGACCCGTGCAGCCGTTCCCTCCGGCGCATCCACCGGTGAGCACGAGGCCGTCGAGCTTCGTGACGGCGGAGACCGCTACGGCGGCAAGGGCGTCGAGAAGGCAGTCAACGCGGTCCTCGACGAGATCGCACCGGCGGTCATCGGCCTCGACGCCATCGAGCAGCGCACCGTCGACCAGGCTCTGCTCGATCTGGACGGCACGCCCGACAAGTCTCGCCTCGGCGCGAACTCGCTGCTGGGTGTCTCCCTCGCCGTCGCCAAGGCCGCGGCCGAGTCCACCGGCCTCGAGCTCTTCCGCTACCTCGGCGGCCCGAACGCCCACATCCTGCCGGTCCCGATGATGAACATCATCAACGGTGGCGCACACGCAGACAGTGGCGTCGACGTGCAGGAATTCATGATCGCGCCGATCGGTGCGCCCACGTTCAAGGAATCGCTGCGCTGGGGTGCCGAGGTCTACCACGCACTCAAGTCCGTACTCAAGGCCAAGGGTCTGTCCACCGGCCTCGGTGACGAGGGTGGCTTCGCTCCCGACCTCGCCGGCACCAAGGCCGCCCTCGACCTGATCCTCGAGGCCATCGGCAAGACCGGCCTCAAGCCCGGACAGGACGTCGCCCTCGCGCTCGACGTTGCGGCCACCGAGTTCTACACCGCGGGCACCGGCTACGCCTTCGAGCGCGAGACCAAGTCCGCCGAGCAGATGTCGGCCTTCTACGGCGAGCTCGTCGACGCCTACCCGCTGGTCTCCATCGAGGATCCGCTCGACGAGAACGACTGGGACGGCTGGGTTGCCCTCACCGAGTCGATCGGCGACAAGGTTCAGCTCGTCGGCGACGATCTGTTCGTCACCAACCCCGAGCGTCTCGAAGACGGCATCGTCAAGGGTGCGGCCAACGCGCTGCTGGTCAAGGTCAACCAGATCGGCACGCTCACCGAGACCCTCGACGCCGTCGATCTCGCGCACCGCAACGGCTACAAGACGATGATGAGCCACCGGTCCGGTGAGACCGAGGACACCACCATCGCTGACCTGGCAGTTGCCGTCGGCAGCGGCCAGATCAAGACCGGTGCTCCGGCTCGAAGCGAGCGCGTGGCCAAGTACAACCAGTTGCTGCGTATCGAAGAAGCTCTGGGCGACGCGGCGCGTTACGCCGGCGAGTTGTCTTTCCCCCGGTTCAATTACGAGGGATAGCGAACAGGCACGTATGGCACGAAGTGGAGAGTGAATGATGGCACGGCGCGGCAGGTCCGGGACCAGTCCAGGTGGACGTGATCCCCGACCCCGCGGCCGGTCCTCCACATCGAGTCGGTCCAAGGCCGGGGGCGTCTCTCGCGAGGAGAACGCCTCCGGCCGGCAGGCCACCCCACCGGAACCCTCGGATCAGGCGCGCGACGCCGTGGTCGGCGGTAAGGCCGCGCCCCGGCGCGTCGGTGTTCGTCGACCCAAGATGCCCGAGCGGACGTTCTTGGGACTGTCCACCGGCCGGGCCGTCATCCTCGGTGTCGTGGTGTGCGCGCTGGCGTTGACGCTGGCCGTGCCGCTGCGCACGTATTTCTCGCAACGCAGTGAGCTCGAGTCCGTGTTGGCCGAGCGTCAGACCCTGCAAGATGAGGTGGACGCGCTCCAGACCCAGAAGTCTCAGCTCGACGAGCCGTCCCGCATTGCGGCCGACGCTCGCGAACGGCTGCGTTTCGTCATGCCGGGGGAGACGCCGTATCAGGTGCAGTTGCCCGGCGATTACTCGCCGAGCTCCGCGGACCTCGCCGTGGACAACACGCCGACGGGACCGTGGTTCACCGAACTGTGGAACACCGCCGTCCAGCCGCAGGGATCGAACGAACCCCCGGAGCCGACGTCCGCACCCATGCCACTCGTACAGCCAGAACCTGCACCGGCCGCGCCGGCGGTGCCAGAACCAGAAGGAGGACCGGTCGGGTGAATTCCTCGGCAGTCTCGCAGGAAGATCTCGATGCGGTCGCAGCGCAGCTCGGACGTGAACCGCGTGGCGTACTCGAGATCGCGTACCGATCTCCGGACGGCAGGCCGGGTGTGGTGAAAACCGCCCCGAAGCTGCCCGACGGCACGCCTTTTCCCACTCTGTTCTATCTGACGGATCCGCGGCTGACGGCCGAGGCCAGTCGACAGGAATCGGCCGGGGTGATGCGGGAGATGACCGAGCGTCTCGGTACCGATCCCGAACTGGCCGCGGCATACTTGCGCGCCCATCAGTCGTATCTGGCCGAGCGTGACGAGATCGAATCTCTCGGAACGGATTTCACCGGCGGCGGTATGCCCGATCGTGTCAAGTGCCTGCACGTGCTCATCGCGCATTCGTTGGCCAAGGGCCCGGGCGTCAACCCGCTGGGTGACGAGTCGGTTGCGTTGGCAGCAGAGAACTCGTTGCGCGGCAAGGCAATTCCGGCCGATTGGCCGACCATCGAAGAACTACGTGCGGAGAAGCAATGACCAGGGTTGCAGCAATCGATTGCGGCACCAACTCGATCCGCCTGCTCGTCGCAGACAACAACGGTAAGTCACTCGCCGACGTCGCTCGCGAGATGCGAGTGGTACGGCTCGGGCAAGGCGTCGACGCCACCGGAGCATTCGTGCCCGAGGCCATCGAGCGCACCCGCGTGGCATTGGTCGAGTACGCGGAGATCATTCGCAAGACCGGGGCCACAGCAGTGCGGATGGTCGCCACCTCGGCCACTCGGGATGCGTCCAATCGAGAGGACTTCTTCTCGATGGTGCGTGAGGTGCTCGGCAATGTCATCCCCGGTGCCGAGGCCGAAGTGATCACCGGCGACGAGGAAGCGCGACTGTCGTTCGCCGGTGCAGTCGGTGAACTCGACTCTGCCGCAGGGCCTTTCCTGGTGGTCGATCTGGGTGGCGGTTCCACCGAGCTCGTGCTGGGCGACGCCAAGGGCGTCAAGTCCGCGTTCTCGGCCAACATCGGCTGCGTACGCCTCACCGAACGGTTCCTGCACAGTGACCCGCCCACCGTCGACGAGATCAACGGTGCGCGTGAGTACGCGCGCGAGAAGTTGGCGGAGGCGTTCGAGGAAGTGTCGATCGGTGACGCGTCGAGCTGGGTGGGGGTGGCCGGCACGATGACCACCATCGCGGCCATCGCCAAGGAACTACCCGAGTACGACGCGGACGCCGTGCATCTTTCGCGAGTGCCGTTCGATCAGCTCTTCGAGGTGTGCGAGCGACTGATCGGCATGACGCATACGCAGCGAAGCGCGTTGGGCCCCATGCACCCCGGACGGGTCGACGTCATCGGCGGCGGTGCAATTGTGTGCAGCGTATTGGCCGAGGAGTTCGAGCGACGCGGTGCCGTGAGCTCGTTGACGGTCAGTGAGCACGACATTCTCGACGGCATCGCGATGTCCATCAAGATCTGATCTGCATTTCTGCAGAGGCGGTCTGCGGCGATGTCGGTTGCATCGCTGCGTCATTCGGTGAAGCCTTACAGGTGCTGTGGCCCACGTCACGGCTCCCTTCGAGGTGAGGACCACCGATGACGTCACCCGCCGAACAGGCTGCGGCCGACCAGGCACCGGCCGAGAAAGGGCTGGCCCGCGTAGCGCAAGCGCTCGCCAAGGGGACCGAGAAGTGGTTTCCCGACGCGTACATCTTCGCTCTGGTCGGTGTGGTGGTCGTGGCTGTCGCTGCGTTCGCGAACGGGTCGTCTCCGCAGAATGTGGTCGACGCGTTCGGAAACGGCTTCTGGGACCTGACCGCCTTCACCCTGCAGATGGCGATGGTCGTTCTCACCGGCTACGTCGTGGCCACCTCTCCACCGGTCGCCAGATTGATCACACGGTTGGCGCAGGTGCCCAAGAGTTCAAGCAGCGCAGTCAGTTTCGTGGCACTGCTGTCCTGCTCGGTGTCGTTCCTGAACTGGGGTCTGAGCTTGGTGTTCGCCGGTCTGCTCGCCCGAGCCATCGCGCGGCGGGACGACCTGAGGACGGACTACCGAGCACTGGGGGCTGCGGCGTTCATGGGACTCGGGGCCGTGTGGGCGCTGGGAATGTCGTCCTCGGCCGCGCAGTTGCAGGCGACGGCAAGTTCGCTTCCGGCGACGCTGCTTTCGGTCACCGGTGTACTCGACTTCGGAACCACCATCTTCACGTGGCAGTCGTTGCTGATGTGCGTGATCATCATCGTGTTGACGGTCGTCATCGCGCACGTGTCCGCTCCCAAGGGGGCCGCGATCAAGACTGCCGCAGACATGAAGGTCGATCTCGACGACACCGTCGCCGAGCCTGCTCCGCGCAGTCGACCGGGCGAGTGGCTCGAGTACAGCAGAGTTCTTCCGCTCTTCGTCGGCGCAATGACCCTGGGATGGCTTGTCTCCCAACTGTTGACGCTGCCGGTGCTGTCGGTGGTCAGCAGTCTCAATGGATACTTGTTGGTGTTCCTCATGCTCGGGCTCGTGCTGCACGGCACCCCGCGGCGCTTCCTCGATTCGGTCAGCAAGGCAGTTCCCGCGACGGCAGGGATCCTGGTGCAGTTTCCGCTCTACGCCGCGATGGCGGCCATGCTGACCAAAGCGGAGGGCAGGGGAGGCGTCACGATCTCCGAGCATCTGGCGACCTTCTTCACCGAGATCGGGTCCGGTGGAGGCTTCGCGGTGGTCATCGCGATCTACACCGTCGTCCTCGGACTCTTCGTTCCCTCGGGCGGTGGCAAGTGGCTGGTCGAAGCGCCGTACGTGATGCAGTCGGCGACCGACGTGCAGATGAACCTCGGCTGGACCGTCCAGATCTACAACGTGGCCGAGGCGTTGCCGAATCTGATCAACCCGTTCTTCATGCTGCCGCTGTTGGCCGTCCTGGGCCTGCGAGCGCGAGATCTGATCGGATTCACGTTCCTGCAGTTCATCTTCCACTTCCCGGTGGTCCTGCTGCTCGTGTGGCTCCTCGGTATGACCTTCGACTTCGTGCCGCCGGTCATTCCGGCCCAGTAGCAGCCCGATATGATCGTCACCGCTGGAGCGATAGTTCAGCGGTGGCCCCTATAGCCCAATTGGCAGAGGCAGCGGACTTAAAATCCGCACAGTGTCGGTTCGAGTCCGACTGGGGGCACCGGAGTCCATATGGATCCAGATTTCTGGACCAGGACAGTGCTTTTCAGGTGGTAGCGTGGACTTCGGTGGTCTACCACGGATTTGAGTAGACAACCGAGACAGCGGATTTCAGATCCGCGCGGGATGCGCTTTATTCGGCGAAGCACCTTCGTATTCTTGCAGCTCAGGGCTGGGTTTCGTGTCGATTGGTGGTCTCGCAGGTGTCTCGTTGTCACGAGGCTGTCACAACTGGGGCTGTCCAACCTGTTCGAGACAAGCGACCTCTCAATTCCTCTTATCGAAAACATTGTGCTGAAACAGGTTTGGCAGGTAGGCGGGTGATATGACGAGAGCTACGCCCTGACGAAGCATTCTCGGAAGTCGCCTACGTAAATTGCGTTTCGCGCACCGACTCGTTGGAAACGCCAGCTCAGCGCAGTTCGACGCTGCGGCCATGTCGGCGACCTGCTCCATGTTGCCGCTTATGGACATGCGACCAGCCCGACCACCGCAAGCAACCAGAACGCCCTACTGGACCGAGTGAACGAGATCGGGTCGTCCCCCTGGGTGTTCGGTGCGTCACGGCTGCCATTTCAGAGCGATCGCTCTGATATGTTCGGGGTGTAATCCGGGTCTGGTAAACACAGGGGTATCGACTCGTCCGACTCGTCATCTGAGGTAGGCATGACTACTACGAACTTCGCGGAACTAACGGGGCTCGAGCTCCTACGGTGGGCCAGAGACCAACGGACCGAGGACATTCCGTCGATCGGACGCCTGTTGGGCATGACCTTTATCGATATCGAACACGGTCGAGTCTCGATGGAGCTGACCACGCAACCGGACTTCGCAAATCCTCTCGGCACCGTGCACGGGGGAATCGCTGCGACGCTCTTGGATTCGGTGATGGGCTGCGCCGTCCACACCACACTCGCTGCAGGGGTCGGCTACACCACCCTAGAACTCAAGGTGAACTACATCCGCTCGGTATCCACCGACCATCGAGCGCTCACGGCCCGTGGGTCGGTCATTCACGCCGGTAGGACAACGGCGACTGCCGAGGGGTCGGTCCGCGATGACCGGGACCGCCTGATCGCGCATGCGACCACAACCTGCCTGATCCTGGGCAACACGGGTTAGGTCTGCGCAGGCATGTCGGCAGAGCCGGAGCGAAACACCGCCGGACGATTGCCGCGCAGGTCGAACGGAATCCCGGTTCTGGCTGCCTGAACGCGCCGCAGTTGCCGGGGTCGCCCACGGTCGCGAGCGGCCGGTGCCGTGTTCGACGGTGCTCTGCCTGCACGCTGACCATGTGAAGTGGGCGCTACCATTGTTACAGAGCGAGCGCTCTGCTACCGTCGAGACGCGGACCACTCACCGGCACGCGGCGGGGAATCGGAACGGACGCTCTAACAACGAATGGGAAGCGCATGGCAATCAACACCAGCACCGAGACCGGCACCTGGCACAAGACGGCGTGCATCCTGTGCGAAAACAACTGCGGTGTACAGATTCTCACAGACCCCGCCCAAGGTGATCGAAAGTTCCTCAAGATACGGGGCGACAAAGACCACGTCTCGACGCACGGTTACACCTGCAACAAGGCGCTCAAGCTCGATCACTATCAGAACGGAAGCAGGCGTCTGACCACTCCGCTGCGGCGCGAGTCGGATGGGTCGTTCACCGAAATCGACTGGGACACTGCTATTCGTGAGGTGGCGCAGCGTTTCGCCGCAATCCGCGACACCCACGGCGGCGACAAGATCTTCTTCCAAGGAGGGGGAGGGCAGGGCAACCACCTCGGTGGGGCATACGCAGGACCGTTCCTGCGCGCCCTCGGATCCAAGTATCGCTCGAACCCACTCGCTCAGGAAAAGACCGGCGAAGCGTGGGTCGATGCGCACTTCACCGGTGGACACACCCACGGCGATTTCGAGCACGCTGAGGTCTCGATCTTCATGGGCAAGAATCCCTTTCAAAGCCACGGAGTCTCGCGGGCGCGCACCATTCTGAAAGAAATCAACAAGGACCCGGCTCGTAGCATGATCGTCGTCGATCCGATCCGCACCGAAACCGCCGACCTCGCAGACTTCCACCTGCAGGTCAAGCCTGGCACCGACGCATGGTGTCTGGCCGCGCTGCTGGCGATCCTGGTCGAAGAGAATCTACTCGATCAGGCCTTCATCACCGACCACACCCGCGATTTCGGGCAGCTCGCACCAAGTCTGAACGCTATCGACATCGCCGAGTACGCGACCGTGTGCGGCGTCGAGGAAGACTTACTGCGCCGAGCAGCCCGTCGCATCGGCGCAGCCGAGAGCGTCTCGACCTACGAAGACCTCGGTGTGCAGCAGAGCCCGAACAGCACTCTCATCTCGTATCTGAACAAACTGATCTGGCTGTTGACCGGGAACTTCGCGAAAAAAGGTGCGATGCAACCACATTCCGCGATGTTCCCGCTCGGTCAATACACCACGTCCGTCAGGACCACTCCGGTCACCGGTGCCCGCATGCCCGCCGGGTTGGTACCGGCGAACGTCATCGCCGAGGAGATCCTCACCGATCACCCCGATCGCTTCCGGGCGATGTTGATCGAATCGTCGAACCCGGCGCATTCGCTGGCCGACTCCAAGACCTTCCGCGAGGCATTGGATGCGTTGGATCTCGTCGTCGTCATCGACGTGACCCTCACCGAGACAGGTCGCTACGCCGACTACGTGCTTCCTGCTGCCTCACAGTACGAGAAGTACGAGGCCACCTTCTTCAACTTCCATTTCCCCTCCAACTCCTTCCACCTGCGGGCCCCTGTCCTCGATCCCTTGCCAGGAACGTTGCCCGAACCGGAAATCTATGCCCGCCTCACTCGCGCACTCGGCGCGGTCGACGCGCGCAGTCTCGCGGTGCTGCGCGTCGCCGCCAAACTGGGCCGAACGCCGTTCAAACTCGCATTCGCCGCCCTCGCAGCGATCGACAAGAACACCGTCCGCATGGCCCCGTATCTGCTGTACGAGACGCTCGGCCCGACACTGCCGGACGGTGCCAAAGCCGCCGCGGTGCTGTGGGCACTGGCTCAAGGCACCGCTCGATCGCACCCGGAAGCGATGAAGCGGGCCGGTCACGCCAATGCCGATGCACTGTTCGACGCGATCGTCGCAGGCCGGTCCGGTGTCGTATTCACCGAGAACACCCAAGCCGAAGCGTGGGGCTATCTTCCACACGAGGACAAGCGCTTTCCCTTGCTGATCCCGGAGCTACTCGGCATACTCGACGGCCTCGACGCCGCAGACGCACTGCAGACGAGTGAGGACTATCCGTTCGTTCTGGCCGCCGGACAGCGCCGAGCGTTCACCGCCAACACCATCATTCACGACGACAGCTGGCGGATGAAGGACAAGAAGGGTGCACTGCGCATCTGTTCCGTCGACGCCTCGAACCTCGGATTGGACACCGGATCGCTCGCGCGCATAGTGACCGCACGGGGAACCGCAACGGCGGAGATCGAGATCGACGATCGGATGCAGTCCGGGCATGCCGCGCTGCCGAACGGTTTCGGTTTGGACACCACCGGTGATCCATCCGGCGATGGCGGCGAACCGGTCACCGGGGTCCCGCTCAACCAGCTCACCGATGCCCGGCGGCGTGACCCGATCGCCGGCACACCATGGCACAAGAACGTGCCCGCCCGTATCGAATCGGTCGCCGAGGGCGCGGCCCGATGACGTACATCATCGCCGAGCCGTGCGTGGACGTCCTCGACAAAGCATGCATCGAAGAATGCCCCGTGGACTGCATCTACGAAGGCAATCGGATGCTCTACATCCACCCCGACGAATGCGTCGATTGCGGAGCCTGCGAACCGGTCTGCCCAGTCGAAGCGATCTTCTTCGAAGACGACGTTCCCGCGGAGTGGACCGGATACGTCAGCGCCAACGTCGACTTCTTCGACCAGATGGGCTCGCCCGGCGGAGCAGCGAAGCTCGGTGCCACCGGCACCGATGCACCGTTCGTCGCCGCACTGCCGCCGCGCCGGTGACAGCACAGCCGACGTTAGCGTCGGTTGACGATCACCGCCGACTCGTCGCCGGACTCGTCACCGACACACCGAATGTTCAGGCCACCCTGGCAGCCGCGGAAGGGTTGGTCCTGGCGGGAGCGGTGGATGCGCCGAACCCGTTGCCGCGCTTCGACAATTCGGCCGTCGACGGATATGCAGTGCATGCGGCAGATATCTCCGGTGCCCGCCGCGGCCAACCGGTCTCGCTGCCGGTCCGCCGCCACATCGCTGCGGGCAACTCGGCACCGACGACGTTGGCCCCGGGAACCACGGACAAGATCATGACCGGCGCGCCGCTCCCGGCGGGCGCAACGGGCGTGGTGCCCGTCGAGCTGGTCGACCGTTGCGGCCAGAACGCGCTCTTCGCGCACCTTGCCCGTGCCGGCGTCAACATACGTCGGCTCGGTGAGGACATCGAAGCCGGTCGCCGCCTGCTCGAACCAGGGACGACCCTACGGCCGCTGCACACCGGGATGCTGGCCGCTGTGGGGGTAGACCGCGTTCCGGTGCGGCGCCGGATTCGGGTCGCACTCGTGTCCACAGGTACGGAAATTGCGCACACGTCGGGCACCCTGGGTTTCGGTCAGATCTACGAGTCCAATTCGGTGATGCTCGCGTCCGCTGTCCGCCACTGCGGCGCGGACGTTGCGTGCGAGTCGGTGTCGGACTCGGTTCACCGGTTCCGCCTCGTCCTGGACCGAGTCTGCGCGGCGGCCGACGTGGTGATCACCACCGGCGGAATCAGCGCCGGCGACCACGAAGTCGTCAAGCACGCGTTGCAGTCCCGCGAGGGGATGCACTTCGGAGGCGTCGCCCTCTCGCCGGGCAAACCCCAAGGTGCCGGACGGATCCTGGGCGCAACCGTACTGGCTTTTCCTGGCAACCCCCTTGCTGCGTATGTCTCCTTCGAGCTGTTCGCCCGCCCGCTGCTGCGCCGGGCAATGGGCATGATCGACGACGAGCGCCCCACTGTCACAGCTCCGTTGGCGCACCCGGTCACCGCGACGACCGGACGAACCAGTATCTACCTGGCCCGCCGCGATACCGCCGGAACGATCACCCTCGCGACTGGACCGGCCCGACACGGTCTCCGCGGTGTCCTCGACGCCGACTGCCTCGTCCGGATCGATCGGGACACCACCGAGCTACCCGAGGGGCACCCCATCACCGCGAGATTGCTGTGACAGCCCGGTGACCGGTCATCCGCCGATTGCGCTCATCGGCCGCGCCGGCTGAAGGAACGTCGGATCGTCGATACCGTGCCCAGGTTGCTTCTCCCACATCGCCTCTCGCCACCGACTCGCGATCTCTGCGTCTGTGACCGAAGGACTCGACGAAGGATGCCGCAGCAGCGTCGCGAGGTCGGTCTCTTGCGCGGCGAACAGGCAGTTTCGCACTCGACCGTCGGCGGTCAGACGGCTTCGGTCGCAGTCACCGCAGAACGGCTGGGTGACCGAGGCGATGATGCCGACCGCGGCGGGCCCACCGTCGACGAGCCATCGCCGCGCCGGAGCAGCGCCACGTGGAGCAGGATCTACCGTCAGGTCGTGATGGGCTCGAAGCAGCCGGTGGATCTCGTCCGCCGTGATCATCTCCGAGCGCCGCCAGCGGTGATCGGCATCGAGCGGCATCTGCTCGATGATGCGAAGCTCGAAGTCCGACTCCAAGCAGTAATCCAGAAGATCACCGACACCGATGTCGTTGATGCCCCGGATCAACACGGCGTTGATCTTGATCGGTGTCAGACCGGCTTCCCGTGCTGCGCGCAATCCGGCCAGTACGTCGTCGAGACGGTCACGGCGCGTGATCGCGGCGTAGATGTCTCGATCGATACTGTCTAGCGAGACGTTGGTCCTGTCCAGCCCGGCGTCGGCGAGCATCTGCGCTTTGCGGTGGAGCCCGAGGCCGTTGGTGGTCAACGACAACGACGGTCTCGGCTCCAGCGCCGCTGCGAAGGCGACGAGTTCGGGCAGGTCCGCGCGGAGCAGGGGCTCACCTCCGGTGAACCGAATCTCTCGGACACCGAGATGCTCGACGGCGATCCGCATCAACCGCTGCATCTCCGAGGTGGACAGAAGCTCGTCGGTGGGTTGCCAATCGAGGCCCGCCTCGGGCATGCAATACGTACACCGCAGATTGCATCGATCGGTCAGCGAGATCCTCAGATCGGTGGCAACGCGGCCGAAGCGGTCGATCAACCCATCGGCTGCAGGCCTGTCGGACCCCGGCGCAGTCTTGGCACCCCTGAGGGTCGGCAGTCCCAGAGACGTCGGCGGCATCAGACGCGCGGTGACGTAGAAGCATCACCCGAGGCCCGGGATGCGGCCAGTATGTCCTCGCGTTCGACGACCTTCACGCGCTCGCGGCCCTCGGGCTCACCGAGTGAACGCTCGTGAGCGTCGAGGCGGTACCAGCCGTCCCAGGTGGTGAAGGGCACCTGCTTGCCTTCGAGGAACGAGGTGACGGCGTCGAGGTCCGGTTCGGCCGCACCGACGAAGCTCGGCGCATCCTCGAGCAGGTTCGCGACGGTTTCGTTGGCGTCGCCCTTGGTGTGACCGATGAGGCCGACGGGTCCGCGCTTGATCCAGCCGGTGACGTACGTGGCGGGGACGGGAGTGGTGGAGTGCGGTGACTCGACGACGCGTCCGGCTTCGTTGGGGAGAGTGCCTGCCTGCTCGTCGAACGGGAGCTGGCTGATGTTCTGGCTGAGGTAGCCGACCGCGCGGTAGACGGCTTGGACGTCCCAGTCGTTGTACTTGCCGGTGCCGCGCACGTTGCCGGTGCCGTCGAGTTCGGTGCGTTCGGTACGCAGACCGACGACCTTGCCGTCCTCACCGAGTACCTCGCTGGGCGACTCGAAGAAGTGCAGGAACAGCTTGTGCGGGCGGTTGCCGACGTCACGAATGGCCCAGTCCTGCAGGGTGTTGGCGACCATGTCGATCTGCTTCGAGCTACGCCGGGCCTGCTCGGAGCCTTCGTCGTAGTCGATGTCCTCGGGGGAGACGATGACCTCGATGTTCGGTGAGTGGTCGAGCTCGCGCAGCTCCAACGGGGTGAACTTGGCCTGAGCCGGTCCGCGACGTCCGAAGACATGCACCTCGAGGGCCTTGTTGGCCTTGAGGCCCTCGTAGACGTTGGCCGGGATCTCGGTGGGGAGCAGTTCGTCGCCGGTCTTGGCGAGCACGCGTGCGACGTCGAGGGCGACGTTTCCGACGCCGAGGACGGCGACCTTCTCGGCCTCGAGCGGCCAGGTGCGCGGCACGTCGGGGTGGCCGTCGTACCAGGAGACGAAGTCGGCGGCGCCGTAGCTGCCGTCGAGGTCGATGCCGGGGATGTCCAGTGCGCGGTCTGCGTTGGCTCCGGTGGAGAAGATGACGGCGTCGTAGAAGCGGCGCAGGTCATCGAGGTTGATGTCGGTGCCGTAGTCGATGTTGCCGAGCAGCCGGACCTGTGGCTTGTCGAGGACCTTGTGCAGGGCGGTGATGATGCCCTTGATGCGCGGGTGGTCGGGGGCCACGCCGTAGCGAATGAGCCCGAACGGTGCAGGCATCCGCTCGAAGAGGTCGATGCTCACGCCCGGTCCGCTGACATTGTGGTCGGACTTCATGAGCGCGTCGGCGGCATAGATGCCTGCCGGTCCGGCACCGACGATGGCGACGCGGACTGGTCTCGGTGGACTGAACATGGGTGGGGCCTTCGTCTCGGTGATGCGCACGCCGAAAGTGGAACTGCTCAGCGGCAGAGGGGAGTGCAGCTCAGATACGCCGCGCTCGTGCGTGACACGCGGTGCCACTGTTGTGGACAGCGATGCCCGGGGGCAGGTAGTGAATTCACTCGATGATGTGCGAGCCGCTATGCGGAATCAGGCGGCGGCAGTCGTGATTGCGACGGTATTGGCTACGGTGCAGGCTTTTTCGATACCCGCATGGTGATGCGGGCAGTGACGAACGCGGCGCCGTCGGAGTCGAGTACGTCCACTGGCACAACCAGTTCTGTTGGTGCGTCGGCGAACTCGGGGATTCGGTCCAGTCGCGCGACGGAGGTGACAGCCGTGGTGGCTTTTGCTTTGTATTCGACGGTCATACCCACAGGAATCCAGCGGTGAGTGGAGGGCACGGTGGCGTCGGTCATCATGCCAGCGGCCAGTTCTGCCATGTTGCACGAGGCGATGGCATGGTAGCTCCCGAGGTGGTTGCGGACTCCACGGCGGTTCGGGGCCTGCACGCGGCACAGTCCAGGTCGCATTTCAAGCACCAACGGATGGACGGTTCGGAAGTACGGTGCCTTGAAGCACAGGGCCTGGGTGAAGAGCCAGTTCCCGAAAGGAATGCGCTGCAAAGAGTTCCAGATCCGAAGATTGGCCCCGATGTGCTCGGTCACGGTGCTCATGCCGTGCGGCCCTGGCTCAATGCAGTCGACACCGAGGCGTACATGGTGGTCTTGATCGCGCCCAGTGTGCCGCGGTCCTTTCCGGCTATCGGGGTCAGGCGATCGAGAGCAGAGGCGATCAGTTCGCTCTCGGGGGCGGTGCCGTCGACAAGGCCGGCAGCAACGGCCTCGTCGGCACCGTAACGGTGTCCGGTAGTCATTGCCGTCGTTGCTGTTTGCGGGGAGAGTTTGGCTTGGATCAGCGCTGCCATGCCGGGAGTGAAGGGGATATTGATGTCGACTTCGGGGAAGCAGTAGTAGCCGCGGTCCTCGCGCATGAGGCGGTAGTCGTGCGCGATGGCGAACATTGCTCCCGCACCGAAGGTGTGTCCGTTCACGGCAGCGAGAGTGGGAAGGGGAAAGGTCAGGATCCGGTTGAACAACGCTTGCACCTGTCCGACATACCATTCGGCGCGATCGCCGTGGGACATGAGCCATTCCAGGTCGAGTCCGTTGGAGTAGAACTTGCCGGACCCGACCGTGATGAGCCCCCGGGCGTTGGACTCGATGTCGGTCAGGTGGGTGTCGACGGTCTCGAGCCATTCCGGCGAGAAACGGTTTTCGTCGTCACCGAGAGTGAGTACTGCGATGTCGTTGCTGATGTCCACTGTTGCGGTCATGTCGAATGTTCCTTACTTGTTTGCCGTCTGTGACGGTGTGTACGGAGGAAGGGGGACTGCCAGGACGGCACGGACAGCGGCAGCCAAACGTTCTCTGACGGCCGGATCAGGTGTGCGTTCACCGCGCAGCAGCATCGCGCCGGGCAACTCGACGATGCATTCGCGGATGACCGCGACCGCGACTCGGTCGGATCGGTCCCACACTGCGCGCGAGAGCCGAATGAGCAGGTCCGTTATCGAGGTGTCGAGTGCTCGTAGACTTTCGGCGATTTGCTCTGGTATGTCGTCGGAGCCGATCAGCTCGCTGCGCCGAACGGCCAACAGGAATCGTCCCGACTGCGGGTATTCGAGCAGGAAGGCTGCTGGGGCATCGGCCGCCGCGACAACAGCGTCCGAGGCGTCACGCGGCGGATGAGTGTCGAAAACGGAACCGACTGACGTGCTCTGTAGCGCGAGAAATCGTTGAGCGGCTCGTAGCCAGACACTCCCGACGAGGCCGGCCCGGGAACCGTACGCGTGGTAGATCGCTCCGTTCGACACCGACGTCGCCTCCGACAGTGCGCGCACAGTTACCGACGCCGCACCGGACTCGACAGCGAGCTGCTCGGCAGCATCGAGAAGTAGGTCGAGGTCATGAATTCTTGGACGCGGCATACGCCCACTTTAACAGAGCGGGTGCTCCAAAAGGAAGTGGTGTGTGGTGTGTCCAGGCGGCAGTTCCAAGCGCTTCGGGACCGAAAGCGCGAACAGCCCCCTCGTGCGCGTGCCGTGCGACAGCCTTTCGAACTCGTAGTACGGGCGACCTGTGAGCCGACAGGTGGCGTCACTGAGTATCACCGCGACGGCTTTCTCGGCCGGCTCCGCAAAACGAAGACGGACCAAGCGGGTCGCCGGGTGGCGAAATTCAGGCTGCGCAACGACAGCGACGAAACACGCCCGCTCGACACCGAATTGCGGTTGGGTCGCACAGACGCACCTGGCTACTGACCCAGGCCGATGTCGGTTTGCGACGAATGAGTCTCGTTGCCACGAGTCCGCACAGTCTGTCGATGCGGCATGGCGCTTTCCGTCCACCCGATACCGTGGCTGTCCGGCACCGATCGGGACTGTCCGGTGTCGGAGAGGCGGCGGCAGTTCGGTGTCACGAGAGTGTCACAAGTCGGTACGTTCGGGCATGGACTGGCCCGGACGGTGATGTACGAAAAGTGTTGCAAATAAACAAATATCGACTCCAACGTAGTTCAGGTGAATCCACTTCTAGGGACTTAAAATTCGCACAGTGTCGGTTCGAGTCCGACTGGGGGGCACCAGAGTCCATATGGATCCAGATTTCTGGACCGAGACAGTGCTTTTCGGGTGGTAGCGTGGACTTCAGCGGTCTACCACGGATTTGAGTGGACAACCGAGACAGCGGATTTCAGATCCGCGGCGGATGGCTCCTCTCGTCCGTTGCATCTCGCATTCGTGCAGCTCAGGGCCGATTTTCGCGTTGAATCGTTGTCTCTGCATGCGGCTCGGTGTCACGAGGTTGTCACAACTAGTGCCCGTTCACCGGTACTCGCCGAGGTCCTCGACACCGGCGAGATCATCGAAATCGAAATAGAAGAGCACGACGCATTCTGGGCGTGGGCGGTCATCGAGACGTTCCCGCAGAGGAATTCGTGTGGGAGGAACTCCTCGAACTCACCTACCTCGCAGTCGTGTCCTACGCGCTGCCATCGACCGGCGAGATCGTGCCCATGCTCCAAATCGTCCCGTCCAAGACCGGCGAAGAACGCCTGCTGCTGGTCAGCCCGGAACTCGCGAGCGTGCTCGCAACGATCATCGCGCGCCGCCGAACCGCCAACGACGGCGCAGTGCCCCTGACCGCGCGATACGACGGCCACGAACGCATCGCCGATCCTCCGCGACCGGATCTGTTCCAGCATCGAATGGAATGGCAATGGGCGGTCCCGGCACGGACGTTGATTCAAAAGTGGCTCAACCAAAACTTCTCCGCCACAGCGATAATCGACAACGAGGGCAAACCGCTCAGTTACACCGCGCACGATTTCCGTCGCATGTTTGCCACCGAGTCGGTCGGCAGCGGACTACCCATCCACATCGCCGCAAAACTGCTCGGGCGCAAGCATCTTTCCACAACTCAGATTGACACCGCCGTCTTCGGCGAGGAGCTCGTTCGCTCCTATCGAACGTTGCTCGACGCCCGCCGTGCGCAACGACCGGACGACGAACACCGCAGCCCCACCGACGCGGAGTGGAACGACCTTCAACAGCACTTCGAGCATCGCGAGCTCGAACTCGGAACCTGCGGTCGCCCCTACAACACTCAGTGCAAACACGAACATGCCTGCATCCGATGCCCCAGCCAGCAGGTCGACCCGACCGCTCGAACGAGGCTGACCGCCATCTTCGCAAACCTCCGCGACCGCATCGCCGAGGTACGAAACATTCGCTGGACCGGTCAAGCCGAAGGCCTCCAAACCAGCCTCACCGCGGCAGCGGCGAAGCTCGTCGGGCTCGACCGAACGGCACGCCCCAACGCCACGACATACCTCGGAAACCCTGCCGTGCCTTGACGGAGCTCCATCAGTTCCTACTCGCGCCGAAGACCGCCGACTCATCTGTTTGCGGCATCAACCGCTATCAGGTCATCGGTTCGCGGCACCATCCGGCGAAGGTGGTCGAGGGCTTCGGTGTCGGGTCTACCGCAATGATTCTTCGGAAATGGTGTCCGGTAGCCGGCTCCGGACGCGTCGATCAGCCACACCACCGGTGGGGGGGAGGTAATCACCCGAACACGAGTAGAGGATCGACACCCGGAACCGGTACGACGTGGCCGCGAAAGCTTCCGCCACCTCATCGATGCCGTCACCGGAATATGTCAATTGGCGCACCGCGTAGAACGGCACCTCGACCAACTGTTCACCAGGATTTCCACACACCATCACCGACGCGACCGTGAAGCCAGCGGGTCGGGAACCGAACTCAGGGCGAGGCGGAATGCTCAGCGTTGCCCCCGACAACACACCGCTCGACACTTCGCGGTCATCGACACACGACGGCACCGTCGCAATTGCCGCCTTCGGGGAGGGCTCAGGCCAGAAGTAGACAGACAAACCCACGACCAGAACTGCCACCACAGGCAGCACGATCAACCATCTCCGTCGGGTCACATCAGCTCTCCTCGGTGCGAGACCTTGTGGTGCAGTGCGTTTCGCTACGGGCATCGAAGGCAGCGGTCACAGCCGTCGTAGAGTCAGGGACAAACCCCACCGTCGAGGCCGAGACCCACCAGCACACCGTACGACCCGAACCACAATCTTCGGCTCGGCGAGTACCTCAAAGCTTCAGTGTGCGAGCTCGACGTCGTGCGGCTCCGGCCGCTTGCTGCTCGTGGGCGAACAGCAGGCCGTACGTGAAACCGTTCTCTGCGGGTCGGGTTCCTGCGGCAGCTCCGAGGCGGCGAAGAAACTCCGCGGCGACCAAGCTGTCTTGGTGTTCGCCGAGCACTTCCTGCACGTGTTTGTAGCGCCGGACCGTCTTCTTGGTGTGCTTCTTGCCGAGCAGCGGTGTCGCCAGTCCGCGGCGTACCGCGCACGCTTGAACGCTTTACGGGCTCTGTGCAGAGCTTCGTCATCGCCGGTCTCGCCTGCGATCGCAGCTTTCAGCCGGGTGCGGGCCTTCTTGCCGGCCTTGTTCGACAGTGACGTCACGTTCCTGCGTGAGAGTGACCGCACCGCGGTGTCGAGAGTGGCGAGGGCGCTGATCAAGGCGGCATACCGATCACCGGTGAGAACGGTATCGACGTCGGCTCGGTAGGTGCGCTGTTCGGCAGCAAGGGTGGTCTCGATGTCAGCAGCCACGGGACCGAGCACCCACTCGTCGGGGAGATCGGCCACGGCCTGCGCGAAGCGGGCACGCTGCACTTCGTGGTCGCGGACATGGCCGAGGATCCCGGCGTACCAGGACAGTTCCTCGTCCAGACCGGTGGCGACGCCCGGGTCGAAGGCGTCGGCGAACGCCCGTAGGGTGCTGCGGAGCCGCCGGATCGCCACACGTGTGGCGTGGATCGGATCTTCGCCGCGCCGAAGCGCGGCATCTCCTTCTCGGATGGCACTGATCTGCGCACGCACATAGGCGACGACGGGTGCTACGCCCGCATCTGGAGCTGATCGCGAAGATTTGGTCGGTGTAGTCATCGGTGTGGATGCCCCGAGTGCGTGCCGGTCGAAACCATCACAGTCGATCCGTCCACCCGATGATCGGTCCGTGGGTGTAGTTGGCTCGGTGTCCGTCGGCGTTCCGTGCCAGGGGTGTAGGCCCGTTCAGGGTGTTTGTTTAGAGTTCACTTTTCGGTTGCCTTACGGTTGCTTGCGGCGAGTGCGACGGTCGACGGGCCGGGTGATACTGCAGTCATGCCGCCGACACCCGACACCCCGCACGAGCGCGATCGGATGCTGGCGTTCGCTCTTCAGTGGATGCCGTACGGGGGTGGCGACGCCGAGGACATCATGGTCGCATTCGGGGTCCCGTCGGAGATGTATTTCCGCAGGCTGCGGCACCTGCTGGCCGACCCGAAGCAGCCGGTTGATCTCGATGCCCGGACCGTGGACGCGTTGTTGCATGTGTGCCGTCGACGCCTCGAACACAGCGCAGCATCCGTCGGCCGACCACAGGTCGGGCAATGACCACCACGAGCGCAGTGGGCACAGCCACGGGATCGGCGCAGTTCATCGCACATTCACCTGGAGCGGGACACTCTGTACGTTTCGGTGACCGGAAGATGAACGCACCCAGCACGAAGCCGACGTCACCGGCCGCATCCCGGAGACAGCCCGACAGCTCCGATCATGCGCAGGCACAGGTTTTCGCCGCAATGTTGACCGTCGAGATCGACGCCGTCTCAGCGCTCGTCGACGACGCCGAACAACTCGCCCACACAGCCGGGCGTATCGGCCAGGGCACCGCCCGGCTTTGGCACAACGAAGAAGCCCGGTCGCAGCGAAAAATGTTATACGAGCTGCACCGCCAACTCGACGCACTCCACACGCGGTTTCCCGATATGTCGGGGTAGGCACCGACGGCACGACCCCGAGACAGCGCAGGAACTCCTGTTGACCTCACCCCGAGAAGAGCGGATCGTTGGAACAATGACAACCACCACCGAACACGAGCACATCGATGCCGTCCGCGATCGCCTCGCAGCGCTGTTCCCCGATGTACCGGCATCGGTCATCGACGGCACCATCGCCGCCGAGCACGCCCGCTTCGAGGGCAACTCCATCCGCGACTTCGTCCCTCTGTTCGTCGAGCGCAAAGCCCGCAAAGCCCTCCAGACGAAATAGCTTGCACAGCAACGCTTTTCATTCTGCGCGAGCCGATTCGCTTGTTCGCAAGACGAATGCCGACTGTGAACTGCACCCAGCCTTGCACGGCCGACCGGTGGCCTAGCCATAGATGTGGTCGGCTCCCGTTCGCCTCGATTCCTCCAGCCATGCTCGGAACTGGCCTTGAGGGAGACCCTGCGGGGGAGCCCGTGCGGGAGCCAACCATGTTGCCATAGTCGCCGAACTGCAGCCCGCTGACGAGACAACTGCGAATCCCCATAATGTCCGTGAAATGAGAAGTATTGCGGTGCAACAATATGCGGTAGTTTGCTGGTGACTTTGAGTATTAATGTTCGCCGTGTTGCCTCCTGTCTGCATGGGTGGGCGAAACGCGTGTGATCTGTCGCCCGGCAGGTCGATGCCTGCAAACTTTGTCGCGCGTGATGTCGTTTTCGTCCAAGACCGTGGCCTTCTTTGCTTCTACAGTGATTCCGGCCCGAACGAAGTGTCCGGGCGGCCGATCAGCGGCCTTATCCGCACAGGAAGTGGAGAGCAAGATGCGCGAGTTGGTATGGACGGGTTTCGTGTCGGTCGACGGCGTGCTGGATTCTCCCGGCGGTGAAGCCGAGGGCCACCCGAGCGGGGGTTGGGTTGCCCGCACGGACTTCGTTCCCGAGGCATTCGCCCTGAAGGGTGAGGAGCTCTCGGAGACGACCGCGTTGATGTTCGGTCGACGCAGCTACGAGGCGTTCGCGCCGATCTGGGTGAACTCCGAAGACCACGCCGGCTACCGAGACCTTCCCAAGTACGTGGTGTCCTCGACGCTCGATGACGACGCTCTCGTCGAGGGGTGGGGCGAGACCACTGTTCTTCGTTCGGCTCAGGACGTAGCCGATCTCAAGAAAACCGACGGTGGTGCAATTTTCATCCACGGCAGCGGCGAACTGGCCCGCAGCCTTGCTGATTCAGGCTTGATCGATCGATACAACCTGCTTGTGTTCCCCGTCGTCCTCGGTGCGGGCAAGAATCTGTTCGCCCACTCACGCCGCCCTGAACAGCGGCTGGAACTACGCGAGTCCGCCGCGTACGCCAACGGGGTCATGAAGGTCGTCTACGACGTCGTTCGCTGACCCTTCGAGCGCGATCGGGCCACCGATTCCGTCGCGGAGTTGCCCCGCGGTGCGGCCGACGAAACGGCGCAGACCTCGTGCGAGGTGCGGTTCGTCGTAATAGCCGAGCGCTGCAACCACGCCGGCGACGTCGCTGCGTCCTGCGAGCATCTCGGCTGCGCGTCGCGCACGTCGGATCTGTTCGAGGCCGCCCCGAGTGAGACCTGTGGCGGCGCGGAATCGGCGTTCGAGTGTGCGACTGGCAACAAAGGTTGGGTTCCCGGCCAGGTATGCGGACACCAGTGAGTCGGCAATGACAACTCCGTCTCGGACCAGGCGCGCCACAAACGCTTCCGCGTCGTCGGGGCCAGGAATTTGCCACCGAGTGCCATCGAGCCAAAACCGTGCCGTAGTGGTGTCGGGCAACTCAATACCGGAATCGACGAGCATTGGTGTTGGTGCCATGCGCAAAGATGTGCCCACAGTGAACTGGATACCGGTGAACCGCGCGCCTTCGGGTACCGCGGCCGTGCTTGTTCGGGTTTCGGGGCCGACAACCGCTGCCGATCGTGTTCCGTCCTGCTCCCAGAACACCAGCCCCCACGTCTCGCATGCGACAGCCGTCATGTCGCTGACGTTGTCGCTGCGACTAGTCCACACCGACGAGATCCACGGCGAGTCCGACCAGCGTGTCTCATTGAGCAACCCCACGGTCCCCATCGTAGAGGCTCGAACTGCCCGGTTCTCTCTGGAGTGTGTCGAAGCGGCGCATCTCGCCAACCTGCACTGGGCAAGGTCGGATCGATTCCTCGAACCGTTGCAGGAGAACCGTTTCCGCTGGCGCTGGCATTTGCTGCACATCGAGGCTGGTGGGATTTGCACAGCTGGCCCGAATGCGGCTGTGTCACGGCTTCGACATGGCATGTCAGTCGGATGGGACACCAGCATCGACGAGGCTCATCGGGGCTGCTGCCATCACCGCGGCGAAATCCCTTCTCGGACAACGCTTCCTAGCTTCGACCTGACATAAGATCTGTTATCAGCAATGATTGTCGTTGTTAACAGGGGTGCCCGGAGAACGCGTCATGCTCGATGTGACAACAGTCGGTCATGGTGACGCCTCCCGTTGCAAATGCAGGCTTTACCGATATTTCTGCACGATCCCCAAGGCCTGCGGGCAGGGTTGCGGCTGGCCACAAATGGTCGCTCCTTCAGGATGAGTACTGGCATGGGCGTCCCAGTGCTCGAGCAGCGTTGTGCGGTCGCCAAACAGCCCGGAGAGACGCTTGTCGATCTGACTTTCAGATAGCGCCGAGTGGCCCGGCCCAGCAGCCGGGGCCCCACTCGACAGGGAGGCAATCTGTAGGTCGATGGTCTTGAGCGCTGAGTCGTGGGCTGTACTTCTTGGTGCAGTCATGGGTCGACGGTAGTGGCATTGACCGTGCTGCATCGGTAGATTCCCGTGTCGAGTTCGTAGCGCCGACAACTGCGCCGTTGCCGGTGGTAGACAACAGCCCAGCTCACCTCACGAGCTGAGCTGAGCTGGGCTGGGCTGGGCTGGGACGACTCCACGCTCTGGCCCGTGCAACGGCGTCTGCGTCGCTTGTTACGAATTTGCGTCCACAACAGGTGCAAATCCTTCGGGTGGATGCTCGTAGACGAGGACGTCGTTGTCGACGCCGGTGACGATGGTGAGATAGATCTTGCTGACGCCGTCGACCGAAACGAACGAGTTTACTGTTAGCCCTTGACGTCTAGGCACCCGAGGGAAGGGCGTCCGGCCGCCCTCGACTACGGCGTTCGGATGCAGCGCCCGTACTGTGTCGAGCACGGAGCTGACCCGGTGCCAGAGTTAGAACCCGAGGAGAACCTTCTGAGCACGAAGCCTCGACTCCTGGATTTCCGCTAGATCGGGCCGAAGCAAGACTTCTTTGAACGCTCTCAAGCCCAACGAAACCGCCTGGGATGCGTGATGCGCGACGGTGTCGATCGCCATCTTCTTGTCACCGACCTGGACTGCTCCATGGACGAAGCTGCTGCGCATGTCGTAGATTTTTCCGAGCTTTCGTTTCAGCTCAGCACGGTTGTCCATGTCATCTTTTTCGAGGAGTACGCACACGGCACCGGTCACTTGGAACTTGATTTCCGGATTTGCGCCGAACAGGCCTTCCCACGCTACGACTGCGTCGATCAGGCTATCGACGAGATCGCTTCGTTCGGCTGCAGCTCGCAGAAGCCTCCTCATGGAAAGAACAAGCTGGTCAGGCATGGCTTTTACCCTCGGCAACCAGGTATTGAGCTCTTCAGATACGCCCTCGGACAGTTCGACGGCGGAGGCGTTGTGGGGCAGATCGAATGGCTGGCCAGCCGATGCACCCACCATCGGATTGGAGACAACGCGGAACACCTCCGTCGTGACGATCTCCTCGTCCGGACCCGACGAAAGCAGGAATGCGAACCGCAGCCGCTCCATGAGATCGTCCTGTGCGCGTAGAGACTCCATGATCACCTCTGTGTCTTCCTCGCGCTGAGGCGTAAAGCCCGGGAATCCCGACTCATCTGTGGCGCTGTCCTGAATATCGTTGCGCAAGTGGCGAAACGGAGTATCGACTTCGAGCACAGTCCACACCTGTGTGGTCGCATTCAAGCACCCTGGATCGAGGGGAGTGCTGCGGCGCAACCTCATTCCCTCGAGTCCGATGACATCGTTTCCGTCACTGAGACGCACCCCGGCTAGACCTACATAGGTCGGAACAGATACCACTTCACCTGCAGATAGGGCTCGTGCGAGGCGAAGGTCAGCGACAGCAGCAGCTTGTACCTGCCCGATGCAATCATTGGCAGCGTATTTGGACACGCGCGCGTTGGTTACGAAGACACCGATCAAATCGTGAAACTGAAGTGTCTGCGACGTTCCGTCCGACCACAGGGGCAGCAGGGTCGCGTGCCACGGATGCGATACGAAAGGATCAGCGTCACTCTCTGGGAGACCCGCGAGAGCCTCCTCGAAGATGGCGACTAGCGATTTGTCACCCGCAAGCCGGTCCGCGAGCACCGAGTAACCGGGATGGCTGTCGAGCACAGCGTTTATATGAGTGTGAGTCGGCAGAAGTCGAAAGCCCAGAAGATCTCCAGCCAGCAGCTGCAGCGCCGACTCGGCACTCCCGTCGTCGATCAGATCGGGGACCGTCCCGCCGCATGATCGGTGCCAAGCTGTCGACCGCGTACTGGCGAGCTCGTCGACGTACCCTCCGAGCTCTCGTGCTGTGGCAATCCGGCGTTCATGGTGGTCGGCAATCTCGGCCAAAGCTTCCGAGCGCCGGTAGATCTCGGCGACGACAGTTCGCTGCTGCTCCGTGGGGACGACATTATGGAAGCCGTACTCGTAGTCGCATGCGCAGACGAAGTGCAGAAAGTCCGAGCCGTACCGTCGATCGAGCTCGTGAGCCTGGGTGCGGTATTCCACCCCCTGCTCTTCGACGAAGCTGTCCCAGTTCTCGAAGTCCTCCTGCGTTCTCATAGGACTACCTCTACAGGATGGCGCACAGGCAACTGCATTCACTCATCCATGCAAAAGAGTCCGTGGCTCTGACGCCGCCGCGACCCGTTGACGTGAACACAGTCTGCAGATGTTCGGATTGAAGCTTCTGCCCGACTCTTTGCGATCTCCGACGGCTACTGACGGCCCGTTGCCGGCCGTCAGGATGCGTCTCACGAGATCGACGGTTGGTTCCTAATCGGTGGCCAAACGTTCTCTGCACCGCGCGTGTCAGAGCCCTGGCAGCAATGGCTCACACCCAGTTCCGGGGTCTGGGCGCAACGCTCACACGGATGGGGATACGCCAGTACATCGGCCAACAGTGCCCAGCCGCCCACAACGCCGCCATCCGTCTTCATCGCGAAATACGTACGCGGAGAGGGTAACGAGCACTGGCTCGCCTCCCCTGCCCTTGCTTGCCGCAGGAATCTCCGGCTACTCTGTGGGCAGAGCCACGCCGTGTGGCTGACCCCGAGCCACTTGAGCGCCCGCATCGCTCTTCGGCACTCGAGGGCTAGGTCCTCTGGATCCGCGGCATACCTTCACCGTTGACGGCGGTGTGTGCGGGACATTGCCGATTGATCGGTAGAGGACGAACGATGACGAAAAACAATGCTCAGAAGAAGGCCGCACGCCTGCACCAGGCCGCCAATCGAGGTACGCCGTTCCCCTCCGCGATGCGGGCCGTAGACACCAGGCTCCCCGCGGCAGTGCCTGGAACTCCCTGGTTCCGAGAGCGGAAGCGTCGACTTGTCTGTTACTGCTGTGGCCACCCGAATCTCATCGCCTCTTTCGGCGATGAACGGGAGGACACTGCTCGGTTCGAACTGTACTGCGAGAACAGTGGCTGCGATGCCCGCGAGATCGCGGTGATTGCACTGAGCGGGAACATGATCGGCACATCCAGCAGAGCCGATGTCCGCACGCTCACACATTTCCCGCAGAGTGCCACGAGCCACCGCACAGTCAATGGAAGGTACGACGACTGGCTCGCCGGTTCTGAGCCATGGGTCCGAACCCAACGCGGAGAGGACTTTCCGTGCCTTTGGTGCGGTGAGATGGACAGCCGACTTTCGCAAAACGACGTCGCCACTGATCGTTCACGTTTTCACCTTCGTTGCCTGAACACCAGCTGCGTAGTCCGCGAGTACGCAGTGTTGATCGTCCGTGACGGAACACTGGGCACAGCTGATCGCCCTGATGTCATGGCCATCCAGTACATCGACACGCCACCCAGCTCCCGGCGAACGCCAGGCGACGCGAGTTACGACTTCGTGGCCATGCAGCGGGTCCTGGACGAAGACGACAAATTGGCTCGGCGACGATCCACTGGCCCCATCGACTGGTCCGCCGCTACCCGCATCCGCTAGGTTGCGTCGTCTGGCCTAAGGCGCGTCGTCGAATGGCCCGAATGTCGCTTCGTCCCAATGCTGTTCGAGCGCGTCGTTCCATTCGTCGATGTCCGAGGCAGAGAACAGGTGCATGTTGTGTTCGGTGAGTAAGAATCCGGTGTCGCGCCATGCTTGGAAGTAGGCGGGGTTCTCCCCTGCCGCGATGGCCTTGTCGATCAGGGAGTCCACGTCGGTCAACAGGGTCTCCTCGCTGATCCCCTGCGGCGTGTCGGCATCTGGGTCGAAGAACAACGGATCGTTGGGCCCGAGGTCTCGGCCGAATTTGTTCCGAAACGCCTGTCGCTGCTCTTCGAGAGAGTCGTTGAGCTCCGCACCACCCACCGTGTCATTGCTCCACGACAGGGTGCGCCCACCGTCGGCGTTGGTGCGCTGTTGCACAAACGAGGGATCGCCGCCGCGCTCGAGCACCAGCGCAGCATGCTGCTCACGTGAGACGCCTTGCGATCTGACTGCTCTGCGACGGATCGTGGTGGCGGCGGCACCAGTTCCTCCGCGGACTCTGCGCGCGTATTCCGAGCGTGGTATCAAGATGTGTCAGGGCTATGGTCTCACCGAAAGTGGTCCTGGAGCAACGATTCTCACCTCGGTCGACGCCGAACGGAAGATGGGAACGGCAGGCGTACCGCACACGTTCACCGACGTCAGAATCGTCGACGCCACCTCGCGCACGGTGGCACCCGGTGAACGAGGCGAGATTCAGATTCATGGCCCGAACGTGATGAAGGAGTACTGGGGTCGGCCCGATTCGACCGCGGACGTGTTCGACGACGGCTGGCTCCGCACCGGTGACATCGGTGTCGCGGACGACGAAGGGTTCGTCACGATCGTCGATCGCCTCAAGGATCTGATCATCTCCGGAGGAGAGAACATCTATCCAGCGGAAGTCGAGGCAGCGATACTCGAGCTGCCGGGTATCGAGGGCTGCGCGGTGTTCGGTGTGCCCGACGAGAAATGGGGCGAGTCGGCGTTGGCCGCAATCACGGTCTCGGCGGGCTCCACCGTCGACCCCGAATCACTCGCCTCAGCGCTCGGTGTCAACCTCGCCCGGTACAAGATCCCGAAGCGATATATTGTGTTCGAAGAAATCCCGCGTAACCCGACCGGAAAGATCCGCAAAGACGTACTCCGGGCTCAGTTCGCAAACGCTAATGTCGAGGTAGTAGCGCAGCAACCCGGCGAATGATCGAAGTAAGGCCCACCATCGACGCATGTGCCCAGTCACCGTCTCGGCTGGTCCCCGATAGTCTTCGCCCACGAGGTGGACATCGCAGCAGTTCCAACCAGCTATCAACTCGCCTACTTGCCGTCGCCGAGCTCGCTGGAGCGCCTGCGCACCGATACCTCCGACACTTTCATGCAATAGCTGCGAGGGGTTGCCAGAAGTACCCGCGGTCGCTCGTGCGACCACTCTCGGTACATTTCCTGATCGTCTGCGTGCTATGGCCGGTTGAAAACTCCGTTCGAAGTGCCGCTGTGCGTGGCTCAGTCAGGTGCCTCTCACTCTGTCGCGCAGGGCAATTCGTCGTCGATAGCTCGTCGAGCCCAATGCATCGGTGACCAGGAGATTCTGAAAGCTCGGGTGGCATTGACGCTTCGGCTCGGACTCCTGAAGAAGGCGATTAAAGCGTCGCATGTGCTGTGCTCGTGTCATCGGGCGGCTCGGTTGTACTGGCCAGGTCGTAGAGCGTGGTTGTTGCTTGCACGGCGCGGCGGAATGCGGCGGTGCCCTCTCGGTGGTCTTGCCGTCGTGATGCCAGGGCGATGATTGCGGGTGGCCCGTCGAGCGCGATGTAGCGGACGTCGGGGTTCGGAAGGTAGCGCCGTGCGGGCTCGGCGTACACCCCGATCGTTCCCGACATCGCTACTGCCGATGGGATGTTCAGTGGCGAGCGCACTTCGGCCCCGTGCAGTGGGTAGCGGCCCGCTGCCCACGCAGTGAGGCCGGGTTGTCCTATCGGTCTGATGCACGGCCGGTCGCGGATCTCATCGGGTGTGAGACGGGTTGCGTCTGCGAGTTCCGATTCGGTGGGAACGACGGCGCATCGTTCGATCCCCATCACTTGCTCGACTCGGAGGTCCTCGGCCCCCCCGACATCGTGCAGGATTGCCACGTCGACTTCTCCGGTTCGTACTGCGTCGTACTGGTTTTCCCAATCGAGCTCGACATAGGACAGCTGTAGCTGGGGGTGGTGCCGTTCGAGTAGTTGACGAGTCGCCGACCAGCTATCGGCCAGCCCGAATCCCAGGACGCCGACGCGCAGCACCGAATCTGCACGCTCACCCTCACGCACCGACATCAGGGCGTCGAGATCTGCGAGCACTCGATTCGCACGCGGAAGGAATCTCCGGCCGGCTGCAGTGAGTTCCACCTTGCGACTGGTGCGCAGAAACAGATCCGTCCCGAGTTCGCGTTCGAGTTCCTGGATGCGTCGACCGAACGGTTGCGCGCCGATGAAGTGAGCTTGGGCGGCGCGCCCGAAGTGCAGTTCCTCGGCCAGGGTCAGCGCATATCGAAGGGACCGTATGTCCACAGATGTTCACCGCCGAGTCCGTACCGTCGTGCGCCCTTCCGAGCCCAGGAGATCGCAACCTTTTTGCCTGATGATCTTCGCTGGTGCTGGTCAGCATACTTCGATGAAGACGCGCAATGCCGCAGATCACAATATCCACCAACTTCGCCGGAGGTCACAATGAGCACGCACCGCACCCTGATCCGCAACGGACGAGTCCTGACCATGGACCCCGCGCTCGGCGACTTCGACTCGGCAGACGTGCTGATCGAGGACGACACGATCGTCGCAATCGGACCGAACCTCGGGGTCGTCGACGCCGAGGTCATCGATGCCTCGAACCACATCGTGCTGCCCGGTTTCATCGATACTCATCGGCACACATGGCAGTCACTCTTCCGCGGCGTCTGCAGTGACTGGACCCTCGGCGATTACTACTTCGGTATGCGACTGGGGATCTCTCCGGCCTACACAGCCGACGACGTCCGGTTGGGCAACTTCTACGGCGCAGTCGACGCACTCAACAGCGGTGTCACCACTTTGCTGGACTTCTCGCACTGCAACAACACCCCCGACCACTCCGACGGTGCCGTTCAGGGCCTGCTGCAAGCAGGCATACGCGCATCGTTCTGCTACGGATTCTTCGAAAGTTCCCCCGCACAATCGCAATTCGGAGATCACACTGCACGTCTCGCAGACTTCCACCGCATCGCCGATACGTACTTCGCGTCCGACGGGCGACTCACACTGGGCGTCTCGTTGTCGGAGATCTTCGGCCTCCCATGGGCGGATACGGTCTCGGAACTGGCAGCCGCCCGTGAGCGAAAAGCCCTGCTGGTCAACCACGCCGGGTGCGTATTCGGCAGCGCCTTGTGCAACGGGATCCTCGAAATGGATCAACTGGGCTTGCTGGGCCCGGACATGGTCCACGTTCATTGCTGCAGCTTCGGCGACGACGAATGGGAAGCCCTGGCACGCAGCGGCGGCAAAGTGTCGATCTCGTCGCAGACGGAAATGAACATGGGCTTCGGTCGACCGGTCTTCCAGCGCTGCGAGCAACATGGGATCGCCCCCACACTCTCGGCCGACGTGATCTCCCTCAACAGCGGCGACCTGTGGCACGAACTACGATTCGGTCTCTCGTGCGCACGCGCGGACGCAGCCGACCCGATCAACGCAGCAGGACAGATGCCCGATGCAGTCGCGCTTCCCGCGCGGGAAGCGCTGAAATGGACCACCGTCAACGCCGCCGAGGCCATGGGACTCGGTGACCGCATCGGTTCATTGACGCCAGGCAAACGTGCCGATCTGCAGATCATCGGTGGGCCCGCTCTCGAACAGCATCCTGTGCTCGATCCTTATGCCACGCTGGTGTTTCAGACCTCTGCAGCTGATGTGCGCACGGTCATCGTCGACGGTCGGGTGGTCAAACGTGACGGGATCCTGACAGTGACCGATCGGACGTCGCTGACAGCGGAAGTCGATGCAGCGTCCGAACGTATCCTCGGCCGACTCAGGGATGCAGGTCGCGAACTTCCCGGGACCCCACCGGGTGCGTTCACCGCTATCGAGCCGCTCACGCGCAGTTTCCACGAACAGGCAATCCAAGCAACGGCAGTGGTGGCGCGGTGATGACAGAACAATGGCACTGCTCACCCGTGCATCGCTGCATCGATGCGGTGAATTCGACAGGGAGGGGGAGCCGGTGAAGTTCGTGACTTACGACGCCGGCAGTGGCCCGCGAACCGGAATCATCGACGGAGAGACCGTGCGCGGTCTCCGCGCCGGTGTCAGTTTGCTCTCGATTCTGAACTCCGGCGACGATGCCCTCACCGAAGCCGGCGAGTCGGCGAGACGATCCCCCGACGAAACCCGCGTGCTGGATCAGGTGCGATTGTTGGCACCGCTACCACGGCCTCCGTCGGTGCGAGACGGACTGTGTTTCCTCGACCACCTTCGCGGCTGTTATCGCGCGATGGGACGCAGCCCAGAACTGCACGAGGCGTGGTCGCAGATCCCGGCGTTCTACTTCTCCAACGCCGAATCCGTCCTTGGCCCTTACGACGACGTGCCGGTCGCCCCTGGCAGCACCATGTTCGATCTCGAACTCGAAGTAGGAGCGGTCATCGGCCGCGGTGGCCGCGACCTCGATCCGCACACCGCCGAAAAACACATCGTCGGGTACACATTGTTCAACGACTGGACCGCACGAGACCACCAGCTCCGCGATCTCGCCCTCGGCATCGGAATGGGAAAGAGCAAGGACAGTGCGCTCACCCTCGGGCCCGCTCTGGTCACCGTCGACGAGCTCAAGGATTATCGGCGCGACGGCCGGATCGCTCTCGAGCTGACCGCCGCGGTCAACGGTGACGAGATCACCCGCGGCACCCTCGATGAAATGGATTGGGACTTCGGCGAACTCGTGTCCTTCGTCTCGCGCGGGGTCGATCTGCGCCCGGGTGAGGTGGTCGGCTCGGGAACCGTCCCCGGCGGATGTCTGCTCGAACACGTCGGCACCCCCGAGCTCGCCGATTTCGGACGTTGGCTACGCCCCGGTGACGTCGTCACCCTGACCGGTCAAGGACTCGGGCAAGTGCGCCAGACGATTGTTCCCGGTGTCGACGTCCAACCGCTGTCATCGGGGTTCTGACGTGAAGACACCTCTGACACAACCGAACAGCGAGAAGTCCGGGAGAACGCCACCGACAGCGTCACCTCACGGTGCACGACCCACGTGGACCACTGATCGGCAGTGCCCACAGTGAATGAAAAGTCCGCAACTCATGATCTCGTGAACAATAAGGAACGACCGATGCGAAAACTGATCGACATCTCCGCGCCGCTTCAAACCGGAATAGCGTCCGATCCTCCTGGCTTCGGACCCCACATCGACTATTACACCCACGCAGACACCGTCAAGGACCTACTCGCGTTCTTTCCCGACGCGAGCAAGGAGGATCTGCCGGACGGCGAGGGGTGGGCATACGAATGGGTGCGCGCAACCACCCACAACGGAACCCACCTCGACGCGCCGTACCACTACTCCGCGGTGATGGACGGTGGGAAGCCGGCAGCGACCATCGACGAAGTGCCCCTCGACTGGTGCCTGCAACCCGGAGTCAAACTCGACTTCCGGCACTTCCCCGATGGATACGTCGCCACAGCGACCGACGTCGAGAACGAACTGACCCGCATCGGGCACGAACTGTCGCCGCTCGAAATTGTCGTCGTGAACACTTCGGCCGGCGCGCGCTACGGCCAAGACGACTACGTCGCCTCCGGTTGCGGTATGGGCCGCGATGCCACGCTCTACCTCTTGGAGAGGGGAGTACGCCTTACCGGGACCGATGCGTGGAGCTGGGATGCCCCCTTCGTGCACACCGCCGTCCGGTACGCCGCCGAACACGACCCGTCCATCATCTGGGAAGGCCATCGTGTCGGACGCGAAATCGGCTACTGCCATCTCGAAAAGCTCAACGGGCTCGAGCAACTACCTCACACCGGGTTCGAGATCTCGTGCTTCCCAGTCAAAATACAAGCTGCCTCGGCGGGATGGACGCGAGCAGTTGCCATCTTCGACTCTCCATCCGACTGAATGCATCGGAGGTAGATCCGATGTACAGCCGGGAGGCGGGTCTACCCGAGGCGTCCCAAGCTCGCATCGGCTGTTGGGGATTGTGACCGGGTGTTTTTCTGGATCGGGAATCACGAACGCTCGTCAGACGCGGGTGTCAGTAGGGAAGGAGCATTCCCGGTTGCGAGGCGATCGTGAGGCCTTGCCAGCGGCCGTCACGCGCGCTCGGCATTCGCGTCGCTGCGGACGAGCGCCACGACGTCGCCGCCCTGAGCGACGAGGGACGCTGGTCAGTCGAGCAGATGTGACCAGTTGCTCCGGTAAGAAGTACAGACATACACTTGCCAGCTCGGCGCGTTCCGCATCCGCGGCCGTGAGCGGCTGATCCCCGGATACTGGGGCGGCTTCGATCCGCCGACGTTCGTCGTCGACCCAACAGTCGAACAGTCCTCCGCCGATGCCCAGTTCACGGATGACCTCGGCGACGATGCGGCCGGAATCGATTGCCCTGC
Source organism: Rhodococcus sp. 15-725-2-2b (assembly GCF_002259075.1). Classification (NCBI taxonomy): domain Bacteria; kingdom Bacillati; phylum Actinomycetota; class Actinomycetes; order Mycobacteriales; family Nocardiaceae; genus Rhodococcus; species Rhodococcus sp. 15-725-2-2b. The sequence goes on along the minus strand of NZ_NPFL01000004.1, from coordinate 162,838 downwards.
GTTCGGGCTCGGCCCTAACAAATCGGTGTCCGCCATCCGGCGTGAAACTCAGCATTGGCAACGGCGTGCTCTCGGCCCTCGAATGACGTCGGCGTTCGAGGGGTGCTAGAGGGGACATCTATCGGCGCTGCTCAGCGAGCTGAAATGACGTCACCGACCTGCACCGGATGCCGCCGCGTACGCGGCCACGATCTGATCGCGCAGTTCCCAACTGGCTCCTACGGCGAGGCGGAGAGACGGTTCGATTCTGCGGATCGAACTACCCGACGAACCATTCGCTGCGATGCCGTGAGAAGCCAGGGCGAGCAGCGAGGCGCGTTCGTTGAATACGGGCACGTTGACGCTCAATCCGTCGCCGGGGGAGACTGTGATGCCTTCGCGTGCAAACATCGCGGCCAACGTCTCGCGTCGTGCTCTGTACTCAGTTCTGGCTTCCGCGATCAGCTTTCGAGTATCACCGTCGGTCAGCATCCACGCGAGCGCGTTCTGTAGGAGTCGCGAGGTCCATCGATCGCCGAACTGGCGCAGATCGTGGGCGCGTCCGACCAGTTCACCGGCACCTCCGACAATCGCGAGGCGCAGGTCCGGTCCGTGCGATTTCGAGTAGGTACGGATCAGCACCGTCCGCTCGGGAAAAACCGGTCCGAGGCCGTTGTACATCGCGTCGGACACTTCCCCCATGTCGTCCTGCTCGATGATCGTCAGGTCCGTCTTCCTCAATATGCCGGCGAGCTCGTCTCTTCGCGCCGCGTTCACCGACACTCCCATTCGTGAACTCGCGCGGGGCTCGTACAGGAACGCAACCGGACGCCGTTCCAATGCCCGGCTCAGTGCCACCGGATCCGGCCCATGGCTATCGCACGGAATCGGGATCATCCGAGCACCGAGGTGGTCGAGTATGTCGAGAACTCTGGGCGCGGATGGATCTGCAACGGCGACGTAGTCGCCGGCCACCACGGTGGCACTGGTGACGAGCAGGAGGCCATGATATCCCCCGTTCACCGACACCAATGCGCTTGTCTCCCAGGGCCAACTGGGCGAGACCGCGTCTCGGAGTCGATCGGTGATGGACTCTTTTCTGTACGAGTTGAGACCCGGTTCGGTTCCAGACCGGTGCACGGCCGTCGCCAGGTCCGGTAGCAACGCCGGATCCGGTGGGGCAAGCGTCAGATCCAGCACCCCGGCACGCCACTCTTTGCCCACTGTTTCGTAGCGGGGCGGACCCACTTTGAAATGCCCGTCGACGACCCATGTTCCCTGCCGTCCGGATCCGTCGATCACGTTCTGGCGTCGCAATATTCCCCATGCCGTCGAGATAGTTGCGGGGCTAACGTGCATCCGGGAGGCGAGCGCGCGCACCGTCGGTAATGCGCTCCCTCGCGGAATGTCACCGGTTTTGACCAACCTGTGCACACAGGACGCGAGTTCGGGTGCGGACATCTCGGTCAGCTGCGCGCACAACCAGGCTGCGGAAACTGCGGGCTCATGTCCAGTCGGCACAGCGCTTCTCCTTTTTGATCAGTAACAAAACAGGCCTTTGTCATCGGACGTAACCTACCTTCATCAATCGAAGTTCAGCATTAAAGGAGGCCCGGTGCCCACAGTGAACCTTGCGTCACGGAGGTGGGATCACGTTGTTCCCGTCGCGCTCGGAGACGTGTCGATCGAGGGCGTTCGCCTCGTCCTCCAGGATCAGACGCCCGATCTCTGGCTCGATCCGACGATCGACGGCGGGGAGGCATCGTTGAGCAGATACATTCGGGCACGAGCGCTGGGCGACCACTCGATCACTGCACTCCCCATCTTCCTGATGACCGGCTTTCGCCATCGATGCATCATCACGTCGAAGTCGTCGCGCTTGGAATCGGCATCCGAACTGCGTAATGGGCGCATTGGACTCACCGGTTGGGCAGACACCGGGAACGTGTGGACGCGAGCGATCGTGCGGTCGGACGGCGTGGACATGTCCGAGGCCGAGTGGACGCTGGGGCGTCTCACCGCGGACCACCCGATTTTCGACCGTACAGGTGGCGTCGCCCTGCCCGCGAACGTGACGGACTCGATCGACGACGAGTCGCTGATGTCGCAGCTCGCTCGAGGGAAATTGGACGCAGTGATGACTCCGTTCATGCCCGGTGGCTTCTTCTCACGATCGTCGCAATTTCGGACCCTCTATCGAGACGTGGACGATGAAGAGGCCAACTATTACGCTGGAACAGGATTCGTTCCCGGAATCCATGTCCTCGGCATCAAGACCGAGATTCTGGACAGTCGACCTGGGTTTGCGCAGCAATTGGTGAACCTGTTCGAGCGTGCAAAACTGCTCAGCTTCGAGAGAAGGCACAAACTACAGGATGTGTTGCCGTTGCAGAATCAGGCGATCGCTCGATCCGTACAGACATTCGGCGAGGACTGGATGCCCTATGGCATATCGAGATCGCGAACCATGATCGACGCACTTCAGCGCGAATTGGTAGCTCAACAGTTGATGCCCGAACCGCTCGACATCAGCGAACTGTTTCCCTATGCACTCGATCCAGAACTGCAATCATCCAACCTCGAAGGACAATGATGAAAAGAATAGTCTCTGTATTGGCCGCACCGGTCGTGGGCGTTGCACTCTTGACCGGCTGCACTCAGCCTACTGGAGCAGAAAACGTGAACTCCACTTCCGGAACGAACGAGTCGGTCACCGTTTCCGTTGCCGAGTTCGATCAGAAACTGCACGACCAGTTGCCGGAGAATGTGCAGGCCTCCGGTCGACTTGTGTCGGTCAACACGGGTTCCTTTCCCCCTTACGTGATAATCGACGGTACGAATGTCACCGGCGCTACGGCAGATATGCAGACCGCGCTGGGGCAGGTGCTCGGAATTCAGATAGATCACCAAACGGTGGACGGAATAGCAACAGTTCTCGCCGGGTTGCAGGCAAATCGTTACGACATCGACCTCGGTCCTCAGGGGGATTTCGTGGAGCGGCAGAAGCAGGGCACCTTCATCGACTGGATCGAAGAACACGTTGTATTCGCTGTGAAGGCCGGAAACCCGGAAGGCATCACCGATCTCGACACGTCCTGCGGTAAGCGTATCGCGGTGCAGGCTGCGGGCTCCGCCGAGAAGGTGATCAATGGACAGTCGGTGAAATGCACCGATTCCGGCAAGAACGCCATCGAAGTGCAGTCCTACAAGGATCAGCCCAGTTCGATTCTGGCCGTTCAGTCCGGACGGGCCGACGCATTCTTTTCCTCTCAGGCACCGTTGACGTACTTCGTGGACCAGGCCGGTGGCCAGTTGGAGCTGGCGGGTGTCGGAAAGGGAAACGGATTCGACAGCTTGTATCAGGGTGCGATCACGCCGAAAGACTCGCCTCTGGCAAATGTCTTTGCTCAGGCCTTCGAGGTCCTGAAGGAAAACGGGATCTACGACGCGATCATGACCAAATGGAATCTGCAGGAAAACGCTGTAGAGAATATCGAGATAAATAGGGCCGTGAAATGATGGGCAGTCTGACGGACCGCAAGTCTTCACCGGGAATCGATTCGCCGCTCGATATTGTACACGCTGTGCCGCGAAGACACCCGTGGCGATGGGTCAGCGCAGCAGTCGTGGCTGTGCTGCTTGCACAGTTCATCCATTTCATCGTGACCAACCCGAATTTCGCCTGGTCGACGGTGGGGTTGTATGTCCGAAGCGAGGCCATTGTCAAGGGACTGGGCATCACCCTGGGTCTGACCGTCATCGCCATGATCATCGGCGTGGTGCTCGGCGTACTTCTGGCTGTCTGCCGAATATCCGAAAATGTTCTGCTCAAGTCCGTTGCCGGCGCGTTCATCTGGTTCTTCAGGGGAACTCCGACTCTTGTGCAGTTGATCTTCTTCTACAATCTGTCGGCTCTGCTGCCGAGAATTTCGATCGGTATTCCCTTCGGTCCCGAGTTCGCCGCGTTCGATACCAACTCCCTCATCACCCCGCTGTTCGCCGCGATCCTCGGGTTGGGCCTGAACGAAGGCGCGTACATGGCGGAGATCATCAGAGGCGGCATCCTTTCTGTGGGCCCGGGACAGTTGGAAGCCGGCCATGCCATAGGTATGACGCCGTCCAAGACGATGCGACGGATCATCCTTCCGCAGGCGATGAAGTTCATCGTTCCGCCGACCGGAAATCAAATAATCAGCATGGTCAAAGCGACGTCGCTCGTCAGCGTCATCGCACTGGCCGATCTGCTGTATACCGCTCAGTCCATATACAACAGAACATTCCAGACCATTCCCTTGCTCATCGTGGCCTGCGTTTGGTACTTGATCATCACATCGGTGTTGTACGTCGGCCAATCCTTCCTCGAAAAGCGTTACGGGCGCAGCGATGCCAGGACGTCGTCCAGCTGGTTCGATTTTCTCCGAATACGACCCAAGCGGTCTCGAGGTCGGGTCTAGTGTGCAATCGCAAAAAGCCAAGGGAGATATGCAATGTCGACTCATGAAGTGAGCCTCGAGCCCGCAGTGTCGCATCCAGGCGCGCCCGTGCTGGTAGCCAACTCGGTGCGCAAGCACTTCGGTGGCGTCGAGGTCCTGAAGGACATCAGTCTGTCGGTTCGTACCGGCGAAACCGTAGTGATTCTAGGGCCATCGGGGTCCGGAAAGTCCACTCTGCTTCGTTGTATCAACATGCTGGAGAAACCCACAGGTGGTCGAATCACGGTCGATGGAGTCGACGTGGGTTTCGAAGTGACCTCCAAAGGCGGCATGCAGGAGCGGTCGGACCGATCGAGAGCGCTGCAGATCAGCAAGATCGGAATGGTGTTCCAGCAATTCAATCTGTTCTCCCACATGACGGTCCTCGAGAACATCATCGAAGGGCCGGTCCATGTCAAACACATGAAACGCAAAGAGGCATCGATCATTGCGCGAGAGCTCCTCCAGCGGGTAGGTCTGCAAGGACGCGAAAACGCTTATCCGAGGCAGCTGTCCGGCGGTCAACAGCAGCGAGTGGCCATCGCCCGAGCTCTTGCGATGGAGCCCAAGTTGATGTTGTTCGACGAGCCGACCTCGGCCCTGGACCCGGAACTGGTGGGCGAGGTGCTGTCGACCATGAAGTCCCTTGCGCTGGAGGGCCTGACGATGATCGTTGTCACTCACGAAATCTCGTTTGCACGTGAAGTGGCCGATCGGGTGGTGTTCATGGATGGCGGAGTCATCGTGGAGCAGGGAACACCGTCGCAGGTCATCGACCATCCGTCCGAGCAACGAACTCAGATGTTCTTGTCCCGAGTCCGATGAATCGGCCTCTCAGGGTCCACCATGCGTAATCAGTAGACAAGAGTACGGGAGTAGTTTTCATGTCAGTGCCGGACCTGCAGAGGCTTCGCCGTTCGATTCACCACGAACCTGAGGTCGGTCTACACCTGCCCAACACTCAGAGGCTCATTCTGGACGCGTTGTCCGACCTCGATCTCGATATCGAGGTCGGGGCCGCCCTTTCATCGATCAGTGCTGTTCTCCGAGGGGGGAACATCGCAGCCGGGGCAGGTCGGCCGTCGGTTCTTCTCCGGGCCGACATGGATGCGCTGCCCCTCGTCGAGAAAAGTGGGGAGCCGTTTTCCGCTGACAACGGCGCGATGCACGCGTGCGGCCACGATATGCACAGTGCTGCCCTGGTCGGTGCAGCACACCTGCTGAGCGAGAACCAACACGAACTCGCAGGTGACGTGGTGTTCATGTTCCAACCCGGAGAGGAAGGAGGTGATGGGGCGCAACTGATGCTGGACGAGGGCATACTCGAACGGACTGGCTCGAGACCGGTGGCGGCGTATGGACTGCATATGGCACCGGACTCGCCGGCTGGAACGTTTCTCAGTCGTCCCGGATCCTATATGGCAGCGTTCACCAAGTTCGATGTCGTGGTCACCGGGGCGGGGGGACACGGTTCTCGGCCGTACCAGGCGCTGGATCCCATCGTCGTTGCAGCTGAAATGGTGACTTCCCTGCAGGTATTCGTGACTCGAAGGTTCAATGTCTTCGACCCAGTGATCGCTACTGTCGGAGAATTTCATGCCGGCTCGGCGCCCAATGTCATACCGGATCATGCACGGTTCTCCGCCGTCGTCCGATCCTTCTCGCCGAATGTACTCGAATCGGTGAATGATGATGTGCCGCAATTATTTCAGAACATCGCCCGAGCCCACGGACTGACTGCGGAGGTCACACGTGCGCTGGAGCTTCCGCCGGTGGTCAACGATGTCGCAAGCGCTGCGCATTGGCGACACACTGCGACGTCGCTCTTCGGTGAATCACGGTTCGAGGAATTGGAGAACCCACGCACCGGGTCCGAGGACTTCGCCAAAATTCTGGCGCAGGTCCCGGGTGCATTCGGACATGTCGGCGCGGGGGCACCGGAGACCAACGGGTCGAATAGGGCTCCGTTGCACTCGCCCGAGGCTCGCTTCGACGACAGAATATTGCCCGATGTGTCGAGGTTTCTGGCGAGCCTGGCCGACACACGCCTGAGAGACGAAGTGCCGCAGTCGGGCTCAGGTCCTGCCCGCGAGATGGGCCGGGAGCTCGTCGATCTGGACTGATCGGCGATCGACGCCGCCGCTGCTTCTGCAAGAACGCGTCGCCCTGTCTCCGCGCACGCAGACCGGGACTCGATGGCACATCGCCATCGAGTCCCGGTCTGTCATTCGAAGGTCAGGATCATTTCGACTTCCACCGGTGCATCGAAGGGGAGAACGGCCACTCCGACGGCGGAGCGCGCATGGACGCCTCGGTCGCCGAACAGATCTGCGAGCAGCTCCGAGGCACCGTTGATCACGTCGGCTTGGGCGGTGAAACTCGGATCGGAGGCGACGAAACCGACCACTTTGACCACCTGGGTGATCCGGTCGAGCGAGTCGACGGCGTTCTGGACCGCAGCGAGGGCGTTGAGAGCACAAATGCCTGCGTACCGTCGAGCATCCGCAGGGCTGACCAGACCCTGGGCGTCGCCGACCTTCCCTGTTGCAGGTAGGGCCCCGTCGACCATGGGCACCTGACCGGAGACATAGAGGTGGGTGCCATCGATGACGACCGGGGTGTAGGCGGCCAGCGGGGGTACCGCAGACGGCAACGACAGTCCGAGTTCGGCGAGCCGCGTACGAATCGAGTTCATAGGGATTGCTCCAATGTGTGTGAGTCGAGGAGAGCCAACCGTGCTTGGGTAGGTTGTCTCTCGAGGTGCTGGGCTGCAAAGGATTCCGGCGCACTTACGTCGATCATGCTGTGCGAGAAAGTATTCGCTGCACGGTGGCGTGTCACAGACTCACGTTGCCGTCGATGCACGTCACGCTCTCCCCTCCGACCCATAGTCCGTCGGACGAATCGGCCACCGAAATGATCCCGTGTCGACCCAGTACCGTCCCCTGCCGTGCCCGGTAGGAGGAGGGTGCCACCCCGCTGCGGATCAGCCATTGGCCGATGCCGGCGTTGAGGCTGCCGGTCACGGGGTCCTCGGGGATGCCGAGCGGTAGCGCGAAGCTGCGTACCTCGAATTGCTGGGCAAAACCATCGGGGTGAGGTCCGACGACGCCCAGTATCAGGTCCTTCATCAGCGTCTCGTCGGGTTCGAGTTCGAGTACTTCGGAGGCGGAGGACAGACGCACGGCAGCCCATCCGGGGCCGTTGTCCACCCACTGGTGATCGAGAATGCTGTCGCGGTGAATTCTCAAGGCAGCACAGATGTGTTCGAGGTATTCCTCGTCCAGCGGGCCGGACTTGACCGGGTTCGGCGCTCGAAACGACAATGCCGATCCGTCGCGCTTGACGGTCACCAACCCGACTCCACATTCTTGCACGATCTGACTTCGGTTCGACGAGTCGTCCGCGGACGCAAGCCAGGCGTGTGCGCTACCCAGAGTCGGATGGCCTGCGAACGGAATCTCCCCGCCGGGTGTGAAGATACGAAGTTTGTAGTCTGCGTCGCGCGTCGTCGCTGTCTGGACGAATGTCGTCTCGGACAGGTTCGTCCATTTGGCGAAACGCGCCATGGTGTCGTCGTCCACACCGTCCCCGTCGAGCACCACAGCTACCGGGTTACCGCGGTAGGGCTCGCTGGTGAAGACATCGACCTGCGCGAAGCGTCTCGTTCCCATCGTCATGGACACACTCACTTTCCGTTTCGTGACAGGCCGGGGTGGTGCCGGTCGTTGTCGGCATTCCGCGCTCGCGATGGGCTCGGGTCGGAATCCAGCAAGCTGTCCAGCAACACAGCGGTCAGTGCTGCACGTTCGATCATGCCGTTCAGGCTGACCCATTCCTCGCGCGCATGAGCTCCACCGCCGACCGCGCCCAGACCGTCTAGTACCGGCAGGCCCTGTGCAGCAGCGAAGTTGCCGTCGCTTGCACCACCCACGGCGGCCTCTCGCAATTCGAATCCCAACTCGGCCGCGGCCTTGCGCGCTTCGTCGTACAGTAGCGCGGTTCCCGCGGTTCGAGCCATGACGGGCCTGTTCCATTCGCCGCTCACGGTGATGCGGGCGGACGGCCTGGACGGGGCCAACGCGCTCAGTAGCTCGTCCACGCGGCGCGCCTCCTCGTTGCTGTCCACGCGCACGTCGATGTCCGCAGTCGCCGAACCAGCCGTCACGTTCGCGCGGCTGCCGCCGCTGATGGTCCCGACGTTCACGGTCGTTTCGGACCCCGCATCGTTGACATCGTGCAAGGCGCGCACGACCCTGGCCATCTCGTCGATGGCGCTCACACCCTTACCCGGATCCAGGCCGGCATGAGCTTCCACGCCATCCACCGTGATCGTGAACAGTCCGACGCCTTTCCTGGATGTCTTGACCGCCCCGTCGACGCTTGCCTCGAAGACCAGAACGGCCTCGGATCCGGCGACTTCCTCTTCGATCAACGACCTCGAGGTCGGGCTGCCGATTTCTTCGTCGCCGGTCAGGATCAGCCGCACGTTGGGGCGAGCCAGACCGCAGGTGTCGGCGCATTTGATCGCCCACACCAGTTGCACCAAGCCGGCCTTCATGTCGAACGCGCCTGGTCCGGTCAACATGTCGCCGTCGATTCGAACGGGCCACATCAGCCCGGTGCCGCGCGGCCAGACGGTGTCGTAGTGGCACAGCGCACTCACGAATCGATCCGTGAGTGTGGGCGACGGGATGTCTACGATGACAGCGTCGCCGAATTCTGCGCCATCCACGAACCGAATTTCGCTCGCGTCGGGTAGTCGCTCGGCAATCCATTCACGGACCCACGTCAGGCCCTCGTCGAGCAATTGCTTGTCATCCGAGGGAGTTTCGTGTTCCACGTACAGACGAAGATCGTCGACCATGTCGGTTCGTCGCTCTTCGAGCCAGGCAGACACCGACGATGCGGAACTCACTGAGCGCCCTGTGGTTGCGTTGCGACAAGCGAATCCAGATCTGCAAGATGCTGTTCGGACATCTCGAGAGTGCCGTTCTCCAACTGGTCGATCAGAGACAGCAGCCGCCGCAGAGCAGGCGCAGCGATGCCCTCACGATCGGCGATCGCAAGCACCGGTTCGTATTGTGGCCGTACTTCGGTGGGCCGCTTCTTCACAGCGATATCGCGCCAGACTCCCGACCGAGTCTTGGACTGACGCGAAAGCCATTGCACGAGTGCATCCGTGGCCTTCTTGTTGGCGGAGTGGGACGCATCGCGTCGGTAGGCGCTCGGGTCGAAAGCATCGAAGCTCTCCAGCGTGACCTCTTGCGTGCGCGCGATGTCGAACACTTCGGCGACCAGCGCGTTCATGGCCGGCCGGTGTCGGTCGACGAGCTCGCTCATGTCGACATCGGCAACTGCGGTCGCGATGAGCATTGCTGCGAAACCGAGTTTGGACCAGAGGTAGCCGTTGACATTGGTGCTGACGATGGGTTCGCCCCACAGTCTGAGATCGTGCGCGAGTCCTTGCACACGGTCGTTGCTCGCGGTCGTCATGTACTCGCCCAGTGCGATTGCCCCGGCTCCGCCGTCGACGACAACTCCTGGTTCGACAACGTCGGCGAACAGGTCGACGAACGCTGCGACTGTTCGCTCGGGCCCGACGATCGAGGCAATCAGCTCCTCGTTCATCCCGTTCTGCATCGATACGACGAATCCCTCGTGGGACAGCCGCGGGGCGATCCAGTTCACTGCACCGGCGGTGGCCTGCGTCTTGACGGCCAAGAGCACGGCACCGAGTTCCTCGGGTGCGTCGTCGAGGGTGAATGCAGGAATTTCGGTCCGTCTGGTGCCCTGTGGAGTTCGAAGTTCGAGACCCCTCGCGCGAATGGCCTCCACGTGGGCCACGTCGGCGTCGACGAGTTGAACCGGGCAGCCGGCGTCGTGCAGGTACGTGGCGAGAGTGCCGCCGATGGCACCTGCGCCGACGACGGTGTAGCGATGTGCGGTCACAGCTGAGTTACCTTCCATGGTGATGAATGCATTGTGATGAGAAGCGATCAATTCCAGTGCAGCGGTAGGTCGACAGCTCCGGTGGACGCACCACCGTCGACGCGCAGCACTTCACCGGTGATCCACTCGGCGTGCTGTCCGGAAATCCAGACGACCGCGTGTGCGATGTCTTCGGGGGTTCCGCTTCGGCCGAGAGGATTTCTCGAGACGGCGTCGGCGTAACGCCCACTGACAGGATTGACGTCGCTGGCGACGGCAACGAATCCAGGAGCCACGGCATTGACGCGAATACCATGCGGTCCGAGTTCGAGTGCCGATGCACGGGTGAGCATTTCGAGTGCCGCTTTGGAGCTGCAGTAGGGTGCTGCGCCGGGTCGTGCACGCAGCGCCGCGCCCGAAGAGATGTTCACGATCGAGGCGTGGGTCGATGCGGCGACGGCGTTCCGTGCCAGCGCCACAGTGGTGAGCATCGGAGCGCGAACGTTGAGTGCCTGCACCGAATCCCATGTGTCGGCGTCGAGATCGAGAAATGGGGTCGCCGGATAGATGCCCGCACAGTTGACGAGAACGTCGATCGCTCGATCCGTGAAGACGCCGTCGACGGTTCGGGTACACGCGGCGGCATCGGTGAGATCGACGCCGATCGTCCGGGTGTGCGCAGTGCCTGTCTCCGAACCGATGTCGGCGGCAGCGTTGGCGAGGGCACTGGTGGGTCGGTCGACCATCGTCACGAATGCTCCGTCGCGCGCGAACCGCGTCGCGATGCTGCGACCGATTCCGTTCGCTGCGCCCGTCACGAGAACGTGTCGCATCAGTCGAGTTCCTTTCCGGCTGTCTCGGGCATGGTGAGATAGACGAACAGGCCGACGGCGGCCGCGCACATGCAGTAGATCCAGATGTAGTTCTGTAGTTCGTTGGATCGGAACCATGTGATGACATACGGTGCTGTGCCACCGAATACCGCAACCGCGAGGGCATAGGGGACACCGATTCCGGTGGCCCTGATCGATACCGGGAACTGTTCGGACATGATGACGGCCGCGTTCGCGGAGTACCCCAGGAGGAAGAACGCTCCGATGAGCTCGATGATGAGCAGGTTCCAGAACTCACCGTTCAGGAAATGAAATGCGGGCCAGGAGAAGACGACGAACCCTGCTGCGAAGAAGGACATCGTGGGCTTGCGGCCGAGTTTGTCCGAGACGATGCCAGCGAAGGGGAGGCAGACGATGAAGGCTGTCAACGCGATGACGTTGGCAGTCAGTGCTCGGCTCAGAGGAATGTCGTAGTTGACCGAGACGTATACGGGGAGATAGGACATCCACAGGTAGTAGAGCAGCGTGCCGGCGATGGTGATGCCGAAGACCCGTGCTGTCGCGCGGGGGTGTTCTGCGAACATGGCGAATACGGCGCTGCGACGGGGGGCTTCCTTGGCTGCGTCGGCTTCGGCAGCGCGCTCGAATGTTTCGGTCTCCTCGGCCGTCGATCGCAACCACAGCCCTGCCAAGCCGAACAGTCCGGCCAGGACAAAAGCCAGTCGCCATCCCCAGGACGTCACTGCCTCCGGCGACATCGTCGAGGTGATGATCGCCCCCATCCCGGATGCGGTCAGCACGCCCAGCCCCACGGATGCCTGCTGCCAGGAGCCGGCGAACGCACGTCTCTTCGGTGCCGCCGACTCGACGAGATACGCAGAGGAGGAACCGAACTCGCCCCCGGCGGAGAAACCTTGAATCAGCCTGGCCACGACGAGAATGATCGGCGCAAAGATCCCGATGTGTTCGTAGCTCGGCGTCACTCCGATGACGATCGACGAGCCTGCCATCATGCCGATGGTGAGGACCAGGCCCTTCTTTCGGCCGTACTTGTCGGCATACGGTCCGAGAACCATCGCGCCGATCGGGCGCATGACGAACCCCACCGCGAAGACCGCCAGTGCGAACAACAGTGCGGCAGTGTCATTGCCGGGCGGAAAGAACAACGGCGCGAATATGGAGGCCAACGTCGCGTACAAGGTCCAGTCGAGCCACTCGACGGTATTACCCACCACTCCTGCGACGATTGCCTTCTTGCCTCGCCTGGTGAGTTTGGTGCTCTGCACTGCAGGGGCCGTGGCCGAATGCTGTTCGATCATCGCGGGATTCCTTCGTTCGAGAGGTTGGGGGCGAGGTGATCGACCAGCCCACTGTGAGTTGTGAACCAGACGTTGCTTGTGGCAACGATGTGTTCGACGAGTTGCGCGACTGCCCGCATGCGGGAACGGTGCCCGCTGATATGGGGATGCAGCGTCAATTGGAAGACCCCGTGCGACTGGTATGCCGCGTCGAACTCGTCGATCCAGATCTGTGCGACGTCGCGAGGAGAGGTGTAGGGCCGCAGGGCGGAGAATCGGTCCATCAGCAGGTACGGCGCGTCGTCTCGGATCCATTCCACCGGCACTTCGGCAATGCCGGTGGCTCGGCCCTCCGCGACGAGTTCGTACGGTTCGTCGTCCGCCATCAACGATGAGTCGTAACGAAATTCGAGCTCCTGCAGCACCCGCATCGTCGAATCGGAGAAGTCCCAGGACGGTGTGCGCATGCCGACCGGCCTGCTTCCGCTCTGGCGCTCGAGTACGTCGACAGCACGTGCGGTCAGGTCGAGTTCTTGCTCGAAAGTGAGCATTGTGGTGCGCTCGTGTATCCAGCCGTGCACTGCTACTTCATGCCCGTGCTCCACGTAGCGGGGCACCTCCGACGGTCGAAGCAGTGCACAGACGGCGGGGATGAAGAAGGTCGCCGGTATGTCGTACCGCTGCAGTAACTGCAGTATTCGGGGAACCCCGACACGCGCTCCGAACTCGCCCTGGGCCATCGATCCGGGAGTGGTCATGCCATCTCGAAGATAAGGCGTCTCGTGGTCGGAATCGAACGAGAGCGCGACGGCGCACGTTGCGCCGCCCGGCCAACGTGGGTGTGTATCGGCGTCGAGAAGCGAAGCGCCGGCTCGGACTTTTTCGACGTGGGATCGCCACACCGACTCCGGCCACTCGAATGGTTGCTGATCGGTCATGAGTAACTTTCTCTCGCTGTTCCGCTGAGCCTGTCCAGCGACGGGATTACCGCCTGAAACTGTGGCTTGGACCATAGTAAGCACGCATGTCGGCGTTTGTGGTCGATTCGTGCGTAAAAATCTGATTACGTGAACCGTTCGCGCATGGTCTGATTCTGGGTAGTGTCAGAGCATGGTCGTACCGCACGCGCAGATTCCACCGGCAGACACCGCACAGTCGCTGCTGACCCCAACCCAGCTCGACATCATCGCCGCGCTACAGGTGGCCCCACGTGCGCCACACAGTGCGCTCGCCGAGGTGCTCGACATCCCGCGCAGCACCCTCACACGACAGATACTGCACTTGATCGACAGCAAGCTGGTGCGCTTGATCGGACGCTACGACTGGCCCTTGGTGACCGACGGTATGCCCAGTCAACTGTGGATTCGATGCCATCCCGGGTGCACCCGCAAGGTGCTCGACGAGCTTCGTCGGTTCAACGAGATTCAGTTCCTGATTCTCACCACCGGCAGTATCGACATCTACGCCGACATCTACCCGCTTCGGGGTTCGGACATACAGAACCTGACGACGTCGGTCATTCCTGCCATCCCTGGTATCTCGTCGATTCAAACTCACCTCGTCCTGAAGACGACCAAGGTCGGTCAATCGTGGAGATTGAACAGGCTGAGCGAGGCGCAGGTGACGAAATTGGAGCAATTCTGCGAGCCTGTCGTTCGTGAACCGTTTGCCGACATTTCCGAACTGTCCGGCCTCGAGTATCGCATTCTGCGCCGGCTCGGCTCGGATATCCGGGTGTCGTCAGGGGAGTTGGCTCGGACCCTGTCGGTCAGCTCGTCCACGGTATACCGAACGATCCAGACGCTGTTGCAATCGGGTGCCGTCTCGCCACGGGTCGAGATCGAGCCGGCGGCACTGGGTTACGGCCTGAACGTCATCATCGCCATGCAAGTGGATCCGAGGGCCATCCCCGCGGTTCTGGAAGGCTTGACCGCGCATCCGTCCTCCCGCATGGTGTCCATGGTCACCGGGTCCGCGTCGGTGGTCTACAGCGGCGTCTTCCGAAACGAGAACGAGCTGGCGCAGTTCATCGTCGTCGGCTTGGGCGAACTCAACGGGATACGTGCCCTCGACGTCAGTGTGGGCCGGGACGTAGTGCGTCGCTACTGGATGGACAGGTCCGGAGTGCGGCTGGGCGAGCAGAAGATGATCTTGCCCCCGCATTCCGAAGAGCATTCGAACTGAGCGGTACCCGCGATCGGAAGGTGACGAACGTCGAATCGGAGCGGCTTTGGGTATTTCCGTCAGCGCACGGCCGGCGTCGAGCGTCCCCAACCGGACTGTGCCGTGATGTGTTCGAGCAGCGGTTGGACTCGGTACGGGGTCGGTGTCGCCACCGAGAATTCCGAAGTCGTCTTTCGCACGCCGTCGATATCGACGATGGATGCGGTCAGCACCTGTAGTGCTGCAAGCGAACTGATGGCAACGTGTGCCACCACGTCTTCGCGACCTGCTTGGATCTTGACCTCGAGAACTTCCGGCAGCTCGGTGAGTCCCTCGACCACCGTCGCCAGCTTGCGCTGATCGATCTCCAGGCTGATGGACGCCTGGACCGGCACCCCCACTGCGGACAGATTCACGATGGGACGAAATCCCGTCAGAATGTCGTGTTCCTCGAGCCTTCGCAGACGCGTGTGTACCGTCGCCCGGCTGATACCCAGCTCGGTCGCAATGTCCGCCACGCCCGCCCGGGCATTGGTGGTCAACATCCCGATGATTTCGACGTCGAGACGATCGATGCTGTTCACCTTGACAACCTCCCTGTGCGCTATACCTGAAGTAGCTATCCGAAAAGCTATGTTACTCCGTAATGGCTTGACCACAGCGCGTCCAATCAGCATGATCGCAATATCAAAGTGCAAACCTACCCGGTCAGCACTGACCCGCCACACCGCACCACGGGAGGCGCGTCGACAGAAAGGATCGTCGTGACCCACGACAGTGAAACCCAGCTCGTGTCGCGTCGGAAGGCCTCGTCGGGACGAATGTTCTCGATGCGGCAGACAGCGAAAGAATCACGGTTCTCCGAACCATGTTCTCCCTCGCCGCGTTCGTGGCCGATCACCGCCTCATCTCCCGGGGTCAGGGCGCCATCGAGCGCAGGCCAGACGGCGTGTAGCGCCCTCGCGCCGCGATCTCTGAATTGACGCCTGATGTCCAGCCACCGGACCTTTACGATCTCTGTCGAAATCTATTCCGACAGAACGAAATCCGATCTTCTATCGATGGCCTCGGTACTGCATCGGCGCGCGATCTCGCCGGACGAGGCTCATCTGTCCGCGCTCAGCGGCCCGCAGCGCATCTTCACGGCGACGTTCACGGCCGAGCGCTGCCAAGCCGACGTCGTGGCCAGAACGTTCCAGAGCATGCCATCGGTATGGTCGGTTTCCTTGTCGGAGATCGAACCTGTGGTGGCGGCGTGAGCACACACGTTCTGTGCCGCAACGGTTCCTGACGACTGTCCCGTCAGGGCGACAGGCCCCGAAACGGCCGCACGGCCGAACCTTCTTCGCATCATCTCCGATCCCGCACCTGCCAGTACGTTAGGACCATTCGATGAGTGACATCATCTCGACCGAGGACCGTCGTGAGTTGGAGGTCGAAACCCGGCCGAATACCGCGACGATGACGCAATTCGTTCGCGCTGACGGCAGCCTGACCAAGGCCGGTGTTCGCCACGCTGTCGATCCAGAAGTGGCGCGAAAGATGTACCGCGACATGGCAAGAGCGCGGAGGTTCGATCAGGAAGCGCTCGCCCTTCAGCGGCAGGGCGAGCTTGGACTGTGGCTGCAGAGCTGGGGTCAGGAAGCCGCGCAGGTTGCATCGATGTACGCACTCGACGATCGAGACTTCGTCTTCCCGTCCTATCGGGAACATGCCGCTGCCATGGTTCGAGGGATAACACCGACCGAAATCCTCAGCCAATGGCGAGGAGCGACGCACGCAGGCTGGGACCCCGAACGATACAACTTCCATTACAACTCGTTGGTTCTGGGCACTCAGACCCTGCACGCCAACGGATATGCGCTCGGATGCAAGCTGTCCGGCGGAAACTCGATCGTCGCAACATATTTCGGTGACGGCGCGGCAAGCCAGGGCGATGTGAGCGAGGCATTCAACTGGGCCGCCGCCCGCAGCCTTCCCGTCCTGTTCATCTGCCAGAACAATCAGTGGGCCATCTCCACCCCAACCGACCTCCAGTACGCAGCCCCCGTGCACCAGCGGGCAGCAGGTTTCGGACTGCGTACCTTTTTCGTCGACGGTAACGACGCGCTTGCGGTTTTGGAAGTGACTCGGGCCGCCGCGGACATCGTGCGTTCGGGCACGGGCCCGGCATTGATCGAGGCCGTCACCTACAGAATGGCAGGACATTCGACGTCCGACGACCCCCGGAAGTACCGCGAGGCAGCAGAACTCGACCTGTGGACCAGCCGAGACCCGTTGCATCGGCTCGGAGTTGTTGTGGCCGAACAGGGTGCCACCTCGGAATTCTTCAGCGAACTGGACGAAGAGCTTGACGCGCTGGCCATCGAGGTACGTGCAGCGTGCCGCGCGATCCGAGCGCCGGAGCTCGACAGCATCTTCGACAATGCTTATGCCGAACCTCATCCCGGCGTCCGAGCAGAGAAGCAAGCCCTCCGCAAGTACAACACCATGATGGCTGGAGAAACCTCCTGATGACCGCGACACTCGAAAGCAATCACCTGAGCCGGACACAGCCCGGCACGAGTACGACCACCCTCGGCAAGGCGTTGAACGCAGGACTACGGCGAGCCATGCTCGACGACGAACGCGTGATTTTGCTCGGCGAGGACATCGGCGTACTAGGCGGAGTCTTCAGGGTCACAGAGGGATTGCACAAGGAGTTCGGTGACGACCGCGTCATCGATACCCCACTGGCCGAATCCGCGATCGTCGGAACAGCGATCGGACTTGCCCTGCGGGGCTACCGGCCGGTGGTCGAAATCCAGTTCGACGGTTTCGTGTACCCGGCCTTCGATCAGATCGTCAGCCAACTGGCCAAGATGCGGGCTCGATCCGGCGGCCGGACGTCCCTGCCAATCGTGATCCGTATCCCGGTCGGTGGCGGTATCGGTGCGGTCGAACATCACAGTGAATCCAACGAGGCGTACTTCGCGCACACCGCGGGTCTGCGGGTGGTCTCCTGCTCCAGCCCGGCCGACGGCTATAGAATGCTTCGAGCAGCAATAGCCAGCGACGATCCGGTCATCTTCTACGAGCCCAAACGGCGCTACTGGGACAAAGGCGAGATCGACCTCGGTGCAGAACCCGCCTCGCTCGACCGAGCCCGCGTCTGGCGTACCGGCACCGATCTGACCTTGGTCGCCCACGGTCCGACCGTCAAGACGGCGCTCGCAGCGGCCGAGGCCGCAGCCGAGGACGGATACTCCATCGGCGTCGTCGATCTCCGTACCATCTCACCTCTCGACCTCGAAACGTTGAAGCGGTGCGCCGAATCGACAGGGCATCTGGTGGTGGTGCACGAAGCATCGACCTTTCTCGGAATCGGTGCCGAAATCGCCGCTGCCGTCACCGAGACCTGCTTCTATGCCCTCGAAGCCCCCGTCCTGCGGGTCGGTGCGTACAACCTTCCGTATCCGCCCGCAAAGGTCGAGGACGAGTTCCTTCCCGACGTCGACCGCATCCTCGACGCCATCGACACATCACTGAAATTCTGAGGCCAGGCATGAACAACATCCAGCAGTTCGCGCTCCCCGACGTGGGGGAGGGGCTCACCGAAGCCGACATCGGCACCTGGCACGTGAAGGTCGGTGACGCGGTCGAGATCAACGACGTACTGGTAGAAATCGAGACCGCAAAGTCCGCGGTCGAGTTGCCGTCACCCTATGCCGGGGTGGTGAAACGGCTACTGGCCGACGAAGGCGACACCGTCGCAGTCGGGACCGTCGTGATCGAAATCGGTTCGGAGGTAGATCGATCGGGCACACCGGGGGATCGCGAAATCGTCGTGCAGTCGCCGGATCGCGAACCGCAGACGTCGGTCGACGACGACAAGCCACAGGTTCTGGTCGGTCCGGGGCCCCACGAGCCGGCCGCCCGGCGACGAAGAATTGCGCCGCCGACGGCACCGGCGAATTCGGCTGCGTCGGGACCGTCGCACACTGCAGCCTCAACGGTTGACTTCCAGTCTCCGGTGGAAACCGACGATCTTCCAGACCGAAGTTCGGTCGCAGTACAACGCAGTCGAGCCAGGGCCACACCGGCCGTCCGACTGCTCGCCAAAAAACTGAACGTCGACATCGACTCGCTCGCAGTCGAGGGCGAACTCGTGACGGCGGAGCAGGTCCGATCCGCGGCGACTCCGCAACAGAACCAGAATCCAGTTCGTCCCACGGAGTCCGCCATACCTCGGGAAACACGGATCCCCATCAGGGGTGTACGCAAGATGACAGCGGAGGCGATGTGCAGTTCGGCCTTCACCGCCCCGCACGTCACCGAGTGGCTGACCGTCGACGTCACGGCGACGATGGATCTGCTTGCGCACATCAAGACCGACAAGTCGTGGGCCGGAGTCCGAGTCAACCCACTGGTGCTGGTGGCCAAGGCCTTCCTCCTGGCCGTGCAAGCGCATCCCGACATCAATGCAACGTGGGACGATTCAGCGCAGGAGATCGTGCTCAAGCACTACGTCAATCTTGGCATCGCAGCTGCGACGCCTCGGGGTTTGATCGTTCCGAACATCAAGGATGCGCATACCCTTGATGTACGTCGCTTGGCCGATGCGGTTGCCGATCTGGTCGCGGTAGCTCGGAGCGGAAAGACGCCGCCGGCCGACATGTCCGGTGGCACACTGACGATCACGAACATCGGGGCGCTCGGCGTCGACGCCGGCACGCCCATCCTGAACCCGGGCGAAGCGGCGATTCTCGCGTTCGGTGCCATCCGTCCTCAACCGTGGGTCGTCGACGGCCGAATCGAGATACGACAGGTTACGCAACTGGCGATGTCTTTCGACCACCGACTCGTCGACGGGGAACTCGGCTCCAAGGTGTTGACTCGAACCGCGGCAATTCTCTCCAACCCGGCGTCGGCATTGTTGACCGTGTGATCGAAGTTCACCGGAACGACAACCAACGAACGGTGCGCCCCCTGGACCACTGCCGGGGATGCACTGTCTCTCAAACGACATGGCGTTTTTCTGATTAACGGGCCACACCTGTGAGACGAGGGCGATTTGGGTTCGCGACGAATAAGTTTCGTTGTCACGAGTCCGCACAGAGCGTCGGTGCGCCGGACGCTCTCCGTCCATCCGATACCGTGGCTGTCCGGCACCGATCAGGACTGTCCGGTGTCGGAGAATCGGCGGCAGTTCGGTGTCACGAGAGTGTCACAAGTCGGTACGTTCGTGAATGGTCCGGTGCGGACGATGATGTACGAAAAGTGTTGCAAATAAACAAATATTGAGTCCATTGAAGTTCATGCGAATCCACTTTTAGGACTTAAATCCGCACAGTGTCGGTTCGAGTCCGACTGGGGGCACCGCATTTCCGTAGGTCACAGCGCTATGTTGCTTCGGCGAGCTAACCCGAACCGTTGGCGGCGAATTGTTCTGCGGTCCAACGTAACACGAATGGCAGCCCGGTCATGGCGCCGATGAAGTGGTCGCCTGCCACGGGCTCGTAGTGCACGTTGGCACCCTTGCTGCGCCACTGTTCGATCAGGGCAGTCACGCCGGCCTCGGGGATGAAGCGATCGCCGATCCACTTGCTTGCGGAACCGTGGAAGAACGCGACCGGCACCGACGGCGCGTCCGCGCCCGGACGGTTCGCGGCGATCACCCGCCGCGCGATGTCGGAGTCGAACGGGTCGGGTTCGGACGCCAAGTCCTCGATTCGCAGGCGTGCCAACCCGCCTAAGGCCAGGGGGAGGACGGACATGTCCTTGACCCAGGACGCCAACAGCAGCGCCTTGGGGCCGAACAGTTCGACCATCTCGGGGTGCTCACGCGCGAGACCCATGCTCGCCGCGCCCAGTAGCCCGGCCGCGACGGTGTCGTTCATGGTGTCGAGCAGCATCGAGAAGTCGGTGGGCGTTCCACCGGCGACGGCACCGGCCAACTTCACGTCCGGCGCGTACCTCGGGTGCAGTTGCGCCGTCCACGTGGTGGCGATCGCGCCGCCGCTGTAGCCGTAGGCCACCACTGGGCTGTCGGCGAGCTCCGGGGCGACGACTGTCATCCCGCGTAGCGAGTCCAGGACGGCATGCCCGGCCATCGTGCCTTCGGAGTACGACATCCGCGGGCCTTGGTGATCGGCGACGAGGACGGCGTATCCGCGGGCGAGCCAGAGCGGCATCACCGGCGGGAGGTCGGCACCGACACCGTGCACGAGCCGGTACGACGGCGTGCTCGTGGCTCCGAGTGAATCGATGGCCACGTTGTGGGCGACGACGGGCCGCGGTCCGCGCCCGGTCCACGGCCGTTTCGGGATCAGCAGCGAGGCGGTGACGCCGGCGGGGAGACCCCGTGCGTCGGTCGATCGAACCATGAACTGATGCAGGGCGGTTCGCGGCCTGGGCACCAGACCGCGGGTCGTGCGCTGTCGGATCACCGCGCCGGGTGCAAGGTCCTCGATGCCGGGAGGGGTGAGGAAGAAGTCGTCGTTGTCGATCGGGGTCGGGAGGATCGCGGCATGGGGATCGTCCGGAGGCTCCAGGGGCAGTCGTCGAGTCAATACGCGATCGAGCACACCGAACACAGTCATGATCCCCCGACATTCTTCTCCAGCCGTACCGATCCCCGCGGTCACCCTACAGCGGAGGCGGTAGGTCAACGCAAGAATGAAGACGTCCCCGCGGACCATCCCCGATGCCCCGTCCGGGTCGATGGTGACCCGGACACCGATCGGTTTGTCGCACTGGCGCAATGCCGTCACCTCGTCGTTGAGCGGCACAGCCAGCGCGCAGGCCAACGCGTCCGATGGGGGCGCACCACCCGTTGCCGGCGATCGCGCATCAACTCGAATCGGCCGCTACGCCCTTTGGGGGACTTCCTCGACAGTGAGGGCTTGCGGGGCGTCACACGTAAGCTCTAAGAGCATGGGGCATCGTCGCCCGCGTCTGCCACGGCGCTGCACCCATCTCACTGCAGGCAAGAAGATGGCCGGATTCGCTTGGGCCGAAGAAGTTTTCGCTATTCACGTCATGGCGTGAACCTCACCGGTCGGGTTCCTCGACCGAATGCACGGTCAGCTCGACGCGAACAGCCGGTTCGAGGTGATTGGCCACAACATCAGCGGTATGTTCGTCCGTGTAGTGGCCGATGATGATGCCTGTCCCGAGGCCATTGACCAGGGCCGCCAACCTCACGCACTCGCTGCGAACGAGATCGGGTGCAATCTCGTTCGCAGCGAGTGTGCCCTCGAGCACCCCGATGAGCTCGCTCTCGAGCCTGTCGACACCGCTGATGGACGGTTGCTCCGCGATCTGAGGGCTCGTAATTACCAAGACGGCGTAGGACATGCTCGGTTGATGAAATACCCGGCTTTTTTCGTCTGTGGGAAGGGCCTCGGACACGAACGCTTCGATTACCGAACGCGCCGGGCGCGACAGCGGGATGTCGGCCAGCCGCTGTGCCCAGCGTTCGTGACTACAGCGCTCGAGATAGTATGCCGGATGCCCAGGGGTCGTTCGAGTTGTTCCACGTAGTCTCGGGGGTGTTGACGCTGATGGCCGACGGCGAAGTTGCGACCGTCGGGACCGGGGAGTCTGCGAGGCTCAGAAGCGACCGGATATATCGGTACGTGAACGACGAATCGGTTCCGACGACGTTCTTCAGAACGGTCGTACTTGCTAGGTAGAGAATCGAACGGGGCCGAGATTCGTCGCTGCCAGACATAATGCCATCGTTGTTCGCGACCGGTATCGCAAGAGTGAGGACATGAGGAGGCGATCGAATGCGGACTTTGGGGCTCATCGGCGGAATGAGCTGGGTCAGCACCGCCGAGTACTACCGGCTCATCAACGAGATGACCGCCGACAGACTCCAGGGCTTGCACTCTGCGCACATCGTTCTGGAATCCGTTGACTTCGGTGAGATCGAAGCACTCAAGCTCGAGGGTGAGTGGGACGAGATCGGTGCCAGATTGGTCTCAGCAGCGCGCCGACTCGAAACTGCAGGGGCCGATGCGATTGTGTTGTGCACCAACACGATGCACTACGTCGCTCCGCAGATCGAGAAGTCGCTCCACGTGCCCTTTCTGCACATCGGCGACACTACGGCCGAGGCTGTGGCAGAGCATGGTCTTTCGAAGGTGGGCCTGTTGGCCACTGCGTTCACGATGGAAGAGGCCTTCTATCGCGAACGCTTCTCCGCACGCGGAGTGCACTTGGTGACTCCGGACGCTGCGGGCCGCGAGGCGGTCAGCAGCATCATCTACGACGAGTTGTGTCACAACATCGTCACGGAGCAATCGCGTGAAATCTACCTCGCGGTGGTCGACAACCTCATCGACGCGGGATGTGAAGGCATCGTCCTCGGATGCACCGAAGTCGAACTGTTGATACGACCGGATGACCTCGTCGTACCCACTTTCCCATCCACGCGTTTGCATGCCCGAGCGGCTGTGGACTTTGCGCTGCCCGCGCCACCGAATTCCGCTGACTTCGAGAATCTCAGCGCGCCAACGAGACACTGAGTTTTCTTCGCGGCCGAGCTCGAGACGCTATTCACCGCAACGTCCTTCCGGCGGGCACTGCGTGGCGGGCGGGGCGAACTGCTCAGATTGCTCGACAACAACGTCGAACCAGGCACCGATCACTCGAGTCGAATCACCGGCGGGGGAGACCAGCTGCCCGGCCGGGGTCCGTAGAGCCGGAGCATGAGTCGGAAGTCACCGCGTGGGCAGGGAATCCAATTGACTGTCGTTCCCGGTGCGGGACGGGTCGTTCGAATCACCACGGTCAGTGACCCGTCCTCGTTGTGTTTCAGGTCTGGTGTGCGGTCGGTGATGGCGTACCGGTCCAATTCGTTCGCGTAGAGAAGTCCTCGCGCGTGGTAGACCGTCATCGACCAGAAATAGTCTGCCGGAGGAAAGTGACCGGCCCGAAACGTGATGGCGTAGTTGTTCGCGCCGTTGAGTGGACGGCCATCCTCGTCCTGTTCGCACACGGGGTAGGACGCCTCGGCCGCCGGATTGATGTAGATCTGGGAGTAGGCGACCGCGGCTCGTAGAAGATGATCCGTGCCGAACTCCGCACCAGCGTCGTTGATGGCCCAGCCGTTGACGATTCGACCCATCGATTTCACCTGCACGGCAATGTCTTCGAGACCTGCCAGTAGCCCGTCGGCGATGTTTTGCTCGGTGGTGTCACGGTCGACTGTGGCCTCGAGTGCATCGACGAGACGGCGGTAGGTGAGCCTCACCCAGCTCGGTACGTCCGAATCGGCAAGGCCACCGATCGCGTGATCGAGGGCGGCGAGAAATGCGACGGGTCGCCGCTGTTCGTCGGAACGTTCGACGGTGCTCAGAACAAGGTCTGCATGTTCAGCCGTCGGTGAGGACGGGCCGGTCAGAACGATGAGGTTCTGCAACTGGTGGACCCTGTGCAAGTCTCCTTCACGAGATGGATCGACGAGAATCCGGATGGCGATCATGACGAATCTCGATCGACAGGCCACCCATCCGTCCGCAGCTGTATCCGCGGACCTGGATGTCCGCCGGAACAAGGTGATCGAAGGGACGCGAGACCCATGTGTCCTGTGCCCGAGGACCGTGTTCGTGGACGAGTCCGCCTCGCCGACCTGCACGCTGTAGTAGCGGTCGGCGAAGTCCGGCAACCGAAGCTCGAAGGTACCCGAGTCCAAGTCGACGAACGCCAGTGAGTAGAGGGTGTCGACGTTCGGGGCGACGCCCGCCGTCAGCGTGGGATCGGCCAATTCACGTTGGTGGCCCAGGTGATTCAGCGGGGCTCCGGCGGACGTGGATGTTCGCTGAACGTGGGGATCCGACGGAGAAGTGAAGCGCAGCCTCAGGCGTTGGGCAAAGACCACGGGGAACCCCCAGACCTGGAGTGCGCGCGCATCGTCGCGCAGATCGGGGTGTGTCGGCGTGTTCTGGTTCGTCATGTTGCCCCTTGAGATGAACTGAATTCACCTTGACTGTAGTCTGGAAACAGCATCAAAAGTCGTGATTCGAGAAGGTCCGGACGCAGCGAGGCTCCGGCTGCAGCGCAGTTCGAGAGGTCGAAGTGAAAGACGGCAGGCGTGGCAGATTTCCTCGGTCGGTCTATTCCGTTGGGAGCGAGCCTGATCCACGCTTCAGTCTGGCGAATGAGCGAACCTACCTGGCGTGGATTCGAACGTCGCTGGCGTTGATGGCGGCAGGGGTGGCCCTCCAGGTGTTCGGCATCGGTGGCGGCTCCGCTCCGAGTGTGGTGGCCTCGGTGATGCTGATCGTGGCGTCGATCGGGGTTCCGCTGCATGCGTGGTGGGGCTGGGCACGAACCGAGAAGAGTATGCGCAATTCCGAAGCGCTTCCGTCTCCTCGTATCGCTCTGCCGTTGGCGTCGGTCCTCGCAGCGGTCGGCGTTCTGGTTCTGTGGTCCGTCCTGTGACGATGCGGCGACGCCGACGGGAGCAACCGGCCGGGCGGCCGGGCGGCCAATTGGGCGACGGGGGATTGCAGGTCGAGCGAACCGAGTTGGCCTGGGCGCGAACGGAGTCGGCGGTTGCGGTGTGCGCGGTGATCGGTATCCGCCTGAGCGCGCACACCCGCCAGCCGGCGTTGGTTGCGCTGGCCGTCCTCGTCAGCTTCTGTGCGGCGGGGCTGCTGGTCTCGGGGTGGATCTCGCGAACGAGGTGCGGACGGACGGACGGGACCGAATCGACGGTGCCGCTCGCGTTTCCGTTGCGTGCCCATGTCATTGCAGCGTTGATCCCGACCCTCGGACTGATCGCCCTGACCTTCGTCATCTGGACCGCTGTTTCATGGTGACGTGGAAAAGCGCAGGCCGTGACGGTGCGATCCCGTCACGGCCTGCCCTCGATCTCGAGTAGCTGCAGAGTGCGCTACCCCAGGAACTGCTGTTCCCACTCCGCGGACTGTTGGTCGACGTACTGCTTGGTCAATTTCTCGGGGTCGGGAGCGTGGACATCGTGCGCGTCGGCGGTGGCCCCCGCAATTCCGGGCAGCGCTGTCGCTACTCCGATGGCTTGCGCGGTTTGCCCCTCCGCGCTGACGAGAAAGTCCGCGAGAAGCTGAGCCGCATTGGGATGAGGCGCAACCGCGGTGACATGTCCGTAGAAGGGGGTGCCCCACGATGGGGTCGGCAGAGCCCAGTTCACCGGCGCACCGGCCGCGACCTCTTGAACCAGCGGCTGCACCATCGGGGCTACGACTATTTCTCCCGACGTCAACGCCTGCGCGATTCCGAGGGCGCTGGGGTAGATCCTCGGCTCTTGCTCGGCGAGCCGTTCCTGGAAGTCGTCACCGAAATTCTTGCGGTAGAAATCGTAGAGATCGACATAGGACGCGATGCCCACAGGGCTGACAACGCCCACTCGCCCTTTGTATTCGGGGGCCAGAACATCTCGAGGATCGGTCAGGTCGGTTGTTACCGCATCGGTGTTCCACCCCATCCCGAAGGTGGCCGCCACGTTCAGGAACAACCGGTCGTTCTTGATGCTGGACTCCCGGTCGTACTCGGGGTTGTCGAAACTCGGGCCCCGCAGTTCCTGGGAGTAGCTCCCGGATTCCGCCGCGGAGGCGATCCATGCGGTATCGGTGACGACGTGAACGTCGGCGATCCCCTTCTTCGTCTTGTTCTCGACTTCGACCCGAGGGTTCAGGTCTGCGTCCGTGCCTCGAACGTATTCGAGAGTGATGTTCGGGTACTTCGCATTCCACGCGGCTTTGACGCTGTCGAGGATGGTGGTGTTCTGGCTCGAGTACAGAGTCACCGAGCCTTCTTGCTCGGCTGCCGCCACCACTTCTTCCCAGCTCCCATCCACCGACGCAGTCTCACCCGCCGACGAGCCGCAGGCGCTGAGTGCGGCAGTCGACACAGCGAGAAGCATCGCGGTGATGACGTGTTTTGACCGAAGCGAATATCGCATGACGTCGTCCTCCTAGTTGAACTGACCTCAGTTCACCAGGTAGGGTACGTGATGTCAATCACTTCCTGAGGGTGGTGTGATCGTTCGGCGAGAAAGGACTGTCCACCGATGCGTACGTACGACGCGAACTCGGCCGATCAGCTCACTGCAATCGATACGGCGGACATAGTCCCGTCGGACGCGGTGGACCGACAGGAATGGGCGCGTTCGTCGGTGCTGCAGGCCGTGATCTACGGCTTGCCGTCGGTGTACCAATACGCCGCCATGTGCTCCGCGTGTGCACCGCCCGGAAGCGACGACCCGTGGGCGCTCGACACGCTGGTTCACGAGCGAACGATTGCCGGTGCGGATTTCGAGGCCTTTCGGGTTCCCAACGTCGACACGCTGTATTCCAATGCTTGGCTGAACCTTTCGGACGGTCCGATTGCCATCGTCCTGCCCGATTTCGGCAGTAGGTACTACACGTTGAACTTTCTCGATGCCTACAGCAACGCCAGCAACGTCAGCAGGCGTACGCACCCCGAGCAGCCACGTGAGCTGCTTCTCGCGTGTGCGGACTGGACCGGCACGGTCGCGGACGGCGTGGAGGTGTTCCGGGTCGCGACACCGATCATGTGGCTGTTGATGCGGATTCAAACTTTCGGGGTGGTGGACCTGCCGACCGTGCACGGTCTGCAGGATGCGGTCACGATCGACGCACCTGCCCCGTCGGCGCGGGCGTGGCCGGTGGTCGATCCACGTGAGGTCGAGACCTCCGCGTCAGCGTTTCTGTCCGCCCTCGATGCGTCGCTGGCTCTGAACGGAGTGCCGTTCACCGACATATCCCACGTGCACCAATTCCGTCATCTCGGTGTGGGCACGGGCACCTTCTCTGTGAACGACCTCGACGAGGCAACACGTGAAGGCATGGAACAAGGTTTCGATACAGCGATGACCATGTTGTCCCGGTCTCGATCACTGCTGGGACGTCGCACCGAATCCGGCTGGACGCGGGTGCTCGGCAAGGGTGCCCACGGGCACAACTTCTTTGCACGTGCGGTCATGAACTACGTCGGTCTCGGTGCCAACGTTGTCGAGGAGAACTGCTCGTACAACACCTACGTCGACCACGAAGGACGCCCACTGTCGTGCGAAGGCGGAGACGATTACCGCATCGAGTTTTTCGCTTTACCACCGGCACAGGCTTTTTGGAGCATCACACTCTACGACGCGCAGACCGGCTGGTTGTACGACGCACCCGGGAAGAAGCATTCGGTGGGATCGGCGGTCAATGGAGGCGACGGAGCATCGGGACCGTCGACCATCACAGTGAGCGCATCGCCGTCCACGACCGACAGTCCCGATCACGCCTGGCTTCCGGCACCCCAACATCCGTTCTTTCTGGTCCTGAGGATCTATCAACCGGCCGAGGATGCCCTGAGCGAGAACTGGACGCCGCCGCGCGTCGTGCGGTCGAATGGCGGACTGCTCTGAACCGGTGCGTCTGGGTTCACAGTCGGCAGAGCGTCTTTCCGGTCGTTCGCCCGTTCAGTAGATCGACTAGTGCGGTGGAGGCGTGCTCGAGGCCGTCGTAGATCGATTCCTCGTGGATCAAGGTCCCGTCGGCCAGGCGGCTTCCGACAGTGGATCGCACTCTGTCGTAGAGATGGCCGAACGAGCCGGCTCGAAATCCTCGGACCGACAAGCTTTTCGCCGTGATCTGAAACAGATTCGACGGCAGCGTGTTCGAGGTCTCGTAGGTGGAAATTGCCCCGCACATCACGACGCGTCCTTCGGGGTTGAGTGCGTCGAGGGCGGCGATGAAGTGAGAACCGCCGACGTTGTCGAAGTATGCGTCGATCCCGTCCGGGGCGGCCTGTGCGAGCAGGCTGCCCACGTCGCCGTCGTGGTAATCGAACGAGCTGGAGGCTCCGAGGGCATCGACCAGGTGATCGGCCTTGCGTCGGCTGCCTGCGGACGCGATCACCGTGCACCCGTGGTGGGCGGCGAGCTGGGTAGCGATACTGCCGACTGCTCCCGCGGCGGCCGAGATCCAGACGGTATCGGACGGTCGGATGCCCATGACCTCGAAGAGGCCGACATAGGCCGTGAGGCCAGAACTACCCAGCGGGCCGAGATACCACTGTTGGGGCCAGTCGTGGGCGTCGATTCTGGTGAGGGTGCCCGCGCCGCCCAGCCCGCCGGCCGCGGCGGAGACCACTGCGAAGTCGCGGTAGCCGTGCATGTGCGACACCAGATCTCCGGGCCGAAAGTCCTCGTGCCGTGACTCGACGACGATGCCGAGTGCCAATCCCACCAGCGCATCTCCAATCCGGAGGGGTGGGAGATATCCGGACGGTGCCGATTCACCCAATCGCAGACGAATCGACGGATCGATCGAGAGCCAGGTAATTCGTACCAGCACTTCGCCATCGAGCAGTGGGGCGAGCGGGATGTCCGTCAGCTCCAGATGCTCGGTCGTGAGTTTCTCGCTGGGGTGGGCGGCGAGGCAGAGCGCTCGGCTGATCATGGTCGAGGTCGGGCTCCTTCGAGGCGGGTCGACGATTGTGAGGGGCCGAGCACCGCTCAGGTGAACTTGCTTTCCCACTCCTGTTGAAACTGCGAGACCTTCTCGGGCGTCAGCGAATCCGTATCGGGCAGTGGAATGTCCTGAGCCGACGCGACAGAGTTCTCGATGTCGGGCAGAGCGCTGCCGTAGCCTTTCGACAGAGCCCGCTGTCCGTCGGGGGTGACCATGAAGTCGGCCAACACTTGGGTGGCGTTGGGATGCGGAGCCGAGGACAACACGTGGGAATACCACGGGGTGCCCCACGCCGGATCGGGAAGCGTCCACTCCACCGGTGCTCCCGATTCCATTTCCCGGACGAGTGGCTGGACCATCGGTGACGCGGCGATCTCGCCCGAGCTCAGTGCCTGAGCCACGGCCAACGCGCCCGGATACACCCGAGGTTCCTGAGCGGCAAGCTTGTCCAGAAAGCCGCCACCGGCCCATTTTTCGTCGAAGAAGCGATACTCGTCGACGACTGCTGCAAACCCTGCCGGATTCACGACACCTATGCGGCCTTTCAGCGCCGGGTCCAACAGATCCTGCGGAGACGAGAGCCCGGCAGGGAGGGCGTCGGTGTTCCATCCGAGTGCGAATACCGCTGCGCTGGTGAGGAAGAACTCGTCGCCGAGGACACTGCTGGTCCGATCGTAAGCCGGGTCGTCGAACGCAGGGCCGACGATCTCGGTCGAATAGTTGCCCGATTCGGACGCGGTGGTGATCCACGCCGGGTCGGAGAGCATGTGTACGTCGGCTGTTCCGCGGTTCGTGCGGGCTTCAGTTTCTACTCGCGGGTTCAGCTCGACATCGCTACCGCGGGTGAATTCGAGATCGATGCCGGGGTATTTCGACTCGAAGGCAGCCTCGAGCGCCGCGAGGTTCTCAGGGTGTTGGGTGGAGTACAGGTGCACGCTCCCTTCGTCGTCGGCCGCGGCCACGACGTCGTCCCACGTTCCCTGCACCGGTGCGGAACCGGCTTCCTGCGACGACTGCCCGCAGGCCGCGGCGACGAGTGTCACCGCGACGATTCCGGCGGATAGCAGCGATCGACGTATTGTGCTCATGGCACACTCTTTTCGTTCAGGATGCGAGTGAGTAGACGCGCTGGCCGCGCGTCGCTTTGTCGACCAGGGACTGGGGCGGTTCGAAATGGGCTCCGTACTTCGACGCCAGCTCTCGGGCACGATCGACGAAACCCGGTAGCCCACCGTCGTATTGGTCGATGTACTGGATGACGCCCCCGGTCCAGGAAGGGAAGCCGATTCCCAGCAGCGACCCGATGTTCGCATCGGCGACGGTGGTCAAGACTCCTTCGTCCAGACATTTGACGGCCTCGATCGCTTCGGCGAACAGCATCCGTTCCTGCATGTCCAGGAGGGGGATCCGGCTGGAACCGGAATCGAAGGCGGTGCGTACGCCCGGCCAGATCCCACTTCGCACGCCCGAGTCGTCGTAGCTGTAGAAGCCGCCGCCCCCGGTTCGCCCGGAACGACCGAGTTCGTCGACCATCTTGTTCATCACCGCGTCAGAGCCATGGGTTCGAGGTGGCTTGCCCTCGCCGGCCGCCGCGCGTTCGTTCTCCTTGCGGATCTTCTGCGAGAGCGTGAGAGTCACCTGATCCATCAACTGCAGCGGCGGGACCGGATAGCCCGCCTGTGCGCCGGCCTGTTCGACGAAGACGGGATTGATGCCTTCACCGACCGCGGCCATCGCTTCGTCCAGGAATGCGCCGATCACTCGCGAGGTGAAGAACCCGCGGCTGTCGTTGGCGACGATGGGGGTCTTACCGATCTGGAAGACGAAATCGATGACCTTCGCGAGCGTCGAGTCCGATGTGCGCTTGCCGCGAATGATTTCGACCAGTGGCATTTTGTCGGCTGGTGAGAAGAAGTGGATCCCGATGAAATTCTCGGGTCGACTCACACCGTCGGCCAGAATGGAGATGGGGAGCTGGGAGGTGTTGGAGCCCAGGACGACATCCGCGGGAACGATACCGTCGAGCTCGCGGAAGATCTGTGTCTTGACATCTACCGACTCGAATGCGGCTTCGATGACCAGATCTGCGGCGGCGCAGTCGGCGGCGTCCGCGGTCGGCCGGATTCTGCCGAGCAGCGCCGCGGATTTCTCGGCGGTCGTCGACCCCCGCTCGAGGGCCTTCGCCTCCAACTTCTCCGCGTAGTTCTTTCCGCGATCGGCGGCGACCTGGTCGACATCCCTGAGCACGACCTCGACACCGGCCCGGGCACAGACGTATGCGATTGCGGCACCCATCATTCCGGCACCGATGATTGCCACGGTGCGGGTGGTGAACTTGTCGTGGCCTGCCGGGCGCGAGGTGCCGCGCTGGATGGTCTGCATGTCGAAGAAGAACGCGCGAATCATGTTCTGCGCGACGCGACCGGTCATCAGTGAGACGAAGTAGCGGGTCTCGATACGATCGGCCGTGTCCACATCCACCGACGCGCACTCGGTAGCGGCGGCGAGGATAGCCCTCGGAGCGGGGGCGGGTGCCCCTTTGAGCTGCTTGCGCAGCAGTGATGTTGCGACCAGCAGATTCTGGGCGACGGCCGGATCGGTCGGTGCGCCACCGGGGATGGTGAAACCCTTGACGTCCCACGGCTGCACCGCGGACGGATTGTCGGCAATCCACGCCTTCGCGGCCGGGACCAACTCGTCGATACGACCGACGGTGGCATCGACGAGACCGAGCTCGGTCGCCTCGGCCACCGAGTGCTGCTGACCCTTCGTCAACACCTTCGAAAGGGCGGCGTCGAGTCCCATCAACCGGACCGTTCTGACGATGCCGCCACCGCCGGGTAGCAAGCCGAGCGTCGCTTCGGGAAGACCGATTCTGGTGCCCGGCAGATCCACTGCGATGCGGTGGTGGGTGTGCAACGCGATCTCGAAACCACCGCCGAGGGCCGCGCCGTTGATCGCGGCCACCACGGGGCGCCCGAGAGTTTCGAGCCGTCGAAGCACGGTCTTGATGCCGTCGATTCGGTCGGTCAAGGCGCGGGCGACGTCCCGCTGGTCGACATCGCCCGGGTCGGCTGTCATGTCGTCGAGATCGCCGCCGGCGAAGAACGATTTCTTGGCCGACGTGATGACGACGCCTGTGATGTCGTCCTTTTCGGCTTCGAGTCGCTCCACTGCGGCTGCCATCGAGGCGATGTACGCGTCGTTCATCGTGTTCGCGCGCTTGCCTGCGTCGTCCATCGTGAGGACGACGATGCCGTCTGCGTCGCGTTCCCACCCGATCATGTTGTCGGTCATGTTCTCTCGTATTCCTGTGTGTCGACGATGGGCGGTTCAGAGGCGTTCGATGACGGTGGCAACGCCCATTCCGCCACCGATGCACAGGGTGATCAGGCCGTATCGGCCACCGGTTCGTTCCAACTCGTCCAGCACGGTGCCCACCAACATCGCGCCGGTGGCACCGAGCGGGTGGCCCATCGCGATCGCTCCGCCGTTGACATTGGTCTTCTCGTGCGGGATGTCGAGGTCTTTCATCCATTTGAGCACCACCGAGGCGAAGGCCTCGTTCAGTTCGAACACGTCGATGTCGTCGACGGTCAGGCCCGCTCGCTTCAATACCGCCACTGTGGCCGGGGTCGGACCGGTGAGCATGATGGTCGGTTCACTGCCGACCTGGGCCGTGGCCACGATGCGGCCGCGTGGAACCAGGCCCGCGCGCGAACCGGCCGCGGCACTTCCGATGAGAACCAGCGCAGCACCGTCGACGATGCCCGACGAATTCCCACCGGTGTGCACATGATCGATGCGTTCGACATCGACGTACTTCTGCAGAGCCACGTCGTCGAATCCTGCTGCCTTCCCCAGCGCGGCAAAGGCGGGCTTCAATCTGCCCAGGCTGTCCGTCGTGGTGCCCGGGCGGCGGTGCTCGTCGTGATCGAGCAGAGTGACGCCGTTGAAGTCCTCGACAGGAACGACGGACTTCTTGAAATAGCCTGCATTCCACGCTGCCTCGGCGCGTCGCTGGGACTCCACCGCGTACGTGTCGACATCGTGACGGGAGAATCCCTCGACCGTCGCGATCAGATCGGCACCGATTCCCTGCGGAACGATGTAAAGGTCGTAGGCGGTGGCCGGGTCGGTGAACAGGGCACCGCCATCGCTGCCCATCGGCACTCGGGACATGGACTCGACGCCGCCGGCGATCACCAGGTCGTCCCACCCGGAGGCGACCTTCTGTGCCGCCAGATTCGTCGCTTCGAGGCCCGACGCGCAGAATCGATTGATCTGGGTGCCGGGCACCGATTCCGGTAGGCCTGCCACCAGCGCGGCGGCGCGGGAGATGACCGCTCCCTGCTCTCCGATCGGAGAGACGACGCCGAGGATGACGTCGTCGATGTCGGACGGATCCATATCGGGGAATCGGGCGCGGAGTTCGGTGATCAGCCCCGCGACGAGGTTCACCGGCTTCACTCCGTGCAGCGATCCGTTGCGGCCCTTACCTCTCGGCGTGCGAATGGCCTCGAAAATCAGTGCGTGCTCTGACATCTCGCTCTTTTCTTCTCTGTTTCGCGAGCCGATCGGCTCCTAGTCGAACGCCAATTCCGGCGTGCGGGCGATGAGCAACCGTCGGACGTGCCCGTTGTCGTCGAGTTGGGCCGAGGCGTTGAACGACGCCTCGAAGGCTCCGTCGCGGGTGGTCCGTCCCAGCACCATCTCGGTGCCGTCGACGGATGCGCCGCGATCGAGATGATGGACCAGGGTGCTCTTCTCACGTTGCTGCAGGTATGCGACGAGACCGTCTCGGTCGCCGACGAACTCGGCTGCCTCGCCGAGTCCCTTGGAGAATTGGACCGACATACGAAAGTCCGCTGAAATCATGGTGAGGACCCGGTCCGGATCCTCGGAATCCATGTACTCGAACCAGCGGAGCAAGGTGGGCGTCGGGTGCGTGTTCGACGTCATCGTCGATCTCCTTCATCGGTATCGAGGAGGGTGAATTCGGCATCGAACGAGACCTGGTACCGGTCGATGAGGCCGTCCGGACGAACTCGCATGACTCCGACGAAGAAGCCCGTCGTTCGATCTCCCTCGGTCACCGCACCGTGCACGAATTGCAGGTCGTGGTCGACGGCCGATCGAAGAACTCGATGCTTGCGATCGACGGGGGGCCGGCCGGCCAGGTATTCGAGCATGGCGGCCCGCCCGGTCTTTCGATTCGCCCCGCCCGGCAGGATCATCGAGAATTCGACGTCCGCCGACAACATTGCCACCGCCTCGTCCAGGTGGCCGGCGTCCAGGGTGGCGTAGTACTCCACTATCTCCAGTGACATGAATTGAACTTAGTTCAGGCAAACCCTGTTTGTCGAGGGTTTCAGACGTTATGGTTCGAGAAAGAACTGAATTCAACTCGAGTGGAGCGACATGACATCATCACACCGCGACGCGCAAGTCCCCTGGCCTCGTTCGGAACCATCGGCGCTGACGCCCGGCAGTGAACAGGCCGAGATTCGCGAGACCATCCGTGGGGTTCTGGGCAAGTATTCGACGATCGAACAGGTGCGTTCCGCAGCGGACTCTACTCCCGGCTACTCGGTCGATCTGTGGAAACGACTGGTCACCGACATGTCGGTGACTGCCCTCGCCGTTCCCGAGGAGTCGGGCGGACTCGGCTACGGAATGGTGGAGCTGGGCATCATCCTCGAGGAGTGCGGTCGCGCTCTGGCCGTCGAACCCGTCTATCAGCATGCAGCCGTAGGTGTTCGCGCCGTGATGGAGGCGGGCAATTCGGACGTGTTCGAGGAACTTCTCGACGGCACCACGGTCGCTGCGGTGAGCGCGCTGACCGCCGAGTCCGACGACCTCGACGCTCACCGAATCGGCGACGGTTGGGTTCTGAGCGGACATGCACGCTTCGTGGTCGGAGGTGGTGGTGCCGATCTCATCGTTGTCAGCGCCCGCTGTCCAGAAGGGGCTGCACTCTTCGCAGTGTCGGCGAAAAGCGCTTCTGCAGTGCGTGATCGGCGTGTCGTCGACTCCACCAGGCGTCAAGCGGACATCTCGTTCGATGGAGCCGCGGCGACGCTTCTGGTTCCGGCCGATCGAGCAGCCGAGGCGATCGCACGAATACAGGACGTGTCGACTCTGGCGCTCGCGTGCGAGAACACCGGTATCGCCGATGCCCTGCTGCAGATGACGCTCGACCACGTCAAGGCGCGTCATCAGTTCGGCCGCCCCATCGGTTCGTTTCAGGCGATCAAACACCGCCTGGCCGACATGCTGATCGAGCTCGAGCGGGCCAGATCGGCCGCCCGATATGCCGCAGCGGTGTACGACGAGGATCCCGAGGAGGCCCGGCTGGCGATTGCCGTCGCGGGTGCGGTGTGCAGTGACGCCGCGGTGCACGCGGCCCACGAGGCCGTGCAGCTGCACGGGGGAGTGGGTTTCACGTGGGAACACTCGGCGCACAGCTACTTCCGTCGAGTTCTGGGAAACGAAGCACTGCAGGGTGATTCGCGGTCTCATCGGGCGCGGATCGCCGATTTGCTTGCCGTCTAGACCGATTGCCGCGGTCGCCGGGGATCGGCTATTGACGCCATCGCCTCGATGATCAATACTGAAGTGAATCCAGTTCAACTTGCACTCTCGAAAGGCTGTCACATGATCGACACCGACCACATTCTGTTGGAGAAGGACGGCGACGTCGCTCGCGTCTGGCTCAACCGCCCGCACAAGAAGAACGCTGTCACGGTGGAGCTGCTGCATCGCCTGGACGAAATCATCGTCGAGGTGGACAACGATCCGAACCTCAAGGTTCTCGTGCTCCGCGGAGTCAACAACACCTTCTGCTCGGGCTTCGACCTCGACGAATTGCTGTCGGACTTCATCGGCACCACCACCGCCATGGACGTCGCCGTCCTGTCGGCGAAGGTGTGCGATCGTCTGTACTCCATGAACACTCCGTCCGTTGCGGTGCTCGAGGGTTACGTCACCGCCGGTGGCTTCGAACTGATGATTTCGTGCGACTTCGCTATCGCGGCCGACGACGCAAGAATTGGCGACTTCCACATCCGCCGTGCATTGTTCGGTGGTGCCGGCCCCATCTACCGCCTGCCCCGCATGATCGGCATCCGCAAGACGAAGGAACTGATGCTCACGGGCAAGCTCCTCAGTGGCCAGGAAGCGGTGGACTTCGACCTGATCAATGCGTCCGCGCCGGCCGAGGACCTCGACAAGACCGTCGACGAGTTCATCGGGAACCTCACTGACAAGAGCCCGTTCATGATGAAGCTGACCAAGATGTGCATCGATCGCGGTCTGGATGCGGACATCCAGTCGCTCATGGTCATGGAGCATCTCGCAGTCGGCAATGCGCTCCAGTCCGAGGACGGCAAGGAGGGCGTCACCGCATTCCTCGAGAAGCGTGAGCCCAAGTGGGTCGGGCGCTGATCCGCTCCACGTCCGCGTTCTGACCGAACAGCCCGAAAGGCAGCATCAATGGAGCAGGCAACGGCCGTCGCACTCGAGGGCAGCAGGTGCACTGTGTGCAGAACCGTGGCTTTCCCCGCGAGTGCGATGTGCAGCAGGTGCGCCACACCCAGTGCGGAGAACATCACGCTGAGTACGCGAGGAACCCTGTGGGCCTATACGATTCAGCGTTTCGCGCCCAAGTCTCCTCCCTACGTGCCACCGGCCGGCGGGTTCGTTCCCTTCGCAGTCGGCTACGTGGAACTGCCCGAGGGCATCAAGATCGAAGCGATCATCGACTGTGAGAGCTTCGACGAACTGGATGGGGCACCGGTGCGTCTGACGTCCACCGCGCCGGTGCCCCGATTTGCTGTCGACGCACTCGGCACGCAACCGGAATCGACAGGAATCGCACAGTGACACAGAATGTTTCGATCATCGGTGCCGGCCTGTCGAAGTTCGGCCGCCAGCCAGGAGTGTCCGGCAGGCAGATGGCCGTCACCGCGATCGGCAACGCACTGATGGATGCAGGAGTGGCCTGGCCGGACGTGCAGGTCGCGTTCGGTGGCAGTGACGGCTCGGGTCTGGCCGACACTCTCGTCGCCGAATTGGGTTTCACCGGCATCCCGTTCACCAACGTCAAGAACGGTTGCGCAACAGGCGGAAGCGCGTTGTTCTCGGCGGTCAACGCCGTGCGCTCGGGCTCCGCGGACGTCGCTCTCGCAGTCGGATTCGACAAGCATCCACGTGGCGCGTTCGACCCACGACCGGCGGAGTGGGGACTCCCCGACGGCTACGGCGAGGCCGGTCTGATGGTCACCACCCAGTTCTTCGGTGCCAAGATCTCCCGCTACATGCGTCAGCACGACATCTC
This sequence comes from Rhodococcus sp. 15-725-2-2b, assembly GCF_002259075.1. Classification (NCBI taxonomy): domain Bacteria; kingdom Bacillati; phylum Actinomycetota; class Actinomycetes; order Mycobacteriales; family Nocardiaceae; genus Rhodococcus; species Rhodococcus sp. 15-725-2-2b. Next base: position 125,371 of record NZ_NPFL01000004.1, on the reverse strand, counting down.
GAGTCGGACGCTGGCCCTGGTCGCCGAAAAGGCATATCGCAACGGAGTTCTCAACCCCAACGCCTGGCGACGCGAGGCCATGGATGCCACGACCATCGCCGAAGCCGACATGGTCAACGATCCACTCACGCGGTACATGTTCTGCTCACCGGGTGAGGGAGCGGCTGCCATCGTCGTGGCCGGCGAGGACTACGTCGCGCGAGCCACCGGTCGGCCCGTGAAGATTGCCGCCATCACCCACCGAACCCGCCGATTCGGATCCTTCGAGGTCTTCAGCCCCTCCGTTCAGGGGGCCGGCGAACCCACCAGTGTAAGCGCCGACGCGGCACGTGCGGCCTTCGAGCAGGCCGGCATCGCTCCGGGTGACGTCGACGTCGCGCAGCTTCAGGACACCGAGAGCGGTGCCGAAATCATGCACATGGCCGAATGCGGGTTCTGCGAGCCCGGCGAGCAAGAAGCCATGATCGCGGCCGGGGAAACCGACATCGGTGGACGCCTGCCGATCAACACCGACGGCGGTTGCATCGCGAACGGAGAACCCATCGGAGCCTCCGGTCTGCGTCAGGTGCACGAGATCGTGACCCAGCTACGTGGCGAAGCCGGCGAACGCCAGGTCCCCGGTACTCCGCGAGTCGGTTTCACCCACGTGTACGGCGCACCGGGCATCAGTGCCTGCACCGTGCTGACTGTCTGACCCGAGACGAACCAGAGGCAATACAGTGACACAACGAACGTTTCCGGACATCGACGAGTTCGGCGAGCAGGCGACCGCATGGTTGAAAACCGTTGCAGCGGCACGTACCGACTCGGTGTGGGGCGACGGGCCGGATACGGTCGCCGTCTTCGAGAACTGGACCGCGGAGGAAGAGCAGGCGCACACCGACCGGATTGCCGCGTACGAGCAGGCGAAGTTCGATGCGGGATGGGGCGCGTTGAATTCCCCGGTCGAGTACGGTGGCCGCGACCTACCGCTGTCGTACGTGCTCGCCTTCCGGCGCGTCGAGGACACGTTCGACGTTCCCAAGAGGACCGAGATGTTCTCTGTCACACAACAATTGGTGGCACCCACCATCGCGCAGTGGGGAACCGAACAGCAACGTACCCAGTACGTCCGGGCAATGCTCCGAGCTGACATCATTGCCTGCCAGTTGTTCTCCGAGACCGAAGCCGGTTCCGACCTGGCCGCGGTCCGGACGCGAGCAACCCAGGCGGAGGACGGGTCGTGGACGATCGACGGTCACAAGGTGTGGACATCGGGTGCCCGTGTCGCCGACTACGGAGTTGCGCTGTGCCGGACCGACTCCACCGTCGCCAAGCACGCCGGATTGACGATGTTCCTGGTTCCGATGGACGCGCCCGGGGTCGATGTGCGTCCCATTCGTCAGATGACGGGCGGAAGCTCGTTCAACGAGGTGTATCTCGACGGGGTACACCTCAGTGACGACTATCGGCTGGGTCCGGTCGGCAAGGGCTGGCAGGTTGCCCTGACTGTGTTGGCGGCCGAACGCCTGGACGGTGGAAATCTCGGGCTCGCGAATGCGGATCGCGCTGTGGCCCTTGCTCAGAACCTCGGCCGTGAGCTGACCGAGATCGAGCGCGACGCGGTTGCCGATCTGGTGACGCGTAGTTTCGTCCAGCGGATCGGCAACATGAGAGTGGCCGGTGCTGTCATCGCAGGCAACGACCCGGGGCCGGAGGCCTCGCTCGGAAAGCTTCTTGCCACCGACACGATGGCCAGAACTTCCGAGGTCGCGCGTCTGCTGCTCGGTCGTCATCTGACGTCCGACTCGGATCGCTGGGGCACCTTCGCCTGGTCCGAGCACCTGCTCGGAGCCCCGGGGTATCGAATTGCGGGCGGTACCGACGAGATTCAGCACAACATCATCGCCGAGCGTGTGCTCGGTCTGCCGAGAGAGCCGCGACCATGACCGAATCCTCCCTGCGCGCACGCGTGTCCGCCGCGCTGGACGCCGAGCTCGGCGTCACCGTCAGCACATTCGAACCGCTCCTCGGTGGACATTCCGGATTGACCTATCGAGTGAGCACGTCCGACGGCGACTTCGTCGTCAAGGCGGTCCCGGAGGGACAACGGTCGGTCGGGCGGCACGACATGCTCCGGCAGGCCTCGATTCTGCGCGCGCTCGCCGACACCGATGTGCCGGTACCGGCAATCGTGGCGGTCGACGAGCAGGAACCGGCGTGGTTCGCGATGGAGCTCGTCGTCGGAGAGTCGCTCGAACCGGTGCTCGACGACCCCGAGGTGGAACCGAGTATCGCGGCCGCGCGGATGCGGCGAGCCGCAGAAGTGCTGCCGGCGTTGCATGCCGTGCCGCTCGCCGACATTCCCGATACGGGCGACATCCTCTCGCCTGCGGATGAATTGGACCGGTGGTCCAAGACGCTCGCCGCGGTTCCGGTGGAACTCGTGGAGGGTGCCGACGAGTTGGTTCGACTGCTTCGCAGAGACATTCCGGCGGCGATCACACCCACACTCGTCCACGGGGACTACCGGTTGGGAAACATCATCTCCGACGGTCTCGAGCCGGCGGCTCTGATCGACTGGGAGATCTGGAGCGCAGGTGATCCACGCGTCGAATTGGGATGGTTTCTCGTCTTCGCCGACGGTACCAACTTTCCCGGTGTCGGCCGCGACGTGCCCGGTCTGCCCAGTACCGACGAACTGATCGCCTGCTACACCGGGAGCGGTCCGGCGCTGCCGGACATGACATGGTTCGACGCCCTGGGACGGCTCAAGATGGCAGCGATCATGGGCCACAACCTGCGTCGGCACCGCGAGGGGCGCCACATCGACCCGGATCAGGAAAAGCTGCCCGCGACCATCCGCAGGTTGATCGACACCGGCACCGCATTGCTCGCGCGCTGACGCACCATCACTCGACAGGAGCACACGGAAGTGGACTTTTCCTACTCACAGCGGACGGCCGAATTGTCGGCCACGCTCGAGACATTCATGAACGACCACGTCTATCCGGCCGAGAGTGTCTACGACGCTCAGATCGCCGCGAACGACAATCCCCACGAGCAACCGCAGATCATGCGGGATCTGCAGACACGCGCCCGCGAGCTGGGGTTGTGGAACCTGTTCATGACCCACGACGACCTCGGTGCGGGCCTGACCAATCTCGAGTACGCGCCGCTCGCCGAGATCGTCGGCCGTTCCATCATCGGCAACGAGGCGATCAACTGCTCGGCACCCGACACCGGAAACATGGAAATCTTGGCCATGTACGGCACGGAGGAGCAGAAGGAACATTGGCTGAAGCCGTTGTTGGACTGCACCATTCGCTCTGCGTTCGCCATGACCGAACCCGATGTCGCCAGCTCGGACGCCACCAACATCACCTCGACCATCACGCGTGACGGGGACGAGTACGTCGTCAACGGCCGAAAGTGGTACACCTCGGGCGTTCTCGATCCCGACTGCAAGCTCATGATCTTCATGGGGAAGTCGGATCCGGACAGTTCCACCTACCGCCGGCAGAGCATGATTCTCGTTCCGGCCGACGCCCCCGGCGTAGAAGTGGTGCGCGACCTGCCCATGTTCGGGTTCCAGGATCGGCTTGGCCACGGCGAAGTTCAGTTCACCGACGTGCGCGTGCCCGCCGCCAACATGCTGGGAGAGGAGGGCGACGGATTCGCCATCGCCCAGGGGCGACTCGGGCCCGGCCGCATGCACTACGCCATGCGGGCGATCGGCATGGCCGAGCGCGCTCTGGAAATGATGTGTCGGCGCTCGCTCGTTCGGCAGGCATTCGGCGGACCGTTGTCCGATCGAGGTGTGGTACGTGAGTGGATTGCCCGCAGCCGCATGGAGATCGACCAGATCCGGTTGTTGGTGTTGAAGTCGGCCTGGTTGATGGATACCGCCGGAAATGCCTCGGCTCGTTCGGAAGTGGCGGCCATCAAGGTGGCTGCGATGGAGGTGGCCCACAAGGTCGTCGACCGAGCGGTGCAGACCTACGGCGCGGCCGGAGTCAGCAACGACACCATTCTCGCTCGGCTCTATGCCATCACCCGAGCTCTGCAGATTGCCGACGGCCCCAACGAGGTCCATCTGCGGACCATCGCCCGACTCGAGGTCAAGAGGTACGCATGAGTACACCGAAATTGGACGGCAAGGTCGCCCTGGTGACGGGAGCGAGCCGTGGGCTCGGTCTGGCGATCGCACGCGGACTGAAGGACGCAGGCGCGACGGTCATCGTATCGAGCCGCAAGCTCGAGGCCTGCGAGAGCGCTGTCTCGAGCTTGGGTGACACGGGCCCGGGCAGTGCGCATCCGTACGCGCTGCACGTCGGACACTGGGAGAGCATCGAACCGGCCGTCGACGACATCATCGCGCGATTCGGGAGCCTCGACATCGTCGTCAACAACGCCGGGATCGCGCCGCTGGCGGAGAATCTCGTGTCGGTCACCGAGGGACTGTGGGACAAGACGATCGAGGTCAATCTCAAGGGACCGTTCCGGTTGATGGCCGTCGCCGGGGACAGGATGGCGGCTGCCGGAGGTGGGTCCATCATCAATATTTCGAGCATCGGTGCCGAGCGACCCAGCCCACCCGAGGCGATGTATGCGGCAGCCAAGAACGGGCTCAATGCGCTGACCCGCGCGTTCGCCCAGGAGTACGCGCCCACGGTGCGCGTCAACTGTGTGATGCCCGGCGGTTTCGCCACCGACATGTCCGAGAACTGGGACGACGAGTTCATCGGCAAGATCGTCGACCGGCTCCCGGCCGGACGGCTGGGGCGGCCCGACGAGCTCGCCGGCTTGATCACCCATCTCGCCTCGGACGACGCCGGGTACACAACGGGCGCGATCATCCCGGTCGACGGCGGTCGTACCGCCGTCTACTGACCGATCACTCGTATTGTCCGACAATCAGTTTGGAAGTGGACACATGACCCAGGACATGTTCTCGCTGACCGGTCGCGTCGCTGTGGTCACCGGTGCCTCGTCGGGGCTCGGCCTCGGTTTCGCCCGGGCTCTCGCCGCGGCAGGTGCCACGGTGTACGCCGCCGCGCGACGGCTCGACCGGCTCGAAGCGTTGTCGGCCGAGATCCCGGCCATCGTGCCCGTGCGGTGCGATGTCACCGACGACAGCGACCGGCGAGCTCTCGTCGATCGTTGCTTCGACGAACGCGGCCGGCTCGACGTCGTGATCAACAACGCGGGCAAGCCCGGCCCGCCCAACGCCGAGGACGAGACGCTGGACGGTTTCCAGTCCATCCTCGACGTCAACCTGATCGCCGGGTTCCATCTGGCCACGTATGCGGTCGGCAAGATGCCGAGTGAGGCAACAGCGTCGATCATCAACATCTCCTCGGTGATCGGGCTGGTGTCCACTGCGCCGATCGGCGGTGCCAGCTACGCGGCGTCGAAGGCAGGCACGCTCGGCCTCACTCGTGAACTGGCCGGTCAGTGGGGTCGACGAGGCATTCGCGTCAACGCCGTGGTGCCGGGGTGGTTCGATACCGAGATGACCGATGGCCTGTTCACCAACGACAAGTCCGCAGGGTGGGTGCGGCGGAACACCATGCTCGGACGCGGCGGCGTCGACGGCGAGATCGACGGTGCCGTGCTGTTTCTGGCCTCGGACGCCAGCTCCTACATGACCGGTCAGACCCTGGTGGTCGACGGCGGATGGACTGCTCGCTGATGTTGGCCGTGCAGGTCCTTCAGTGGGGGAGCGCACCGGAGTTCCGGGAGGTGCCGGACCCGGTGCCGACCGGGCACGAACTTCTGATCCAGGTGGACGCAGCCGGACTGTGCGGATCCGATCTGCACGTGATGAACTCGAGCGCAGAGGCTTTCGATTACGACCTGCCGCTGACGCTGGGGCACGAAGTGGCCGGAACGGTCGTCTCGGCTGGACCGTCGGCAGACCCTTCCTGGATCGGTCGCGCCGTGGTCGTACACGGAATCTGGAGCTGCGGAACGTGCCCGAACTGTCTGCGCGGCAGAGAGAACTACTGTCGCAGCCTCGCTCGGCGTCCCGACGGTCGGCTGGCCCCCATCGGAAACGGTCTGGGGTACCCGGGCGGCATCGCGCAGCTGATGCTGGTGCCGTCCGAACGCGTACTCGTTCCGATCGGTGATCTCGATCCTCTCGGTGCCGCGCCTCTGGCAGACGCGGCACTGACCGCGTATCACGCCATTCGCACCAACTCCGCCGTGATCGACGAGCGAAGCAACGTGGTCGTGATCGGAGTCGGCGGCCTCGGCCACCTTGCCCTGCAGATCCTGCGCACCATGGGCGTGCCGCACATCATCGCAATCGACTCCAAGGCCGACGCCGCTGCACTGGCCGAGTCCTCGGGAGCGCACGAGTTCTACGACTCCGTTTCCGCTGCGACGCAACGGCTCACGGCACTGGACGGTGCGGATCTCGTCCTCGACTTCGTCGGCGCGCCGACCACGACCGCCCCGGCGGCCGCCATGCTGCGGTCCGGGGGTTCTGTCGTGGTGGTGGGCAGTGCCGGCGGCCGACTGACGACCGGGAAGGATGTCGGTCTGGCCGCAGGATGGACGGTGGATGCCCCGTTCTGGGGTACCCGTGCCGATCTCGAAGCCGTCGTCGAACTTGCGCAGGACGGCTTGCTGCGCGCCGAAATCACCACCTTCCCCTTCACCGAGGCCATCTCTGCATACGACCGGTTGCGGGGCGGATCCGTCACCGGCCGTGCAATTCTCGACATGAGCGCATCACGAACCAGGAAAGAGTCAGACCAGTGAAACGGCTTGCCCGCGAGATGCTCGTCCGCGCCGAACAGACCCCCGATGCCGTCGCAGTCGTCGACGAAGACGGCAGTCACACGATCCGGACCGTGGTCGAGGCGGCGACATCCCTCGCCGACGTGTTCGGCGGTATCGACCCCAGCCCGCCGACCGTGGTGATTCAGGCCGACAACACCTGGGGTGCCGTTGCGGCTGCTCTCGGTGTCGGTCTCGCCGGCGGTGTGGTCGCGGTGGTCAGCCCGCACGCCACGGAGTCGGAGTTCGCGCTGGCACTCGAGGACATTCGACCCGACGTCGTCGTGGGAACGCCCGAGGCCCTTCGTCATTGGAGTGTGTCCGACGAGCAATTTCCCGTGGACAAGCCCGCCTTCGGTTCGTACCGCGTGCGGGCGTCGGGTGGTGCGTTCGCCTCTGTCGCGCGATGGAACGGAGGTGATGCGATCGCGATGACCTCGGGCTCGACCGGTCGACCCAAGTGCGTGGTGCAATCCGAGGACGCGATCAGGTACGCGTCTCGATCCACCATCGATGCCGTCGGCCTCCGCCCGGGCGAGGCGATCGGTGCCTTCGTACCGCTGTCGTCGGTTGCCGCATTCTGCTTCGGAATGTATCTGCCTGCGCTACTGGGAGGTCCGATGGTCGCCATCGGGAAGTGGTCCCCGGAGGCGGCCCTGCGGGCAGCGAAGGAACACCGGATTGCCTGGACGATGCTGGTACCGACCATGGCGCTACAGCTCTCGGTTGCACCGAACTCCGAAGGCACACTGAACACGATGCGCGCGATGACGGTCGGCGGCGGACCGATGAACGAGCGCGCGCTCGCCAAGGCCGAACAGTGGTTGCACACCACGTTCCTCCGAGTGTTCGGCATGTCCGAGTGCTTGGGCCACACGACACCCGCTCTCGAGGACCCGGTGTCGATCCGCCTCGGACGCGACGGGCGGCCGTTTCCCGGCACCACCGTGCGAGCCGTCGACTCGGACGGCCGTCCGCTCCCCGCGGACGATATCGGTGCCGCCCAGGTCAAGGGACCGTCGCTGTTCGTCGGGTACGCCCGTGCCGGAACTCCGGTCCCGCCCGAGCTGACGCCCGACGGTTTTCTTCCGACCGGTGATCTGGTGGAGGTCGCGTCGGACGGCTCGATTCGCGTCATGGGTCGGCAGAAACAGATCATCATTCGCGGTGGCCGCAACATCGACATCAACGAGGTCGAGTCGGCAATCGCTTCGCTGCAGTCCGTCGTGCAGGTCTGTGTCGTGCCGGTACCGGACGACCTACTGGGGGAGCGCGCAGCAGCGCTCGTGGTCACCGGTGGTGAGGAGCTCGAACTCGAGGACGTCACCGCGCAGTTGGCCGAGGACGACTTTCCCAAGTCGAAGTGGCCGGAATACGTGTTCACCGTCGACGATCTACCGCAGAATCGCGTCGGAAAACTGTCCCGGCCCGATGCGACGGCACTGGCCAAGCAGCTTGCAGCCGCAACTGACTCGAATTCACATCGGAAAATGTAAACTCGAACGAGGCCGGAACACGTGCTATCAGTAGGGGCAACCATGACCGTAGGAACCGACGTCCGACGCGAGAGTCCGCGGTCCAAGCGAACGCGCATTCTGTCGGCGGCGATCGACCACTTCGGCAAGGTGGGATACGAGCACACCAAGTGGGCGTCGATCGCCGACGAGGTCGGTATCGGTCAGACCGCGCTCTACCACTACTTCGAGTCCAAAGCGCACTGCTTGTTGACCATCATGCGCATAGAACTCGCGGACTCCGCCGCCCGTTTCGTTGCGGCCACCGACGGCGTCACGCACGCCGAGGACGCACTTCGCGCCGCGATTGCCGCGTCCTTGGCGGCATCACCTCAGGACGCATTGGCCCGGCGCATTCTCCACAATCACATGGATCTGCTGGCGACCGAACGTCAGTCCGCCAAAGAAGAGGCCGAGCGAGTCGAGTGCCGTGAACTCGTGCAACGGATCGAGAAGAACTGGACCGCATTGATCGGGCGGGGGATCGAGGCGGGCCAGTTCGCGGAATCGAATCCGACGATGTCTGCGCGTCTGGTGCTCGCCCTGGTGGTCAGCGTATGGCGTTGGTACCGGCCGGACGGTCCTCTGAGCATCGACGACATCACTGCACTGGTCACGGACGCAGCCATCAGAGTCGTACGAAAGTAGTCCGCACGTCGTCGGCGCTGCCGATTCTCGACGGCCGGCGTAACTGAACAGAATTCACTTAGGAGAAAAATGTACAACCTGGTCCTCGTAGCCGCCCGTCCTGCCGAATGGACTCATGATCAGTTCATCACGTGGTGGCGCGGCGAGCATGCCGACGTCACCTACCCCCTGCCCGGGTTGCTCCGCTGGCAGCACACCGAACTGCTCGAAGCGTTCGGTGGCAGGTCCGAAGGGTGGGACGGCCTGTCGGTGCTCAGCTTCGAGTCGCGCGACGCACTCGAGGCCGCGCTGGCCAGTGACGAGTGGAAGGCCGCCGTCGACCACGTCGGAACCATGGGCGGTCGACGCATGATGTGGTACGGCGACGAGAAGACGATGGTGCCCCTGGCAGGCGACGCAGGATGACGTCGTCGTGGGCCGAGCCGGGCTGCTTCCCGGTGGCCGACGGCGTTCATCGCGTTCCGTTGCAGATGCCTCAGGACGGCCTGCGAGCGATCAACGTCTACGCGCTGGAGACGCATACGGGTCTGGCTTTGATCGACGGCGGTTGGCACCGCGCGTCCACCCATGACGAGCTCGTGGATGCATTACGCCTCATCGGGCGTCGACCGTCCGAGATCCACGACGTGTACGTCACTCATGTGCATCGTGATCACTACACGTTCGCCGTGGAGCTGCGGCGTCGATACGGCACCCGGGTGCATCTCGGTGCCGCAGAGGCACCGGGCATCGACGCCATCGGTCGATTGCGCAGCAACGTTCCGGTCAGCTCGATTCGTGAACTCGAGCGCGCGGGCGCGTTCGAGATCGCTCGCATCGCGCGCGAGAGCGGAAAGGCCGAACCCTTCGACGCAGCGGACTGGGAGCTACCGGACACCTGGCTGCAGCCCGGACCGCTCGATATTCCCGGTCATGCGGTTCATGCTGCGCACACACCTGGGCATACCAAGGGGCACATGGTGTTTCACGATTCCGACCGGAACGTGTGTTATACGGGCGACCACGTTCTGCCCACCATCACGCCGTCGATCGGGTTCGAGCTCGGTGAGTGGGACCTGCCGTTGGACAAGTATCTGACGTCTCTGACCGCGATGCTCGACGGGCCGGACCGGACGATGTTGCCGTCACACGGCCATCCGGGTGCGGGTGTGCACGAGCGCTGCCGGCAGCTGCTCGAACACCACGATCGCCGTCTCACCGCTACCGAGAGCGTTGTCGAATCTGCCGGCCGCGCAACCGGATCGGACGTGGCAGCCGGCCTGACGTGGACTCGGCACGAACGATCGTTCGCCACCCTGGACAGCTTCAATAAGATGGTGGCGACCTGTGAGACGCTTGCGCACCTCGATGTTTTGGTCCAGCGCGGCCGACTGTCGGCGCGGACCTCCAACGGGGTGGACTTCTTCACCACCTGCTGAAGCATCCGCCCCGACAGCCCTACCCGAGCGGTCAGTCGCAGGTCCATCCGCCGTCGACGTACAGCTCGGTCCCGGTGACGAACGTGGAGTCGTCGCCGGCCAGAAACGCAACCGCAGCAGCCACTTCGGCCCCGGTTCCCAGTCGACCCATCGGAGTGTGCGCAATCATGGCCCTGTGCCGTTCGGACCCCTCGTAGCGTTCGAGCAACTGCGTGGTGCCGATGAAGCCGGGGTGGATGGAGTTGACGCGAACCCCTTTGGTGGCCCAGTGCAGGGCAGCATTCTTGGTCATGGTGCGCACGGCACCCTTTGCTGCAGCGTAAGCGAAGCTGTTGCCGAGACCGCCGACGCTGCCGAGGATCGAACAGATGTTGACGACCGATCCTCCGCCCGATCGCTCGACATACGCCCCTGCGTGCTTCATTCCGAGCCACGTACCGGTCTGACTGACTTCGACCACGCGGTTGTAGCGGTCGAGATCTTCGTCGACCACCGTTCCGAGACTGCCGATCGCACCGTTGTTGACCACGGCGTCGAGCCGGCCGTACTGTGCGGCCACGGCCTCGACAGCGCTGTGCCACTGATCTTCCCGGGTGATGTCGAGTGCGATCGGGAGATGGCGTTCACTGTCGGCCTGGTCCGCCACGAGGGCTGCGCACGCGTCACCGTCGACGTCGGTCACCACGAGCACCGCGCCTTCCGAGGCCAGCCGCTCGACGATAGCGGTACCGATGCCCCCGGTTGCCCCGGTGACCAGAACGACCTTGTCCTGGAGCCGAGACTGCACGCCCGTCACAGCTTGCTCAGCACGTTGCGTCCGCCGACGAGCATCGCCGCGGCGACACCGATCGTAGTGACGGCGGTCATGAGCAAGGCCATCGCGGCGACGAGCGGATAGGAGCCGTTCTGCCACATGTCGAACAGCAACGTGCCCATCACCTGGGTTGTCGACGCGCGCACCAGAAGTGATGCGGCGAACTCGTGGGTCAACAGAATGAACATGAGCGCGACGGCGCTGAGGATCGTGGGACGCATCAGCGGCAACATGATTCGGAGATTGGTGACGATCGGCGATGCACCACTGGTGGCCGACGCCTCGGTGTACGTGTTTCCGAGCGACAGCATGGCCGTCATCTGCATCCTCGTCGAGAAGGGCAGCATCAGCACGATGTACACGAGGATGATCACCGTCCTGGTTCCGTAGAGGATCAGCGGCGGTTCGGTGTACGTGAGCAGGAATCCGACGCCGAAGATCACGGCCGGGATGCCCAGTGGCAGTGCCGTCATGAGGTCTGCGATCAGCGCGAGAATTCTGAACCGGCGTCCCCGCACGAGAAGGTTTGCCATGAGGTATCCCAGCGGGATGCAGATGGCCACTGCGCCGAGCGAGGTGAGCACACTGGTGAGGACCGACTCGACCACGGCCGTGGTGTCCATCAGTGCCCGAAAGTTGTCCAGCGTCAACAGACTCAGCGACAACGATCCCGACCAGTACGGCGTCAACGAGACGATGATCAGACCCACCAGCGGGATGACCAGGGCGAAGAGCGCGAACACGACGATGGTGACCGTGGCCCACGTGGCCTTACCCGTGGAGGGGGCGAATGCCTTGCCGCCGTGCGTGACGAAGCGAGTTTGGTTGCCCAGCAGCGCCTTCTGCGCCAGCACCAGCACCAATCCGAAGATCACCAGCGGAGACCCGGCGGCCGCTGCCGCGGCGAAGTCCGACGGGGACTCCGATACCCGGCGATACATCTCGGTGGTCAGCACCTTGACACCGGTGTTCGCGCCCAGCAGCAGGGGGCCGGTGAACTGGCCGAGACCGAGGAGCAGCGCGATACCGCCGCCGTAGATGAGAGACGGTCGAAGCAGCGGGAGGACGATCTTGAAAAAGATTCCCACCGTGGACGATCCGCTGACCTGAGCCGCTTCGAGATGCTCGGAGCTGATGTTCTGCATGCCGGAACTGACGAACAGGTACACGAACGACGTCAGACCGAAGCCGGTGAGGACGATGATCCAGGGGACGGTGTACACGTCGATCGGTCCACTGTCCGACCCGCTCCACCACGGCAACAGGCGAAGGAGCACGTTCAGGTAGCCGGGACCGGGGGAGAGCAGGAACGCCCAACCGACCACGCTGGCCACCGCCGGCATCACGATCGGCAGGATCGGAATGACGCGGAGCCAACCGAGCTTGGCGGGAAGCCTGCTCGCTGCGAATGCGAGCAGCGTTCCCAACACCATGGCGATGACCAACGAACCGAGTGCCAACGCCACCGTGGTTCGGAGCGTGACACCGATGTCGAAGCGGCCGTACTGACTTCGGTATCCGGCAGCGCCGTCCTCGAAGGCGAGCATCTGCAGTTTCACCATGGGAAGCACGACCAGATAGGCCAGAACGGCGAGGACGGCGGCGTAGCCGGTTCGTGCGCGCCAGCTCGACGGGATGGTCAGTGATCTTCTGCCGGCCGGCTCGGTGGACTCGGGACGCTCGACATCGACGAGAGTTGCCATCACGAGCTCTTTCCAGCGGATCCGACGAGCTCGGAGCTGGTGGCCGACGAGGCGTCGGGAAGCGCGTACACCCTCAGACACGACGGCGCGAAGCTGACGACGACGGGTCTTCCCGGGCTGCTACGCCGCAGTGCTGCACTGTGGTCGGCGGCTACGGCACGGAGTGTCAATTGCTCGTCACCGGTTCTGACTGCGACGTCGAAGTACCGACCTCCGTACTCGTACGTCACGAGCTCCGCGTGCAGGGCTACGTTTCCGGGTGGCACCTGGTCTGCGGTGTCGTGCAACAGCACGTCGTCGGGTCGGAACCTGGCGACGGCGCGGGTGCCCTCGTCGGCGCGCTCACGCACTGTGGCGGTCCGAAGATCGATGACGTCGGAGCCGCTGGTGACCCAGCCGTCGTGGCCGCGGCGGAGTTCGAGTCGATTACCCATCCCGATGAACGCCGCGACGTACTCCGATGCCGGGTTCTCGAACACGTGCTCGGGCTCGTCGTACTGTTCGATCTTTCCGGCCTTCATGATCGCGAGGCGGTCGCCGAGAGCGAAGGCCTCGGATTGGTCGTGCGTGACGAACACGGCGGTGAAACCGAGCTGTTGGTGCAGCTGGTGGATCTGAGATCGAACCTGATCTCGCAGACGCGCATCGAGGTTGCTCAGCGGCTCGTCGAACAACACCAGATCCGGTTGGGCCACCAACCCTCTCGCCACTGCGACACGTTGCTGCTGGCCGCCGCTGAGCTGTGATGGGTACCGGTCGAGCAGAGCGCCGCAGTCGACCATGTTCGCGGCCGTCTCGACCGCTCCGTCGGCAATAGCCTTCTTGAGCTTGCGAACGGTCAGCGGGTACCGAATGTTCTCGGCGACCGTCATGTGGGGCCACAGTGCATAGGACTGGAACACCATGCCGATGTTTCGCTTGTGCGCAGGCACGAGCACTTTCGAGGCCGCGTCGAACACTGTCCGACCCGCGAACGAGATCGAACCGCCCTGCGGTGTCTCCAGACCGGCGAGGCACCGCAAGGTCGTGGTCTTGCCGCAGCCGCTCGGTCCGAGCAGGACCAAGAATTCACCCTGCTCGATCTCGAGGTCAAGACTGTCGACGACGACGTTGGCACCGTAGGTCTTCGTCAGTCCGGAGACCGCGAATCGAGAGGTCATTGCATACTCACTTTCGGAGCATCGGTGTGTGTGCACCGGCGGTCGCTGTGCGTCGACCGTGGTGTTCGGCTCTGTCACATATCATTTCGTAGTCCGCTCGCAGATGCGGCGGTCCGGTTTTCACCGGGGATTGCCGTGGGTCAGCCCTGGAACAGGGTTTGCCATTCCTGAGAATATTGCTCGACCTTCTCGGGAGTCAGTTCGGCAATATCCGGAGATGCGATGTCCTGAGCTCGCGCGACCGCACCCTCGACGTCGGGCAGTACGGCTGCATAACCGCCGTTCAAGGCCTGCTGTCCCTCGGCCGTCACCATGAAGTTCGCGAGCACCTGCGCTGCGTTGGGATGCTGTGAGGCGCTCAGAACTTCCGAGTACCAGGGTGTTCCCCACGGCTTGTCGGGCAGAGCCCAATCGACCGGTGCGCCTGCGGCAACCTCGGTGACGAGCGGCTGCACCATGGGACTGACCGTTACTTCACCGGAGGTGAGGGCTTGCGCCACTGCGAGTGCGCTGGGGTAGACCCGCGGCGAGAGTTCGGCGATCTTGTTCCAGTAGTCCTCACCGAAGTTCTTGGCGTAGTACTTGTACAGATCCACGTACGACGCGAATCCGGTGGGGTTCACGATGCCGATCTTGCCCTGGAATTTCGGATCGATCAGATCTTGGGGCGTGCTGACGCCGTCCGGCACCGCTGCGGTGTTCCACCCGAGGCCGAATACCGCTGCGCTGGTGAGGAAGAACCGATCGTTGATCACACTGGCTGCCGGATCGAAGGCGGGTGCGTCCAGATCGGGCCCGACGAGTTCGGTGGAGAACTTGCCGGACTCTGCCGCGTTCTCGATCCAGGAGGCATCGGTGGTCATATGGACGTCGGCGATACCGGTTCCCGTTCGATTCTCCGTCTCGACCCTGGGGTTGATCTCGGAGTCGGTGCCACGGACGTATTCCATGTCGATTCCCGGGTACTTCGCCTCGAAAGCCGCTGTCAGTGCGTCGAGATTGGCGGGCTTCTGGCTCGAGTAGAGCATCACACTGCCCTCTTCCCTCGCAGCTGCGACCACAGCATCCCAGTCGCCCTCGACCGGAGCGGACGCGGAGGAAGACGACCCCCCACATGCGGTGAGGCCCACCAGCGCCGCCGCTGCTGCCACGGCAACCATCGTCGTCCTGAACTTGTTCATGCCTGCGTTCCTTTCGGGCACGTCGATAACTTTCCGCGGACTCGGTGAGCCGCCGGTGACGTGAAGTCGGTCGACATCCGCTCGCAGACTCGGCGTACGAATTCGAGCCAACGGCCTCATTCGCCAAACTGAACTGATGTCAGTTTGAAAGATAGCCGCCCTGCTCTGTGATGTCAATCACCAGGTCGGGTGAGCGGAGCTCGATGCCCCTCTTCGTTTGCGCGGTCCGCGCGTGACGGCGATTCGGGCGGGTGTTTCGACAAGGATGAGCGCCCGTGAGCGGAGAACTAGCTTGCGATCGGAAGGGAAAGGGAGGACGTCGGTTGGGCGTGCGAATTCTGACTCGAACGCCCGGGGTGGTGACTGGCAGGGCCGGCGCTCGATGACCGGCTTTCGCCCGATACCGGACAAGTCCTACTATTCTGCAGACGCGCACTGCGGAGTTCGTTGACTCGGATGGTGGCCTCTTCGGACGCGCACAGAGGATTGAGGTTTTCTCCAGATCGGGCACCGGGTCCACGTAGATACGGGAAGAAACATCCGCGTCCGAGTGGGTCCTATCGACTGTTCCCGTTGACACGAGAGTGACACAAGTCGGTACGGATCGGCATGGATCGGCGTGTACCCTCGTGTACGAAAAATGTTGTGCTGCAGGAAAATTTGGATTCATCGGAGTCCATTAGAATCCATCCCTCCGGACTTAAAATCCGCACAGTGTCGGTTCGAGTCCGACTGGGGGCACCAGGGTCCATATGGATCCAGAATCTTCGCCCGGGACAGCGGTTTTTGGGTGGTTCCGTGGACCTCAGTGGCCGACCATGGATCTGAGTGGACAACGGAAGCAGCGGATTCAGATCCGCGCGGAAGCCTTCTTCATTGGCACCGAATCTTGGCGTACGTGCAGTTCAGGGCAGGTTTATGTGTTCAATCGTCGTCTTCGCGTGAGGCTCGATGTCACGAGGCTGTCACAACTTGATCTGGCTGACCTCGTCGATACTCGCGACATCTCGGGCCGGTCATAGAAACGGTTGTGGCGAAACAGGTTTCGCATGTATGTCGGCCCAAGTGCCCAAGAGCTACGCCCTGACGAAGCATTCTCGAAAGTTGCCCACTTGAATTGCATTTTCCGGTAGTTATGTCATTTCAGCATGACGGTGCGGTAGTGCCGTTCGCGGCGTGAATGCGGCCCGGGCTAGGTGATGTTTGTGTATCGCGTGGTGCGTTACCTGCAGTACAGCCATGGTCGCCGATGGACGGTCATTGCGCCTTGGTCGAGCGTTTCTGTGTCTGCTCGTCGAGGCGTTGTCGTTGCCGGATCCCGTAGGCGGCGTCGGTGACGGCGGTGTCGTCCTCGAGTCCTGAACCGAGTGCACCGCCGATGGTGGCGATCGATGCCAGCAGCCAGGCGAGCGTGAGGTAGTCGGAGAAGCTGACCGCATGTCCGAGCGTGCTGGACAGCAGCGGAGGGGGTAACGCGATCGATGCGGTGAGCAGAAGCAACCCGAACAAGGCGACGTGGAGAACGAGGACACCGATGACCAGGGTGACGACGGTGGCGGTGTTGTACAGCACGGACCGCTCGCGCGCGTCCGGCGACGTGGGCCGCTCCCACAACTGGTGATCGAGGACCAGCCACAGAACCATGGCCGTGATCGACAGCAACGTTGCTGCGCTCATGCGCCATGGACCCATCGTGTCGGCGAACTGCCAGATCGTGTTCGTCGCCAAGGCGAACGCACCGGTGGCGAATGCGCCGACAAGAACTTTCGACAGCCCGGTGACCAGTCGCCACGGCCGGTTCGCACGCACCATCCCCGACAGCAACCGCAGCCGTCGCAGACCCCGGGGAGCGAAATATCGCGTACCGCTGTCGATCTGCTGGGAGGGAAATCGCCGCTGCGCACCGGCCGGCGCGAGTGTCGGTTCACCGAGGACGAACGCGATCGCGAGTTCGGCGACGGCACGCACCCGGTCCTCGATGCGAATCCCGCCGACGGCGGCGATGGAGACGAGCGCGAACAGATGTGCGGCGCTGACGTCGGCGACCACCGGCACGGTGTCGTCGCGCCGCGGTAGATCAGTGAGGTAGACGACGACATCGTCGTTCTCCGAGGACGGTTCGACTGCGTCGATGGCGTCTGCGAAGTCGGCCTGCTCATCGGAGAGGTACGGCTCGCTGCGCACGGACACAGTCCATCGGCGCTCGTTGCGGTCTCGGTGTCGCAGGCGTTCCGGCAGCCTTTTTGCGAGCTTGTGAGCGAGAGCTGTTGGTTTGCCGGGGTCGGCGATCAGCAGGACCGAGACCGCCTCGGCAATTTCAGGTGGTCCTGCTCGTGGCCCTTGATCGTGTTCGTTCGCCGACATCGTGTGAGCGTACGCGCGTCTACCGGCTGAGGGTGCGGAACTGCAGCAGGCGGCACACAGAGCTCGCGGGACACTGCCGTGTCCATGAATTCAATTGTTGCTTAGTGGGATTGGAGACGGTATCGGCGCATCCGGTATCGACTGGATATCTACGCGCAGCGCGGCTTACAGGTCATCTTGATGCCACACCACCGCCACAGATCCGTCCGCGTCAGGTACGAGATGCGGGCGGCGTCGAGAATCGACAGGTACCGCCCATTCGTCGTGTGTATCAGCATGTCGAGGTCGCCCGGCAGAACCCGAAATGTCGCGTCGATCGAATCCAAGACGAGCGCCGGCTCGCGGGAGCGCGACACCGGGATCATCGCCCGCACCCATCGCAGCGCCATCAGCACCTCGATCTCCCGTCGTCTTCGCTCACCCAGACTTTCGATGTCGTGTTCATCGTGGAGGACATGGACCGACGGCGACAGGGTCAACAAGACGCGTGAGAGGTGCGACCGGTCTGCACGGCGCGCACGTGCACTGGCGAGTCAGGGCATGCCGCGTTGGGCTCTGCGAGCGAGACGAACGCAGACACCTTCCACTTCACTGTGTGCAACGCAGACCGCAACCTCGAACCAAGCCTTCTCGCGCCTTCGATACTGGATTCAGGCAGGACTTTCTGTGCAGTGCGGAGGGACGGGATGGTGACGCGGCAAGACTTTGGTCCGTGAGAAACGATCAGTGATTGAGGAATTCGACCACACGGGGTGCGAACTGCTCGTGGAACTGAAAGATGCCGCCGTGTCCGGAGTCGGGGTAGATTACGAGTTCGCTGCCGGCGATGCGTCGGTGCATGTCTTCGGACAGGACGCTGGGCACCATACGGTCGTTGTCTCCGTTGGCAATCAACGTCGGTTGGGTGATCTTGGACAGATCGGACGGTGCCGACCGACCGTATTTCTTGATCGCGGACAGTTGCGTGCGAAACGCCGAGATGCTGACGTCCTTGTCGCGGTTGTGGGTGCGCTCTTTCAAGCGTTCGACGAAAGCCTTGCCCGCGCGCTTGCCGGTTGCGTTGCGGTTGAAGAACAAGAACTCTTTCGGGTCCGATCGGGTGAGTGTTGCGCGCAGGATGTCCCAGTAGGTGACGCCGGCGACCTTATCGATGTGCTGTCCACCACGGGGTCCGGTTCCGGTGAGGACGAGTTTGCGGACGAGTTCGGGATGTTCGACGGTGAGGTCCTGGGCGATCATTCCGCCGAGTGAGAAGGAGAAGACGTCGACGGTGTCGAATCCGAGTGCACGTATGAAGGTGTAGGCGTCGTCGGCGGCCTCCTCGATGGTGCTGGGGACCCTGCCGGAGGATGCACCGACGCCGGTGTTGTCGAAGGCTATGACGTGTCGATCCTGAGCGATGGGATCGACGATGCGCGGATCCCAGTTGTCGAGGTTCGCGGCGAGATGGACGAAGAACACGACGGGGATGCCGCCCGTCGGTCCGAGTTCTCGGTACGAGTAGGTGGTGCCGCCGGCGGTGACCGAACGGACAGGAGCGTTCGCGTAGGACCTGATGATCGAGGTGTTGTCGTTGCTCATTGGTCGTTGGCTTTCTGGTTGTGGGGGAGGGTGACGACGGTTTTGCCGCGGACGCCGCCCCGGCCGAGTGACTGCAGGGCCTCCTGCGTCTCCTCGAAGGGGTAGGTGGCTCCGACGACGGGGCGAATGGTTCCGTCGTCGACCAGTGCCGCGATACGGCGGAGCTGGTCACCATCGGAGTGCATGAACATGAACTCGTAGTCCACGCCCAGCTTTCGGGCCTGTCTGCGGATCTTCCGGCTCAGGGCTGCGATGGCAAGTCGGAGAACGGGATTGAGCCGAGCCTCGCGTGCGAAGGTCGGATCCGGAGGGCCGGTGATGCCGATGGCCTTGCCGCCGGGCTTCAATACGCGTAGAGACTTCTCGAGGTTTTCACCACCGAGACTGTCGATGACGAGGTCGAAGTCGGTGAGGAGGGTCTCGAAATCCTGGGTTCGGTAGTCGATCACGAGATCTGCACCGAGGTCCTGGAGGAAATCGGTATTCGCAGCGCTGGCGGTGGTGGCGACGGTTGCCCCCAGGTATTTCGCCAATTGGATCGCAATGGTGCCGACACCGCCGGCGCCTGCGTGGACGAGCACTTTGTGGCCGCTTCGCACGTTGCCCTTCCCGACGAGAGCCTGCCAGGCGGTGAGAGCAACGAGCGGGAGCTATGCGGCTTCGACTGTGGTCACCGTCGTGGGGCGCAGCGCCACCTCGGTCTCCGCTACCGCGACGCGTTCGGCGAGGGTTCCGACGTGGTCGGTGCCGACCCGAGAATAGATCTCGTCGCCCGCGGCGACGCTGCGCACTTTCGCTCCGACCTTCAGGACGGTGCCGGCGACGTCGTATCCGAGTGTGCGCGGAAGCGAATACGGCAGGATCTGTTTGAACTCGCCCAGACGGATCTTCTCGTCGAGTTGGTTCAGTCCGACGGCCTCGACGCGGACGAGGACTTCCCTCTCGCCGATGGTCGGCTCCGCGACGTCGCGGAGCTCGAGGGGCTGTTTGTACTTGGTGAGAACGAACGCTTTCATGATCGACTTCCTGGTCCGATTCCGCCGTTCGCGCCGGTCACGAATACGACTGAGTTGGAGAGTGTTGGCATGCTGTGTGCGTGAGTGAGTGCGCAATAATACTGACTATACTCATAACTGAGTGCAATCAGAAATATTCCTGGAGAGGTTGTCGATGTCGAGTCCCCACGACGGGCCTGTGAGCCGGCGGGAGCGGAACAAGCAGGACAAGCTCGCGCGCATCACCGCGGCGGCGAGCGAACTGTTCGCTGAGCGCGGGGTCGACGAGGTGACGACGCAGCAGATCGCCGAGAAGGCGGACATCGGGACCGGGACGTTGTTTCTGTATGCGAAGACGAAGGGTGAGCTATTGCTCCTGGTCCAGAACTCGACGTACGGTGAAGCTCTCGAGCGCGGTCAGGCGGCGGCGTCAGTCATCGAGGACACGCTCGATGCTGTGATGGCTGTCGTGCAGCCCGTTGTCGAGTGCAATCGGAAGCAGGTCGACAACGGGCGAACATACTTGCGCGAGATCGTGTTCGGTAATCCGGAAGAGCCGCATCACGCTGTCGCTCTGGGACTGATCGCGGAGACAGAGGGCGAGATAGCCTCGATCCTGACGCGCGACGGCACCGTCGACCCACAACGGGCGGCTCTGGAAGCCCACGTCGTGTCCGCCATCATGTTCGCCGCCATGGCCGCGACGATCAACGTCGACAAGTCGGTCGAGGACGTGGTAGCCGAGATCGAGGCCCAGGTCGCTGTGCTCCTGACCTGAGCAACCCCGTCCGCGGAGATTTCGTCTGTATCGATGGATATTTAACATGTATTTACCGAGACCAGTCGCACAGCCCTGCGGACACGGCTATGCAGGCCGCGATCCGGCGGTGACTTATCGGCGTGGATATTGTCCGTATCCCCATGATCATCGTTGCCGGATACCTCAC
Source organism: Rhodococcus sp. 15-725-2-2b (assembly GCF_002259075.1). Taxonomy (NCBI): domain Bacteria; kingdom Bacillati; phylum Actinomycetota; class Actinomycetes; order Mycobacteriales; family Nocardiaceae; genus Rhodococcus; species Rhodococcus sp. 15-725-2-2b. The sequence goes on along the minus strand of NZ_NPFL01000004.1, from coordinate 104,278 downwards.
CGTGAACCCGACCGACCGCCAGCACTTTCTCGACGACTGCGCCGAGGTGGTCCGCCTCGCTCGCGCCGCCGCCGGGTGCATCGACTTCGCACTCGGGGCGGACCTCGTCGAACCAGCTCGAATCAACGTGTACGAACGCTGGACGACCGAGCAGCAGATGCACGACTTTCGCGGATCCGGTCCGGACCCCAAGCAGACCGCCGCGATCATCGCCGCCGACGTTCGCGAGTTCACGGTGCTCGACGCATAGCTCGCTCCAGCCGGCTTCGAGTCACTCGGCCACCGGACGATCCATGCTTCCGACGTCGAAGAGAATGTAACTGGGCCAACGCAACCAAACAACGAAAACTGCTGCAGCACAGAATATGCAGACGTCTGCGTGACATTATCCGTCGTATCGGCAGTCTCTTCTAGTCGGTCGTGCGTACTCGCCTCCAGGATGTGATGACGGTGCGCAAACTGTCGTCTCCGCGATGTCGTGGGCACCATCTGGTCGGTGTTGAAGATTAGTTAATCGTTCGGCTTCGCCGGCATCATCGCCGCCAGCAAATTCCCAACCTCCTTTTTGACATCGCTGTGTATCACCGCGACGGCCTCGTGGTCCGGCTCCGAAACTTCAGGACGGATCGCGCAGGTAGCCGGGTCGTGAAATCTCGGCCGCACAGCGGCAGTGACGAAACCTGGCCATTCGACACCGAAATGCGCAAACACGGTGGAGCCTGCAGTTGCACGGTCCTAGTGACTCGAAGGCGATGTGGGTTCGTGACGAATGAGACTCGTTGTCACGGGCCCGCACGCAGCCTCGATCGTCAGGACGCTCTCCGTCCACCCGATACCGTGGCTGTCCGGCACCGATCGGGACTGTCCGGTGTCGGAGGATCGGCGGCAGTTCGGTGTCACGAGAGTGTCACAAGTCGGTACGTTCGCGCATGGACGGGTTCGGACGTTGATGTACGAAAAGCGTTGCAAATAAACAACTATCGAGTCCAGTGTAATTCAGGTGAATCTACTTCCAGGGACTTAAAATCCGCACAGTGTCGGTTCGAGTCCGACTGGGGGCACCAGAGTCCATATGGATCCAGATTTCTGGATCGGGACAGTGCTTTCGGGTGGTTACGCGGACTTCGGTGGCTTCCCGCAGATCTGAGTGGACAACCGAGACAGCGGATTTCAGATCCGCGTACTCACTTTCCATCGTAAAAACTTCGTATTCGTGAAGCTCAGGCCTAGTTTCCTGGCGGACCGTTTTCTTCGCGTGTGGCTCGGTGTCACGAGGCTGTCACAACTGGACCTGGCTGAACTGGTCAACCTGCTCGACACCCGCGGCCTCTCATCTTCCCTCATCGAAGAATTTGCCACTGTTCCCGCCACGGTAAGCACGAACCCAGCGCGGATGATCCATGACGCGCAGCCGAGGCGTACGGAATTCCACGCCGATGCGACTGCGGCAGTTCGCGATTGATTGCCGGTACGGCTGAGCCATCGAGCGGATCGGGGCCCGCTGGATGGCTCAGGAGGGTCAGATGGTGCAGCGCGTACCTTCATCCGGTAGTTCGAGATCTATCAGGTAGTCGGCGATCGCTCCGTCGACGCAGGCGTTGGCGGAGATGATTGTCCCGTGCTGGTTGGCCTCGACCGTGAGCAACCGCGCCCCGAGGGTGTCGGCCAGGCTGATGCCTCCTCCGTGAGGTGTCACGGGGTCTCCGGTGGCAGAAACCACGAGCACCTCGGGAAGCCCGTCGATGTCGGTGGCGTAAGGGTATCCGAGTGTGGGCTCGGCCGGCCAGAACTCGCACCCGTCCTGCACAGGGGGAGTGGATCCGGGGTCGAGGAATGGCACTGCCTCGTTGAGATCGTGGCCGAGCTGGGTCATCTCTTCTTCGGTGAACCGTTCCTCGTCGAGGCAGTTGATGGCGAAGAGCGCCTCGAACGAATTGGTGTACTCCCGATTGTCGGACCTGCCGTAGTACCCGTCGCGAATAGCGAGGAGGGCGTCGGGTCGCCCGGCTTCGAGCTCCGTCAGCCCCGCGACGATGGCGGGCCAGCTGGCTTCGGAGTAGAGGCCGGAGACAATTCCTTCGCTGGCGGCGAGGAAGCCGACCGCTCGTCCGTCGGCGGCCACCAGCGGTTTTTTGTCGAGAGGCTGGAGGAGCTCCTGGGCTGCAGCGGTCGCCTGCGCCGGGTCGGTTCCGAGCGGGCACGCGGCCTGAGTCACGCAGAAGTCGGCGAAACGCTGGAACGAGGCCTGCAGTCCTTCACTGAGCTGGATCCTGCGATCCGCGGTGTCCATGAGCGGATCCACCGCACCGTCGAGAACGAGAGCACGGACATTGTCGGGGAACATCTCGGCGTACACCGAGCCGAGTCGAGTGCCATAGCTGACTCCCGCATAAGTCAGTTTGTCGTCGCCGAGCGCGGAGCGGAGCACATCCATGTCGCGAGCGACATCCCGGGTCCCGAGATGGGCGAGTATTTCTTCGCTTCCGGAGCCGTCGGCGCATTTGTCGACGATGGCGCGCGCGGATTCTTCGGTCCACTCGCCGAGAGCCGACAGGGGTGCGTCGGCGTCGCGCTCCTCATCGGAGTAGCAGTCGATTGCCGGTTGGCTGAGACCGACTCCGCGGGGATCGAAACCGACGATGTCGAAGCGCTTGGGTATCGGGCCTCCCGTCCACAGGGCATTGACGAGCGGGGCGAGCGTCGTCCCCGCCGCTCCGGGACCGCCCGGGTTCAGCAGGACGGAGCCGATCGGGTTGTCGTCGGTGGCGGAAATGCGCGAGACGGCGATCTCGATGGTCGTGCCGTCGAGGTTCTCGTAATCCATCGGCACCGTGAGCATCGCGCATTCCGCCTTCTTTGCCGCCTCAACGATCTCGGGAACGGGAGGCTGGGAGTCCACGATGCCGGCATCGCACGCCCCGAACTCGAGCTCCTGCTTCATGAACCGGTCAAGGCCCACCTTGCTCTCGCTGTCAACATTGTTGGGTGCCACACCGGAGCATCCGGCGAGCAGGAGCACTGAGGCAGCAGCGGCAGCCGCCGCCATCACCGGCTTCGGCCATCGCCGTCGTTCGTCGTCCTTCGGTCGGACATCTGTGGGAGTCCTGTGGGTCATGGTGGTGTTCCTTCGGTTGGGATCAGCTCGCGAGTTCGTCGATCCAGCTCGATCGCATCCGTAGAGCTCGCTCAGTGCTGCCGATGACAGCGGCAAATCCGATGAGCAGGTTGACGTGGAGCGGCAGTCGGATGGGTGAGGTGAACACTCCGATCGAGTCGGCGATGGGGGGAATAAGAGAGAGGGATGCGATGATCTGCGGCACCTCCACGCAGAGGCCGCCGATGACGAACACGATCGAGATGAGACCGATGACGCGGCTCGGACCGGGGTGCCGGTGGTGCAGTCGAGCGCGGCGCCCCTCTGCGGATGCGGGATCGGGAGTCAGCTGCTGTTCGGTGCCGTCCTCACGCACGTAATGGCAGCGCTTGAGCCCGAATCCAGTGGCCGCGACCTCGATGCGTCCTCCGGGGACGGGGAAGCGGGTCGGCATTTTCGCGTACGACTGCAGTGCGCCGTCGACGTAGAGGCGAGCGCGCACCTCACCGTCCTTTGCGTCACCCATGTGCCGCACATCGACTGCGTAGACCGACGTCGTGCTGTCGGGTGCGGTGAGCGTGATCGACCGGAGCGATCTGCCGAACATCTGCCACCAGCGGTACCGGCGGAGCGGTTCACCCGATCCGGCGCGAATGCGGCGGTAGCGCCACTGGTTGATTCCCATCTGCTCGATCCTCGATCTTTCTAGTACAGCGTGATAGTCGATGATGACGCTAGCACACTGTGATGGAAGATGGTCGCGGAAATGCAGACGCGAACGCTGAGGAGGAGCAACCAGGCGCGTGTCCAGATCCGCTGGGCCGCAGCGATGCTGGGCGAGACACCCACGGTGTGCTCGAGTATGGCTCTACAGAGCGCAACGTAAGTCGCCGTGGTCGGCAATCACGTAACCGAGCGGTACTTCGAGCGTCGTGCATTCAACCCTGGCGTCGGCAGTGCCTGTGGCAGCAGGGTCGCACGAAGAGAAGTCGAGCATTTGCTGTTCGTAACGTGTCGGTGCAGGCGAAGGCTGCGGCTCGACCGGGGACGGTGCGCTGCACGAGGTGAGTGCCCGGAAACCGGCCATCGTCACTGTGGCGGTTTCGAGCATTGCCGTCCGGCGGCCCCGATCCTTCTGGCTCCGGTGAGATCGACTGTGAAGCATCGTAATTCCTCCCTCAGATGCTCGGCGGCGTAGGTGCGAGCGCTGTGTGGTTCTCGTCCAACGACGCCACTAGCACAGCGTGATAGATGGCTTGAGGTATCACGCTGTATTAGGGTCGGGAAGGTGTCGGACAATGTGGAAACTCGAAACAGCGAACCCAGCACCAAGGACCGAATTCTGATCGCAGCCGCGACGATGGTGTCCGAGGATCCGGGTACCCGGATCAGCGTCCGAGCGGTCGCCGCGCGAGCAGGGGTCAGTACCGGATCACTGCGTCACTTCTTTCCCACGCAGCGAGCGTTGATGGACGAAGTCGCCGCGGGAATCACCGGACTGGTGGCGAGCAGAAATGTCATCGAAGACGTCACTGTGCCTGCCGAGGAGCGACTGTTGGCGTGTATGCAGCAGGTGTTGTCGGCCACCGGGACCGGTGAGCAAGCCCGAGATACGTGGCGACGGACATTCGGCACCTACCTCAGCGCGGAGCTCAACGCCGATGCCATCGACACGTATCTCGCTTTCAGCGCGGCCGGACTCCGGCACATAGAACACTGGCTGGACGTCCTCCACAAAGAAGGTGCCCTGCCGCCGGGTGATAACACCCAGCGCGCCGCCTATCTCAACGTGATACTGGACGGGCTCTCCGTAGCACGAGCCCTCCCGACCGACGCTGCTCGACTTCGCTCGGAAAAAGACGTTCTGCACCACGCCATTTCGATGCTTTTTCACACCGCTGCACCCATACCGAAGGGCGACTCGGACTGACTTCGACGACGAGCTTCCGATCCACATCCACTGTGCTTCCGCATCATTGCTGACTGCGGCCGCCGAGGTGTTGGGCGAGAAATTCTTCCACCGCGCGGTAGTAGCGAATACTGTTCTCCGGGTTGACGAATCCGTGGCCCTCGTCGTCGAACACGAGGTAGTCGACGTCGACGCCACGTGACCTCAGGCGCTCGACGACGTTGTCCGATTCTGCCTTGACGACCCGAGGATCGTTGGCACCCTGTGCAATCAGGAGTGGCGCGCGTATCGCGTCGAGCTTGGAGATGGGGGATCGTGCGAGCATGTCGGCCAGCTGATCGGGGTCGGCGGGGTCTCCGACGAAGCGGTGCCAGCTGTTGATGATTCCCGGGCCGATGAAGGCCGGTTGGGTGCGCATGAAGTTCGACAGGTCCGAGATGCCGACGCAGTCGATCGCCGCGGCAAACGTGTCGGGGGTGAACGATGCGCCCACCAGCGCCGCATAGCCGCCGTAGGAACCACCCATGATGGCCACTCGCTCGCGATCGGCGTATCCCGCCTCGACCGCCCAGTTCACTGCATCGATCAGATCGTCGTGCATCGCGCCCGCGAATTGGCCGACCCCGGCGTTCGTGTGCGCTGTGCCGTATCCGACGGACCCGCGAAAGTTGACCTGCAACACTGCATATCCGCGGTTCGCCAGCAATTGCGCGATGGGATCGAAGGTCCACGAATCCCGATACCAGGGGCCGCCGTGCACCAACAGAACCATTGGCAGACTCTCGGGTTCCACGCCTACCGGAAGCGTCAGATACGACGGCAGAGTCAGCCCGTCACGCGCCTGGACGTTCACCGGTGCCATCGGGGCCATGTCTCCGGGATCCAGGTGTGGGTAGGGGCGGAAGAGTCGGCGACTCGATCCGGTGTTGTGATCGTAGTAGTAGGTGACGGACGGATCGCGGTCGTGGACGAAGCTGACAATCCACTTCTGTCCGCTCTCGTCGGAGGACAGTGCTCCGATGTCACCGTCGAACAGTTGCTCCAGATTCTTCAGGATGTCTGCGAAACCCGGTTCCAATGCATGGATCACCTGGCGTTCTCCCAGGTACCGAACACCGATGAGCTCTCCGGTTGCACTGTCGCAGATCAGCGGTGGCGAGGTCTGCTCGACGGCTCGTCGCGCACCGTCGAGTTCGAGTGTCGGGTGACTGTCGACGACGGTCTCCTCGCCGGTCTCCAGGTCGAGTCGAATCAGATGGGCCAAGTCGCGCCCGCGGTTGGACCCCAGCCACATGCCGGTACCGTCCGCAGTGATCTGCATCGGGCTGATGCCCATCGGGTAATCGGTGCCATCGAACGAGGCCACCGTGGCTTCTGCACCGGACTCGTCCAACCGGGTGATGTCGATGGTGCCGTCGGCGGTCATCGCGAAGACGAACACCTTGCCGTCGGCACCGAGCATCGGATACCGGCCGACGCCCGGGCTCTGCCGGATCATCGTCAGTTCACCTGTGGCGATCTTGATTTCGTACAGATCGAACTCGGCGATGCTTCTCGCATTGATCAGGACGGTATACACCCCGGCCCGACCCCGCACCGGTTCGATGGCCACTGCGCGGGAACCGGGAAACGGCGTCAGATCTACTGCCGCGGCATCGGAATCCTCCAGGTCGACGCGGAACACGTGACTGTTCTCGTCACCACCGGTGTCCTGCAGATACAGCAGCCAGCGGGGGTCGTCCGTCCACCGGAAGTCGTGCACACTGCGAGTCTCGTCGGCTGTGACGCAGCGTGGTTCGCTTCCGGGCAAGAGGTCCTCGATCCACACGTTCAGACGGTTCTTCCACGGCGCGAGAAACGCCATCCTGGTGCCGTCCGGTGACAGCGTGGCACCGGAGCGAACGGGTGGGCCGAAGAAGTCCTCGACCGCGATCAGTGGGGGTGCAGTCATGATTCGTCCTTTCGTTCGGCTGCTACAGAGCGCAGCGAGCCTCTGCTGGTGGGGATTGGAGATCGACGAGGTAGTTCTCGACGATGTCGTTGACGCAGGTGCTCGTTGCGCCGAACGCCACGGTGTGTTGGTCGCCGTCGACGGGGAGTAGCGAGCCGCCCAGGGTGTTCGCCAAGTTGACGCCTCCCTCGTACGGTGTGGACGGGTCTCCGGTGATCGAGATGGTCAGTGTGTCGGGTAGTCCGTCGATGTCGGTGGCGTAGGGGATGTCGAGAGTCGGTTCCGCAGGCCAGAATTGGCAGGGGTCTCGTGCGCCGTCCGGTCCGAGGCCTGCGTCGGTGAACGGTGCTATCTTCTGGATCTGGCGCTTGAGGTCCACTTCTTGTTCTGGAGTGTTGCGCTGTTCGTCCATGCAGTTGATCGCGTAGAGCGCCTCGGAGAAGTTCGGGACGGTGCCGTCGGCGTCGCGTCCGCCGAAGATATCGTTGATCTTGAGAAGCGTATCGGCCTGTCCTGCTTGGAGTTCGGCGATGCCCTTGGTGATGACCGGCCATGCCGAGGAGTCGTAGAGCCCCGCGATGACGGCCCCGTAGGCGGCGTCGAAGTCCATGATGCGGCCATCGCCGGTGACTATCGGATTGTCGATCAACGGTCTGACGATCTGTTGAAAGTTGTCGACGGCCTTGCTCGGGTCGGTGCCCAGCGGGCAGTCCGGTGCGCTTGCGCATGCGGCGGCCATGTCGTCGAAAGCTTTCTGGAAGTTGGCGTATTGGTAGATCCTGCGCTCTGCGGTGCCCTGGCCCGGATCGATTCCGCCGTCCAGAACCATCGCGCGCACGTTCTTCGGGAACATCTCGGCGTAGACCGCACCGAGTCGCGTTCCGTAGCTCTGGCCGAAGTAGCTCAGGGTGTCGTCGCCGAGCACGGCCCGGAGAATGTCCATGTCGCGGGCAGCATCTCGGGTGCCGATGTGTTCGAGGACGTCGTCGCCGCCGGATCGTTCGGAGCATTGGCTCACCAGCTGTCGTGCACTGTCCTCGGTGAGGGTTCTCGAGCCGGTGAGGACCGTGGTGTAGGCCTGTCCTGCCTCGTGTTCCTCGTCGGTGAAGCAGTCGATGGCCGGTGTGGACGCACCGACGCCGCGGGGATCGAATCCAATGAGGTCGAATCGTTCGGTGAGAGGGCTCTGCGCCCAGGTGGACGTCGCACCTGATGCCGCCATGCTCATTCCCGGCCCACCTGGTCCGCCGGAGTTGAGCAGGAGCGAGCCCACTTTCTCGCCGCGTGCGGGTGCCTTGAGCAGTGCGATCTGCGCCGTGCGCCCGTCCGGATCGTCGTAGTCGAGTGGCACGTCCACGCGGGCGCACTCGAATCCGGGGTCACTGGAAAACAGTTGCTCGTCGGTCGTGGTGGTGCCGTAGCCTTCGCACGGCTCGAATGTCACGCTCTGGTCGTAGAACTGCTGCAGATCGGCCGACAGCTCAGAGTCGGCGTGCGGTTCCGGCGGCGACTGGCTGCAGGCACCGAGCAGAAGCATCGACGCTGACGCTGCAGCGAAGAGTTTCGCTCTCCTGTTGTCGAATAGGGGCATGGTCGGTCGACTCCTGTCGAATTGTATTGTGCTGATGTACTATTCGGGATCGGTAGCGTTGAGTGCCGCGACCTGTCGCAGTACGTCGCGTTGGGCGGGGTTGTACAGGTCTTCCACGGCGACTGCGAGTGCGTGAGTCACCCGTTGCCTGTCGCCGCCGGTTTCTGTGTCGGCGAACAGGGCTGGGAAGCGAGTAGCCAGCCGGCGAACGTGCGGGGCCATTCGTTCGGCAAGATCCCGGGTGGTGGCGCTGTCGGCGTCGGCCGGCAGGTCGTCGAACTCTGGATCTGTGGGCAGCTGCGGAGTGGACCGCAGTAGGTCATGGTAGGCGTCGAGGGCCGTGGGGCTCAGTACGGTGCTGGCGAAGGTGATGAACTGCCGGTCTGCTGTCGTCAGATGTGCTGCAGCAGGACCGAGTTCGGGCGGCAGATCGGTCGGAAGGGAGTCGTGGAGAAGCATCGCGATCTCCAACCGTGCTCTCTGCAGGCGCTCGATCGTCGCGCCGAGTTCTGCATCCAGGGTGCGCAGTGCCTGTTCCGGATGGTCGCGTCCGTCACCCTGAGCGGCTATGTCGGCCAACGAAAATCCCAGTGCGGACAGGCGTTTGATCTGCAGCAGCCGTACGAGATGCGTGACGCTGTACTGTTTGTAGCCGTTCGAGGCACGCTCGGGCTCATCGATTAGTCCGACATCGTGGTAGTGCCGCACCGACTTGAGGGTGACGCCGGCGAGATCGGCGATCTGCCGAGTGCTCCAGCCCATGTCGCTCTCCTCCGGTTCGATCAGGTCGCAATCAGTGTCGACTGTGACCTAACGGCATAGTCAAGGGACAACTCGTCCTGCAGGGGCTACGCAGGGTTCGAGTGAACCAACTGCGCTGTGGAGCGACGGAAGGCCCAGACGGTCACGAGCACTGCTGCTGCAAGTAAAGGGGTGCCCATTGCGATCCGAGCAAACGCGAGCCACCCGGTGGCATCGGTGTCGTACAACCAGTCCTGAACGACGTAGCGGGCACCGAACAAAACGGTGAATGTCGATGTCGCGATGTAATGGGCGCGGGCGACCGAGCGATTGGACCGCCACGTGTACTCGTTGCCGTGCAGCGCATTCCATAGCAGTCCGGTCAACGGTCGTCGTGCCAGTATCGAGGCCAGCATCAGCGCTGCGCCGGCCAGGCTCAGCCAGATTCCGATGAGGAAGTAGCCGCCTGCCGAACCTGTCCAGGCGGCGATACCGCCTGCGACGACGACACCCAGCAATCCGCCACTGGCCTGCGCGAACGGCTCGCCTCGTCGGACGCGAAGAACAGTGATCACCAACGCGATGGCGATCGCGACGCCAACGGCGATCGGAAGGGACACCAGAGCGTTGGCGGTGACGAAGGCCACGACCGGAATCGCGGTGTAGATCATTCCGTTGGTTCCGCCGAGTCCGTCGAGCAGAAGCTCTGTGGCATTGACCTTTTCAGTGGTCTTGCGACCGGGAACTGTCTGCGTCTCGTTTTTGTCGTCCGATGTCGATTCCGGCCTGTTCATGGTGACCTCCTCGTCGATGCTTCGGTTCGCTCTGTGCATCCCCTACTGTCGTCTCGGCGACCGGGGCACAACAGTGCACACAAACATTGGAAATGGTGACAACATCACTGCCAGGACATGACAGATGTCATGTCCTGGCAGTGTGACCATCAGGTCGGTGGCCCGAGAACAGCGTCGACTGTGCAAGAGAGCGTTGTGGTTTTGCCTGAACCGCCAGAGGAACTTCAGGCGGTCCGCGGCTCGGCCGGGTAGCGAAACCCGGCCGTACAAGGGCAGCTACGACACTTGCCCTTTCGACGCCGAAGTGCGCTGATGCGAAGTTGTCGCGGTGTAGCCCGCAGTTGCACGGTCGTACTGACTCGGGGGCGATTTGGGTTCGTAACGAATGAGCCCCGTTGTCACGAGTCAGCACAGAGCGTTGGTGCGCCAGGACGCTCTCCGTCCACCCGATACCGTGGCTGTCCGGCACCGATCAGGACTGTCCGGTGTCGGAGAATCGGCGGCAGTTCGGTGTCACGAGAGTGTCACAAGTCGGTACGTTCGTGCATGGACTCGTCCGGACGACGATGCACGAAAAGTGTTGCAAATAAACAAATATTGAGTCCTTTGAAATTCATGCGAATCCACTTAAAGGACCTGAATCCGCACAGTGTCGGTTCGAGTCCGACTGGGGGCACCGCATTTCCGTAGGTCACAGCGCTATGTTGCTTCGGCGAGCTAACCCGAACCGTTGGCGGCGAATTGCCTTGCAGTCCAACGTAACACGAATGGCAGCCCAGTCATGGCGCCGATGAAGTGGTCGCCTGCCACGGGCTCGTAGTGCACGTTGGCACCCTTGCTGCGCCACTGTTCGATCAGGGCAGTCACGCCGGCCTCGGGGATGAAGCGATCGCCGATCCACTTGCTTGCGGAACCGTGGAAGAACGCGACCGGCACCGACGGCGCATCGGCACCCGGACGGTTCGCGGCGATCACTCGCCGCGCGATGTCGGAGTCGAACGGGTCGGGTTCGGACGCCAAGTCCTCGATTCGCATGCGTACCAGCCCGCCTAAGGCCAGGGGGAGGACGGACATGTCCTTGACCCAGGACGCCAACAGCAGCGCCTTGGGGCCGAACAGTTCGACCATCTCGGGGTGCTCACGCGCGAGACCCATGCTCGCCGCGCCCAGTAGCCCGGCCGCGACGGTGCCGTTCATGGTGTCGAGCAGCATCGAGAAGTCGGTGGGCGTTCCACCGGCGACGGCACCGGCCAACTTCACGTCCGGCGCGTACCTCGGGTGCAGTTGCGCCGTCCACGTGGTGGCGATCGCGCCGCCGCTGTAGCCGTAGGCCACCACTGGGCTGTCGGCGAGCTCCGGGGCGACGACTGTCATCCCGCGTAGCGAGTCCAGGACGGCATGCCCGGCCATCGTGCCTTCGGAGTACGACATCCGCGGGCCTTGGTGATCGGCGACGAGGACGGCGTATCCGCGGGCGAGCCAGAGCGGCATCACCGGCGGGAGGTCGGCACCGACACCGTGCACGAGCCGGTACGACGGCGTGCTCGTGGCTCCGAGTGAATCGATGGCCACGTTGTGGGCGACGACCGGCCGCGGTCCGCGCCCGGTCCACGGCCGTTTCGGGATCAGCAGCGAGGCGGTGACGCCGGCGGGGAGACCCCGTGCGTCGGTCGATCGAACCATGAACTGATGCAGGGCGGTTCGCGGCCTGGGCACCAGACCGCGGGTCGTGCGCTGTCGGATCACCGCACCGGGTGCAAGGTCCTCGATGCCGGGAGGGGTGAGGAAGAAGTCGTCGTTGTCGATCGGGGTCGGAAGGATCGCGGCATGGGGATCGTCCGGAGGCTCCAGGGGCAGTCGTCGAGTCAATACGCGATCCAGCACACCGAACACAGTCATGATCCCCCGACATTCTTCTACAGCCGCACCCATCCCCGCGGTCACCGTACAGTGCGCGGCGGTCGGTGAACGCAATATTGGATAAGTCCGACAACAGGTGTCAGTGCCGGGCGCTCAGAAGCACGGCACCGAGCTCCCCGGCCGACAGCATCGGCAGCATGTGGTGACTGCAGCCGGTCAGGACGACGGTGTGTGCGTTCGGGAGAACCTTCCCGACAGCGTCGGCAGCACGAGAACTGTTGTGCACCTTGCTCTCGCAGGCAGAGACGACAATGACGCGCGCGGACAGCGTCGACCATCGATCTGAATTGGGGCGCCGTGGAACCACCTGGCTTCGCCTTCACGGCGACGGCGGCAGCACTCGTGTTGCTCGGGATGAACCGGGGGGGCGGGCGAGTCGTGGCGGACCTCCAGGCCCGGAGGCACAGTGACGACCTGCAGGCCGTGCTTTCGGTCGGCGGTGGGTCAGCCGGCCTTGACGCGCAACCGCTCGACTTCCGAGCGAGAGTGGCGCACGGCCTCGGTGTCCGATCCCTTGTCATGGGCCAAGTCATGCGCGAGGTCGAGAATTGCCCGACGTAGGTGCTTGCGTGCTCGACGGGACTTGTGGTGGGGCGCGGACTTGATGAACGCCTTGCGCGCTTTCTTGTCCAGGATGCCGTCGACCTCGGCGTCGGTCACGGTTCCTGCTTCGACTTCGGGGGCGAGGATGTCGCGGACGAACTGGTACTCGCGCGGTGCTGCTCGCCGGAACGCGATCGTCAAGACCGTGAACCCGAGCACGATGGAGCCGAGCATGACGGGGAAGGTGAGGATGCCGCCTCGGCCGAGACCGCCGGCGTCGTCCCAGGTGAAGTGCAGAAACATTCCGACCAATACGAATGCCACACCGCGGCCGATCCGGCGTGGCTGGGCCGCCGTGCCGAGGATGTAGATGACACCGGTGCAGACGAGGGCGCTGAACAGCGGGTGGGAAACGAAGCTGACCGCTATGCGCGTGAACGACATCTGTACGGCGTGGTCGACCGGATCGGTACCGAAGGCCTGAGCTGTGGAGTTGGCGGCGTAGAGGAAGTCCTCGAAGATCGCGAATCCGAGCCCGATGAACGCGCCGACTATCAGACCGTCGTTCGCGGTCCGAATCAACCGCGGCGCAAGGCTCATGAGGAGTATGAATCCGCACAGCTTCGCGGCCTCTTCGGTGATCGGTGCGGTGGCTCCGGCTGCCCAGTTGGCACTCCACACTTGACCGAAAAGCTTGTTGTAAATGCTGATCATTGCGTTGTTCGCGGTGAGGGCGAATGCAAAGGTGGCCGGAATTGCGCCCCACAGGAGCGCGGCGAGGATGAGTCGGCCCGGTTGGCGTTCCCATCGGTCGATATGACGGAACCAAGCGAACCACGCCAGCCCGCACAATCCGCACAGCACTGCCGAGATCGCGAAGGCGTCGGCGTACAACCCGGTTTTGGGTGCGAAGTACGCCCACACCTGGAACGCGCCGATGCCGGTCAGCACGACGAACACCCAGAAACACAGATTGTGGGGTTGCACGAAGTGGAAGCGTTCACCCCAGCCGGAGATCTCCATTGCTCTGGCCTGCCGTTGGCGGGCCTCGGAGCTGTGTGTGGTGTCGGTGCCGGTCTCGCTCATGAGTTGTTCCTGTCGACGGTCCGGATGCTGGCGATCATGGTCTGGATGTTGTCGACGGCCGCGGTCATCTGAGCGGGAGGCCCGTAGGCGGTGATCTTCAGCCCCCTGCCGGCGATGACGAATGCTGCAACCACACCGTCCCCGGTCACGCTGCTGTATGGCTGTGCGACACCGCTCTCGCCTGACGTCGTGGTGAGAGTGGTCCTGTCGCCGTCGACTCTGAAGGTCGGGTCGTCGGTGCGGGAGGTGACTTTCTCCACTTGATCCAGCAATTCATCCGGTGTGCCCTCGAACGTGTCCGACGAGACCTGGAACGTGACGCCCTTCCCGGCGACGGTGGCGTCACCGGAACGACGGCTTTCGTCGTCGACACGAAAGCCGGCCTCGACATCCCAGCCGGTGGTCGGTGTGAAGACGATGGAGTCCGTCAGCGCGAGTTGCTCACCGGCGAGAACCGGGTCGTCCCAGCCGATGGCCGCGTCGACACGGGGAAGGATCACGGTCAAGACGACGAAGATCGCGACGACGAAGAGTGCCGGTGGAAACGTGCGACGGTCGAGACCGAGCACACGGTGCTCGGCCGGGACCCGATGTCGTTGTCTCGCAGCAAGAATTTGTGTCACAGTTACTCCTCGGCCCTCGGTGTCGATCACGGCGTGACGCGTACCTCGGGGGCGGAGCAATTCGAAAACAGTTCGACGAGCAAAGCAAGGCCGTAGAGGTGCGATGGCTTGTTTCGGTTGCGCGGCATCCTGATAAGCTCAACACGTATTACTTCTGGGTCGATGATATTCGGAGTCGGCCTGTCTTCTTGCCGTTAATCAGCTAAAAAGACCGAAACCGGATTCTCCGCGATCAAACCGGAAGATTGCTCGATCACGGCGCGAATTCGGGATGGGGCGTCGGCATCGTCTCTTGCACAGCTGTTCCGGGACCGTCGGATCCGAAATTCGTTGCGCGGTTGTGGAGTCCGGCGGCACAGCGCACCGAATTCACATCGATGGTGACGAATGTCGATGCGGTTCGTCGATGGACGCTCCAGTGCCTCGACTCTTCGGTCCGGCGTGATCGGCACGCTGATATGAGGTCGGTGGCCAGGCCTGCAAGCAACGAATCTGTTCGTGGCACTACTCGCCTTCCGTCACCGTTCACACGACGGTGGCAGCGTATGCCACGAACACCACGAACATGGCCGTGCCTCCGAGAGCTGCGCCGATCATTGCCTCGCGGCCGTTGGTCGCCATGCCCTTCTCGTCCCGGCTGACCCCGACCCACCCGCACACGACGGCGGCGACACCTGTTGGGACAGCGACGAAGTCGCCGATGAAAGGTACGAACGCGCAGACCAGGGCCACGATGCCCAGGATCATCGCGGCGCTGCCGGCACCGTTGCGAAACAGCGGCCGTGTGCTGTATTCCTCGGCCATGCCGCCTCCCTCTGTGCGGTCTTCGTACTCGTCGCATACGGCGCGACGAGCAGACCTACCGAAAAGATACCTCGACATACGGCGAGGCACGATGGCACCGATGCACTGCATCTCGTCGCTTCTGTGCTCTCGGGCCGAGCGCGCCAGCTAGGCTCGTTCGGTGACGGACTCAACGTGGGACGGGTACGTCCGTGTGCGCGGCGCTACCGAGCACAACCTGGCAGCTGTCGATGTCGACATACCCCGCAATGCCTTCGTCGCGTTCACGGGGGTGTCGGGGTCAGGAAAGTCGTCACTGGCCTTCAGCACCCTGTACGCCGAAGCGCAACGACGCTATTTCGAGTCGGTTGCCCCCTACGCCCGCCGCCTGCTTCAGCAAGTGGGCGCACCTCATGTCGCGTCCATCACCGGCCTTCCCCCGGCCGTTGCGCTGCAGCAACGCCGGGGGTCGCCGAGCTCGCGCTCCAGCGTCGGCACCATCACCACGATGTCGAACCTGCTGCGCATGCTCTACTCCCGGGCCGGTACCTATCCCGACGGTGCGCCCATGCTCCCGGCGGAAGCGTTCTCACCCAACACCGTCGCCGGTGCCTGCCCGAGATGCGGCGGTTTGGGCGAGTTCCACGATGTGACAACGGAATTGCTGGTTCCCGACCCGTCGCTGAGCATTCGGGAGGGCGCGATCGCGGCGTGGCCGGGTGCCTGGCAGGGGGCGAACCTGCGCAGCATCGTCGCCGGCATGGGGATCGACATCGACGTGCCGTGGCGCACGCTGAAGAAGAAGGACCGGGAGTGGCTCCTGTTCACCGACGAGCACCCCAAGGTGTGGATCGAACCGGAGGAGGGACGAGTCGACCACAGTTACGAAGGCAAGTTCTGGAGCGCCCGCAGCCATGTCATGCACGTTCTGACCGACTCGAACAGCGAGCGCATGCGAGAACGCGCTCTGCAATTCACCGAGACCGTTCGCTGCCCGATGTGCTCCGGCAGCGGACTGCGTGCCGACGCGTTGGCCGTCACCATTGCCGGCCGGTCGATCGCCGAGATCAATGCGCTCTCGCTGACAGAACTTGCCGCATTACTGCGCCCCATTGCCGAACAGTCGGGGGAGACCACGGAGGTGGCGGTACGCATCACCGCAGATCTGCTGGCCAGGATCGACGTGTTGCTCGATTTGGGCTTGGGATATCTGGCGCTCGGGCGTAGCTCGACGACTCTGTCGCCCGGCGAGACGCAGCGGTTGCGAATTGCCACTCAGCTCCGTTCGGGTCTGTTCGGGGTGGTGTACGTGTTGGACGAACCGTCCGCCGGACTGCATCCCGCGGATGCCGAGCCGCTGCTCGACGTCCTGGACCAGCTGAAGGCGTCGGGAAACAGCTTGTTCGTGGTCGAACACGACATGGACGTGGTCCGGCGCGCCGATTGGGTGGTCGATATCGGACCCGCGGCCGGTGAGGGCGGCGGACGGGTGCTGTACAGCGGCCCCGTCGCAGGCTTGGAGGAGATCGAGGAGTCGGTCACCAGCAGGCACCTCTTCGGTCGAGCGGAATCCGTGCAGCGGCAGGCGCGCCCCACCCAGGGCTGGCTCACGCTGGCCGGGGTCACCCGGCACAATCTGCGGGAGTTGACGGCGCAGTTCCCACGCGCGGTCCTGACGGCGGTGACGGGTGTGTCGGGCTCCGGTAAGTCGACACTGGTCAGCCAGGTCCTGTTCGAGGTGGCGCGCCACCGACTCGAGACCGCGGCAGACGACGATGACGCACAGATCGAGGTCGACGTGGCCGAGGTCTCCGGAATCGAGTCGTTCACCCGCCTGGTCCGGGTGGATCAACGCCCTATCGGCCGAACCCCCCGATCGACTCTGGCCACCTACGTCGGAATGTTCGACGTCGTCCGCAAACTGTTCGCCGCCACCGACGAGGCCAAGGCCCGCGGATGGGCACCCGGACGGTTCTCCTTCAACGTCGCGGAGGGACGATGCCCCACGTGCCAGGGCGACGGTTTCGTCGAGGTGGAGCTGCTGTTCCTCCCCGGCACCTATGGCCCCTGCCCCACCTGCCACGGTGACCGGTACAACCCGGAAACTCTCGAAATAACCTGGCGCAAAAAGACAATTGCCGAGGTACTGCACATGTCGGTGGACGAGGCAGCGATGTTCTTCGCCGATATCGCGGCAGTGTCCCGCAGTCTGGAGACGTTGCACGACATCGGGCTCGGCTACCTTCGACTCGGTCAACCCGCCACCGAGCTGAGCGGCGGCGAGGCGCAGCGCATCAAGATCGCGACCGAATTGCAGCGCACCCGTCGCGGTACTGCCCTCTATCTACTGGACGAACCGACCGCAGGGCTCCATCCCGCCGACGTCGCCCTGCTCATGCGCCAGCTGCACTTGCTTGTCGATGCAGGCAACACCGTGGTGATGGTGGAACACGACCTGGATGCCATAGCCTCCGCCGACTGGGTCATCGATCTCGGTCCCGGCGGCGGCGACAACGGGGGCACTGTCGTTGCTACCGGAACGCCCGCCGAAGTCGCGTCGTCCCCGGACAGCATCACGGGACCGTATCTGGCCCGACGGCTCCGATCCGGGACTGTTGCCGCGTCGCGTTGAGCCCGAGCAGCAGCCTCACCGCTGAGGCTCGGGGCGTGGTTTGTCTACGCGTTGTGCCACGGGCGAGTCGAGCCCATGAATGGTCTTTGTGCTCTCTACAAACCGCAGTGTGGATGCCATCGTGGTTTGTCACAGTGAGACGCAGAATCGACCGTTGGGGAATGCCATGGAACCGCCGCCTTCGCTCGTCAAGTTGGTCGTGGTCTCCGGACTGTTCGTGACCTGCCTGTTCGTGGGCGCGCCGCTGCTGTTGATCGTCGCTTTCGGACTGTTGGCGGCCGCACAGTGTGTGCTGGTTCTGACCGATGTCGGTTCGGGATGGCAACAGTGAGCGGGCGACTCGGGCCGGTCTGACACCGCAGCGGGTGGGACGGTCCATGCCCGGACCTCCGCGAATGGGGACTTTGTGCTCTTTTTCCTCCTGCCGGCCCGGACCATCCTGTGGATACACCAGTCTTCGCCGCCCGATCTTTCGACGGAGGTGCCCGATGCACAACTCTGGATCGTTCGATTCTGTGCGAGCCGATCCCGTACCGGACGTCGTCTGGCGCGACCCTAGTCCGCTCGAGCCGTGGTGGGAGAGCGTCATCGGTCCCGCGCGCTCCCGTCGGCCGACACCACCCGCGCAGGAAGCCGATGATCGCGATGGGTACAAATGTCGATTCGGTGCCTCCGCGCGCGGGACGGGGTAGCGTCGTTCGCTGCTATCGGTCGGCCCGGTGCCCTCCGGTGGCGTCCGTACACGGTCGATACACGACAGCGCCGAACCCGACAGGCTCGGCGTTCTCGTGTTCCGCGCGGACGGCTACCGTCCGCTGCGATGCATACCCGTGAAGCGTCCTGTGCCCATGGCCGTTGCAACTGCGCCGAGCCCGAGCACGACGATTCCGACCAGTACGTTGGACCAGATCATGCCGTTCGTGCGCTCGAGATCGGCGATGATCCATGGGGACACGATCAGCCAGATCCCCAGGAGCGGTACCACGAAGGACACCCCGTGGATTCGTCCGTACGCGGCTCCGAGTGCAAGCGCGAGGACTGCGATCGCAGAACCGGTGATCAGGTTGGTCATGGCGAACGCGGCACGGCCGTCGGCGGCTGTACTCGACAGCGGCGCGACACCGAGAATCCAGGCCGAGCTCGCCGCGTACAGACCGGCCAGCAGTAGCAGCCCATCTGTCACTTGTCCCACGGGCCTGTTGAACACCGCGTCGTAGCGATCGCGCAGTGCAGCGATGTCGGGATGTGCGTGCATGGACTCACTGGTCGTTGTGGACATTGTTCGAGTCCTTTCGAGTGAGTAGGTGAGTGTCGATGTTCAGGGGCCGCGGTGCTCGCCTGTAGGCCGCGGTTCATCCGACTACACGGTTCGGGCCGACGGACGGCGGCGCCCTCAGTTGGTTCCGACCCCGTTGGGTTGGACCCCGTTGCTCCTGACCTCGATGTGGCGGACAGGCGTGTCCGGCTCGGATCCGGCAAGTGTCACATCGACCGTCAGAATCCCGTTGTCGTAGGTGGCTTCGATTGCGTCGTCCTTCGCTCCGGCAGGGAGATCGATCGTGCGGTGGAAGCTGCCGTAGCGGAACTCCGATCGCGTGCCCTCCGTCTTCTGCTCTGCACGTTCGGCTTTGATGAAGAGCTTGCCGTCGTGCACGCTGATGTCCACGTCCCGTTCTGGATCGATACCGGGCAGCTCCGCCCGGAGCACGTATCGGTCGTCCTCCAGGGTTTCTTCGACCCGAATCATGTGACCTTCCAGCGCACTCCACGGCGGCATGGCCTCGAATCGTGCCATCAGGTCCGACCAGTCCGGTAGCGCCGGCCACGACGGAATCAGTGGCGTGCGGTTGGCGAGAACGGTCATCGTACATCCTCCTCGTGTTCGTGAATGTGTACTCGATCGACCCGTCGGGCCGACCCACTGACAACTACAACACCGTGACGAACTGCCGGGTAGAGCCCAAAGTCACTGACCGACAAAGCGAAAGACGAACGGGAACGGATCGCGCCCACCTCGGGACTTCGAAGAGCGAGCCGTTGCGATTGCGCCCCGAGTTCGCCGCCTTCTCGGCTGCACCGGTTTCACGAGCGAAGGATGCGCCCAGGTGAGTCGGGATGCCGTTATCCAGGTTGTCCGGCGTTCGCAGGCACGAAGACGACCGGGACTTCGGCGCGACGAAGCACCGTACGGCTGGTCGATCCGACGAACAGCGGCGAGGTCGCACCGCGGCTGCATGCACCCACCACGACGAGCTGTGTATCGATCGCGTTCTCGAGCAGCGCGTGTGACGGGCGGTCGTGTGCCGCATGAGTCGTGACCACGACGTCGGGGTACTTCTCGGACCACGAGGCAACGAGGCGATCGATCCAACGCTGTGGGGCAGAACTCCGACGAATGCGTGGACCGAGATCGATGTGTCGGACGAACCCGGCGCGTGGTTCGGTGGCCTCGTACGCGTGCACCGCGTGCAGCGGGACCCCGAGTCGTGCAGCCTGGTCGAAAGCGACGGCGAGGACTGCGTCGTCCTTCGGGGAACCGTTCACACCCACCACCACAGCTGCGGCAGCGTCGGGCACGGTCGTTGCTCGGGTGAATCCGTGCGGAACGACAACAACGGGGCACCGGGCGCGAGTGACGACATCGGTACTGACCGAACCGTGTACTGCGCGTGCGACGCTTCCCTTCCGACGCGACCCGAGGACGAGCATCCGGGCAGTGTCGGCGTACTCGTTCAGGACCTCGTCCGGTGGTCCGGGTTCGAGTACTGTCTCGACGTCTGCGTCGTCACCCAGAACGGACTCTGCGACAACTCGCGCGGCGGCGAACGCAGACCGTGCGCGAGCGCGAGCACCCGACGCGGTACCGCCGTGCGCATTGGCTGCTCCGGCTCGTGCGATGTCTCGATCCACGCCTGCACAGACGAGGAGCAGCGTGGTGTTTCGACCGACCGCGTCGGCGGCGGCCCATCCCAGAGCATTTCGCGACGATACAGAGCCGTCGATACCGACGACCGTCAGATTCCTTCGATTGTCGACAGAGCTGGTCATGCATCGATTCTCGGTGGTCGGATCGACCGGAAACAGGGCCTTCGGACCCTGTTCACACTGCACAGGGCTCGAATTGGGCACGGGTTACGGCCGGCACCGAGGCGCTCGAAGGTCCAGGTGATCGAGAACAGAATGCTCTGGCAGACCGAGTTGTCATCGGATGCAATCGGTTGGATTGCTGCGCGGAGTTCACGATCGTGGACGCGACCGATCGGACGACCTGGTGGAGGAGACGTCCGCTGCGGGAGTGTCACGGCGGCCCGCCGGAATCAGAATCGTCACCGCGGCTCCGATGATTGCGGGCAGGGCGAAAGCCAACAGCTGAGTGCTGGTACCTGCACCGGCGGCGACGAACATTCCACCGTAGGTGGGGCCGACGATCGCGCCGAGTCGCCCCACCGCGAGTGCGACGCCCAATCCTGTTGTCCGGCAGGCCACGGGGTAGTAGCCACCGATGAAGGTGTTCAGCAGGATCTGCGTCCCGGTCGTACCCATTCCTGCGATCAGTACCAGAACGTACACGATGCCGATCGGGGGAGTGGTCGCGATCAAGGCCAACGATACTGCTGCACAGACGAATCCGAGGGTGGTCACCGGTTTGATGCCGTAACGATCGGCCAGGTGAGCACCGCCGAGAGCGCCTACTGCACCGCCCACATTGAGCACCAGCAAGAAGGACAGCGCGGCGCCGAGTGGGTATCCGGCCGACCTCATGACAGCGGGCAACCAGGTCGCGACACCGAACAACACGAGCAGGCACAGCAGGGTCATCACCCAGAAGGACAACGTCACTCGCGCACGGTTCGCGGTGAACAGCGCGCCGATTCCGCGATCCGTCGATGTCGGGTCGCCACCGGCACTCTCCGATGCTTCCTCGAGTCCGTAATGGGTCGAGATCCTCTGTGCTGCATCCGTCCTGCCTCGCGAGTTGAGGAACGCGGGTGATTCGGGAAGATGTCTGAGCATTGCCGGCAGAATCAACAACGCTGGGATCATCCCTGCTGCGAACATCGCTCGGAAGCCGAACGCCGGGACGAGCCACAGCGACAGGATCCCCGCCGCGATACCGCCGACACTGGTGCCCACGAATCCCAGTGCGACCGTTCGTGCTCTCGTGTCCAGTCGGGAGAATTCGATCAGCATCGATGCAGCGGTCGGCATCAACACTCCTGCTCCGACGCCGACGACGAATCGCGCTGCTCCGAAGATCTCGGGTGAGGGTGCAATCGCACAGCATCCCATCGCGGCCGAGAACAACGCGACTGCGGCGATCAAGGCGCGTCGCCTACCCCAGCGATCCGCGATGCTGCCCGCGGCGAGTGCCCCGGCGAGCATGCCGACTCCCACCACGGATCCGAGTACCCCGACGGTCGCCGGATCCAGATCCCACGGCTCGTACGCCAGGAGCGACGGAACCACCGTGCCGTACATCAGAAGGTCGTACCCTTCCAGCGTCAGCGCCGCCAGACAGAGTGCGACCACGGGAGAAAAAGTGTTACGTGACATGTGTTTCCGCTCGCAAGAGGGTCAGATGAAGTGGTCGGACAACCAGGCACCGATATCGGCGGCGGCCAGAGAAGCGCCGGTGGGCGCCCCGTCGCGAATGGGGCCGCCGAAGTGGGTGCCCTCGATCGCCACACGAGACTTGTCGATCGAGCCCAGAGCCTCGACCATCCTCGACGCGTCCTCCGGGAAACACGCCTGATCGCCGTTCAGTTCGACGAACAACGACGGGACCGTCACCGACGGTGCGCACCGAACGAAGTCGGCGTTGGAGCTCAGACCGGACCACGTCGACAACCAGGCATCGGGCGTGGACAGGCGCGCGAAACCGACGAGCCCGTAGTTCGTCAGATCCGGCCGTCGGCCGAACAACGAACCGTACGGTCGAGCGTTCGGACTGAGCGAGAGATCGGTGAATCTCAGGTCCGCGTCGGTACGATAAACGGTCAATATGCGCGGCGCCAACGCATCTCGACGGTCGGCAGGATCACCGCTTGTCTTGAAACGCCGTCGGGCCTCGGATGCTTCGGCGACCCGTGACCGCGCGAGCGCGTCCAGCCGAGCGACGCGCTCGTGCTGCGCGGCGCGATACCGATGAACGAAGTCCTCCGGATACGACGAACTTTCCGGTGCGTCGACGAATCCGTTGGCTGCATCGAAGGGATCGAGCGACGGGTCGATGGACATGGGGTCGGATTCGTCGACGACGGAAGGATCGATCAGTCGCAGCAGCAGCGCACCCTGTCCGGGGTGCGGAGCCATGAAGATCGCACCGTCCGGCACCGGCATCTCCGCCGACGCGAGATCGATCGGCCGACCGGACGGGGTGGCCGTCAGTCGATGCTCCGGCGCAAGACCGGCCTGCTCGTGGTAGAACGCGAACAGGGTGCCGCCACCGGAGTGTCCCAGCGTCACAACGTGATCGAACGACCGTGAACGCAGGAATACCTGCCCGGCGGCTGCGTCGAGCAATGCCTGCTCGTGTACCAGGGAGATGTCGTTGTTCACCGAACGCGTGCCCTGGGTCCACACCGCATATCCGCGGGCGAGGAGTTCGGGCACCAGTACGTGGTGCGTCAGATCCTGTCTCGGGTGCATCAACGCCACGACGACGTCGGCACCGGGAACCGTTCTCAGCACTCCGCTGACCTTGGCGCCGTCTGCGGTGGTCAGCTCGTGGGTAGAGGTGACGGTGTTGCTCGGTGCCTCGGCGGCGTCGATGTAGCGACCGGCCCCGAGACGGGCCGCAGTCATGATCCCTCGACGCGCAGAGCGTCTTTGTCCCACTGTGTGATTCGAGAGTCGGACAGGCCCGAGACACTGCTGTACCAGACTGCGTGCCTGCATCCGGTCGCCCGACGATCGATCACGATGTCCCCGTCCGAGACTATGCGGAAGTACGGGCCGACATGGTCCACGCGCACGGCCGGATCGATGTCCGCAACCGACGCGATCGTCGTGTTCTCCGGAATGTCGAGGACGTACAACGTGGTCACGACACCCCCACCTCGTTCTCGGCCGACCAGTCGGCCGCACGCTCGACGATCAACTCGGCCTTGCGGGTCAACAGGTTCGCCATACTCGGGTCGGGTCCGCGAACGACGTCGATCAGGGCGTCGATCGTCAGATTCGCGTCGAGGTCCTCCTGCGGCGTGACCGGACGCATCGCGCGGGTGAGCTCGATCATGTAGCCGTTGGGATCGTGGGTGTAGATGGACTCGATCGTCTCGTGCTGGATCTGCATCTCCACGGGCCAGTCGCTGCCGTCGAGCCGTCGTCGATACTCCATCAGGTCTTCTTCGCTGTCGACGTGAATCGCCAGGTGACGCGAGCGGATGAAGAAGATCGGTACGTCCTCTGCGAAGCGTGAATACGCGTCACCCTGTGGTCCACCCTCGAACGGCTCGAGACCGAAATAGTAGAAGAATGCGAGGCGATCATCGTTGCCGATGTCGAAGAAGAAGTGGATGAAGTCCGGATGCTTCTCCGGTCCCCACCCCGCTGCGCAGATGGAATGGACGACGGGGAACCCGAGCACGTCGCGGTAGAACTCGACCGTCGCGGCGGGATCGAACGTGGGATAGGCGACGTGGTCGACGCCCCGAACCTTGTGTGGCAAGTCGGACATGGAGATTTCCTCTCTACGAAGTGACGATCTACGACGCGACGACGGCGTCCGCGCGGAGCAACGAGCCGCTATCCGGTAGATCGACGGACAGGTCGAGCGCACGGAGCAGGCTGTAGGCACCTGCCGTGGCGGCCGAGAGCACGGGAATCCCGAACTCGTCCTCGGCAGCCTGGACGAGAGGCAGGGACGGCATCTGTACGCACGCGGAGATCACCAGTGCGTCGGCACCGGTGAGATCCAAAGATCTGGCCGCGTCCATGACTCGTTCGCCAGGGATGCAGCCGACTTCGGCGTTGTCGGAGACTTCGAGGGCACGCCAATCGAGTACGCGAATACCTTCGGCCTCGATGTACTCGACCACCTTCTCCGCTAGTGGTCGCATGTACGGCGTCACGAGAACGATGTTGCTCGCGTCCAGAGCGCGCAGGCCTTCCACGAGGGCTCCCGCGCTCGACCGGACGGCTGCATCGGATCCGCCCGTGGCGAGTTGCTCGGCCACCAACCCCTCGACGCGTTGGTGTTCCCCGGGCCCGGCGACCATCAGGGCGACGAGGCAGGCATAGAGAACGGCGTCGATCCCGGCATCACCCAATTCGAGGATGCACCGCTCTCGCTGGGCGTTCATCGCTCGCAGTTGCTCCGGTGACACGGCCTGCATGCGCATCCGCGAGGAGTGGAACGAGAACCGCGCGTGTCGATGTCGCGCCAACAGGGCCGGCATCTCCGTTTCCACGGTGACGTTGGAGCTCGGAACGACCAAGCCCACACGGTGAATGCTCATGCACTGCCTTTCGGTATTTGACGTTGATGACGAGTATTCGACGTTTGCGATGATTCGTCAAGTGGTGTCCACCAGCGGAAGTGAACGGCAGTATCGAGTCGGACGGAATCGAGGGAGGTGACAGCACTCACATTCGTGCTTGACATGTCGTCGGTCACGTCGAATACTCGACGCAGACGTAAGCAGTGTTCGAGGGTGCCTCGCTCTCACACGCCAGAACGTCTTCGACTCGGACCTAAGGAGCACACCGGCATGACCTATGTGATCGGAGTGGACGTCGGCGGAACGTTCACGGATGCAGTACTCGACGACAGTTCCGGCACCGTGGTCGCGGCCAAGGCGCCCTCGACTCCACCCGACTATTCCCAGGGCGTCATCGACGTTCTCGAAGCGTTGGCCGAGCAGCTCGGATGCCCGGTGCAGGAGATGCTCGCGAACACCCACCACATCGCGCACGGCACCACGTCCTCGCTCAATGCTCTGGTGATGGGCAACGTCCCGCCGGTCGGGTTCCTGACCACCAAGGGGCATCGGGATTCGATCTACATCATGAACGTCGAGGGCCGGTACCTCGGTGGCTCTCCCGAGCAACTGCAGAACGTGTTGGGACAGAGCAAGTCCCACGGTCTCGTCCCCAAGCGACACGCACTCGAGGTCACCGAACGCCTCGACCGTGACGGCACGGTCGTCGTCGCGCTCGACGAGGAGTCCGCGCGCGTCGCCATCCGAAGCCTGGTCGACGACGGTGTCTCCGGAATCGCGGTCTCGCTGCTCTGGTCTTTCCGTAACCCTGTGCACGAGCTGCGCATTCGTGAACTCGTGCACGAGATCGCGCCCGACATGTTCGTTTCTTTGTCCTCCGAGGTGAGCCCGCGCATCCGTGAGTTCGCGCGTAACGCGACGACGATCATGAGCACCCAGATCGGACCGGGACTACGCGACTACCTGGGTTCGTTGGAATCCAAGCTGCGTGCACTCGATCTCGCCGGCCCACTCCTGGTGATGCAGAGCAACGGCGGTGCCGTTGCCGCAGCCGAGGCACCGAAGAACGCCATCAGCACAGTCGGGTCCGTCCTCACCGGCGGCGTGGTCGGTGCGGTGTCACTCGGAAAGCAGCTCGGTCACAAGAACATCATCGCCACCGACGTCGGCGGCACCACCTTCCTCGTCGGCCTCGTCGTGGACGGTGAGCCGGTGCGTGCGTCGAGCACCATCATCAATCACCACCCGATCAACGTGCCCACCCTGCAGGTGCACGCCATCGGCTCAGGTGGCGGTGCCATCGCGTGGGTGGATGCCGGCGGCAACCTCCAGATCGGGCCGCACAGCGCTCAGGCGGTGCCCGGACCTGCGTGTTACGGACAGGGCGGCACCGAACCCACCAATGCCGACGCCAATCTCGTCCTCGGCATCCTCCCCGAACGCGGATTGCTCGGTGGTCGCAAACCACTCGACAAAGAGCTTGCGCGAGAGGCCATTCGTCGCCGCATCGCGGAACCGCTCGGTCTGTCGATCGAGGACGCAGCCGCCGCGATCTATGCCGTGCAGAACGCACAAACGGGCGACCTCCTGCGCAAGACCGTCGTCGAAGCCGGACACGATCCGCGCAACTTCGTTCTCTACGCATTCGGTGGAGCCGGCCCATCGCATTGCGCTGCCTATGCCGCCGAAGTCGGCGTCAAGGAAGTCATCGTTCCGCTCGGGCAGGTGGCATCGGCGTTCTCGGCCTACGGTCTTGCGTCGTCGAACATCGTCCTCGCGGCCGAGCTGTCCGACCCGGCGGCGATGCCGCTCGATCCTGCTCGCGCAGAGGCGAATTTCGACGGCCTCGAGAAGCGAGTCCGTGAAGCCCTCGGTCGACAAGGACTCAATTTCACGTCTGTCCAGGTCGAACGTGAAATCGACATGCGGTACACGATGCAGTTGGCAGAGGTTGCCACCACCATTCCCGAAGGCTCGCTCGACTCGTCGAGCGTCGCACACGCGTCCGACCTCTTCGAGCAGCGCTACGCAGACTTGTACGGGAAGGACAGCGGTTTCCGTGAAGCAGGTATTCAGGCGATCACCTACCGCGTGCGTGCAACCGGCGTCCTGCCGTTCTCGCCGACGCTCCCCGAGCTGAAGTCGGCCGACTCCGCCGACGCCTCGGTCGCCCGCATCGGCACCCGAAAAGTCAACTTGGACGGTCGAATCGGATACGTCGACACCGACATCTACGACTACAGCAAGCTCGCCGCCGGGCATGTGCTCGCCGGCCCCGCAATCGTCGAAGTCCCGACGACCACAGTCGTCGTCCCGCACGGCACCACCGGAACTGTCGACCGCCTCGGCAACCTCAACATCGTCGCCGGCTGAGACCACAGGAGAACCGCACCATGACATCAGCAATTCCCGGGTCCGAGATCTTCTCGTCCCGCCCCGTCGATCCCGACGCTCTCGCGCGCACCCTCCCACCGACCCTGCCGGTGCACACCGTCACGCAGCAGCAGATCGACGACCTCGATCCGTTGACCTACGAGGTCATCCGGCACCGACTCTGGTCGGTCACCGACGAGATGGGCGAGGCACTCAAACGAATGTCGGGCTCACCCATCGTCACCGACGCGAACGATTTCGACTTCGCGATCAGTGACGAACTGGGACAAGAGGTTCAGGTCGGCCTGTACAACACCATGCTCGTCGGAGCCGTGGACCTGGCGATCTACTGGACGCTGCAACATCGCGCCGCCAACCCCGGAATCGCGCCGGGTGACATGTTCCTGTGCAACGACCCATGGGTCGGCGGGGGACTGCACCAGAGCGACGTCATCGTCTACCAACCCATCTTCCACGAGGGCAAGCTGTTCGCCTGGACCAGCGCGATCTGCCACGAACCCGACCTCGGCGGTTCCGGACTCGGGTCGTTCGACCCGTCCGCGAAAGATGTGTTTTCCGAATCGCTTCCGACTCCACCGGTCAAGGTCGTCCGCGACTACGAACTCCAGCGCGACATCGCCGATCTCTGGGTGCGACGCTCCCGAGTTCCGATGCTGGTCGGGCTCGACCTGCGGGCGAAGATCGGTGCGAACAGCGTCGGACGCAATCGCATGCTCGCCGTCATCGAGCAGTACGGTGCCGACACCGTCAAGGCCGTCATGAAGCGCATGATGACCGACGCCGAAGGCCGACTGCGCAGCAAACTCTCGTCGCTGCCCGACGGGACATGGAAGGCCACCGGCTACCAGGACCAGTCGCACACCGGTGATCGCGACGTGCACAAGATCACCGTCGCGATGAGCAAGACCGCCGACCATCTCACGTTCGATTTCACCGGCACCGACAAGCAGACGGGCGTCATCAACTGCACCTACGCAGGAATGCGCGGCGGCGTCATGCTCGCCTTGCTTCCGATCCTCGCGGGTGACATTCCCTGGTCTGCAGGCGGATTGATGCGATGCTTCGACCTGGTCTCCGAAGAGGGCACCATCAACAACGCGAGCTTCCCGGCGGCGGTCAGCCGTGGTCCCATCGGACCGGCGTGGCTGACCGGAACCCTCATCGCCGAATGTCTGTCGCAGATGCTCGACCGATCGGTCGACCTCGGCAAGAGCGTGCAGGCTGCGTGTTGCGGCACCTGGGACACCGCCGTGATCGCAGGCCTCGACGAACGCGGAGAACAACCCGTTCCGTTCCTCAACATCATGATGGAACCGATGGCAGGCGGTTACGGCGCACGCCCGACCGCAGACGGCATGGATACCGGCGGACTCTTCTGTATTCCGATGGGGCGCATCCCCGATACGGAAATGACCGAGTTCCTCTACCCGCTGCTCACGCTGTGGCGTCGTGAAGAGCCCGACTCCGGTGGACCCGGTCGTCAACGAGGTGGCGTCAGTGCATCGCTCGCTGTCACGCCGTACGGCACCTCGCTCCCGATGGGCCTCGTGCTTGCGTCTGCGGGTAAAGCCGTGGCGCAGAACAACGGTCTCGCCGGCGGATACCCGGGTAACACCGGACTCGAAATCCTGGCACGCAGTACCGACGTCATCGAGCAGTTCGCAGCAGGAAAGATTCCCGGGGCCCTCGAAGAGCTGGGCGGCGGAAAGGAATTCGGCGCGTGCTACGCCGAAAGCTACGTCGCTCCGGGTGAAGTGCTGTACATGCACTGGCAGGGCGGCGGCGGTTACGGAGATCCGTTGCATCGCGATCCGGAGGCCGTCGTGGTGGACCTACGCGAAGGCAAGGTCACCGCGGAGGGCGCGAACATCGTCTACGGCGTGGTGATCGACGGGGGAAAGGTGGACGAGGCAGCAACTGCGCGGCGACGTCGGGACATGATCGACGAACGACGCACGCGGTCCACCCAGCATTCCGACGCACCCATCATGGATCTGTCGCTGGCCAGGCGGCTCGACGACAACCTGTCCGAGGTGACCGTCGGGGACGTTCGGGTCATCGCCTGCGCACAGTGCGGGCGACTGCTCGGTGACGAGAAGAACAGCGGTGTACTGGATCTGGCTCGCTACGAGGGTCCGTCCTCGGCGGCCGGACCGCAGGTGACCTCGGATCCGGCCGAGTACGTCGACACTCCCATCGTCTTTCGCCAACTGTGCTGCCCCGGATGCTGGACGGCCGTCTACTCGGGAATCGTCCCGGCCGACCACCCCGATCATTCGTTGGAGATCTCTCGATTGCTTCCAGCGGTGGCTCAGCGATGACGGTGACCACCGAGGCGACCCACTCGGACTGGGACGGCAGGCTGGTGCGGTACCCGCAGGACCGAGCACAGCACTATCTGCAGAGCGGTTCGTGGAGTTCGCTACCGACCAGCCGACGGTTCCGCGACATCGCTGTCCGGTATCCCGACCGGCTCGCCGTCATCAGCGCCGAGGGGTCGATGACCTTCGCCGAACTCGACCGTCGTACCGACGCCATCGCCGCCGGATTGGTTCGACTGGGTCTGCTGCGCCTCGATCCGGTGCTGTTCCAACTGACGAACCGGCTGGAGACGGTGCTGGCGTGGTACGGCTGTCTCAAGGCCGGGCTCGTTCCGGTCGCCACACTGGCCGCGCACCGGATGCACGAGATCGCGCACATCGGTGCCGCGGTGGGTGCGGTCGCGCATGTGGTGGAGGCCGGTCTGCCGTCGTTCGATCTGGTCTCGTTCGCCCACGAGCACGCCGCGGGCAGCCAGACCGTTCGCCATGTTGTGACCGTCGGAGCAGCAGAGGGTGGCGAGCTGCGCCTCGAGGACCTCGGGCAGGGCATCGACCGCACCGAGGCCCGAGCAGTCGTCGAAGCCATCGAGGCCGAGACCGATCCCGAGGACGTCGTTGCCTTCCAATTGTCCGGCGGGACAACGGGAGTACCGAAGGTCATTCCGCGGATCCATGCCGAGTACTGGAACAACGCACTCATGTACGCGCAGCGGCTCGAGTGGACATCGGACAGCCGCGTCGCCCATCTGATTCCCATCGTCCACAACGCAGGGATTGCCTGCGGTCTGCACGCCTCGCACTCGGTCGGCGCGTGTCTCGTACTCGCCACCGCCGACGTCCGATCGGCGTTCGACCTCATGGAACGCGCGGAAGCCACCGAGGTGTTGATCGGCCACGGTCACTACCAGGCCGTGTCGAGTCCCGAGTTCGATCGCGTGCGTGAGCGTCTGCGGCACGTGATCCTGTCCGGTGCCAAAGTGTCACCGGCACTGATGGACCGCGTCGACGACGGTCGAGATCATTGGGCGGGTCAGTTGTTCGGAATGTCCGAGGGGTTGCTCACCGTCACCCCGGTCGCCGCTCCCCGCGACGCCCGGATCGCCACCGTCGGCACCCCGGTCTGCGCGGAGGACGAGGTGCGCATCCTCGATCCCGGTACGGAGATCGAGCTGCCCGACGGGGATGTCGGGGAACTGTGCTGCCGTGGTCCGTACACGATCACCGGGTATTTCGGTGCCCCCGAGCACAATCGAACTGCCTTCACTTCCGACGGTTTCTACCGGACCGGCGATCTGGCGTCGATCTCCGTCGTCGCAGGCGAGCGGTACGTCACGATCGAGGGGCGGATCAAGGACCTCATCAACCGCGGCGGCGAGAAGATCAACGCCGAGGAGGTGGAGCTGCTGCTGCTCGATCACCCAGCCGTTCGTTCCGCGGCCGTGGTCGCGATGCCCGACCCTCGACTCGGCGAGAAGACGTGCGCGTATCTCGTCACCGACGGGGTGCCATTGACGATGGCCGACGTACAGGAACACCTCACGGGGCTCGGCGTGGCCAAGTTCAAGTGGCCCGAACGTCTCGAATGGGTGGACGAGCTTCCCCGAACCAACGTCAACAAGATCGACAAGAAGCGTCTGCGGCTCGACATCGCCGCGAAGCTCGAAAGGCAACGATGAAACTCGACCGCGTCGTAGTCATCGGCGGAGGCCCGGGCGGGCTCTACGCCGCACGGCTGTTGAAACTGTCCAATCCCGACGCGGAGATCACGGTCTACGAACAGAGTTCACCGGATACCACGTTCGGCTTCGGAGTGGGGCTGGCGTCACGGACGCAACGCAACCTTCGGCAGGCCGACGCCAGATCCCTCGATGCGATTGTGGCCGAATCCTATTCGCACGAGATGTCCATGCAGGTCGGCGACAGCACGGCCCGCTTGGCCCACGGCGATCTTCTCGCGATCGGCCGCGCCCGACTGCTGTCCGTGCTGCAGCAGCAAGCACACGACGCCGGGGTTCGACTCGTGTTCGGCGAACGTCACCGAGCGCACGAATTCGATGCCGACCTCGTGATCGCATCGGACGGAATCAACAGCGCGACACGCACGGCCGACGACCGATTCGGTGCGGACATCACCACCGGAACCGGCCTCTACCTCTGGTGCGGAACGGATTTCGCACTGCCGAGTGCCATCTTCGTGCCCGTCACCACCGAGCACGGCACGTTCGTCGCTCACGCGTATCCCTATGCGGCAGATCGCAGTACGTTTCTGATCGAGACCGATCTCGACACGTGGCACCGGGCGGGCTTCGACGTCACGACAGCTGCCACGGATCCGGCCGACAGCGACGAGGCGTCGTTGCGCTACCTCGAGAAGGCATTCTCCGAGACACTCCAGGATCACAGCCTCATCGGCAACCGGACCAGGTGGATGCAGTTCCGAACCGTCAAGTGCCGAAAGTGGGCGGTGGACAACACAGTTCTTCTCGGGGACGCCGCCCACACAGCCCACTACTCGATCGGATCGGGAACGAAGCTCGCCATGGAGGACGCCATCGCCCTCGATGCCGCACTGGCGTCGGCTGCGACGGTCGACGAAGCCCTCACCGAGTACGAACGGGTGCGTCGCCCTGCGGTGGACCACCTCCAGCAGATCGCGGTGCGAAGTGAACAGTGGTGGGAGTCCTTCCCGCAGCGGATGGATCTACCCGTGGACCAGCTCATGGTTGCGTACATGACGCGAGCCGGGAAGGTCGGTCTCGAGCGGTTTCTCGACTCCGCCCCCGAGGTGGCGTGGAAGGGAATTGCCGGCTACGCACAGGTCCCGGCCGACTCGGAGGTTCCCGTCGACGTATCTCGGTGGATCCTCTCGCGGCCCATCGACCACGGTGGGCGGTCGTTCCCCGACCGATTCGCCCCGTCCGATCTTCGCGACGATCCGACGACGACGGTGGTCTCCGTGGACGTCGAGTCAGCGTGGAACGAGAAGGCTACGGCCGTCGTCGACGAGGCCAAGGCGAGCTCAACGGTGTGGTTGACCGGGTCCGAGGAGCGTGATCACGTCCTCACCCGTCTCGATGTCGCGGAGCGAATGATGCGCAACACCAGCGCACTCGTCGTCGTCGATGTGCCGAAGGAGTGCATGCCCGACGCGGTGGCAGGTCTCGTCGGTGCGCGCACCCACCTGGTGTCTGTCGGTCCTTGACGAGAGCGACGGTTATTCTTCGGTCATGACACGCGAGGACTCACCACGGGGATCGGCGCGCAACCCGCGTCGGGAGCTGGTCGAGAAGCAGATTCTCGACCAGGCCACGCGGTTGTTCGCCGAGAAGGGATTTGCCAGTACCACCCTGCAGGACATCGCGGACGCCACCGGTCTCACTCGGCCGGCGCTGTACCACTACGTAGCGAACAAGGACGAGTTGCTCTCGCGACTGATCAGCGAGAGCACCGAGACGCCGGCCGCTGTTCTGCACGAGATCAACGAGCGATCCGACCTCGGTCCCACGGAGAAGCTACGGAAGATGGCGACCGCGATCGCGTTGAATCAGGCCCAGAGCGCCGATCGCTTCAAGCTCATCATCAGATCGGAAGCCGATCTCCCCGAGGAGATGTCGCACACCTACCAGCAGAGTCGCCGGCACGTGCTCAAGGAGTTCGTGACGGTCGTCGAAAGTGGTGTCAAGGCAGGGGAATTCCGGCCGGTCGATCCGCGCACTGCGGCACTCGGCATCATCGGCATGCTCAACTGGGTCGCGTGGTGGCACCAGAGCGGTGACCCCGACGCCGATCGGAGCGTGGCCACTCAACTCGCCGACATGGCACTGCGCACCGTTGCTCAGGACAGCGGCAAGCCCGTCGTACCCGAGGGGCCCGAGCGGGCCATCTCGATGCTCCGCGAGGACCTCGACTACCTCGAACGCATCCTGGCTCGGGATCGAACCCAGTAGAGCGTGAGGAGGCCGTTTCGTGTCGACGGCTCGAATCGGGCAGTCATTCGCCTCCTAGAGCCTGATCGACGGTCGCTCCGACGGCCGCGGCACCGACCGAGGTCATGATCGTCCCGGCGTGATCGAGTCCCGGCATCGCGGTGATGGACGTCAGGTCGAGCGCGTCGACGATCTGGCTCGAGTACATCGGCGCGGAATCGGCGCCAACGCTCCACTGCGCGTGCAGGAATCGAATCGGCATCGTCAGTTCCCGGAACCGCGAGGCACCGAAGAAGACGTCCGTGGCGTCCGCGACGACCGCATCGGACGACAGCCGGACCGATCCGTCGACCAGATCGTGTTCGGCGTACGTCCGCAAGAGCGGATCGGCGGGGTCGAGTAGCGGCAACGACGTCGAGACCAGGAATTCGATGTAATCGCCGATGTCGTTCCAGTGCTGCCGAGTTCGATCGATCCTGTCCGCGAAGACCGCGGCAACGTTCTCCTGCGTGAGGCCGGCGGGCGGAGCCACCGGCACGCCCCCGTCGACGAGGACGAGACTCTTCACCCTGGACGGGTACCGGGCCGCGAACTCGACCGCCACGAACCCACCCATTGACATCCCGCACACGTGCACAGCGTCGTGCCCCAATGCGTCCAGGACGGCGTCGAGGTCGTCTGCGTGCTGGGCCAACGAGGACGGTCCCGTGACGTCGACGCTGTCACCTCTGCCGCGAAGGTCCGGGGCGACGAGTGTCAGGTGCGGCGACTCCGCGCGCAGCCAGCTCCAGAGCATGCGCTGGCTGGAAACACCGTGCACCACGAGGATGGGCTCGCTGGTGCCGGTGTGTATTTCGACGGCGAGGTGCCCGCCGGATACCGGTACTCGATCGATGGTCATGGTGCCGACAGTATGGGAAGCAGGCTTCGGACGGGATGGATTGGATCCCCACTGTGCACGTCGAAATGTGGATGGATCATCTGTATCGCAGTGTGGTCTCCGTCACTATCGTCACCTTTCGACGCTGCAGTAGGCAGCGGGACCGAGCCAACCGAAGGTGATCGATGATGACTCCACTGCGCCGACATGTCCGAACGCGATCGATTGCCGCGACCGCGGGGGTCCTCCTGGCGCTGACCGCCACCGCATGCGGTGGAACACAAGCCGCGCCTGCGGCGTCGGAGAACGGACTGACCACCGTCCGTCTCGGCAACGTGCAGTTGTCCGACTACGCCGCGGTGTTGCTGGGCGTGGACCAGGGCATCTTCGAGCGCAACGGATTGAACATCGAACTCGTCGACATCACGCCGGCGGACCTGGTCGGTGGTCTCCTCAGCGGTCAGGTCGACATGAATCCCAATACCGGTCCCGGCACCGTGATGGCGGCCGGAAAGGGGATACCCCTGGCTGTCGTCGGCGGCGTCTCCACCTTCGAAGCAGGCCCGGACGGACGCACCGGATCGACCCTGCTGGTCGAGGCGGGGAGTCCGATTCGCACTGCTGCCGACCTCGAAGGCAAGACGGTCGGAGTGAACCTGCTGGCATCGGCATCCGAGTACGGGGTCCGCGGTGTCGTCGACCAAGCCGGCGGCGACGGCAGCGACGTGTCGGTCATCGAGGTTCCGTTCTCCGCCATGGGCGAGTCACTCACCGCCGATCGGATCGACGCGGCGCTGGTCGGCGATCCCTACGCCAGCCTGCTGTTGAAGACCGGACAGTTCGAGGCACCGATGGGCGACCCCATTGAGCAGGTCTTCGGCCCCGCGCCCCGGGTCGTCGTCACCGGCACCCGCGACTACGTCGAGACCAACCCCGAGGTGGTCGACAAATTCCAGACCGCACTCGACGAGTCCGTGGAGTACGCCGACTCGCACCCCGACGACATGCGGGCCGCCATGGTCGAACATTTCGGCACCCCAGCCGACACCGTCGGGGACACGGGGTACCCGGCACTCGAAAGTCGCGTCGACGCAGCGGGACTGGACGACATCGCCACGATTCTCCGGGAGAACGGGGCGCTCGATTCCTCGGCCGACATCAGTGGGCTCACCCGATGACCAGTGCGGCGCTGCGCACCGCGCCAGTGCTCCGAGTACGACCGGCGATGCCCTCCGCGGCGCAGACGGCCATCGCTCCGGTGCTACTCATACTCGGCTGGGCCGCCCTGTCGTCGTCCGGCCTGTTCGCCGCGGACACGATTCCCGGGCCCGTTCCGGTGGCCGCGAGAGTGCTGGACATGGCGACGACGGCGACGTTCTGGACCGATATCGCGTCGACCATGACCGGCTGGGCCTTGGGCCTGCTGTACTCGACCATCATCGCGGTGCCGTTGGGAATTCTGCTCGGGACGAGTGACTTCGCCTACCGCAGTTGCCGATTCGTCATCGAGTTCCTTCGATCGATTCCGACGTTGGGGATCATCCCTCTCGTCGCGCTCATCTACGGAACCACCCGTCAGACCGAGCTGACGGTGGTGGTGGCAGCCTGCGTGTGGCCGATCCTGCTACAGACGATGTACGGGGTCCGGGACGTCGACGGTGCAGCACTCGAAGCGGCTCGGTCGTATCGCCTGAGCAGATTCCAGGTTATCCGCTTCGTCATCGTGCCGTCCGCTACTCCGTTTGTGGCCACCGGCTTTCGTATCGCCGCAGTGATGGCGATGCTCCTCGCGATAGGAATCGAGCTGTTGGCCGCAGTACCGGGAATCGGAAAGACGCTCGCGCAGGCTCAGATGAACGCGCAGATGGTCGATGTCTTTGCCCTGACTCTGGTGACCGCCCTCATGGGTGTCGCCGTGCTGTATCTGTTCGCCGCGGCCGAGCGCCGGCTGTGCCGCTGGCACCCATCGCAGAGGATTCCGTCGTGACCCGTATTCGTTCTATCGCCGTCGAGGCCTGGCTTCCGGTTCTTCTCGTCGGACTGTGGTGGTTCGTGTCGAGCAGTAGTTCCTCGTTCTACTTTCCACCGCTGCGCGAGATCATGACGCGGTTCGCAGACCTGTGGTTCTCCGATCAGTTCGCCGTCCACGTGGTGCCGAGCCTCCGAAACTTCGGCATCGGGTTCCTCCTCGGCGTGACAATCGGAATTCTGTGCGGGCTGGCGCTGGGTTCGATGCCGCAGACGCATCGTGCGCTGTCCCCGACACTCGAATTCATCCGAGCCACACCGGTTATCGCCCTGGTTCCGCTGACGATCGTGTTACTCGGCACGGACGTCGTGCAGAAGGTCGCCATCATCGCCTTCGCCTGCATGTGGCCGACGTTGCTCAACACCGTCGACGGAGTTCGCGCGGTCGATCCTTTGGTACGCGATGTCGCGAGGAGTTACCGTCTCGGCCGGTGGGATTCGAGCATGCGCGTGTTCCTGCGTTCCGCCACACCTCAGATCATCGCGGGAATGCGAACCAGCGTTGCCGTTGCAGTCGTGGCCATGGTGGGCAGCGAGCTGTTCGCCTCGTCCGAGGGGATCGGCTACTTCGTCCTGCAATCTCAGCGCACCTACGCCATGACGGACATGTGGGCAGGACTCATCATGCTCGGACTGCTGGGCTACGGACTCAATCTACTGTTCGCTCTATTGGAGAGAAGGACCCTTCGGTGGCATCGTCTACGACTCGAAACGACCGCAGCGCAATGAACGAACACAGCGCAGTGAACGAACACAGCGCAGTGAACGACCGACCCGCGCCCGCGGTGGCCGTTCGGAAGCTGTGCAAGACCTACGCCGGTGCAACCAGGCCCGTGCTGGAAGACGTCGACTTCACGGTGGACGAACGTGAATTGGTCTGCATCGTCGGCCATTCGGGCACAGGCAAGTCGACGTTGCTTCGCGCCGTGGCCGGACTGACATCCGCAACGGGTGAGGTGTCGATCAACGGCACGAAGGTCGACGGCCCACCGACTGATCTGGCGGTCGTCTTCCAGGACTACGGTCGCTCGTTGTTGCCGTGGATGCGTGTCAGAGAGAACGTGGAACTTCCGTTGCGTCGGACCACGGGAAAATCGGAGCGGCGTCGACGCGCCGAATCCGCTCTCGAATCGGTCGGACTCGAAGGCCGCGGTGACCTGTACCCGTGGGAGATGTCGGGCGGAATGCAGCAGCGCGCGGCTATCGCGAGGGCGCTCGCATTCGAGCCCCGGGTCCTGCTGATGGACGAGCCGTTCGCGTCCGTCGACGCTCAGACCCGTGCCGATCTCGAAGACCTGACGATGAAAGTGCAACGCGAGTTCGGGATGACGGTCATCATCGTGACCCATGACGTCGACGAAGCGGTCTACATGTCCAACAAGGTGATCGTTCTCGGCGGAGCCCCGGCATCGGTGACGGCTACCGTTCCAGTGCCACTGCCGGATGCACGAGATCAGTTGAGCACCAAGAGTTCGGAACTCTTCGGTGCTCTGCGCATGGACGTACTTCGGCGCATTCGTCCCGACCTTGCCGGTCCGGCCGTCTCGGTCGCCTGACCAGAACCGAACGAAAGGCGAATCGATGACGGACTCTGCCGACACGAACGGACCGCGGACACATCGGAGGCTTCCTCGGTGGCGAGAGGTGGCACCGTTTCTCGAAATGCGAGCGACGAGAAGCGATCCCGTCGACAGGCGTCTTTCTCGAGCGCACACCATCGGTGACCTCGCCGAGATCGCTCGTCGGCGCACCCCGCGTTCGGTCTTCGAGTACGTTTCCGGCGGTGCCGAGGGCGAGGTCGGCATCGAGCGCGCTCGGGCGGCGTACGGACGAATCGAGTTCAGACCGCACGTGTTTCGAGACGTGAGCGCAGTCGATACCTCGACGTCGATTCTGGGTCGGACAGCGACGCTACCGTTGATCCTTGCCCCCACCGGTTTCACCAGAATGATGCAGCACGAGGGCGAAACTGCGGTGGCACGCGCGGCAGCGGCGGCCGGTGTGCCGTACGCGCTCTCGACGATGGGTACCGCAACGATCGAGGATGTGACGAGTACGGCACCGACCGGTGCCAACTGGTTTCAGCTGTATCTGTGGAAGGACAGGGCGGCCAGCCGGGACCTCGTCGAACGGGCGGCGCAGGCGGGGGTCGACGTACTCGTTCTCACCGTGGACACACCCGTTCCCGGCAACCGTCTGCGCGACGTGCGCAACGGTATGACGATCCCGCCGACTCTGAACATGCGAACCCTGGCCGACATGACACGGCACCCCAGCTGGTGGCTGAATCTGCTGACCACCCAACCGCTCGAGTTCGCAAACCTGACGTCCTTCGAGGGTACCGTCGGTGAGCTGGTCAAGAGTATGTTCGACCCCGCGCTCACGCTGGCCGATCTCGAATGGTTGCGCTCCGAATGGCCGGGAAAGCTTGTGGTGAAGGGAATTCAGGACGTCGCCGACGCGCGTGACGTCGTCGACGCAGGCGCCGATGCGCTGGTGGTGTCCAATCACGGAGGTCGCCAGTTGGACCGCGCACCGACGCCTCTCGAACTTCTCCCCGAGGTGGTCGATGCGGTCGGGTCCGGCGTCGAGGTGTACGTCGACACCGGAATAACGACCGGATCCGATCTGATAGCCGCGGTGGGGTTGGGAGCCACGGCTGGGATGGTGGGGCGCGCGTATCTGTACGGGCTCATGGCCGGCGGACAGAGAGGTGTGACATCCGCCCTCGACATCTTCCGATCGGAGGCAACCCGGACGATGCAGTTGATGGGTGCACAGACGCTGACGGACCTTCGGGGGCGGGTGACACTGCGGAGGTAGGCCTCAGCGGCGAAGATCTTTTCGCATGATCACCCGTGGGATACCGCCGGATACCGACGTCGTCTCGGCTGCGAACTCGAAGCCCGCCGACTCGAACAACCCGCGGGTGCCGACGTAGGCCATCGTGAGGTCGACCTTCGCACCCTTGTTGTCCACCGGATAGCCCTCGATCGCGGGAGCGCCGCGACCGGCTGCGAACCGAACCGCGCCGTCCAGCAACGCATGCGCG
The DNA here is from genome assembly GCF_002259075.1 of Rhodococcus sp. 15-725-2-2b. NCBI lineage: Bacteria > Bacillati > Actinomycetota > Actinomycetes > Mycobacteriales > Nocardiaceae > Rhodococcus > Rhodococcus sp. 15-725-2-2b. Next base: position 64,568 of record NZ_NPFL01000004.1, on the reverse strand, counting down.
ATGCCGCGTCGGCGGTGTCCGGCCTTGACTCGGAAGCACCAGGCCGTCCAGACCGGCTGATCGTCGACGTGCGGAATCTTGTTGGACCGCGCGAACGGTAACTCCGCGCGCGGCGCGACCGCAGCCCAGCCGACCACCTCGTCTCCGTCGTAGGCCAACACACCCGGCGCGACTTTCCGTCGCGTCAGCTTCTCGACGTACGCGGCGCGTTCCGGGCCGACGAGTGACCTGTTGGTCGCGGAATCGATGCGGTGACTCAGGCACCAACACACCGACGAGGTCGGATTCTTCGGGCCGAGAATCACACGCACGTCCGCGAACGACGTCGCAGGCCGTACCGAGAAGCTCACCCGCCGACCATACCCAGCGGCGGTGCTGTACTACTGGTCCAGCAGGCGGTGTGTTTCGAGACGGTACGGTCGAGGGCGTGAAAACGTCGATCGTCGGCACCGGTGCCGTGTGAACATCTCCGCGAGCGACCGTGCATTCCTGGCCCGGGCCGTGGATCTGGCAACGGACGCAGTGCGAACGGGCAACGATCCGTTCGGCTCGCTGTTGGTGTCGGACAGCGGTGAAGTGTTGGCCGAGGACAGGAACAGGGTCGGCGACCTGAACGATCCCACCCAGCACCCCGAGATCGCACTGTCGCGGTGGGCTGCGACCAACCTGGACGCCGATCAGCGGCGATCGGCGACGGTCTACACCTCCGGTGAGCATTGCGTGATGTGTGCTGCGAGCCACGGAATCGTCGGACTCGGTCGCATCGTCTACGCCACATCGACGGCTCAATTGCTCACGTGGCTCGAAGAATTCGGTGCTGCACCACTGGCAATCACGGCGTCGCCCATCGAACAAATCGTGCCGGGCATAGTTGTGGACGGTCCGGTGGCCGAGTTCGGCGACACCGTTCGCGAACTGCACAGACAACGTCACGCGTCTGCTGGGTAGCGCACTCGCGAACGAAGAGGGGAAGACTGTGCCGTACGGCATCGAGGGCGGATCGGCGCGTCCTACTAGAGCGATGACGACTGCGCTCGCGGCCACCGGCGGCGTCGGCGTCGTACTCGCGTGGCTCGAGTTCGTCCTCATCCGGCAGCAGCTCGCGGTGGGATTGTGGGTCATCGCCGTGGCTGTCGTGTCGATCGCTCTGGTGCGCGTGTCCCGCGCCGGTAAGCCCGCCGCGCTGGGAACCGCGCTCGGCGGTGTCGTCGTGGTCGCTCAGGCGGCATGGTTGGTGACGGGCCTTCACGCACTGTGGGTCACGACCTTGACCGCGGCAACGGCGCTCGGCTTCTTCATGCTCGCGTCGGCATGGGCAGGCCGTTCGAGGGCCTCCACGCGGAGGGTGGCCACCGCAATCCCGGTCAGCGTCGCTGCAGCTGTTGCATTGCTGGTCTCGGCGGTGGTCGTCGGCACGGCGGCCAGTCCGGCTCCGCTGATTCGATCCCTGCATGCAGTGGGGCAGAGCAATTCCTTCGAGGCCGACGCCCGGACTGCGACGACAGTGGTCGACGGTGCGCGCCTCACCAACGACGTCGAATACGGCTCGACGCTTCCGAATTCGTTCCTCGACATCTACATCGCCGACGACGATCCATCGGTCGGCCGGCCCACATACATCACGATTCACGGTGGTGGCTGGATCGTCGGCGACAAAACGGACGGTGCTCCCAGCGCAGATTCCGCCGGTGCGTCGTGGGCCGGCCCCATGCTCGACGCCGGCTACAACGTGGTGTCGGTGAACTACGCGTTCGCACCGAGTTACCGATTCCCCACGCAGACAATACAACTGGGCCAGGCCATGCAGTTCCTGGAAACGAACGCCGACCGTTACGGACTCGACATGAGTCGCGTCGTGCTCGCCGGAACCAGCGCGGGTGGTCACATCGTGGGCAATTACGCCGCCGTGCAGACCAACTCCGAGTACGCGCGAGCACTGGGTATCGAACCCACCATGGACCGAAGTGCTCTGAAGGCGATCGTGTTCGAGAGTGCAGCCCTCGACGTCGGTAGAGCGGGCGCACCGCAATCACCGAGCCCGTCGAACGGTTTCTTCTTCGACATCGCCGCCCGAAGCTATCTCGACACCACCGACACCGCTTTGCTTGCGCAGGCGAACATCATCGACAATGTCACCGCCGACTTTCCACCGAGTTTCATCTCCGACGGCAACACCGGGACTTTTCCCGACCAGGCAGCCGAACTGAGCGCCCAGCTGGACAGAATGGGCGTCGCCAATCGTCTGAACCTGTACAGCAAGAATCAGGCGAGACTCGACCACTCGTTCATGTCGGTGGATTCACAGTGGACCGACGACTACAGCCGCCTCAAGATCGAGTTTCTCCGCGGCATCGTCTGATTCATCGCCCTTCAGCTCGGTCCGAAACGTTCCGTTCGGATGTTCGCGGCCGAGTGGCCCCGCTCCACCAGCATGTCGGCCACGGTGTCGACGAAGCTCGTGGGACCGCAGATGTAGCAGCGTGGTTCGAACTCCGCCGGCCATCCGTGGGCGTCGAGGTCTTCGATCGTGATGCGGCCGAGGGGGCGTGCGTTACCTGCAGGAGCGCGCCGCGTGTGGATCATGGTGATGTCCACGCCCGCCGGAGGGCGAGCCCACTCGTCCGCGAAGTAGACCTCCGCGGGCTCGCGCACCGAATACAGCACCCGGAACGGCACCCGTCCACCCGTTGCGGACGCCTGCGCGCGGACCATCGCGCGGAGCGGGACGATGCCGGAACCGCCACCCACCAACAGGATCGGCGGGGACGGTCTCTCGGAGGGCTGGGACGGCCGCCAGACGAACCATCGGCCCACCGGACCGCGGATTTCGATGCGATCACCGGCTTCGACGACGTCGACCAGGTAGGGCGATACCTCGCCGTCCGCGACGTTCTGCACCGCGATCTCGATGCGCGACGTGCCGTCGGGTGCCGACGCCAAGGAGTAGCTTCGCTGTGCGCTGTAGCCGTCCTCGGCGGTGAGCTTGACGTCCACATGCTGCCCGGCAAGGTGGCCGGGCCAACCGTCGACGTCGAGAACGAGGGTGGACGCAGTGGGTGTCTCACGCCGCACGGCCGCCACCGTGGCAACGAGCCAGGGTTTCGCCCCGGCCGCCGATGTCACGTCAGTCGCCCTGGTATCGCTGCTCGCGCCACGGATCTCCGTAGTCATGGTATCCACCACGCTCCCAGAAGCCTTGTTCGTTCTCCAGCGTGAGCTCGATGCGTGAGATCCATTTCGCGGATTTCCAGAAGTACAGATGCGGAACGAGAAGCCGTGCGGGACCGCCGTGTTCGCGAGCCAGGGGAGCGCCGTCGAACTCGGTGACCAGCCAGGCCTTCCCATCCCTGAGGTCTTCGAGGGGGAGGTTGGTGGTGTAGCCGTCGAAGCCGTGCACCACGACGTACCCGGCATCGGTGTCGAGTCCGTCCAACAGAACGTCCAGGCTCACGCCTTTCCACGTCGTATCGAGCTTCGACCACTTGGTGACGCAGTGGATGTCGACGGTCGGGCTCTCGTGCGGAAGTGCCGCGAATTCGTCCCAGGTCCAGCTGCGACTGTCGCCGCGTTCGGTGGTGATCGAAAAGGACCACGTGTCGGTCGCGACCACGGGCGCGGGCCCGATCGCGAGGACGGGAAAGTCCTTGGTCAGGTACTGACCGGGGGGAGTGCGCCCGTCGTCGCCGCGTCGTCGGCCCACGAAGCCCTTCGAGATCAATGCCATGGTGCCAAATTGTGCGCTCGTGGTCGGGAGTCTGACAAGTCGGAGCACCGAACTACGTCTGCGCTTTTGTATGTTCTGCTGCCCATGATCCAAGGAGGCGAATGCGCTCCGCGCTCGGCGAGCCTGGCTCCGCGGTATAGATCATGAGGAAGGATCCGGGATCAGCGGTGATCGCAAGCGCCTCGTACGCGAGGTGGACCTCGCCGACGACCGGGTGGTTGAAGCGCTTCATGCCCGCCCCGTGGGTCCGAACGTTGTGGGCACCCCACAACTTTCGGAATGTCTCGTCGCGCGTGGAGAGTTCACCGACGAGGTCTTGGAGTCCTTTGTCATGGGGGTCGCGGCCTGCTTCGGCGCGCATGATGGCCACGCACATTTCTGCGAAGGTATCCCAGTCGGGGTAGAACTCTCTGGACGACGGATCCAGAAACTGGAATCGGGCGAGATTGGGTGTTCGTCCACCGTCCCCGATCAACGGAGCGTAGAACGCTTTTGCGAGTTCGTTGGTCGCCAAAAGGTCTTGACGTTGATTGCGAACGAAGGCAATTCCGTCCGTTATCGAGTCGAGGGCCCACTGGAGGCTGATCCTCTGAGTTGCAGGGCGCGCAGCCTTCCGTCGCGGACGTCCTGAGGTCGGGACGCCGTCCACGGCTCGGGCGAGGTCGAGAAGGTGTGTGTGCTCGGTGTCGTCGAGTTGTAGTGCGCGCGAGAGTGCGTCGAGTACGGACGCCGATGCACCGCCGATGGCACCGCGCTCGATGCGCGCGTAGTACTCGACGGACAGTCCTGCGAGTGCTGCCACTTCACTTCGTCGTAGTCCGGGGACTCTGCGACGGTTGCCTCCGCCCGTGATCCCGGCCGCATCCGGGGTGAGCCTGGCTCGACGCGTCATGAGGAACTCGCGCACCTCGGCCTTGGTGTCCATGCGTTCAAGGGTAGGACTGTCCGACGAATCGAGCGATGCCCTGCTGATACACCCTTCAGGACGACAGGCCGGCCGAATCCCGATGCAGAAAGACCGCCGTTGCCAGCACATCGCGTGCGTGCAACGGCGGGCTAGTTCTGCCCTGTCCTGCGATGATCAGACCAGGGTCGAGGTATCGATGACGAAGCGGTAGCGAACGTCGGAGGCGAGCACCCGCTCCCACGCGTCGTTGATCTTGTCGGCAGAGATCACTTCGATGTCGGCACCGAGATGATGCTCGGCGCAGAAGTCGAGCATTTCCTGAGTTTCGGCGATCGAACCGATGGCCGAGCCGGCAAAAGTCCTGCGGTGGGGGATGAGCGAGAAGATCTGCACCGGAAGCGGTTCCGCAGGAGCACCGACGTTGACCATTGCGCCGTCGACGGCGAGCAAAGACAAGTGGGCGTTCAGGTCGATCGAAGCGCTGACGGTGTTGATGATCAGATCGAATGTGGACGCGAGTTTCTCGAACGTATCGGGGTCGCTGGTTGCGTAATAGTGGTCCGCTCCCAGTCGGAGTCCGTCCTCTTGCTTCTTCAGCGACTGCGACAGCACGGTCACCTCGGCTCCCATGGCGTGGGCGATCTTGACGGCCATGTGGCCCAGTCCGCCCATGCCGACGATAGCGACCTTCTTGCCGGGTCCGGCTCCCCAGTGGCGGAGGGGTGAATAGGTGGTGATGCCGGCGCACAGCAGGGGTGCGGCGGCGTCGAGCGCGATGCCGTCGGGGATCTTGACGACGAAGTGTTCGGTGACGACGACCTGCTGAGAGTAGCCGCCCTGGGTGGTCGTGCCGTCGCGGTCGGTGCCGCCGTAGGTCTGGATGTTGCCGACGAGGCAGTACTGTTCGAGTCCCTTGACGCACTGGGCGCATTCGCCACACGAGTTGACCATGCAGCCGACTCCTACTCGATCGCCGACGGCGTGCTTGGTGACGGCGGATCCGACCTCGGCCACTGTTCCTGCGATTTCGTGGCCGACGACCAGCGGGTATGGCACCGGGCCCCACTCGCCTCGTGCGGTGTGTATGTCGGAGTGACAGATTCCCGCGAACTCGATGTCGATCCGGACGTCGTGCGGTCCGACATCGCGGCGCTCGATGGTGGAAGGAGACAGGGGCTGATCAGCTGCGGTTGCGGCGTATGCCTTTACAGAAGTTGTCATGACTCGATCCAACATGGGCAGACCGGGCCGAAACAGTCTCTGGTGAGAGGTGTACCGAAAAGGCACCCCTCGTCAGACCTCGTCGTCGAACGTCAGAATACGCGCCCGCCCTCGTGCTACCGGCGGGGTCCGATCGTATCGTCGAACCCGAGACGCGATTCGACGGCGGAGGGAGAAAACGAATTCGACCGCCTCCCAGTACAGAATCCCGACGACGATCGACAGGGCGAATGCCAGCCAGGGATGGTCGTCGCGCAGCGGCAGATAGACCTGGAAATGGGTGAGGTAAATGAAGAGGGAGGCGCTCGCCAGAACTCCTGCCAACCGGCCCAGCAACGCGGGGAACGGAACCGACGACAGCCATACCACCATGCACAGGCCGATGGTGACGATGATTTCTCGTTGCGTGTCTCCGAAGAAGAACCCGGGAACCGTGGCCGCGATGGCTACCGTCACCCACAGTCGTTGCCGAATCGTATTTGCCTGCGCCGCAGCCCAACCCAACGCGAACAACCAGAAGACCACCGACGCGGTCAGGATGCGGTTGGGGCTGTCGTCGATGTCGACCAGCCCGTACCGGGTGAGGAGTCCGAGGCCCACGAGGCCCATCGGGAACCAGAACGCGTGACGACGTTCGAGCCGATCGAGCCACGGAACGGACAGTGTCGCGGCAGCGGCGAGCACGATGTACACGATCGCCTCGACGAACCAGTATCGCCATTCCGCGGACCACCCGTCCGGGCCGAGGATCCCGTTGAGCAGAAATGCACTGGTGATTCGATAGTCCCCGGTGAGGGCAATGACGAGTCCGATCCACACCATGCTGGGGATTGCTATCCGCGCGACGCTTCGGAGCACACGTCGTGTTCGTTCGGTGCGATCTGCAGCCCCGAGGTGAAAGCGGGCGAAGTTGTAGCCGGCAATACCGAGAAGCACGTGAGCCCCGCCGAGTACCGCGAACAGGTGAATGTGCGAGCCGACGATCAGCAGGATCGCGAGGGCGCGCAGCAGAACGTTCGTCTCCACTCGGTGCCAGCCTCGGCGTGAGCGCGGACCTCGATCGAAGTCTCGCACCGGTGTGGTGTGCCAGTTCTCGGGCAGATGGCCGAGCATGGCCTCCAGCCGCAGGGACATTCGGACGTACGACAGCGAGTCACCGCCGAGACTCACGAACGTGCTGTCGTCCTCCACCTGTGAGCAGTGCAGGATCTCGGCGAACAGAGCCTTCACATCGGCGGTAGGTGGGACGGTGTCCGATGTGACGAGATCCTGCCGGGCAGCGATGTCCGCCACCGCTCGCAGATCGGGTTTGCCGGTGGGCGTTCGCGGCACTCGGTCGACGAGACACACCCGAACCGCTGCAGCGGGAAGACCACTGGTGTCCGCGGCTGTGCGGCGGACGGCGTCGATGTCTCCGCCCTCCATGACGACGACCAGCTCGTCGACACCACCGGCGCAGCATGCCGTGAACCCACGTTGCGCGAGCGCTGACTCGACGCGCTGCAGGTCGATACGCAGGCCGAAGACCTTCGCGAATCGACTTCGGCGGCCCACCACCTCGTAGAATCCGTCGTCCGTGAGTCGCGCGAGATCGCCGGTGTGCAGTTCGCCGGCGAGGGTGTCACCGAGGCGAAGGTCGTCGGGACTCTCGGCGTAGCCGAGCATGACGTTCGGCCCCGAGTAGACGAGTTCGCCTGTCCCACTGGGACAGTCGTCGACCGTCTCCAGTCGGAAGGCTCCCCCGGGAATCGGACGGCCGATGGTGTGTGGGTGAGTGACGGCCAGATCGGATGGCAGATAGGCCATTCGGGCCGTTGCCTCGGTCTGCCCGTACATGACGAAGAGGTCCCATCCCCGACGTCGACCGAGCTCTGCGTATTTTCGGACGCGGTCCGGCGGCATCTTGCCGCCGGCCTGCGTGATGTAGCGCAGATCGGGCAGATCCAGCTGATCGAACCCCATCCGGTCGAGCAGATCGAAGGTGTACGGCACACCCGCGAACGTCGTTCCGCGCTGAGTCCGCACGAGGGTCCAGAAGTCGGGATCGGTGACGGACGAATCGGTCAGAATCAGTGCGGCACCGCGCAGGAGGTGGCTGTGCACGACCGACAATCCGTAGCAGTAGTGCATGGGCAGGGTCGTCACTGCTCGGTCGGTGGCCCGGATGCCGAGATATTCGGCGATCGACTCGGCGTTGGACTGCACGTTTCGGTGTGAGAGTCGGACGAGTTTGGGTGAACCGGTGGAGCCGGACGTGCTCAGAAGCAACGCGAGGTCGGGGTGCAGGTGGTGCGCGGGCCGTCGGTCGTCCTTGTCGACGACGCTGCGGCCGTCGACGGTGCGCACCACCACATCGGGCCGGTAGGCGTCGATCAGGCCATCGAAGTGGGCGGGATTCTCGCCCGGAGCCATCAGCACCGGATGCCCGGCCCGCAACGCCGCCAGATACGTGACGATCACGTCGACGTCGTTGGAACCGGCGATCACCACGAGACGACGCGTCGTTCCAAGTTCCGATGCCCGATGCTCGACGCGTTCGTCGAGGTCACGGTAGGTGAGCGTCTCGTCGGTCGTGATCAGAGCAGGGTCGTCACCGAAGCGGCCGAGGTCGCGCGCGAAGCGCACGCCGGGGCGGTCGAGGTAGGTCATCTCGCTGAGCACCGACGGAGTCTATATAAGGAATGCCGAACCTAACTAGACGGCAGTGCGCAGCAAGCTTCAGGCGTCGGTCGCCGGCTCCAACGTGTCGGCGAGCATGTGCATTGCCGCGGTGGTGGACAGTGCACGCACACTTGCCCGGTCGCCGGGGAGATGAAGAGTGCAGGTGACAGTCGGCCGGCCGGTGGAGGCGATGGCAAAACAGACGGTGCCGACCGGTTTTGCCTCGGTGCCCCCGCCCGGGCCTGCGACGCCACTGGTCGATACCGCGATGTCGACATTCAGTCGGTTCAGCGCTCCCTCGGCCATCAGCGCAGCCACCGGCTCGCTCACGGCTCCGTGTTGCTCGATGACCTCTGCGGGGACGTCGAGCAGGCCGGTCTTGGCCTCGTTGGCGTAGGACACCACCGCGCCGATGACGTACGCCGACGATCCTGCGCGATCGGTGAGACGTGCGGCGATCATCCCTCCGGTGCACGATTCTGCCGTGGCGATGCGATGCCCGGACAGACGGTGTGCCACGATGTCGTCGATCGTGGAACCATCGGTCGAAAAGACCTGTGTGCCATGGATTTTTTCGATGAGACGTTCGAGATCGGCGTAGGCAGTTCTCGCCGACTCGGTATAGCGGGTCACCATTTCGAGCTCGCCGAGGCTCAGACAGGTGGTGATCTCGAGATCGCCGAATCCCGTGATCTCGCTTTCGGCTGTCCGCAGCGTTGCGGCAAGGTCGGCCTCGGACAGTCGATAGCCGCGAATGGTGTCCTGACGCATCTGCGTGCGGCGTGCGAGAACCTCGGCGACGGGTGCGCTGTCGAGTGCCTCCGGCCACATCGCCTGCAGTTCGCGAGGTGGGCCGGGCAGGATGAGGACGGCGGGTAGCGACCTGGAGTCGTCGGCGGGTATCGCTACCCCGGGTGCGGTTCCGGTCGGTGAAATCGACTGCGCGCCTCGAGGAACCATCGCCTGCTTTCGGATACCGGCGCGCAGCGGCTCGGAGTCGGCTGCAGAACTCATTCGGCTTCGCCACCGCTGCACGATCGCGTGGATGCGATCTTCGAGCTCGGTGTCCAGTGTCAATTCGCGACCGTACAGCGCGGCGACGGTCGGGACGGTGAGGTCATCGGCAGTCGGACCCAAACCGCCGGTGGTGACGATCAAGTCGACGCGTTGATCGGCCAGGAACCGAACCTGCGCCGTCAGATCGTCCGGCCGATCACCGCAGACGGTGATGTGTGCGACGTCGACCCCCATCTCCAGAAGACGCTGAGCCACCCACGGGCCGTTCCGGTCTGTGACGCGACCGGCCAGAACCTCGGTTCCCGTGACCACCACACCTGCTCGCACAGTCATCCCTCGACCTTACTGATCGGGGCGCGGGCGGTGACTTTTGCGGTTGGCCCGGGTCCAACACGAGACATCTACCGCTACCGAGGAGACAGCCATGACCACCACCCACACCACAACGCCGGGCAAGATCGCCCCGCGGATCGGCCTCGTTCTACAGATCCTCGTGATCGTCTTTCTTCTGTTCGACGCGATCAGCCATATTCTGAATCTCCAGGTGGTGAAGGACGCGTCGGTCGACCTCGGTCTGCGCGACGAGATGGCGCCGATCACCGGCATCGTCATGCTCGTCATCTTGGTTCTCTACGCAGTTCCCGTGACGTCGATCCTGGGTGCCATCGTGCTCACCGGCTATCTCGGCGGTGCGGTGCTGACCAATTGGCGCGTCGAGAAGCCGCTGCTGAGCACAGTGTTCTTCGCGATCTACGTGGGCATCGCAGCGTGGGGAGCGCTGTGGCTGCGGGACGAGCGGGTTCGCAGCATCATTCCGTTGCGCCGAACATAGAGATCGCCGCAAACGCGCGCGCGTTCGCTCGGGTGGCCGAGCTTCTCCCTGTCCACCGCAAACGCGTGCGCGTTCGCCGAATGCTCGCGGAATCGTCGATGAACCTGCGCGCGCCTGGCGAATGCGCGCGCGTTTGCCGCGACTTCGTTGTCCACGAGTCGAACTCGGGCAAGCCGGCCGTGCAATTCGAGCTCGAATCCGGCCACCGGTCAGGTTGCTTCTTCCGCGCGGCCACCGCCCGTGAACAGATGGTCGTCCATCCGAGCGTCGACGGCGATGATCGTCAGGTCGAGGTCCGGTGCTGTGGTCGATTCGTCGCCAGGAGAGCCGACGTAGGCGCAGATGCCGGTTTGGACGTCCAGTCGCACGGTTTCCGGTGGTCCCGGGACCCAGCGGTCCGCCTCGAAGTCGTAGTGCCCGCTGAGCAGAGCACAGCACTCGCATCGGGCGTCGTATCGGTTCGTCGTGACGACAGTCGCCTGCCAGGCCGGTCGGCCGTGATGCTCGACGGCCCTCACCTCGGACAGTTCCGTGACCGTCTCGGTGGACGAATGATCGTGAGCAGAGCGGGTGAGTTCGATCGGGTTGAGCATGGCGATCCACTGGTAGTTCTCGTAGAACGGATCGTCGTAATCCACGAGCCATGAATTGGTGATGGACGGTAGAGCAGACACGAGGCCGTCGGAGTCGAACGTCGGTGAAGTGTCCGACGGCCAACGCCCCTCCGCCGGACTACATGCACCGTTCGAGTACTGCACGACCGTGTCGGCGAACGGCACACCAGCGCACACTCTTTCGACAACCTTGCCCTTGGCGTCCTCCACGCGCATATTTCCAGGACGACGAATCCATGCGTGCACCGGCAGTGTGTGGCGAGAAGGTAGGAGCTCGAACTCGACGGTCTTCCACCGCCACGGTGACGACTGTGCCAACCTGCGGAACTGTTCGACGGACGGGTTCGTGATCATGTACCGATCATGCCGTCGACTCGCGGTTCAGTTCTGCACGTTTCCGTTCTCGGGAGGGTGTGGCACGTTCTCGTCGTCCACGTGTGCGCCCTCGACCGCGTCCGTTTCGGCGGTGTGCTCGCGTGGGCCGTCGTTGCTGCCTTCGGACGGAACTGCATCGCTTGCGTCGGTCGGCATTGTCATGAAGTCTCCACAGGGTCGGGGCGAGGAGTCGCCATAGGTTGGACAATGTGGGTGTGCCCCAGTGAGCACAGAACTACACCCCGCGACACGCAACGTTCCGAAAATGACAAGGACCGTATGACATCGACAGGCGCACGGGGCTCGGTATGGTCGACGGTTGCAGTGATTGTCGGGATTGTTGCTGTCGGCACGGTTGTTGCCGGACTGCTGCACGAACCGCAGCCCGACCCGATCACGATTCCAGGTTGCGCGGAGGTCATTCAGCCCGAGGACTCCGTGCGAGTGAACTACGCATTCGCCATCGAGGGCGACGCCGACAACTCCGAAGTGCCGTGGAGATTCGACTCCAAAGCACAGTCGATGACCGATGCCCTGATCGCGGCACTTCCCACCGGAGCGACCGTCGAACCCGAACCGTTCGCACCGACCTTCGGTTTCGACGCGGGCGCAGTACGGCAGTCGCTCGACGGCCAGGCCGACGCGCTCGGAACCGTCACCGTCGGCAACCGGACCGGCACGCTGACAGTCACCGTCGGGTTGTCCGATCAGCCCGCTGGTCCGTGCTTCGCGGGCTTCGTCGACCAGCGGTCGACGCAATCAGACGGAACTGTGCTCGACATCCAGGACAGCACGCACACGACTCGCGTCGTTGCGAGCGCGATCGACGGCACCCGAATCGACGTGAACGCCAAGGGTGTACTGACGCTCGAGCAAGTCATCGATATCGCTCTGGCACCCGGACTTCGCGCAAGTACACCTGCCTGACGAACTGGGTGCTCCCACGGGCCGCAGCTGTGTGTTCACTACCGTCACTCACCGGCGGCATCCCGCGGATGACACCCGATGGTGAACAGTCACGTCCGCGCGCGTCCAGTGGCCTATCTTGAGTTCGATGCGAATAGCTGTGGTGGAGGACGACGACGGACTCGGTGATGCATTGGTGGACGCGTTGACCGAGGTGGGGCACACGCCTGTCCGCATGCGCCGCGGTGCCGACGCCCTGCTCGGCTATCACGAGATGGACATTGTGCTGCTGGATCTCGGACTGCCCGACATGGATGGCCTCGACGTTCTTCGAAAGCTCAGGACGCTGAGTTCGGTTCCGGTGGTGGTGCTGACGGCGCGAGACGACGAGCGCTCGGTGGTGCGGGCCCTGCGCGGCGGTGCCGACGACTACGTCGTCAAGCCGGCTCGATTGGGTGAATTGCACGCGAGACTCGAGGTGGCCGCGCATCGTCGAAGCGCGGCCACCGAACCCACGGCCGACAGGCTGACGCTCGGTGACATCGTCGTCGATCTCTCCGGCCGTGCCGTCGAAGTCAGCGGACGCGCTGTTGCGCTGACCACCAAGGAGTTCGACCTGTTGGCTCATCTCGTGACGCGACGCGGTGAAGCAGTGAGCCGGGAACAGTTGATGGACGCCATCTGGGGTGACGCCTACGTCGCGATCTCACGAACGCTCGACGTACACATGACGGCGTTGCGTTCCAAGCTTGCTCGCCCGGGTGCCATCGTCACGATCCGCGGCTTCGGCTACCGCTGGGATACCTGACGTGCGGCGGCGTGTCCTTTTGGTGTTGATGATCTACTCCACCGTGGTCGTGCTTGCTCTGTCGGTTCCCCTCGCGCTGTTGGTCGGTCGCGAACGAGCCCAACGATTCGGCGAGAATCGGGCCGCCGCAGCATCGTTCTTTGCGGAACTCAGCTCGCGAGAAGACGAATCCGGCGTAGCCCGTATCCGAGAATCGTTGCAGCGCTACAACAGTCTGTACGACGAGGGAGTTGCCGTCGTCGATCGCACCGGAGGGGTGCGGGCGGAATCAGGTCTGGACGTGCAGCGTGTCGACGTCCAGCAGTCGGTGGCAGGAGCGCTGCGCAATCAGCGCGGCGACCTACCGTCGAGTCTGACGCCGTGGTCGGATTCCTCGGTGTTGATTGCCGCCCCGGTCGGTGGGGGAACGCAAGTGGACGGCGCAGTGGTGCTAGAGGCGTCCACCGATTCTGCACGCAGGGACGTCGCGATTGCCTGGGTGGTCATCGCTGTCGGTGCCATGCTGATCCTCGCGACGGTCGCGGTGATCGCTGTTGCGTTGTCGCGCTGGGTCGTTCGTCCGCTGAGCGCATTGTCCTCGCGAGTCCATTCGTTCGGCGACAAGTTCCACGATCAGGTGTCGGTCGAGGGGTCGCACCGACTCGAGCCGGTGCCCTACGTCGGGCCACCGGAGGTGCGTGAGCTGTCCAGTGCCTTCGAGGCTATGGCCGACGACGTCGAGGCCGCCACCGCTGCGCAACGTCGATTGGTGGCCGACACCGCCCACGCTCTCCGGAACCCACTGGCAGCATTGCGAATTCGGATGGACGTGCTGGGAATGCGGGTGCCGGATTCGGCGACCGATGCGCACCGGCGGACCACACTCGAGGTGGATCGTTTGAGCTCCGTGGTGGAAGGTCTGCTCGTTCTCGCAGCTGCCGAAACCCCGGCGAGCACCCGGTCTCCCGGCTGCGATCTCGGTGCGGTTGTCGCAGATCGAGTCGAATTCTGGTTCAGCACGATAGTCGTGGCGGGAATGACCGTTCACGTCTCGGAGCCGGATGCCGATGCGGATTGTCGCGTTGCGATGTCGGAGGACGACCTGACTCGAATTCTCGACGCTCTGCTGAGCAATGCAACCAAGTACGCCGGCTCCGGCTCCGGCATCGAGATCGACTATCGAAGCAGTGATGCGGACGTCACGATGTGGTTGTCCGACAACGGACCGGGCGTGCCCACTGACGAACTCGGCAAGGTCGTCGATCGGTTCTATCGAGCGTCCGGTTCGCACGGCGACGGTACCGGTCTGGGTCTGTCGATCGTCCACGCCCTGACCGAGCGAGCCGGCGGATCCCTTCGGGTCATGGAGCGTCGGCCAGTGGGACTGCGGATCGAACTGCGCCTTCCGAAAGTCGTTTCCTAAGGGAGTGTTAGGAAATCCGAAACGGCTTGGTTCCGGGCTGTGCTTGCCGTCACAGTAGGGAGGCTTCGGTTGCCGATCGTTGACCGGCAGCCCAATTGTCCGCTGAATGTGGAAGGACCAAACCATGGCCAACGAGGCCACCTCGATCACCGGTTCGACGCTCCCGAGTCCACCCGTTTCCTCTCGCGCTGCCACCCGCCGTGCCGTCTTCAACACGCTGCGGGGGTCGTCCGGAAATCTGGTCGAGTGGTACGACGTGTACGTTTACACCGTCTTCGCGACGTATTTCGAGAATCAGTTCTTCGACTCCGCCGACAAGAACTCCACCATCTACGTGTACGGGATCTTTGCGGTCACGTTCTTGATGCGACCGGTCGGGTCGTGGTTCTTCGGCCGCTACGCGGACCGCAACGGGCGCAGGGCTGCACTGACGTTCAGCGTCTCGATGATGGCGGCGTGCTCGCTGGTCATCGCGCTCACTCCCGGACGGGAGAGCATCGGCGTATGGGCCGCCGTGATCCTGATCCTGTGCCGGCTGGTTCAGGGCTTCGCCACCGGTGGTGAGTACGGTGCGTCGGCGACGTACATGTCCGAGGCCGCCACGCGCGAGCGTCGGGGATTCTTCTCGTCGTTCCAATACGTCACCCTCGTCGGTGGGCATGTGCTCGCACAGGTGACTCTGCTGCTGATGCAGGTGTTCCTCGAGCGCGAACAGATCGAGGACTTCGGTTGGCGCATAGCCTTCTTCATCGGCGGAGTCGCGGCAGTGGTGGTCTTCTGGCTGCGCCGCAGCATGGACGAATCCTTGACCGAGGATCAACTCGACGCCGTTCGCAGCGGTGCGGACAAAGCCTCCGGTTCCTTGAAGGAATTGGTCGCCAACCACTGGCGGGCGTTGCTGATCTGCTTCATGGTGACGGCCGGTGGCACCATTGCGTTCTACACCTACAGCGTCAACGCACCCTCGATGGTCAAGACCGCGTACGAGGACCGGGGAATGACCGGTACCTGGATCAACCTCGCCGGCCTGGTCTTCCTTATGCTGCTGCAGCCCATCGGCGGAATGATCAGCGACAAGGTGGGCCGCAAGCCGCTGCTCGTCTTCTTCGGTATCGGAGGCGTGCTGTACACCTACGTACTCATCACGTACCTGCCGACGGCGACGTCAGTGGTGCAGTCGCTCGCACTGGTGTGCGTCGGCTACGTCATCCTCACCGGCTACACCTCGATCAATGCGATCGTCAAAGCAGAGCTGTTCCCCTCTCACGTCCGCGCACTCGGCGTCGGCTTGGGATACGCACTCGCCAACTCGGCCTTCGGCGGCACAGCACCACTGATCTACCAAGCCGCGAAGAACGGCGAGCACGTGGGTTGGTTCATCCTCTACGTGACGGTCGTGATCGCCATCTCGCTGCTTGTGTACATCTTCGTACTGCGCAACAAGTCCGAGACCGTACTCGACCGAGAGCAGGGTCGAGCGTTCCAGTGACCTGTGACGCCCTACAGTGACTGACATGGCCGAGCATGCAGCGTCGCTCTCGCGTAGAACGGCGCTGCAGGCCGGTCTGTTGGCACTGAGCGCTGCTTTCGCGGGTGCCTGCGCCTCGGATCCGCCGATGCAGCTGCGCCTCGCTGCAGGCGAGGTCGGTGGCTTCTTCTGGGAGTTCGCCGGACTGCTTTCCGACGCTGCCGCGAAAACCGCTGTAACGCAGATCGTTCCGCTCACCTCGGCCGGCTCCGTCGACAACCTCGAGGCATTGGGTTCTCGGCAGGCCGAGCTGGCACTGACGCTCATGGACGCTGCTTACAGTCATCCCAGCGGAGAGCTGGCGGCAGTCGGGTGCGTCTACGAGAACTACTTTCAAGTGGCCGTGCGAGCAGACTCGACTATCGAATCCGTGGACGATCTGAGAGGACGAAACGTGAGCATCGGTGCCCCGGGATCCGGTGCCACCGAAGTATCTCAGCGAGTCCTCCGCGCAGCGGGTGTTTCGGAAGACGGTGCTGTCGAACAGGTTCAGCTCTCGATGAGCTCAGCGGCAGATGCCCTGACGGCCAACGAAGTCGACGCCGTGATGTGGGCGGGCGGGTTGCCGACACCGGCATTTGCCCAGCCTCGAGCCGCGATTCGTCTACTCGATCTGGGTACCGTCGTCGCTGATCTCAGACGCGAATTCGGTACCGCGTACGAGGCTGTGCTGGTACCGGCAAACGTGTACGGCGAACATCAGGAGGTGACCTCCGTGGGCATTCCGAATCTTCTCCTGGCACATCCGGACGTGCCGGACCGCGTTGTCGCTGCACTGGTGGGTGTGCTTCTCGATCAGTCGTCCGGGCTGGTTCCCAGCCAGGCGATCGGCAGCCAATTTCTCGATGCGCGGTCGCTGGTCATGACCGGCAGCATCCCCCTCCACCCCGGAGCCGAACAGGAATATCGCAGACGACATGGATGATCGCCGACCTCACAACCTCGCTGCGAGTCGGTGATACGCCGCGTTCCATCGCAGTGTCTGTTGGAATCCACGCGTGGTGGTGCCCGCATCGATGGTGAGCAGTTCGACGCCGATCATGTCCGAGAATGCCTCCAGCACAGGCAGACCGATGGCGGTGCTCAGAACCGTGTGGTGGGGCGCACCGGCCGTCAGCCAGGATTCCGCCGACACCGCGAGTGAGGGCTGCGGTTCCCACACAGCGCACGCCACGGGTAGTTTCGGCAGCGCCTCGTCGGGCTCGACGACGTCGATCACGTTGGCTGTCAATCTGAATCGTTCACCGACATCCGAGAGTCCGACGACTACGCCGGGTCCTGGATCGGCGGTGAATCGCAGTCGCACCGGGTCTTCGCGGCCACCGATGGACAGTGGATGGATCTCCAGGGTGGGCCGCGAGGCGGTGATCGACGGGCACACCTCGAGCATGTGTGCGCCGAGGATCTTCTCCGCACCGGGAACGAGGTTGTAGGTGTAGTCCTCCATGAACGACGTTCCACCGTCGAGTCCCTCGGCCATCACCTTCATGCCGCGCAACAACATCGAGGTCTTCCAGTCACCCTCGCCGCCGAAGCCGTATCCGTCGGCCATGAGGCGCTGCACTGCGAGCCCGGGCAACTGACGAAGTCCGCCGAGATCCTCGAAGTTGGTGGTGAAGGCCTTGAATCCGCCGTCGGTCAGGAACTGCCGCAGCCCGGCTTCGACACGAGCACCGTAGCGGAGGGATTCGTGGCGGTCACCGCCCTTGTCGAGGCTCGGTGCGATGTCGTAGGACGAGCGGTATTCGTCGATCAGGTCCGAGATCGCCGAGTCGCTCACTCCGTCCACCACCTCGACCAGATCGTTGACGCCGTAGGTGTTGACGGAGACTCCGAATCGCAACTGCGCTTCGACCTTGTCGCCTTCCGTCACTGCGACGTCGCGCATGTTGTCGCCGAAACGTGCCAGGCGCAGTGACCTCAGCTCCGCTCGGCCGAGGGCCGCTCGCACCCACTGCTCCGCACGCTCCACAACCGCGGGATTGTCGACGTGGCCCGCCACGATCGTGCGCAGAACCCCCACCCGGGACTCGACGTGCCCGAACTCGCGATCACCGTGGGCGGCCTGATTGAGGTTCATGAACTCCATGTCGATCGTGGACCAGGGCAACGACATTCCCGCCTGCGTATGCAGGTGCAGCAGCGGAACGTCCAACGCATCGAGGCCGGCAATCCACATCTTGGCGGGGGAGAAGGTGTGCATCCACGTCACCACGCCCACGCATTCATCGGCGGCATTGGCCTCGCGCATGGTGCCGAGGATGGACGACGCGTCGAGCAGAACCGGCTTCCAGACCACCGAGACAGGAAGTGCCGCATCGAGTTTGTCCGCGATCTCGCGAGACTGGGCTGCGACTTGTTCGAGGGTCTCGGGCCCGTAGAGGCTTTGACTACCGGTGAGAAACCATACTTCGGACATGGGAGTACCTCCGTGGAGAGAAGATTCGGCGCGCCGGTCAGCGCTGGCCGTAGACGTTCTGATAGCGGTCGTAGAGCGCGTCGACCGATGCGCTCGGAATGCGAAGTGGCTGTCCCAGTTGGTAGGACAGATGTACCGATCGCGCGACGTCCTCGCACATGACAGCCGCCTTCACCGCCGATCGAGCGGTGGGTCCCACCGCGAACACACCGTGGTTCTGCATCAGCACGGCGGGAGATCGACTGTCCGCGAGGGTGTCGACGATGCCGCGTCCGATCGAGTCGTCGCCGATCGTGGCGAAGGGTCCGACCGGGATGTCTCCGCCGAACTCGTCCGCGCACATCGTGGTGACCACGGGAATCGGTTCTCCTCGGGCCGCCCACGCTACCGCGTACGGCGAATGTGTGTGCACCACACCGCCGATGTGATCGAGGTGTCGGTAGACGTAGGCCTGCGCTTCGGTGTCCGATGACGGCGCATGGTCACCCTCGACCACCTTGCCGTACAGATCGCACACCACCATGTTGCCGGGCGTGAGATCGTCGTACGAGACGCCACTGGGTTTGATGACCATCAGATCCCGGCCCGGAACCCGCGCCGAGACGTTGCCTGCCGTCCACACGACCAGTCCGTACCGCATCAATTCGGCGTGCAGGGTGCAGACGTCGCGGCGGATCTGCTCGATGGCCTCGCGCACGTCGTCGACGACGGTCATCGTGCATCCACCCTTCGGGTCAGCGCGTCACGTCGCAGTGCTCGCAGACGGCGCATGGTCGGCACGTCCCGGCCGAACCGGTCGTGCAATTCCAGATAGATCTCGAACAGGGAGTCGTAGGCTTTCGATCGCGATTCGTCGGGCACGAAAGCGGCCCGGTGTACCTTGCCCATCGACTTCGAGGCGACGGGCACGTCCGGGTAGCACCCGGCCGCCACCGCCGCGTGGATGGCAGATCCCAGAGCAGGTCCCTGTGCGGAGGCGATGACCGACAACGGCATTCGCAGCACATCGGCGTAGATCTGCATGAGCAGCGCGTTGCGTGCCAACCCGCCGGCGACGACGAACTCCTCGACCGGGACGCCACTGTTGCGGAAGGTTTCCACGATGACGCGGGTTCCGAATGCGGTTGCTTCGAGCAGCGCACGGTAGGTGTCCTCGGGACGCGTGGCCAGCGTGGTCCCGACGACCAGGCCGGAGAGCTCGTGATCGACCAGAACCGACCGGTTCCCGCTGTGCCAATCGAGCGCGACGAGTCCGTGCTCGCCCACGTCCTGCGCCTGCGCGAGGCGGGTCAGGTGCTCGTGCACCGACTCACCTGCCGCAGCAGCCGCCTCGCTGTACGCCGCGGGAACCGATGTGCGCGTGAACCATCCGAAAATGTCGCCGACGCCGCTCTGCCCTGCCTCGTAGCCGAACGATCCGGCGACGATTCCGCCGTCCACCACCCCGCACATGCCGGGAACTTCCTTCAGGACGGTCGAGCTCATCACGTGGCAGGTCGAGGTCCCCATGATGGCGACCATTCGGCCCGGTTCCACCGCTCCGGCCGCGGGTGCCGTCACGTGCGCATCGACGTTGCCGACGGCGACGGCTATGCCCTCGGGAAGTCCGGTCCATCGCGCAGCCTCGGCGGTCAACGTACCTGCACGAGAACCCAACTCGCCCAAAGGCTGATCGAGCTTGTCGGCGACGAAGGAACCGAAGCCCGGTGCCAGTTCGGTGAGGAAGTCCACGGACGGGTAGTGCCCGTCCTGATAGATGCCCTTGTAACCGGCGGTACAGGCGTTGCGTACGTAGTGTCCGCACAGTTGCCACACGATCCAATCGGCGGCTTCGACCCATCGGTCCATCGCGTCGTAGATCTCGGAATCTTCCTCGTGAATCTGCAGTGCCTTGGCGAACTCCCATTCCGAGGAGATCAGTCCGCCGTAACGAGGCAGCCAACTCTCGCCGCGACGCGCGGCGAGTTCGTTGATGCGGTCCGCCTGCCCCTGTGCCGCATGGTGTTTCCACAATTTCACGTACGAGTGCGGTCGATCGGCGAAGCGCGGATCTTCGCACAGCGGAGTGCCGTCGGCGTAGGTGGGCACCATGGTGCACGCGGTGAAGTCGGTGGCGATGCCGACCACCTGCTCGGCCTCGATGCCCGCAGCGGCCAGCGCGGCGGGTACTGCACGACGCAGAACGTCTCGATAGTCGTCCGGTACCTGCAGGGCCCATGCGTCGGGCAATCGGACCGTGCCGTCGGGCAGCGTCTCCTCGAGCACTGCGTGTCGGTAATCATGTACTGCCGAGGCGATTTCGGTGCCGTCGGACACCCGAACGACGACGGCGCGTCCGGACAGGGTGCCGAAGTCGACCCCAACCGTGTATCGGTCAACCGGCATTCAGATCTCCTTCGTGGGTCACCGACTGTGACGTGTGCAACACAGTGTGAGCGCTAACATCCTGTCGAGTCAAGTGCCTGCACCGCGAAGTGGGCGGATCCGACACGATGCGTTCGTCTCGGGTGGTCCTTGCCGCCTATGTCCGGATCGGAGTTACTCGCAGCGCTCGCATGCGCGCCTGTGCATACTGGTGTGATGCGGGCCACATGCGCGATCAGTTCGATGATCTCGGCCCGCCGGTCGCGCAACTCACTCACCGAAGAGGAGAACTCATGGCAGACAACAGAGCAGTGACGTACGCAGGACCGGGCAAGGTAGAGGTGCAGGACATCGCTTTTCCGGGCCTGGAGTTGACCGACGGCCCTGGCGTGAATCCGGCCAACGTCGGACGCAAGTGCGAGCACGGAGTGATTCTGAAGGTCGTCTCGACCAACATCTGCGGCAGTGACCAGCACATGGTTCGTGGGCGCACGACCGCGCCCGAGGGGCTGGTGCTCGGCCACGAGATCACCGGCGAAATCGTCGAGGTCGGACGCGACGTCGAGTTCCTGAAGGTGGGGGACATCTGCTCGGTTCCGTTCAACATCGCCTGCGGGCGGTGTCGAAACTGCAAGGAGCGCAAGACCGGAATCTGTCTCAACGTCAACCCCGATCGACCTGGCTCGGCCTTCGGCTACGTCGACATGGGCGGGTGGGTTGGCGGACAAGCCGAGTACGTCATGGCACCGTACGCAGACTTCAACCTGCTGAAGTTCCCCGATCGTGATCAGGCTCTTGAGAAGATTCTCGACCTGACCATGCTCTCGGACATCTTCCCCACCGGCTTCCACGGAGCGGTCACCGCAGGAGTCAAACCCGGTGCGACGGTGTACATCGCGGGCGCGGGACCGGTCGGCCTCGCTGCTGCGGTCGGTGCGCAGTTGCTGGGAGCGTCGGTGGTGATCGTGGGCGACATGAACGCCGACCGGTTGGCCCAGGCGCGAACGTTCGGCTGTGAGACCGTCGACGTGGGCAAGGGTGCACCGCAGGATCAGATCGAACAGATTCTCGGCGTGCCTGAGGTCGATGCCGCGGTGGATGCGGTGGGCTTCGAGGCCCGCGGTCACGGTGGAGATTCGTCGAAGGAGGCCCCGGCCACGGTTCTCAACTCGCTCATGGACATCACCACGGCAGGCGGCGGCATCGGCATCCCGGGGTTGTACGTGACCGGCGATCCCGGCGGCGTGGACGAGGCTGCTCAGCGCGGAGCTCTGTCGCTCAGCCTCGGCACCGGTTGGGCCAAGTCGCTGTCGTTCGCCACCGGGCAGTGCCCGGTGATGAGCTACCACCGCGAGTTGATGAATGCGATTCTGAAGGAACGTGTTTCGATCGCGAAGGCGGTGAACGCGACGGTCATCACCCTCGACGACGCACCGCGGGGCTACCGCGAATTCGACAGCGGAGTCGCCCAGAAATTCGTCATCGATCCACACGGCATGATCGCGAGCTGACACCAACCCTGCCGGCACGGTCACAGTCGAGAAGAACGCGACGGTGACCGTGCTGCGCCGAGTTCGGCAGATGTCCGTGACACCTATGCTGGGGTGATGTTCCTACTCTTCGGTTTCGGCAGCAAGCGCAAACACGTCGGCCCAGGCTCGACGCGGACCTGCCCGCGGTGCCACAACACCACGCAGTGGGCGCGCATGAAGCAATACCAGCAATTCACGCTGTTCTTCGTCCCCGTTGCTCGGTGGAAGCGGGTCGAGTTCGAGGAATGCGGAATCTGCGGTGCAACGGCCTCGATCTGAAGGCCGTTCCTCGACACTGCTGCGCGAACTGCAGGCTCAGTCGGTGAACCGAACAGGATGCAGGCATTCCTTTCTGGCTCCATGAGCGACGGCCCAACCCGAAATTGCGCACAGCTGAGGGCGGTTCGACGGCTCCAACACGATGGCGTGCGAACCGATTCGCAGCAATCCAGAGATGTAGTTCCACATCGCCCTACCTCATTCCACGAGTGTCCTGTGTCACATCATAGGGCCACATCTGCTGCTCGTACCCGTCTCGAGTGCTCAGCCCGTACGCGAGGACTCGCCGACGTCGCCGACCGTCAGGGCCACTGCGATCTCCATCGCGTGGTCGGGGCGTGCCAGATCCATTCCCGTCAACGTCTGAATTCGGCGGAGTCTCTGACCGACCGTGTTGGGGTGGATGTGCAGTGCGCGAGCGGTATCGCCGGACAGCAGTCCGCACGCGAGGTATGCCCGCAACGTTCCCATCAGATCGGTTCCACGTGCACTGTCATGCCTTCGGACAGGTCCGAGTACTCGGTCCGTGTAACGCAAGAGCTGCTCGGTATCGTCCAGCTGGAGCAGCAATCCGACCAGTCCGAGATCGTCCAGCGACAGCGAGGCACCCGTTCTGCGGGTCAACGCGAGCATCTCGAGCGCTCCCACCGCGGACCGGTGTGCGAGGGCGTAGTCCGCGAGGCCGGACCCTACTCCGATTTCTATCGACGTCGCAGCCGCTTTCGGAGTGGTGGGAGATGCGAGTCCTCGGATCTTCTCGGCGATGTCGTCCCGCGCCCGCCGAGTGAGCCCGATGTCGGGTACCAACACGACGATGCGATCGTGGTGCACCGCGGACAACGGCTGGGGCGTCATGGTCTCGGCCCAATCGTCGATTCGGCCGATCGCCCGTTGAAGGGCCGTGTCGACGAGTGCCCGGTCGATTCCGCTCAGCGCGACGACGACCATCCGATGATCGAGTGTCAGGTCATGGCCCAGTCGCCCGGCGCGTTCGACAACGGTGCCCATCGCTTCGGTCTCGCCGCTGAGTAGATCGCTCAGAAGATCCCCGTGCAACCTCCACCTCACTTCGTCCGCTGTTCTGGTGCGCAGAAGTTCCAGTGACGTGACAAGAGCGGCGTGTTCCACTGCGCGTTCTTCGATGGACGACAGTGGGGACCGCCCCGGCGCAATCCAAATTCGCGCCACCTCCATCTCGGCGAGACGGACCGAGTGGCAACGAAATTCGCTGCCATCGACGTTGTCGGACGTCGTTCGGACTCGATCGTCGGGGAACGGCTCGGTTCGGCTCGACCGGCCGAGTACCGCCCCGTGCGTGTCCTCGATCAGAATCGCGCGGGAGATCAGTATCGACAGTGCCGTCGTGATGCCAGGAACCCCGCCGCCACGCAGCGTGATCTCGGTGAGTCTGCGGTGGATGTCCTCCGATTTCTGTAGCAGGTCTCGCTGCTGGTGGAGCTCGTCGTTGAGGACCACCAACTCGTCCATCCGCTTCGATTCCTCGGACCGCAAGCGTGAGGTCGTGAGTGCGATTGCGGCATGGTCGGCCAACATGGTGAGCAGGGCGATCTCTTCTCCGGCGAAGTCGTGGATGGATCGCCGGTAGCAGTTGAGAGTTCCGATGGCCACACCCTCGGATTCCATCAGCGGCACCGAGATCATGGAGCGGTAGCCCTGCTCGCGTGCCACTCCACCCCATGGGGCGAACTGCGGTGTCGCTTCGATGTCCGAGATCGCCACCGGCGATCCGGTCCGGAACGCTGTACTCGACGGTGCCTCGACTGTCTCGGCTTGATCCAGGCGCACCGGCCGGTCGGCGTTGACCTGCGCTATGTAGTGAGCGGACAGCCCGCTGGACCCTTCGATCACGAGCGTTCGCCGTGTCGGGTCCGGAATGAGAACTCCGCAGAACTCGTATCCCATCAGTTCGGCGGCGGTGTCGGCGATCAGATCCAGCACTTCCGTCAGCGGACGGCCGGTAGCCACGGTCTTGGTGATCCGCTGAACGCTCGCGAGCCACCGGCGTAATTCCGGAAGCTCTCGAACGCCGAGGGAGGCGGTAGGCGCACTGGACGTGTGAATGGGGTCGGTCGGCATGTGTGTCCTGCTTCTCGATGGGCCGATGCACATTGCAGTCGTTCTTTTATGTTTGCACACACATAGTCACGCTGTGATGTGGATCGCACAATAGACGCAGACGGCAGCGGCACAGACGAAACGAGACTCACATGACCAAGCACTCGATGTACATCGCAGGCAAAAGTGTTCCGGCCGAAAGCGGCCGCGAACTCACCATCGTCAACCCGGCTACGGGATCCTCGATCGCAACCGTGCCCGACGGTGTCGGCGTCGACGTCGACAATGCGGTGGCGGTCGCCAAAGCAGCGTTCGAGTCGGGACCGTGGCCGCGGATGAGCCGGACGGCACGAGCGAAGGCGCTCCTGCGTGCGGCCGACGCGTTGGAAGCGGCGAGCGACACGCTGTACACACTGGAGACCCAGAACAACGGTCGACCGATCACCGAGACGCGTGCTCAACTCTCCCGAGTGCCGGAATGGTTCCGCTACAACGCGGGACTGCTTGCCGCGCAGCGTGATGCGGTGCTGCCCAGCGACGGGCCGTACCTTACCTACCAGAAGCGGGCACCACTCGGTGTCTGCGGCATCATCACCCCCTTCAACCACCCCGCCATGATTTTGGCTCGCAGTCTGTCGGCCGCTCTGGCGACCGGAAACACTGTGGTGGTCAAGCCGTCCGAACTCACGCCGCTGACGACCCTCGCCATCGCTCGCATCGTGACCGATTCCGGCATCCCCGAAGGTGTGATCAACGTGGTCACCGGTGGCAGGGACGCAGGCGTCAGGCTCACCGAGCACGAGGACATCGCCAAGATCACCCTGACCGGCGGTACCGAGGCCGGACGTTCGGCCGCGGGTGCCACGTCGAAGCGATTCGCCCGTATCACCGCCGAGCTCGGCGGCAAGACGCCCGTCATCGTCTTCGACGACTACGACCCCACCCGCGCAGCCGAGGGCGCTGCCTTCGCCGCATTCGTGGCTTCCGGTCAATCCTGCGTTGCCGGCGCACGATTCCTCGTCCAGCGTGGACGGTACGACGAGTTCGTCACCGCACTCGTCGCACGGGCCGAGAAGATCCGCCTCGGCGACCCGGCCGATACGTCCACCCAGATGGGCCCGATGATCAGCGACCGCCAACGCCGAAAGGTGCTCGAGTACATCGAGATCGGACGCGGCGAAGGTGCCCGCATCGCTGCGGGCGGCAGTGTTCCCGAACTTCCCGGAGAGCTGAACGACGGCTTCTTCGTGCAGCCGACCGTGCTGGCCGACGCCACCAACTCCATGCGCGTCTCGCAGGAGGAAATCTTCGGGCCCGTGGCAGTCGTCGTCCCCTTCGACACCGAGGAGGACGCGATCGAGATGGCCAACGACAACCGCTTCGGACTCGGTGCCGGCGTCTGGACCCGCGACATCGGACGCGCTCACCGCGTCGCCGAAGCGATCGAGTCCGGAATGGTCTGGGTCAACGACCACCACCGACTCGAACCGTCCCTTCCGTGGGGTGGCGTCAAGGAGTCCGGTGCCGGAAAAGACGCCGGCACAGAGTCGTTCGACGACTTCACCTGGATCAAGACCATCGTGGTGCGGACCGCCGACGACGACGTCGACTGGTACGGCTCCGACGAGCCCGGCCGCCTGAACTGATCATCCCTTCCCTCGACACCCAAGGACTTCATCGTGACAACGAACCGAACGAGCGCGGCCGAACCCGGCTGGCGCCAACAGATAACTCGAGTGCAATGGCTGGTGCTGTTCGGCACCACCATGGGCTGGGCCCTCGACGGTTTCGCAGGCAGCCTCTACGCCCTGGTGCTCGGACCGGCCATGACCGACCTGCTTCCGAACTCGGGGATCGACGTCGACGCGGCGCACATCGGACTCTACGGCGGCATGACCGTCGCACTCTTCCTGGCGGGATGGGCAACCGGCGGAATCCTTTTCGGAGTCCTCGCCGACTATTTCGGACGAGTGCGCGTGCTGTCGATCGGCATCCTCACCTATGCACTGTTCACCGCCCTGGCAGCGTTCGCGGACACCTGGTGGCAGCTCGGAATTCTCCGATTCATCGCCGGTCTCGGATCGGGAGTGGAAGCTCCCGTGGGTGCCGCCCTGGTCGCCGAGGTGTGGCGTAACAAGTACCGCGCTCGTGCCTGTGGCGTGATGATGTCCGGGTACGCAGGCGGATTCTTCATCGCCGCACTCGCGTACAGCATGCTCAGCAGCCAGGGCTGGCGCTTCATGCTGGTCCTCGCCGTCGTCCCCGCGTTCCTGGTCTGGTTTCTTCGCCGCTACGTCCCGGAGCCCGAGGAGATCAAGACTGTCATCGCAAGGCGAAAGCAACGCAAGGACAAGGGCATCGAGCGACCGGAGGATCAGTTCGTTCTCCGCCGCCTGCTTTCTCCACCGAATCTGCGTGCCACCCTGATCTGCACCGCCCTTGCCACCGGATCGTTGCTCGCCTTCTGGAGTGTGTCCACCTGGTACCCGCAGATCATTCGCACCATGGCCGGCGCCGAATCGCTCTCCACCGAGATCGCGAATCATCGAGTGGCCATCTCGTCCATGCTCTTCAACGCCGGCGGCATTCTCGGGTACGCCACGTGGGGGTTCCTCGCCGACGCGATCGGCCGACGCAAGGCCTTTCTCGTCAGCTTCGTGATCTCCGGAGTGAGCATCGCCTATCTGTTCCCCTTCCAGCATTCGTACACCACGTACCTGATCGTCATCCCCATCGTCGGGTTCGGGCTCTTCGGGGCACTGTCCGGCAACTTCGTCTACGGCCCGGAGATGTTCTCCCCGAGTATGAGAGCCAGCGGAATCGCGTTGGCCAACAGCATCGGTCGCTACATCACCGCCGCGGGGCCGCTCGTGGCCGGCGTCATCGCCACGTCGTGGTTCGGCGGCAACCTCGGCATCGCCACCGCGGTACTCGCGTCCACCGGCGTGATCGCCCTCGTCGGGCTGGCGTTCGCCCCGGAGACCAAGGACGCAGCGCTGCCCACCGACGCGCCCCTTCCCACCGATGCAATACATCCACACACCGCCGACACCACGCCGGCACCTTCCGCAGTGAAAGGAACGTCGGCATGAGCGTCTACGCAGGATCACGAGCAGTCGTCATCGGAGGGTCCATCGGTGGATTGACCTCCGCACTCCTCCTCCGAGACCTCGGGTTCGAGGTCGACGTCTACGAACGCACACCGTCGGACCTCGACGGTCGAGGCGGCGGCATCGTGCTGCAGCCCGACACCCTCCGGTGGTTCCGCGAGCGCAGCTCGCAACGCCCCGAGGACGTCAGCACGACGACGGATTGGGTCCAGTACATCGAGGCCGGTAATCGTGTCGTCGATCGGGACGCCCGCTCGTGGTCGCACACATCGTGGGGAACGTTCTACCGCGCGCTGCTCGCCGACTTCGGACGCGATCACTACCACCTCGGCGAATTCGCTTGCGGCTTCGACCAAGACGCGGACTCCGTGACCGTCCGATTCGTCAGCGGTCGCGTCGAGACGGCAGACCTCGTCGTCGTTGCCGACGGCGTGACGTCGGCGAACCGGGCTCGCATCGATCCCGACGTGGAGCTGACCTACTCGGGCTACATCGGGTGGCGCGGAACCGTGGACGAGGCAGTGCTCACCCCCGAAACCGCCGAGCTGCTGCACAATTCGATCACCTACAACATCGTCCCGAACTCGCAGATCACCATGTACCCGATCCCCGGCGAACGGGGCACGGCCGTCGGGGACCGCCTGATGAACTACGTCTGGTATCGCAACGTCGCGGAGGGTCCGGACCTGAACGAGATGCTCACCGACAAGCGAGGTTTCCAGGGCAAAGTGTCGGTTCATCCGCACCAGGTACAGGACCGCTACATCGACGAAATGCGCGACGCTGCGACGCGTTTGCTCGCCCCGGCGGCCGCAGAGGTGGTCACCTCGACCGAAGCGCCGTTCATTCAGGTGGTCTGGGACTCACGAGCGACGAAGATGGCCAGCGGACGCGTTGCCCTCATCGGAGACGCCGCGTGCGGAGCTCGCCCGCACGCAGCCGCAGGAACTGCCAAAGCCGCGGCAGACGCCTGGGCCTTGAGCGACGCGCTCACGTCGTCGGTCGGCAACATCGCCGAAGCGCTGGAGAAATGGGAACCCGGCCAGCTGGAACTGAGCAGCAACCTGTTGGCGCGCGTCAAGGCGATGGGGGAACGTTCGCAGTTCACCAACACCTGGACCCCGGGTGACAAGGACCTGAGATTCGGTTTGTACGGGCCCGGTCGCTAGAGACACGACGCCGAGACACCACGAGAGGAAACACGATGACCACGAACAGCTTTCTCAGCGATCTACCACTGGCGGGAAAACTCGTCGGCGAGAACTTCGAGGGATGGTCCGACGATCTCCGAGCGGAGTTCGACGCCCACGCCCACGACGGCGAGGTGGGATCGAGGCTCCTCAGCGAGAACGATCGCGTCCGGGTATGGGAGATCCGCTTGGCACCGGGTGAGCGGTGGCATGCCCACCGCCACGTTCTGGACTACTTCTGGACCGCGGTGAACGCCGGCACCTCCCGCCAACACACCTTCGACGGAACTACCCGCGACGTCTCCTACTCCGCGGGCGAAACCCGCCACTTCCGCTTCGGTGCAGGCGAATACCTTCTGCACGACATCGAGAACGTCGGCTCCTCCGACCTGGTGTTCACCACCGTCGAACACCTCGACTCGGCCAACGACCCACTGCCACTGGCGGCGTCGTGAGCACCGATCTGGTCGACGTCCACGCCCACTGGCTCCCCACCGAGCTGTTCGGTCTACCACCGAACTCTCCGTTCGGTGCCATGCGCGATCGGGACGGTCACCTTTTCCTGGGCGACGTGCCGTTGTCCATCCGGACGGAGGCGATGAGCGATGTCGATGCGATCGTCGCGGACATGGACGCCTCCGGCATCGGTCTCCGCGCGTTGTCTGCCCCGCCCTTCGCGTTCGCGGTCGACGCCGAGGTTCCGGCGGGGGAGTACACCGACGCGTTCAACGACGCACTCGCCCGCGTCGTGACGGACTCGGCCGGACGCCTGGCCGGCCTCGGGTCGGTGCGGTTGGACGACGCGGATGCAGCCGACCGACAGATCCGAGACATCGCCCGGCGCGGAACGCTTGTCGGCGTTGCCGTTCCACCGGTTCTCCGCGGCGGGTCACTCGACGTCGGTGTGCTGCGCTCGGTCCTACGATCGGCCTCGGCGCATCGGTTGGCCGTTCTGGTCCACCCGATGCAGTTGCCCCGGCCCGAGTGGTCGAAGTACTACCTTGCCAACCTGGTCGGCAACCCGGTGGAGACGGCCACGGCGGTGGCGTCGAGCATTCTCGGTGGTGTCCTGGAAGAGTTGCCCGATCTGCGGATCTGTTTCGTGCACGGCGGCGGATGTGCGCCCGATCTGTTGGGTCGATGGGCGCACGCCTGGGACGCACGTCCCGACGTTCGGGCGGGCAGCACGGCCTCGCCACGAGAGTTGTTTCGCGCGGCCTACTTCGACACGGTGACGCACGATCACGCAGCGCTCGAGCTCCTGCGTGTCCACGCGGGCGAGAACAAGGTCCTGTGCGGTACGGACTACCCGTTCGACATGGCCGAGTCCGACGTCGCACCGTTCGTCGACGACGCCGGGCTCGACCGAGCGGCACTGGCCGACGCCGGGCGAGACTTCCTCGGCCTCGAGATTCTGTCGGAGGTGTCGGGATGAGCGCACTGTTCGAGCCGTTGACGCTGCGCGCGTCGACGATCTGGAATCGTGTCTGGATGTCACCGATGATGCAGTTCGCCTCCGACGCAACGGGTGTGGCGACGGACTGGCACTTCCAGCACTTCGCCGCTCGCGCGCTCGGTGGGGTGGGGTTGGCCATGGTGGAAGCCACATCGGTCATGCCGGACGGACGAGCCAGCGACTTCGATCTCGGATTGTGGAACGACGACCAAGCCGAATCGCACCGTCGCATCATCGACTTCCTGCACGGTCAGGGCACCGCTGCCGGAATTCAACTGGTGCACGGCGGGCGCAAGGCGTCCACCGGCCGGCCCTGGTCGACGGAGCCGGACCGGACGTGGCAGACGGTGGCACCGTCGGCCGTGGCGTTCGGTGACTCGCCGCCGCCCGTTGCTCTGTCCGTCGACGAGATCGCCGAGGTGGTGCGGGCTTTCGCGTCGAGCGCGGGACTGGCGCGCGACGCCGGCTTCGACGTCCTGGAAATCCATGGCGCACACGGCTATCTGATCCACCAGTTCCTGTCACCGGCTGCCAACTACCGCACCGACGAGTACGGCGGGACCCTCGCCAACCGGATGCGATTCGCCGTCGAGGTCGTCGACGCGGTCCGACGGCAATGGCCCGAGGACCGGCCGTTGTTCTTCCGCGTCTCGGCCACGGACTGGCTCGCCGGTGACACCGACGACCCACGGCCGGGCTGGACGCTCGACGACACCGTCGCGCTCGCCTCGACACTGTCCGACCACGGAGTGGACCTGTTCGACGTCTCCACCGGCGGCATCGTTCCCGACGCACGTATCCCGGTGGAACCGGGATACCAGGTACGTTTCGCAGCCGAGGTGCGTCGCCGTGCCGGAATACCGACCGCTGCAGTGGGCTTGATCACCGAGCCGGACCAGGCCGAACGAATCGTCGACTCGGGTGATGCCGACGCGGTGTTCCTGGCACGGGAGATCTTGCGCAACCCGAACTGGGCGCAGCACGCGGCGCGTGCGCTCGGCGAGCCACTCCGGTTCCCGCCCAACTATTCTCGTGCATTCGCCCGAACATCGCCGGCATCGAGTATTCGGAGCTGAGCCCGAATCGAATAGTTCGGGTGTCCGACCGCCCGTGACCGTACGGGCGGCCGGACTCTCGAGCACCACTCACGCCGGTGCCAGCACCACCACCGAGTTGTGTCCGCCCATTCCCAGGGACGATTTGACGGTCAAGCCGGGCTCCGCAGCGGTGAAACCGTCGAGCAGCAACGGGTGCGCATCGGATACCTGCGGGGCTGCGGGCACGAGTCCACGCTCGAATCCCATCACCGCAGAGATGGTTTCGATCGCCGACGCCGCGCCTTGGCAATGTCCGGTCAACGGCTTCACCGAATACACCTGCGCGTGGGAGTCCAGCACCGTCTCCAACATGGTGGTTTCCGCTGCATCGCACTGCGCGGTGCCGGGTCCGTGGGCGTTGAGATACCGCACCTGCTCGGCAGTGACGTCGGCGTCGGCCAAGGCCTGCTCGAAGCAGTCCCGCACCTGGGTGAGCGCAGGGTCGATCGAGGTGGCGTGAAACGCGTCATGTGTCATCGAACCGCCCAGCACCCGTGCGTACGACGCCGAACTGCGCGTCGACAGTACGAATGCCGTTGCGGCCTCGCCCATTCCGAAACCGCGGCTACCTTCTTGGAACGGCCGGCAGCCTTCCTGCGGCTCCACGTCCACGACACCGACGCCGAGCTTGACGAAGTGGTCGATGTTCTCCGGAGTCAGGGACAGATCCGTGGCGACGAACACCACGTCGTCGACGAATGCCGTATCGAGCCACATCTTGGCGGTGAGCAGACCGGCGTTGCCCGACGCGCACATCGCCGAGACGTTCATCGCCGGGCCGTGAAAGCCGTATTCCTGCATCAACAGTGACACCGGGGTAGACGGCATCAGCGTCAGGTAGTCCCGAACACGGCGTTCTCCGCCGTCGCGCAGATAGAAGTTGCGCCACTCGTCCACTTCACCCAGGACGACGGCATGGATCAGACCCACCCGTCGACCCGGCTGCCAGCCACGCGCCAACGCATCTTCGACGGCTTCGCGTGCGGCCCCGCGAAGTGCACGCCCGAATCGACTCGATCCGTCGTTCTCGTCCCCGCCGTCGGGAACTTTCGCGAGCCACACCGGATTGTGCCCGGGTCTGGTCTGGTCGTGGTGCAGGGTGGCCGCCGCCTTGCCGGTGAAGAGGCCGTCCCACAGTGCGGATGCGCCCCAGCCGTAGCCGGACAGTGCGCCGATCCCGGTGATGTCGATGCCATGAGAGCTCATCGTCGAAATCCATTTCTTTTCGAGGTACGCGAACCGGATTCGGCTCACTCCTCGATTTAGCCCGGTAAACCGGCACCGGGTCCAGCCGAGAAAGAGGCATAGCGCCCGAATCGGGCGGTACACTCCAGAGGTGCCTCGGTAGGTGGTTCAATCGGGTGTTGACCGTCCGTCTACGAACGCGAGGACCGAGCATGGAATCAGGGGAGCGCAACAGCGTCGGCGACCCTGATTCACGTGCCGCGTCGCCAGGACTGGCGGATCGATATCGGGTTCTCGTCGAACATTCACCGGATGCGATCGGAGTCCACCGACGAGGCGTGATGGTCTACCTCAACCCCGCCGGACTGAAGTATCTCCGTGCCCGGAGTGCCGCCGACGTCATCGGCCGCCCGATCACGGCGTTCATCGCCCCCGAGTCCGTTGGGCCCATGCTCGAACGGATCGCCGCCCTCGACAGGCACGGCACCGCCAGTGCAGCGTCGGAGGCGACGGTACTGGCCCTGGACGGGACGGTCCTGACAATGGAAGCGGTGTCGGTTCGCACGGTGTGGAACGGCGAGCCGGCGTACCAGGTGATACTTCGGGATCTCACCGAGCACAAGGCTGCGCAGAGGGCGCTGCAGAAGCAAGCTGCACTGGTCGAGCACGTCAGCGACGCCATCATCGGGGTATCCGCCGACGGTCTGGTGTCGAGTTGGAATCCCGCCGCCGAGTCGGTCTACGGACGACCGGCCGAGGACGTACTCGGGCGTAGCGTCTCGCATGCGGTGGGGGTGCCGTGCGATCCGGCGGCCATTCTCGGTCTCGGTGGTCGGCTGTGCGAGTCGCATCGGCACGCGGACGGATCGGCGCTGGCCGTGATGGTCTCCGCAGCCCAGATGCCCGACGGTTACGTGTTGGTCTGTGCCGACCAGAGCGCGGTGCGCAGAGTCGAGGAACACTTCACCGCCGTCGTGGAATCGCTGGAGGCGGGGGTGGTGGTCCTCGATCACTCCGGCCGCATCGAATCGGCGAACCTCGCAGCGAAGACGATTCTCGACATTCAGGTCGGAATGGCGACGGCAGGACAGGCGTCGGTCCTTCCGTTTCGCGTGTACGGCACCGACGAGGGGCCGATCGAGCCGCACGAGCACCCGGTCGCCGTCACCAGCAAGACCGGACAACCCTGCCAGGCCGTGATCGGAATCGAACGGCGCCGGGACGGCCGACACTTCTGGTTGTCCTTGACGGCGACGATGCTCAACGCATCCGACCCGACCCCCTCGGTCGTCGCGACGTTCGTCGACATCACCGACACCTATCGGATGAGCATGAAGCTCGAGCATGCGGCCACACACGACGACCTGACCGGCCTGCCGAACAGGCCGTTGATCCTGGCTCGTCTGGACGAGCAGTTGGCCGAGTCCGATCGCGAGGACTCGATGGCCGTGCTGTTCATCGACCTCGACAACTTCAAGACCATCAACGATCTGTACGGTCACACCGTCGGCGACGCCGTTCTGGGTGTGGTCGCAGACCGTCTGACGCGAGCCCTTCCGGCCGAGGCCTTCGTGGGGCGTATCGGAGGCGACGAGTTCGTGGCCGTCGTTTCGCACTGTGTGGGGACCGAGGCCGACGACGTACGCGCCGAACTCGCCACACCGATCACGGTCGCGGGGCGGGTGTTGACGGTGACTGCGAGCATCGGCGGCGTGACCGTCGACCGCGACGACACCCGAAGTGCCCTGGACATACTCGACGATGCCGATCACGAGATGTACCAGGCCAAGCCGATCACGCAGTACATTTCGCATTCATAACAACATCGGTAGCAATCTGTTGTTTCTGTTACCGAAGGTACGCATGGTGCGTGCGACTCGGGCATACTTCGTCGGTGATATCGACCGCGCGCAGGTTCCTTCTCGTCGTACCCATGGTGATCCTGGCGGTCGCCGGGTTGCTGTTCTCTGCTGCAGGAACCGGTGCCGCTGCACCCTCTGTGTGGCGCTACACGATGGTGGCGTTCGGTAACGACAGCGATCGAGACATGGATGTCTACGAATCCGGCGACGGCACCGATTTCACAGCGCTGCAGACAGCGGCGTACCGACCCCCGTCCGGAGTCGTGCGTGACGCGAGCATATTCCGGCACACCGACGGTATGTACTACGTGACGTACACGACCGGCGGCGGTGCGAACATCGGCTTCGCGCGCAGCAGTGACCGCGTGAACTGGACGTTCCTGCAGAACTTCCCGATTCCGTTCTGCTGCGCTTTCCTCCCGGGCACCGGAGCCGGTACCGGCTCGGCCAGCCCATCCGGGTTCAGCGGATCGGCCGGCTTCTCGGACGGACCGTCGTTGTCTCCGTTCACCACGAAGGCGTGGGCACCGGAGTGGTTCGTCGAGGGAGACCGTGTCAGCGTCATCGTGTCGCTGTCCACCGGCGGTGGGTTCGTGCCGTATCTGATGACGGCCCTGGATCCGGGCCTGAGGATGTGGAGCTTTCCGGTTCCGTTCGTCGGCATCGGAGCCGACCACATCGACACCACTGTGGTGAAAGTGGGGCCGACCTATCACGCGTTCACCAAGAACGAGACCCACAAGGTCATCGAACACTGGACGGCGCCGTCGTCGATCGGTCCGTACACCCTCGTCCCCAGCCGCGATTTCGGGCCACTGAAAGAAGGTCCGACCGTCATCGAATTACCCGACGGTACATGGCGGTTGTACTACGACGACTACACCAACCGAAAGTACTTCTACTCCGACAGCACCGACGGGTTGAACACCTGGTCCGAGCCTCGGGAACTCCCGGGTGTGTCGGACACCGTCCGTCACGTCGGTGTGATGAGAGAGCCCGCCTGACAGTGGTTTTCGCGTCAGTCGGTGGCTCCTGCGAGTGCCCGTAGCCCGGCCGCGATGAACTCCCCGGTGGCCTCCGCGGCATTGCCTGCACCGGCCCCGGTGTCGGAGCCCGACAGCGCGCGGTGGGTGATTCCCTCACCGATCACTCCGAGCTTGAAATTGGCCAAGGCGAGGTAGAAGCCCCAATCATGAAGTTCTCGACCGGATTCCACTGCGTAGTGTTGTGCGAGGTCCGCCGCGGACGGGTATCGATCGCTCGTCCATGCAGCGTCTGCGCCGAGGACCGCATCGAAGACCGGTTGGCGGTAGATGCACATCAGTGCGACGTCGGTCAGGGGATCACCGAGCGTCGACATCTCCCAGTCCACAACCGCAGCAACGGAACCGACGTCATCGGCGTCGAGAATGGTGTTGTCGACACGATAGTCGCCGTGCACGATGGACGACGCAGATCCCGCCGGTACCGCCGCTTCGAGCGCGCGATGCAATCGGTCGACATCGGGCAGGTCGCGAGTCTTGACTCGGTCCCACTGCCGAGCCCACGTGGCGACCTGCCGCGCGACGAAACCGTCGGGTCGGCCGAAGGTACCCAGGCCGACGGCGTCCGGATCCACCGCATGCAGTCGCGCGAGAACTCGAACCAGCTCCGCGGCGTTGGCAGCGACCTGCTCGTCCGTCAGATCGTCGAGATCTTCCCGCGTGCGGACCACTCGGCCGGGGACGAACTCCACGACGGTCATGGGCGCACCCAACGTGGAACCGTCTCGGTCGAACGCGACGGTTCGAGCGACCGGTACATCGGTGCCCGCCAGCGCCTCGGTGACGGCCCATTCCCGGGCCATGTCGTGCGCGGAGGGCGTCAGCCCACTGGTTGGAGGTCGACGGACGACCCAGGTCGAGGTGTCGTCGTACGCCCGGTAGGTGAGATTGGACCGACCGCCGCTGATCATCTCGACCGACAATGCGCCGTCGACGTCGATTCCGTGTTCTCGAAGAAACCTCTCCAGCGCAACGAGATTCATACCGGGCAGTTCGCTCACGCCTGTGCCTCCCGCGCTGCGCGCTTGGCAGCACCGATCGTCCGCTTGGCGATGGCCCACCGGTGTACCTCGGACGGGCCGTCGTAGACCCGGAACGGGCGTACTTCGCGGGAGAGCCTGGCCAACGGAAGATCGTCGGAAACCCCGAGACCGCCGCACATCTGGATACTGCGGTCGACGATACGGAAGATGGCCTCGGCAGCGAACGTCTTCGCGATCGACGTCTCGTTGGCCGCGTGCCCACCTCGATCCAACTCGAAGCACGCCACCGTCAGCAGCGCCCTGGTGGCCGCGATGTCGATCTCGTTGTCCGCGACCATCTTCTGCACCATGCCGAGGTCTCCGAGCTTTCCGCCGAATCCCTCGCGCCGGGCAACCTGCGCGACGGCGATGTCGTGCGCACGGCGGGAGGCTCCGAGCCAGCGCATCACGTGCGTCATCCGGGCAGGGCCCAATCGAACCTGGGCGTACGCGAATCCCTCGTCGACGGCACCGAGCACGTTCTCGTCGGGCACGAACGCGTTCTCGAAGAACACCTCGCAGTGACCGCCGATCATCGCTTTGTCCAAAGTACCGATGTGTCGGCCGACCCTGATTCCCGCGGTGTCGGCGGGTGCCAGGAACATCGTGGCCCCGCCGCGATCGCCGGGCGCGCCCGAGGTGCGGGCC
Source organism: Rhodococcus sp. 15-725-2-2b (assembly GCF_002259075.1). Lineage (NCBI taxonomy): Bacteria > Bacillati > Actinomycetota > Actinomycetes > Mycobacteriales > Nocardiaceae > Rhodococcus > Rhodococcus sp. 15-725-2-2b. The sequence continues at coordinate 27,290 of NZ_NPFL01000004.1, read as the reverse complement.
ATGATGATGAAGAAGCCTGCGCCGTCGGCTCCGGTGATGAACCACTTGTGCCCGTTGATCTTCCAGCCACCCTCGACTCGCTCGGCGGCGGTGGTGAGTGCCGCGGGATCGGAACCGGCACCCGGCGCGGGTTCGGTCATCGCGAAAGCCGACCGCACGTCGCCGCGCGCGAGCGGAGCGAGAAACTGCTCTTTCTGCGCTGCCGACGCGATGTGAGCGAGCATGTGCACGTTGCCTTCGTCGGGGGCTCCGAGGTTGAGGGCGATCGGACCGAACAGCGAGTATCCGGCTTCCTCGAACACCGGTGCCCGGTCGCTCATCGACAGCCCGTGGCCGCCGTACTCGACCGGCGCGTGCGGCGCGAACACGCCTGCGTCCTTGGCGGCCGCCTGCATCTCGATGCGTAGTTCGTCACCTCCGGCGTCGGCGACGTTGCCCAGGAATCGGTCTTCGATGGGAAGCACATGATTGCGGGTGAACGTGCGTGTCCGATCGATCAGCTTCTCGATGTCGGGGTCGTACGTCAGATCGATGGCCACGATGCGCTCCCATTCCGATACCGACCGAACACTCGCTCGGTCACTGGAAGATTGGCACAATCGGTCGGTCGGGTCAAGGATCCCCGGGTAGCTATCGGTGCCCGCCGGTCGTGGCACCCACCGTGCGACGGGCGATGTCGAGATAGACCGCCACCAGCTCGCTCGGAGTCGACGGCCCGTCCGGTCGATACCACGTCGCTACGCCGACACACATCGTCGTCACGGCTCGACTGGCGTCCCTCGGGTGCGGTGTGTCGAACAGGCCCGCATCGACACCGGCGGCGACGATCGCGTCGAGCAGTCGTTGCTCCTCGTCCCGTTTGGCAATGTAGGCGGAGCGGTTCCCGGGATCCAGGCTGCGGATTTCCGTCGAGCACACGAATGCGGCGTCGCGCCTGTGAATGTGGAACAGCAGTAGCGATTCGACGACGGCGTCGAAACGGTCACTAGGCGACGTACCGGCACCGGCCTCGGCCGATCGAGTTCGCTCCAACAGCTCGTCCATCGCCGCGTCCATGATGCCCACCAGAAGAGCCTGCTTCGACGGAAAGTGGTGGTAGAGCCCGGGAACCGACAGTCCGGCTTCTGCTGCGATCTGCCGCACCGATGTTCCGTGGTAGCCCTGTTCCACGAACGTCTTCAACGCCGACGACAAGGCAGGGGAGAGGTTCGAGCCCTCGTACGTTCGCCAGGTGGATGTCGCGGTCATGCGCCCACCGTAGATGGCCGGGCGGCGGGTGTGGTCCCGGAAGCACCCGGTTGACACTTCTGTTGTGATCCGTAACACTACCGAGTATCGACCGAGCGAGTGTTCGGTCGGTCGATCTCGGTCAGGCCAACGTTCGATGGAAAGAGTCCTCGATGCCCCTCACCATCCTCGATGCCTGGCGCGCCCGGGTGTTCCGGTCGCCCGACCGGCCTGCATTGGCGTACTTCGATGCCGTTCTCACCGCCCGCGAGGTCGACGAGGCCTCCGACGCTCTCGCTGCCGCGTTCGCGGACCGCGGAGTGAATCCCGGTGACCGCGTCGGCATCTACCTGCAGAACGTTCCGCACTACGCACTGACGTTCTTGGCGCTGTGGAAGATCGGTGCCGTAGCTCTGATCCTGAATCCGATGTACCGCAACCGAGAACTGCGACACCTGCTCGACGACGCGGAGCCCGTAGCGCTCGTGTGCGACGAGTCGGATCTCGGCGAGCTCGAAACCTCGTTGCAAGGCAGTACGATTCGGTTCTTCGTGAGCACCAGCGGACTGGATCTGCAGACTCGCAACGATCCGCGAGTGTTCGCCGCGACGACGCGGGTCACGCCCACACCCGAGAACGACATGCTCGGCCTCGTCGAGGCCTACCGCGGTCGAATGCCGGAGGACACCGCACCGCAGCCGGACGATCTTGCGCTGTTGGCATACACCTCCGGAACCACGGGGCCGCCCAAGGGGGCCCGGATCTCGCACGCCAACGCGTTCGCGACGGCCTCGGACTTCGGTGAGCGTGCGGGTACGGAGGACGGCGACGTCGTCTTCGCCGTCGCGCCCCTGTTCCACATCACCGGGGCCATGCTCGATGCTGCTGTGGCTCTGGTGCGCGACTGCGTGCTCGTGTTCGCTCACCGCTTCCACGCAGGCGTCACACTGGACGCTTTCGTCGAGCATCGAGTCACCTACACCATCGGATCCATCACCGTGTTCAACGCGATCTCCGAGAGCCCCGGCGCGGACCGCAGACATTTCGCCTCCGTCAAGGCGCTGTACTCCGGCGGCGCACCCATTCCGCCGGCCACCGTCTCCGCGTTCGAGGCGAAGTTCGGGTGCTACATCCACAACGCGTACGGAATGACCGAGACCACCGCAGGCGTGATCGCGGTACCGCCAGGACTCCGGGCACCGGTGGACGCGTCGAGTGGATCGTTGTCCGTCGGACTGCCCCTCCCTCGCGTGCGGTTGCGCACACTCGATCCCACCGGGCTACCCACCGAAACGGGAGTAGCCGGCGAGTTGGAAGTGTCCGGGCCGCAGGTGGTCTCGGGGTACTGGCAGAACCCGGAGGCGTCGGCGTCGACGATGCCCGAAGGTCGCCTGCACACCGGGGACGTAGCGATCGTCGACGAACAGGGCTGGGTCTATCTCGTCGACCGACTCAAGGACCAGATCAACGTCTCCGGATACAAGGTCTGGCCCCGAGAAGTCGAGGACGCCCTCTACGAACACCCGATGGTGTTCGAGGCAGCCGTGGTCGGTCGTCCCGACACCTATCAAGGGGAATCGGTGGTCGCGTACGTGTCGGTCCGCAGTGGTCCGGCCGTGACCACGGACGAGCTGATGGCCTTCGCGCGCGATCGGCTCGCTGCCTACAAACGTCCGAAAGAAATCCACATCATCGACGAGCTGCCCAAGACGCAGACCGGGAAGATTCGTCGCGCAGCACTCAAACCTGTTTCAGCACAGACTCACTCGAGCGAAAGTGGCACCCCATGACCGTCGGATCACCCCGCGACACCCGCTCGACACCGGACATCTCCTCGCGGAAGAAGTCGTTGTTCGCCAGCACGATCGGCAACGTACTCGAATGGTACGAGTGGAGCGCCTACGCAGTGTTCGCGCCGTTCATCGCCGCGGCGATGTTCAGCCAGAGCGATCCGGTCTCGGCCCTGCTGTCGACGTTGGCGGTGTTCGCCGTCGGATTCCTGATGCGGCCGCTCGGCGGCATCGTGTTCGGCCGGATCGCAGACAAGAAGGGGCGCAAGTTCGTTCTCGTCACCACCATGCTGATGATGGCCGCCGGAAGCCTGCTGATCGGCATCATGCCCACCTACGGAGCGATCGGGGCCTGGGCATCGGTACTGCTGCTGCTCGCCCGCGTCATGCAGGGTTTCGCGCACGGCGGCGAGTCGGCGACGGCCTACTCCTACGTCGGCGAGATCGCGCCACCGAACCGTCGAGGCATGTGGGGAAGCGTCGCGTTCGTCGCGATCTTCGGTGGCTCGGCACTGGCATACACGGTCGGTGGCGTCATCACCTCGACCCTGTCCGAATCTGCTGTCGGTCAATGGGGTTGGCGCATCCCGTTCCTGCTGGGTGCACTCCTGGCGCTGTTCGCTCTGTACCTGCGCAAGAACATGGACGAGAGCGACGTCTTCGATTCGGAACAGAACAAGGTGAAGCAGGCCCCGATCGCACGCAAGACCGTCGTGAAGGCGATCGTGTTGATGATCGGAATGACGTCGGGAATCACGGCGGCGCACTACACCTGGACCTCCTACGTCTCGACGTTCGCCATCACACAGCGTGGGATGAACCCCGACACCGCGTACTGGATGCTGGTCATCGCTCAGTTGATCGCGTTGGTGTCGCTGCCGTTCTTCGGTCGTCTCTCGGATTCGATCGGTCGTCGGCCGATGCTGGCCGCCTTCGCCGTGCTGATGTTCGTTCTGCAGATCCCGCTGACGATGATGATCTCGACGCAGTGGTGGACGTTGCTGCTCCCGTCGACGGTTGCATTGCTCGTCATCGCCGTTCCGGCTTCGATCCTGTCGTCGACACTGTCGGAGAGCTTTCCCACCCGACTCCGCACGCAGGCAATCGGATTCGCCTATTCGTTCTCGGTGGCGGTATTCGGCGGAACTGCGCCCTATCTCAACCAACTCTTCCTCGGCCTCGATCTGGGCTGGGTGTTCGGCGTGTACATCATGTTCCTGGCCGCGATGACCGGTGTCGCGTGCTTCTTCATGAAGGAAACCAAGGGAATTCGACTCGAAGATGTCTGAACCGACTTCGGTCGAGCTTGCTCCTGACGTGACGTGAGGTTCTACCGTCTGATTCATGAACAACAACGGTCCGATCACCTGGGGAATCGGTGACGTCGCGCGTCGAACCGGCGTCACCGAACGTACGTTGCGGTACTACGAGGAACTGGGTTTGCTCGCCCCCGACCGAGACGGCGGGGGCAGGCGTCGGTACGGCGGGGGAGACCTCGATCGGCTGTACCGAATTCGGTTGCTCCGAGAATTGGGTACACCGCTTGCCGATGTCGATCCGGAAGCGATGGACCTCCAGCACCTGACGCGGCAGCATCTGACCGACCTGGACCACCGGATGACACAGCTAGCCCGGGTGCGCGAACGGGTTCGGGCAGTCGAGGACCGGCTTCTGCAGGGCGCTCAGCCGGGAGACGACGCCTTGTTGGACCTGCTGTCGGGCCTGTCGACCGACGAGCCGGCGGTGACCAGGCGTACCACTTTGCTCGTCTATCGAGACATCGCGGCAGCCCATTCCTACCTCGTCGACGTGCTGGGACTCGCACCGGGACCGATCGAATACGACGGCGACCGAGCAGTCCACGGCGAGGTTCACGCCGGTGACGGTGTTGTCTGGTTGCACCGCGAGGCTCCTGAACATCGGATGGTGTCGCCCCTGACCAACGGCATGGTCACCGCCTCGCTCGCTGTCCTGATCGACGACGTGGACACCCATCATGGACGGGTGTCCGCAACCGGCGCAGCAATCGACTACGCGCCCACCGACATGCCCTACGGCGTCAGGGAGTACGGCGTTCGTGATCTCGAGGGTCACCTGTGGTCCTTCCAGACGCCGATCTCGGAACCGGTGGCGTCCTGAATCCGTTTGCCCCTCAGCGGATTCGTCGGTGATCGAGCAATGAGGTCGATGCAGTATCGGCGAGGTCACTGCCTCCCAGAAGACGCATGAGCAGAAGGCCGTCGAGCATCGCCACGGCAGCTGCCGCTTCCGTTCGTCGATGGTGCGCGTCGCCGACCACGAAGCCCCCGAGCCATTCGATCCAGCCCTCGACCAAGTGCGAGGCCACAGATCTGTAGGGCTCGAGTCCTGCTGTTGCTTGTCCGATCGCCTCGAAGTACAGACCGAACAGCGGATCGTACTCAGGCTGTGCCACAACCGGCCACGCCGTCGCGACCAGCGCGCGGTGATCCCTCATCGGCGTCGAGAACGCCGCGGCCAACACGGTTTGCAATCGATCTCCGACTACCGACAGCACAGACGTGACGAGGTCGTCCTTCGTCGGGAAGTAGTAGACGACCGTGCGATCGCTGATCTTCAAGCGCGCTGCGAGTCTGCCGAAGGTCAAGCGGCTCAGGCCCCCTTCCAGGGCGGCCTCCAGTGCCACGGACAGCATCTCCTCGCGTGAATGTCTCTTGACCACTCCTTGATTGTAGTGTCCACTACAGGTAGCTTGAGTTGTAGTGACCACTACAACTCAAGGGAGACGTCATGCGTACACGTTCGACTCCATTGCTCGCACTGTCGGTTCTGCGATCGACCGCCGGAGTGGTCTCGTGGGTGAGTCCAGCGCATTCGTGGCGTGCCTTCGGTCTCGGACCCATGCGTCAAGCCGGAAGCGCGGGGGTGGCGACGCGTCTGTTCGGAGTTCGCGATCTCGCGCTGGGAATGGCACTGCACCACCCATCCGCAGACGTTCGCAGAGCAGCCGTGGAGGCCGGGATCGCGATCGATGTTCTCGACGTCGCGGCACGTGTGATCGGACGTCGTGCGGGCGCGCCCGCGGCGAGTCTGGCCGGAGTGGCCGCCGGCGCAACGCTGTTCGTCGTGCTGGGCGTGACGATCATCGCGGACTCGGATTCCTGGTGATCATCCGGTCAGCGCGTCGGTATCGGTCGCCGCCTGTCGGACATCCTCGGTCGGGGTGACGTATGTCGTGAAGCACGGCTAGCTTGGACGGCATGCGTCGGCTGGGCGCGGTGGATATCCGACAGAAGGGCGAACTCCCATGACCGATGACACGCTGGCCGACTTCGAGCGAACCGAGTTCACCGCGGACGGGCGGACCGCGCCGGTGTATCGCATCGGAACCGGACCGGCCGTGATCGTGATGTCGGAAATGCCGGGCATCACTCCGAGGGTCGCGGACTTCGCGAGAACCGTTGCCGGAATCGGCTGTACGGCCGTTGTTCCGCACCTGTTCGGAGTCGACGGCAAGGATCCGCTGGCCGCCCCGCTGGGACCGCTCGGCACCGTTGCCACCATGGCCCGCGCCATGGTGCCGGCATGCATCAGCCGCGAATTCACCATCCTGGCCACCGGCAAATCGTCGCGCATCGTGGTGTGGTTGCGCGCTCTGGCCGCGCAGGAGCACGAGCGCTGCGGCGGACCGGGCGTCGGTGCCATCGGAATGTGCTTCACCGGCGGATTCGCTCTTGCGATGGCAGCGGACGATCGACTGATCGCACCGGTGCTCTCGCAGCCCTCACTTCCGTTCGCGGCATCGAAGTCTCGCGGTAGGTCCATCGACATCACCCCCGGCGACCTCGACAAGGTGAAGAGTCGTTGTGCAGCAGGCGAGCTCACGGTCCTGGGGATGCGTTTCGAAGGCGACAAGATGTGCCCGCCCGCGCGATTCCAATGGTTGCGCGAGCAGCTCGGCGACGCGTTCGTCTCGGTGGAACTGCCCGACTCCGCCTTCAACCCGGAAGCATTCGGACCGCCGCATTCGGTCGTCACCGAAGGACTGATCGATGCTCCGGGGGAGCCGACACGGCAGGCGTTGGATCAGGTGCTCGACCTGTTCCGTTGTCGGTTGCTCCCGACAGAGTGAGTAGATCGCTGTCTCGCCCCTGCCGAGTACCGAGCAACTCGGTCGGCGAGCCCCGAATTCACGACCACGGAACGGTGGCCTGCAGAACCGCCTCCTTCAACGCGCCGGTCCGCAGTGCCGTCACCGCCTGGTAATCGGGATCGGCCACCATGTCGCTGAACGCCTTGCGCGAGGGGTACTGCACCAGCAGAACCGCATCCCAGGCCTGACCGTCGTCGGCTACCAATGCCGTCGAGCCGTCGCCCGCATACAGCACCGTCGCGCCGTAGCGCGGGAGGAACGTCTCGTCCAGTGCTTTCGCATACTCTGCGTACGAATCGCGGCCACCGTCGGCGAACCGCAGCAGGTTGAGCATCACCACAGGCCCACCGGGGTCTTCTTCCAGATAGCGCCTGAGGTCTCTTCCGCGGGGATCGACAGCCATCGATCGAGTATGCGTCAGCCGACGATCCGATGGAGAGGAAATTGCCACCGCGCACGCACCACCGACGGCACCACGCATCGAAAATCCAGCACGGACGGCGGCGAAGGGCCTCCGAATGCAGATGCAACCGACAGTATCGGTGACACCGCCGGGCAGTTGGCCATGGCGGTTGTCATGGGAGCGCGCTCGATTTCTTTGCCCGGGTGACAGGTCCTCGGGACAGTCGACCGCTCGTTCAGCGAGTCGATCCGCTGTTCGATGCCGAGACGGTGGTTCCATGGTCAGCGGTAGAACTTGTAGAGCGGGAAACCAGTGACTCGATGAATGGGAAGTGTGTCGTCCATGGCCGATGTTGAGAAAGTGACCGTATTCGGAACTGGAGTGCTCGGTTCGCAGATCATGATGCAGGCGGCGTACCATGGGAAAACCGTTGTGGGATACGATATTTCAGACGAATTGTTGGCCAAACTGCCGGATCGCTGGGAATGGATGCGCGGATACTACAAGCGCGACCTGAAGACCTTCGACGAGGCACGTTTCGACGAGGCCATCGAATCCATCACGACCACCACCAGCGTCGCGGAAGCCGTTTCGGACGCCGACCTGGTGATCGAAGCGGTTCCGGAGGATCTCGAGCTGAAGAAACGTGTCTGGTCGGATATCGGCGCGTCCGCCCCGCCGAGAACTATCTTCGTGACCAACTCGTCGTCGCTACTGCCCAGCAGCTTTGCGGAGGCCACCGGGCGGCCGGATAAATTTCTCGCACTGCACTTCGCCAATCTCGTGTGGCGGTACAACACAGGTGAGGTGATGGCAACTGCTGCAACAGATCCCGTTCACTTCGACACCGTACTGAACTTCGCTTCGGAGATCGGTCTCGTTCCCGTTCCGGTCCGAAAGGAAGTACCGGGATACGTGTTGAACAGTCTGTTGATTCCGCTGCTGCAAGCAGGAGCCAACCTCTATGTCGGCGGTGTTGCCAATCCTGCCGACATCGACAATGTGTGGCGAATAGCCACCGGGGCGCCCGCCGGTCCGTTCCAGATATACGACACGGTCGGCTTCAACGTCGCAGCACACATCGCGCGCGCAAGCGGTGGCGAGGATCAAGTGAAATTCGCCGATATGCTGCAGAAGGGCATCGACGCGGGAAAGACAGGCCTCGGGGACGGAGAGGGTTTCTACACGTACGATCCCGACGGCCGGCGACTCGATGCTGTCGAGTCGTGGAACATCAACTGAATTGCTCGATCTGTGTCTCATTCCGATGGAAGAGACTGTTGTCGAGGTATGGCCGGACAGCTTCCCGTCGTAGCCCGTCGCGCACCGCAGCGATGGCCGCCGAGCCGGATCAACCGAGTTGCCGCAGTTGAATCGCGGTGTCGAGCGCCAGCCGATGCCACGCCGATCGCGGATCTCGGCCGGTCAGTTCCTGGGCTCGGCGCAGTCGATAACGCAGCGTTTGCGGATGCACATGCAACTGTGCCGCTGCGGCCGTGGCGGTGCCGGTGGCGATGAAGGCCGAAAGGCCCTCGAGGATATGCGCATTCGCGGCCTCGATGAGCGAGCCGAGTACGGTGCGCACCACCTCGCTCGTGTCCGCGGTGGGCCGCGCGGTCAACAGTGCCAGCAGCTGCCCGTCGCCGGTGTCGAGCACGGCACGATCGTCGAACGCATGATCCGGTGCCGTGTCCAGAGCATCGGAAGCGAGCCTCCACGCGCCGCTGACACCGGCAATGGTCGACAGCTCCACGAGGCATCCACGCACACCGGTCGCTCGGGACGCGCCGTCGGCACGGTCTCGACCGATCGAGGACGGCAGCAGCAGGATCGCCCGCTGCTCGCGTCGGGTGCACAGGTGACTGCGCGTCGTCGACGGCGCGGTGCGATCGGGCGGCGCGAGTCCCAGTGCGAGAACCAGAGATTCGATGGTGTCATCGGTCAGTGCTCTGCCCGCGCTTGTCATTTCCACCACCAGTAGATTCGGGTGACTGGACAGTTCCAGGTCGAGTTCGCGAGCGCGATCGGCCACCGCTCCGGGCGAGTTGTGTCTGTTCGCCAGCAGGTCGTCGAGCAAGAGGGCGTGAGCCTGCGCCCGATTGGATGTGAGTTGTTCGCGCGCAACGATGTACGCGCCGATGATCTCCTCGGATATCGCGTCGATGGCGTCGAGCACGCCCAGGCTGAGATCGGCGATGTCCGGTGGGTCGAGCGCATCGAGGTACTCGGTCGCCACGTGCCGAACGAACACGCTCGATGCAACTCGATAGGCTCTGAGCACGTCGGCCAACGGTCGGCCGTCGGCGGCGCGAGCCGCACCGATCGCGCGAAATCGACTGTGATCACGTCCGTCGAGAGCCGGATCGCCGCCTGCCCACAGCGTCATCAGGCGACGCAGCGACCAGTAGGCGATCGCCTCGACATCGGCCGACTGCGGACCGTCCAGGGTGCGGTAGACCGGAATTGCATCCCGCACGGCCTGCACTGCCGACGCCACCACATCCACCAGTTCCGCTTCGATCTCGGCGACCACCGCAGCCCGGGCTCGGTACACCGCGGCATCGTCTCATATTTGTCGGTGACTGATGAACCGTATTGTCAACGAAGCCGATTTCCTTGAGTTCCGGCGCCCACGACAGCACAGTCGAGGGAGACAGACGGGTCGAGCAGAAGAGTGGGGCAATGGACGCAGACGTGATCGTGGTGGGTGCAGGCTTGGCCGGACTGGTGGCGACCGCCGAACTGGCCGACGCCGGAAAACGGGTGCTCCTCCTCGACCAGGAGCCCGAGCAGAACCTGGGTGGACAAGCGTTCTGGTCGCTGGGCGGTCTGTTCATGGTCGACACCCCGGAGCAGCGACGCATGGGCATCAAGGATTCCGCGGAGCTCGCGTGGCAGGACTGGCTCGGCACCGCGACCTTCGATCGCGGCATCGACGATCCGGCCGGCGAGGACTATTGGGGACACCAGTGGGCGCGCGCGTACCTCGACTTCGCGGCCGGGGAGAAGCGCTCCTGGCTGCACGCGCAGGGGGTGCGGTGGGTACCCATAGTCGGGTGGGCCGAACGTGGTGGCTACCTCGCCGAGGGACACGGGAATTCGGTTCCGCGGTTCCACCTGACCTGGGGTACCGGGCCCGGGGTTGTCGCACCGTTCGAGCGGCGCGTGCGGGAGGCCGCCGACAAGGGATTGGTGCGCTTCGGTTTTCGTCACCGCGTCGACGAGTTCATCGTCAGTGCAGGCACAGTTGAGGGAGTTCGCGGCGCAGTTCTCGAACCCAGTGCCGCGGAACGAGGTTCGGGTAGTACCCGCGTCGAGGTGGGTGAGTTCGAGCTGCGTGCCGGAGCCGTGCTCGTCACCGCGGGCGGCATCGGAGCCAACCACGACATGGTGCGGGAGAACTGGCCGGCACGGTTGGGAACGGCTCCGAAGTCTCTGATCTCCGGAGTCCCCGAACACGTCGACGGCCGCATGCTCGGCATCACCGAAAAAGTCGGTGGACGTCTGGTCAACAAGGACCGCATGTGGCATTACACCGAGGGCATCAAGAACTGGAATCCGATCTGGAAGAATCACGGAATCAGAATCATTCCCGGCCCGTCGTCCATGTGGTTCGACGCGCGTGGTCGACGGTTCCCGGTGCCCAATTTTCCCGGTTTCGATACCCTCGGAACGTTGAAAGCCATCCAGGACAGTGGATTCGACTACTCCTGGTTCGTTCTGACGCAGAAGATCATCGAGAAGGAGTTCGCGCTCTCGGGATCGGAGCAGAATCCGGACATCACCGGAAAGAACCTCAAGCTCGTCCTCGGTCGAGTGCTGCCCGGTGCCAGCGGACCGGTCGAGGCGTTCAAGAAGAACGGAGAGGATTTCGTCGTCGCCGACACCCTCGCCGAACTCGTCCAGGGCATGAACAGGATCTCCGGCGAAAATCTGATCGACTTCGTCGATCTGAAGCGGCAGATCGAGGCCCGCGACCGTGAGGTCGACAACCCGTTCACCAAGGACCTGCAAATCTCCGCAATCCACAACTCGCGTCGTTCGCGCGGAGAACGCATCGCGCGTACCGCCTCGCCGCACAAGATTCTCGATCCCAAGTCGGGTCCGTTGATTGCCGTGCGTCTGAATATCATCACGCGGAAAACGTTGGGCGGCATCCAAACCGACCTGCAGGGCCGGGTTCTCGATGGCGACGGACACGCGATCGACGGGCTGTGGGCGGCCGGTGAGATCGCAGGATTCGGCGGCGGCGGTGTGCACGGGTATCGCTCACTGGAGGGAACCTTCCTCGGTGGGTGCATCTTCGGCGGCCGTCAGGCGGGACGCGCGATCGCCGCGCAGGCGTGACGGTGGCCCTCAGAATCGGTCGTCCCGCGCTGCCGGGTCCGGCGGAGATCGCCACCACTGAGTCGGCGGGTCCCCATTCGCCGGTGACAGTGTCGTTTCTCGGTGTCAGCACCGTGCTCTTCGACGACGGCCGATCGGCGATCCTCACCGACGGCTTCTTCTCGCGACCGTCGCTTCCGAAAACCCTCGTACGACCGCTGCGGTCGGACATGGGGCGCATCGATGCAGCCCTGCGCAGAGCGGGGATCACCACGCTCGACGCGGTGCTGTGTGCCCACTCGCACTACGATCACGCACTCGACTCGGCGGCGGTAGCGCTGCGTACCGATGCAGTTCTGGTCGGCGGTTCCTCGACCGGGTTCATCGGGCAGGGTTCCGGGCTCCCGGACGACCGGATCGTCGTGGTCGCGAACGACGAGACAACGGTGCAGGGCAACTTCGCCGTCTCGTTCGTCGAATCGGTTCACTCGTATCCGGATCGGGCGCACGGCAGGATCGAGCGGCCACTGACCCAGCCGGCTCGGGTGCGCGAGTACCGATGCGGGGAGGCATGGTCGATGCACATCGAACACGTTCCCAGCGGCCGTACGGCACTGGTGCACAGCAGCGCCGGTTTTCGTTCCGGCATGCTCGAAGGCCGCCGTGCCGACGTGGTCTACCTCTCGATAGGGCAACTCGGTCGACGGCCGCGCGTGTTCATCGAGCAGTACTGGCAGGAGACGGTCGTGGCGGTCGGTGCCCGACGCGTGGTGTTGACGCACTGGGACAACTTCTTTCGGTCCCTGGACGAACCACTGCAAGCGCTCGCGTACGTCTTCGACGACATGTCTGCCTCCGTCGATGTGCTGAACGCCTGCGCGCGGAGAGACGACATCGACCTCGAATTGCCGACCCTGTGGCGACGCGCGGACCCGTGGGCGGAACGAGCCTGACACCGACCCTGCACGCGGGCTGACGATCACAGATCGTCGAGGGTGACCAAGCCGTCCTGCAGTGCCCGGGCCACGAGCGACGCTTTGGTCGGTGCCGCACGACCGACGGTGGCATACTTCGCGCGAATTCGAGACAGGTGGGTATTCACCGTGCCGAGTGCGATGTGCAGAACCGCGCACACTTCTTGTTTGGAGTCGCAGCGCAACCACGCACCCAGGACCGCGATCTCGCGGGCGGTGAGGCCGGGATCGGCGAACCTCGTCGCTTCCTGCCGTGACCTGGGAGTCTCGGTACCGGGATTTGCGACGGTCCTGGCGCGCACGGTCGATGCACTGCGGCGCGGCGCGAATCGCTGCCCCGGATGGACCGCGGTACCGGACGCGACCTGAATCGTCGTGGTCGACAGACCTGTACTCGTCACTTGCATTGCATCCGACCCCTGCTGTCCGACTTGGGTGTTTCGGACATCCGACCACGCCGGAGGATATGAAACAACACCAACGGGTTCGAGGCAGAACGCGGCATTGGAGGCTTCTGTCGATCCAGGTTTATCGTTTTGTAAAGTCGGGTCTTCACGGGGCCATTGTTATAGTTCACTGTCCACCGGATCGAAACCGTAGGCGGTCGTCGTTGAGCCCGAAATCCACACCCCGCGAACAACTGCTGCTGGCGGGCTCACGATTGCTGACCGATCTCGATATGTCGGTGCTCGCACGATCGCTGTCTATCGCCTCGGTCGTGGAAGAAGCCGGGTTGTCGCACCAGACTTTCCACAATGCGTACCCCGGGTCCTCCCGTGCCGGGGAGCGTGGTGGCAAGGAAGCGTTCGTCGAGGACTTGCTCGCGCACGTGACTCTGCAGTATACGAAGCCCGGCGATGCAGAGCATGCCTCGTCGGATCTCGCGTCCTACTTCGAGCAACTGACCTCCGGTCTGCTGCGCAGGAGAATGATCGGCGCGATGATCGCCTCCGACCACGCCGGAGGGAGATCGTCGTTGGCACCCGAATTCGATGCCATGGACGCCGCAGTCGAGGATGCCGTCCGGCACAAGCTTCGTGCACTCGGGGGTTCGGTGAGAACGCCGCTGACGGTGACCGGACTGTCCCATGTCCTCGTCGCCCTGCTCGACGGTCTTGCTTTCCGTGAGACGCTGAGCCCGGGAACGGTGCCCACGTCTCGTGCGTCCACGGCTGTCGAATCGCTGCTGGAATGGGCGGTGGACCCAGTTCACTCGGATCGTCGTGAACGCACAGCGGGACCCGCGGACGTGCCCGCTTCTCTCGACGGTTTCGATCATTCGAGGGCCGACATCGAATCCGACGTCATCGCGGCGACCGAGAGGTTGTTCGCGGCACACGGATATTTCTCGGTCACCCTCGCCGACATCGCCACTGCTTCCTCGCTCACCGTTGCCGATCTCAAGCGCCTGTTCCCGAGCAAGGTCGACATCATCGTTGCCGCACTGACGCCCGAGTTCGAGCGCGTCCTCCGGCTGGGTCGTGCGGACGCCCGACTGGAGGTGGAACCCATTGCGGCTCTGGAACGTTCGGTCGGTCGGCTTGCGGAGTTCGTGGCGCGCAACCGCTCGATGAGCTCGGGGATGCTGCTGGCACTGAGCTTCGAGCAGTTTCACGAGCCGAGCACTGTCACCACCATTCGGGAGCAACTCCCGCTGCCCTCGGCGCTCACCCCGATCCTCGAACGTGGCCAGCGTCGAGGCGACTTCGGTACCGAGGCGTCGGCAAGCGAACTTGCGACGATACTCGCCAACAACGTGGTGATCAGGTCCGTCTCACGGTCCGAGGAAGAACCGGAACAAGTCTCCGACTACGTCCTGCGGGTGTTCCTGTCGGGAATACGCGCACGTTGAGCGAGCCTGCGGGCCTGAACTGCTACGCGTCGGCGTCGACCCGGGGTACCTCGAAGGCGAGCAGTGCAACGTCGTCCTGCAGACCGTCTCCGAAGGAAGCCAGAAGTGACGTGAGATCGTCGACGATCTTCGGCGCAGTCGTCGGACCTCTTTCGGCAGCAAAAGATTCGAGGCCACCGTCGTCGTCGAAACGTGCGCGCTCCGGTCCGACGATCGCCTCGGTCAAACCATCGGTGTAGAAGGCCATGACGTCGCCGGGTCGCAATGTCACCGATGCCGACGCGAAGTGCGGCTCGGCCAATGCTCCGACCAACTGACCGCCGGTGGTGTCCACGAAATCCACGCCGGCGTCGTGACCGATACGCAGTGCCGGCGGATGTCCGCCGCTGGCGAGGTCGACCACCGCGCCGTCCGGGCCCGGAGTGATGGTGCCGAAAACCACTGTGCAGAAACGTGGGTCGTCGCCGTGGAACTCGTGGTGCAGAACGGTGTTGAGGTTCTGGAGTACCGAGATCGGGTCGCGGTCGAACACCGCCGCGGCGCGCAGGGTGTATCGGGTCAGCGAGGTGACGGCGGCGGCTCCGGCACCCTTCCCGCTGACGTCACCGAGGAAGAATCCCCATGTCCGATTGTCGAGGGGGAACACATCGTAGAAATCGCCACCGACCTCGTCGATGGATGCGGGGTGATAGTGAGCCGCCACGTTCATACCCGTCGGAGCGGACAGGATCGGGGGGAGCAGGGTGCGTTGCAGGGTCGACGCCAGAATCTGCACTTGCGTTCTCTCTGCCTCGGCCTGCTTGCGCGCTTCCTCCGAGGCGCCCAGTGCATCCTGTGATCTGTCCAGAGCGGCCTCGGCGCTGTCCTGCGCCGCCTCGGCGTTGTCACGGGCGTCGATCAGATCTCTTTCGCGGACGTTCCGCTCGGTCTCGTTGTGCAGCGTCATCGTCACCGTCATGGGACCTGTGGGCGTGCGCAGGGCGTTGGCGAGTATCGACACGGCGATTGCATCGCTCCTGTCGGGTGCGACGGTCAGCTTCGCGGAGGCTCCGATCGGGGAGTCGGCCCGTGAATTCGACGCGACATCGATCAGCGCCGTCAGTACGGGCTCGAACTCGATCGTGAACAGGTCGGTGACCGACGTTCCCACGAGAGCGTCACGACTGCGTGCGGTGATCCGGGCGGCGGCAGCATTGGCGTAGAGGATCCGTGCCGTGGCCACATCGACGGAGAACACCCCGCACGGTGCACTGTCGAGCAATTCAGCAGCAGTGGCAGACATGGGCACTCCCTTCGTTCATGACGAGCGGGTGGCAGAACTGGAGCGGCTTGCCGAGACCGGATCGGTCCACACCGCAGTCACGATGGTCCCGAACCCCGGCCGGTGATCGACGAGGAGGTCGTCCGACACTGCGGCAGCGAGCTGCAACCCATGGCTGCGATTGGTCGTCGGCGTCGGTGGCCGCCACGTTCCGGTGTCGGAAATCGTGACAGTCAGGGTTCGATGTTCGTACGCGGCGGTGACCGTCATCGTTCCGGGCTCGGGCACTGCGTGGTAGGCATGCTCGACCACGTTCGCGAGCGCTTCGTAGACCCCGAGGGCGATGTCGTCCACCAGAGAGTTGCTCACTCCCAGTTCGAGAACCCAGTGATGCAGCCGGCGTCGAAGCGCGGTCGCCACGGCCGATTCGGCCGGTGCGGTGTGGCTCCAACGCTGTGGAGTGGGTCCGGGACTGCTCTCGGTCATCGTCGCTGTCCGAACCGGTACCGGCCGGTCATCGGTCGACTTCCGAGTCGAGAGCTGCCGACCGCACGTGAGCCACCGCGTCGGGAACGGTCGTGAAAGTGGCCATCACCCGATCGATTCCGCTGAGCTG
The DNA here is from genome assembly GCF_002259075.1 of Rhodococcus sp. 15-725-2-2b. Taxonomy (NCBI): domain Bacteria; kingdom Bacillati; phylum Actinomycetota; class Actinomycetes; order Mycobacteriales; family Nocardiaceae; genus Rhodococcus; species Rhodococcus sp. 15-725-2-2b. The sequence goes on along the minus strand of NZ_NPFL01000004.1, from coordinate 10,709 downwards.
CACGGGCCGAACCACGACTCCATCGACCGCCACGAGCGCCATGAGCGAGGCATCGGGCAGTCGATCGCAGACTCGCACCAGTATGGTGATGGCGCTCGACGACAGGAAGCTCACATCCGTCAGATCCACCACGAGTCCGGCCCGGGCTGTGTCTGCCGCCGGGAACGCAGCAGCCGACAGCTCCGGTATGGTGTCGAGATCGAGTTCGCCTCGGACGGTGAGCACGGTCGTCGCGTCGTGGTCCGCTGCCACGATCTCGAAGGCTGCTCCGGTCGGCTCGTCTGGCATGGGTTCGACGTTACCTGTTGTCGAGTCGAACTCACGACCGAAACGCGTCGACGAACAGGTCGCCTGCGCCCAGTACCTCCAGGACCATACGCACCGATCGTGCAGGCGCGAGCACGGCGATCTTGCCCGGATGCACGTAGGTGGCATCGATGATTGCGTTGGCAACGCCGGAGTACATGAACGACACCGCCGACAGATCGACACAGACCCGATCGGAGGCGGCGGCCAGGCGGTCCAGGCTGTGCACGAACTCGGCTCTGGTCGACATGTCGAGTTCGCCCGACGCTCGCAGAATGTTGTGTCCGTCCGGTCGAACGACGGTCTCGACCCGAAACACGCCCTCGTCGTCGCGAATGGAGCGTTCCATCGTTGCAGTGCTGGTCAACATATCTTTACCTCTTCCCCGAAGCGTTCGTCCCGGTCGGTCTGCCCGCGCGGTGCACAACGCTGAGTTGTTGTGCTTTCAACGATGCCAGTGCCTGATTGCAGGAGACTCCGCCGCACATCTCGAACGAGTAACGAAAGATCTCGTTTCGATAACGCCGTCACCGGGTCAACACGTCGATGAGCGAACCGGTGATTTTCTTCTTCATCCAGCCGTGTACACCTCGCTGGCCCAGCGCTGCCCGGGCAGCGTTGAGGCCGGCGGCTCCGTGCACTCCTCCACCGGGGTGCGCCGATGCCGACCCGAGAAACAGTCCTTCCACCGGCGTTTCCGCCCGCCCCAGCCCCGGCGTCGGTCGAAATATCAACTGCTGCTGCAGCTGCGCGGTTCCGCCGTTCACCGCACCACCGTGCAGATTGGCATCGGCACCGTACAGATCGCTCGGTCGTTGGACGACCCGCCCGACGACCGAATCGGTAAATCCCGGTGCATGGGCGTCGAGGACTTCGTCGACCCGATCCGCCACGGTGTCGGCGGCCGCGTCGTCGACGACGCCCCTCGGCAGATGTGTGTAGGCCCAAGCGCTTTCGGTGCCCTCCGGTGACCTGCTCCGATCGGCAGTGGTCATCTGGCCGAACAGCATGAACGGGCTCTGGGGAAGAACTCCGGTGGTGAGATCTGCCGCCCAGTGCACGAGGCCGTTGTCGTCCGCACCGAGATGGACGGTGCCGGCGTCGGCCAAAGACGGTGAGTTCCAGGGTATTCGACGATCGAGTGCGTAGTTCACCTTGACCACCGGGGTGTCCCACTCGAAGGTGCGCAAGTCGTCGTGCACTCGGCGCGGCACGGCGTCGAACGGAAGCAGTGAACCGTACAGAGCCGGTGCGGACACGTCGGCCACGATCGCCCGACGCGCTCGAAACGTGTCTCCGGCAGCGGTGTGCACCCCGCGAGCGCGGCCGCCGCGTACCTCGATGTGCTCGACCGCCTGACCGCACTCGAGCGCCGCACCCGACGCGGCACCACGACGAATCAACGCGGTCGTCAGCGCAGACGATCCGCCCACAGGGGCCGGAAACCCGACGTCCTGAGCCAGCATCGTGAGCAGCCAGCCCATCATGCCGCTCACCGGGGCATCAGTCGGGACGTCACCGTGCATGGCGTTGCCCAGCAGCAGGCAGCGAGCAGCCTCGCTGTGAAAGAGCTCGTGAGCCATCACCCGGGCGGGAAGGGCCGCGAATCGCGCGAAGCGCAGTGTCTCGGGCACCCCCAAGGTGTGGACGAGTCGAGCCGCTGGGACGACGGGTGGAAACGGTCCGAACAGCGAATTCATGAAGGGCTCGCGAATGCGCTCCCACTGCTCGAAGAGCCGCAGCCAGGTTCGGCCGTCTCGCGCGTCGTGTTCCGACAGCCGCGCAGCGGTGGTCTCGACGTCGTGGTGAACGACCGGAGCGTCGGTGTCCTGCGGTGACCGCGCATGGCCGTACACCGCGGGGGAGTGCGACCACTGCAGCCCGTGGCTTTCCAGGTCGAGTGCAGTCATGGCAGGCGAGGCGAGCGCCAGCGGATAGAAGGCGCTGAAAAGGTCACTGGTGAAACCGGGAACGAGCTCGGCGCTGCGCACAGCGCCGCCGGGATGTTCGGCAGCCTCGAGGACCACGACGTCCCAGCCGGCGTCGGCCATCGCTGCCGCCGCAACCAAGCCGTTGTGGCCACTGCCGATCACGATCGCGTCGACCTCGGTGGTGGTCATGAGACTGCACTCCTCCGGTCGGTATCGGTCTTGTTGGTCAGCAGGTTACCGACGAAGTACAGCGCTACTCCCACGGCGAGGAGCAATCCGGCGCGCAGCCACGTTGCCGCGGACTGCTGGGTCAGTAGAACTGCGCACGTGATCAGTGCCAGCACGGGGAGTGCGGTCGGCGTCCGGAAATGACCGGAGTCGGCCCGATCGCTGCGAAGCACCAGTACCGCCACGTTGGTGCTGATGAAGACGAACAGCAGGAGCAGCACGACCGTCTCCGCAAGCGCAGCGACGGAACCGGTGCTGCACAACACCATCGCGACGACGGTGGTGGCCACGATCGCTGCCCACGGAGTTCTGCGGCCCGGCAGAACCTTGGCCAATGCGCCGGGAAGCAGACCGTCACGAGCCATGCCGAAGGTCAGTCGCGAGGCCATGATCATGGTCAGCAGTGCGCCGTTGGCCACGGCTACCAGTGCGACGAGGCCGAAGACCCACGGCGGAATGCCCGCATCGGCAGCTGCGACGACCTCGAGCAGCGGACCGGTCGATTGCGCCAGGGTGTCGGCGGGCACGACGGTGGACACTGCGAGACCGACGAGCACGTACACCACCCCGGCGACGGTGACAGCACCGAGAAGAGCCCGTGGGTAGACCCGGCGCACGTCCTCGACTTCTTCGGCGATGTTCGCCGACGTCTCGAATCCGACGAACGAATAAAACGCGAGCAGAGCCGCGCCGAGCACCGCGAGCGTCGGAGTCGTCGCGTCGGTGAATTCGAGGACCCTGGACGGCGTGCCGTCACCCCGGCTCAGCACGAGACCGGCGAGGGCGACGATCAGCACCAGACCCGATACCTCGACGACCGTCATAGCGAGGTTCGCCCGCAACGATTCGGTGATCCCGCGAGCGTTGAGCAGCCCGACCAGAAGCAGGAAGACCACTGCGGCGGGGACGGCTGGCACGTCGAGGAACACGCCCAGGTAGTCGCCCGAGAAGGCAAGCGCCAGGCCGGCGGCGCTGGTGACACCTGCGGCGAGCATCGAGAATCCCACCAGAAACGACACGAGCGGTTTTTTGTACGCCCGCTGCGCGAACACGGCTGCGCCGCCTGCTCGTGGGTACTTGGTGACGAGTTCTGCGTACGACGCAGCGGTCAGCAGTGCCATCAGCAGGGCGACGAGCATGGGCAGCCAGATCGCTCCGCCGACCTCGCCCGCTATCTCGCCGACGAGAGCGTAGATTCCGGCACCGAGCACATCGCCGAGAATGAAGACGAACAGCATTTTCCCCGAGACTGCCTGTCGCAGTGGGGACTTGCTCACGGAGCTGTGGACCGCTCTGCGAGCAGGGCGAGCCGACGGAGCGCCTCGGCGTTGCGTGGATGCGCCAACAGATGCTGTATCCGATTCGGCACCAGGGCGAACGGCGCAGTGATCGCGTGCTCGATGATCTCGATGCGGCAGCCGGTGGCAATCGGGTGTAGCCGCACCGTGATCGACGCTTTGCCGAACGGCAGGGCGCGCGCTTCGAGTCGTATCTCTCGTTCGGCGTGAATTCCCACCGAACCAGTCACGTCGCTCAGCACCGCGGGCCAGGTGCCGACGGAATGGTGAATCGTGGAACCCGGTGCGGGCCAGGTGTTGTCGACGGCGCGAATTCGGGATGCACCGACCACCCAGGTTGCGTACGTCCAACCGTCCGCGAGGACTCTCCAGACGTCCTCACAGCTGGCTGTGGTTTCTCTGCTCGTGGGCACGATTCGGCCTCCGGAATCTCTTGTCGTTTTGTGTGAGCACGTGATCCGCGCTCGCCGACACTCCGGGACTGGAAGTGGGGCACTCTGGGTGCTGCGATCGCACGGTAGAACGATCCGACACTGCCGTATGCCCCGAAACGGGCCGGTTCAATCGGTGCGGCAGATCGAGGAGAAGTCATGTCCCACCGCAGCGCTCTGGCCTCGCGAGATCGAATCGGTCAGGCCAAGGGGATCATCATGGAGCGCTTCGACGTCGACGCCATCCGCGCGTTCGACATGCTCGGTGCGCTGTCACAGGAAATGAACGTGCCGGTATCGATGTTGGCGGCGCAGCTGATCAGCCGTGAACACCCGACCGAGCCCGATCTGCCGAGCTGACGTTCGCCCCACCAGGTGCGCGACCACCTGATTTCGGGTCGAAAGGCACTTGTCATACTGAGGTCATGTCGACAATCGCGTACGTGATCGCAGGTTCGGAAGCCACCGGTGGAGCCGGTCTGCAGGCAGACCTCAAGACATTCGAGCGGCTCGGGGTCTACGGAGTCGGCACCATCACGTGCATCGTCTCGTTCGATCCGAAGTCCGACTGGGGCCACCGCTTCGTTCCCATCGACAGCTCGGTCATCGCCGATCAGATCGAAGTCGCCACTGCCGCACACGATCTCGATGTCGTCAAGATCGGCATGCTCGGCACACCCGCTACCGTCGAGACCGTGGCGAGCTCACTGCGTCTGCAGCCGTGGCGGCACGTGGTGGTCGATCCGGTGTTGATCTGCAAGGGTCAGGAGCCGGGCGCGGCGCTCGACACCGACAATGCGCTTCGGCGCGACATTCTTCCGCTGGCCACCGTGATCACCCCCAATCTGTTCGAGACACAGACATTGTCCGGAATGGACGCCATCACCACCGTCGACGATCTGGGCGAGGCGGCCAAGCGAATTGCCGAACTCGGACCGCGGTACGTGGTGGTCAAGGGGGGTGCGGGGTTGCCCGGCGACGAGGCCGTAGACGTCGTCTGGGACGGTTCCGAACTGACCGTGCTGCGCGCCCCCAAGGTGGGCGAGGAGCGGGTATCGGGTGCCGGATGCGTGTTCGCCGCGGCCATCACGGCCGAGCTCGCGAAAGGCGTGGACGTGCTCGACGCGGTCGCCACCGCCAAGAACTTCGCACACGCAGGCATCGTCGGACGGCTGACGAGCCACGCCCCGTTCGCCGCAGTGAGTTGGCACGACTGAACCATCGGCCCGATGTTTGTCGACGGCGCTTTACGGGAACCGCGCTGTGAAGGCGGTGAACGCTCCTCAGGACCGGTCTGCGGTCAGTGGCCGTCACTCATTCATCTCGAGAGGTTCACATGGCGCACCAGAACACGAGCGATTCCGACGCCGGCGCACGCGACGACGATCGGACGACCCGCGGCCACGCGGGTGAGGCGATAGTCGACACGCGAAACTGGCCCGGATACATCTTCATCGGAATTGCATTGGTGAGCCTGGGTCTCACCCTTACCGCCGCCGGCTACGGGTTCTCCGGATGGGTGTGGATCGGTGCGATCGCCGCGCCGGTTCTTCTCGCGGCCGGAATTGCACTGGTTCTACTGGAGCGCAAACGTGTCAAGGCTCGGGAAGGCAAGTCGCTGACCGACCCGGCGGGACACTGATCGTCGCCGGGTAGGCCGGTACAGCCGGCCGACGCATTGGTCGACCGGCTCAGCGGCGTGCGCGAAGAGACTCACGATCCTTCTTGCCCTGCGACTTGTCGGCCCGCCGTTGTGCGAATCGACCGGCCGACTTCAGGCCTCTGGACACGACATTGTCCTTGCCCGTTCGCTTTTCGAGGCTCTGGCCGGCGAGGGCCAACAACCGAGCGAGGACGGGAAGCCCGATCGCAACGATGAGGTAGCGGTACAGGTACTTGCGCGCGAGCAGGGGGATCATCGGACTGCGCGTCGAACCTTGAGCGCAGCGGTGGCGGTCAACGTGATGACGGCTCCGACGACAGCGGCACCGAGCAAGGAGACGCCCTGGCCGAGATCGAAGTTCCAGCCCAGGAAGTTGATGGTGGTGTGCACGGTGTTCTGCAGCACGAAGATCACCAGTGCTGCGACCAGGACGAGCGTGACGAGGAGGGCAAACTTCGAGGCGAATCCGCCGCGACGCTTGGTGGTCTCGGTGTTGCCGGTGGATGTGGTCATGAGGGAATCCGTTCTGTGAGGTGGAAGGGGTGAAAGGCGAGTGCCGCCGATCATCGAGATCGGCGGCACTCGATGCGATTGCGGTGTTACTTGAAGGTGTCCTTGATGTTCTCGCCGACCTTCTTCACGCCTGCCGAACCCTGATCCTTCTTGCCCTCGGCCTCGAGGTCCTTGTTGTCGGTGGCGTCGCCGACAACTTCCTTCGCCTTGCCGATGGCGTCTTCCGCGGCGTTCTTGGCCTTGTCGATGAAGCTCATGAGAGTCCTTCCGGGTGGCTGTGATTGTTGGTAACGGATACTTAGTCGGTTTTCGTCACCGAAAGCAAACGAACGTGTGATGCAGATCACATTCGGGCGGTGTCCGGCCGGAGATTAGGTGAGGGAGACCAGTTCGGTGATGTCGTCCTCGGGGAGCTCGCCGTCGACCACTGCCGTGACCACGGAACTGTTCAGCGTGATGGCACCCTTGTGGTTGTCCAGGAACGCAGTGTCGGCGGCGTCGCGACCGACCGAGATGCGCACCAGCGTCGAGCGCGGGGCGAGGCAGGTGGCATCCACGACGCGCCACTGGCCGCCCACGAATGCTTCGGCGACGGCGTGGAAGTCCATCGGATCGCAGCCGGGTGCGTACACCGCTACCAGGCGGGCCGGAACGTTGACCGCCCGCAGCATGGCCACCACGAGGTGCGAGTAGTCCCGGCAGACGCCCTGTCCGGCGAGCAGTGTGTCGACAGCTCCGTCGATCGGATCACTGCTCCCCGGAACGTAACTCAGGCGGGCTCCGACCCACGCGGAGATCTTGGCCAGCAGTTCCTCGGAATCCGCGTAGTCGCCGAATTCGGTTGCGGCGAAACCGTAGAACTTGTCGGCCTCGGCGTACCGGCTCGGTCGGAGGTAGAGCGACATGTCGTAGTCGGTGACCGGTGCCGGGGTGGTGTTGCCCAAGATGGTGGCGTCGTACGAGACCTGCAGGTTGCCAACGTCGGCGGGCATGACGTGAATTCGGTTGCCGTGCGGCCCGCTCACTTCCTTCGCCTCGATGGGGTTGCCGTCGAGAACGAAGGACAGTGATTCGGTGACCGTCGTGCCCGGATGCGGCGCGATTGCGATCTGGAATTCGAGCGTGGTGGCTGCGGTGATGTCTACATCGAGGCGCGCGGATACGTCGCGTTTGAGCATGGGAACTCCTGGCAGGCGAGGGCGGGTGAACGAGCTGCCAGTACCCGTATCCGCCGATACCAACCCCCTCCCGCTCTGCGAGTGGTCAGCGCCACCCCAACGCGGGAGCGACATCGCGCAACACAGTGCCGAGGACGTGGGCGCAGTAGTCGACGCCCAGCTGGTTGGGGACGGTGAGCAGCAGCGTATCGGCGGCTGCGATAGCTTCGTCCGCGGCGAGCTCTTCGATCAGTCGATCGGGCTCGCCTGCGTACGTCTTGCCGAATCGGGCCTTGCCGCCGTCGATGTAGCCGACCTGATCGTCGCCGCTGCCCTCTCGGCCGAAGTAGGCGCGATCGAGATCGTTCACGATCGGAAAAATGCTGCGACTCACCGAAGTTCGCGGCGCGAAGTCGTGTCCAGCGTCGCTCCACGTCTTGTGGAATCGTTCGATCTGCTCGGCCTGCAATCGATGGAACGGCACTCCGGTGTCTTCGCTCAACAGCGTCGAGCTCATCAGGTTCATGCCCTGTCGCGCGGTCCACTCGGCGGTGTCGCGGGTGCCGGCACCCCACCAGATGCGCTGCCGCAAACCGGGGGAGTGTGGTTCCAGGCGCAGGAGTCCGGGCGGATTGGGAAACATCGGCCGCGGATTGGGCTGTGCGAAACCCTTGCCTTCGAGAAGATCGAGATAGATGCGGGTGTGTTCACGGGCCATGTCGGCGTGATCGGAGCCCTCGGCCGGTGTGTAGCCGAAGTAGCGGTAGCCCTCGACGACCTGTTCGGGCGATCCTCGGCTGACTCCGAGCTGCAGCCGCCCGCCCGAGATGAGATCGGCGGAACCCGAGTCCTCGGCCATGTAGAACGGGTTCTCGTAGCGCATGTCGATGACACCGGTGCCGATCTCGATGGTGCTCGTCTTGGCACCGACGGCGGCGAGGAGTGGGAACGGTGACGCGAGCTGGTTGGCGAAGTGATGGACGCGGTAGTACGCGCCGTCGGCACCCAGTTCTTCGGCGGCGACCGCGAGGTCGATGGACTGCAGCAGCACGTCCGACACGGACCGCGTCTGCGACTGTGGGGACGCCGACCAGTGTCCGAAGGACAGAAATCCGATCTTCTTCATCACGCGCTCTTTCGTTGAAGGATCAACTGTATTCGTTGGGTGTCAGCGCATACCGAGGTCGATTCATTCCCTGCTCCGCGGCTACGCGCCGATGCCCGCCGTCAGCAATTTCGCCAGTTCGAGGTAAGCGTCGCCGTCGCTCAGTCCGGTCAGTCGAAACACCTCGCGAGTCTGAATGCGAACCATGACCGAGGAGGCCACGTCCCCGACGAAGGCCGCGTGCACGTCGCGCACTTCACCGCTGGCCACGCCCTCGCTGATCAACTCCTGGACGCGGCGCGCGGCGATGGCGGTGTTTCGTTCGTATACCGAGCGGGCCGCCTCCAGTGACGCCAGGTCGGTCATGAACTGTTCGGACGCGGACTCGAGAGCTGCCCCCACCGCGGTGAGATAGGTGGTGATGCGATTGCGGGTGCCGTCCACCTCGGCGACCGCGTTCTCCACCTGCGTGGTCATGGACTTGAAATAGTGCACCGTTGCGCCGCCGACCAGCTGATCCTTGCTCGACGCCAGGGTGTACAGCGTGGACTTGGAGCACCGAAGCCGGGCCGCGATGGTGTCGAGGGTCAGGTGTGCGAAGCCCTCTGCCAGAAACAAGCTCACGAGCTGGTCGAAGAGTTCGGAACGGCGTGCCGTGGCATGCAAGGTCACGGGTGCGTTCACATCAGGGATGGTACTGCATCGGCTTGTGCAGTACTGTGCATCAGTACTGCGGATCGTCCGGCAGTACTGATGCGATAGCCCCGGAGGTTTTCACGTGCCCGTCGACCGTCTGTTGCCCACGTCCGAAGCGCGTGATCTGATCGCCCTGACCCGGGACGTGGCAGACAAGGTCCTCGACCCGATCGTCGACGACCACGAACGGCGTGAGACCTACCCGGAGGGAGTGTTCGCCACCCTCGGCGAGGCGGGCCTGTTGAGCCTGCCGTACGCGGAGGAATGGGGAGGTGGTGGCCAACCGTACGAGGTGTACCTCCAGGTCCTCGAAGAACTGGCGTCGCGCTGGGCGGCGGTTGCAGTCGCAGTGAGCGTGCACGGTCTGGCTTGCTATCCCGTGATGGCGTTCGGTACCGAACAGCAGAAAGCCGACAAACTCCCCGACATGCTCGGTGGGGCGCAGATCGGCGCCTACTCACTGTCCGAAGCACAGGCCGGCTCGGACGCTGCCGCACTGAGCTGCAAGGCCACCCCGACCGAGGGTGGCTACACCGTGAACGGTTCGAAGGCGTGGATCACACACGGCGGAGTGGCCGACTTCTACAACCTGTTCGCTCGTACCGGCGAAGGGTCGAAAGGTATCTCGTGCTTCCTCGTTCCGGACGGAACCGACGGCCTGAGCTTCGGCAAGCCCGAAGAGAAGATGGGACTGCATGCGATCCCGACGACCGCCGCGCACTACGACAACGTCCACGTACCCACCGAGTGGCGAATCGGCGCGGAGGGGCAGGGACTGCAGATCGCCTTCAGTGCCCTCGATGCAGGCAGGCTCGGAATTGCCGCTGTAGCCGTGGGAATCGCGCAGGCGGCGCTCGACGACGCGGTGAAGTACGCCCAGGAACGTACGGCGTTCGGCAAGAAGATCATCGACCATCAGGGCCTCGGTTTCGTGTTGGCGGACATGGCAGCGGCAGTGGACTCGGCCCGCGCCACCTACCTCGATGCTGCCCGTCGACGTGACGCCGGACTTCCTTACTCGCGCAACGCTTCCGTGGCCAAGCTGATCGCTACCGATGCGGCCATGAAGGTGACCACCGACGCGGTACAGGTGTTCGGTGGCTACGGGTACACCCGCGACTTCCGCGTCGAGCGATACATGCGCGACGCCAAGATCACTCAGATCTTCGAGGGCACCAACCAGATTCAGCGTCTGGTGATCGCGCGCTCGCTCGCCACGAACTGACGATCTCCGTTTGCCATTCCACACAACGTAGGGGACATCTGCATGACCACAACCGAACCCGATATCCATACCACTGCGGGTAAATTGGCCGATCTTCGTAAACGTCTCGCGGTTGCGGAGATTCCGTCCGGTGAGGCAGCGGTGGACAAGGTCCAC
>NZ_NPFL01000018.1:0-82570 GCF_002259075.1 Rhodococcus sp. 15-725-2-2b | reverse complement strand
TTACCGCTCGACTTGCATGTGTTAAGCACGCCGCCAGCGTTCGTCCTGAGCCAGGATCAAACTCTCCGTAAAAGACTCTCGATCAACAGCCGAAACTGCGAATCAGTCATAAACATAAAGAGTCAAATCACTAGCAAAAAAACTCAACTAGCAAAACAAACAAAACCCTCTCACCTCAGACGGGAAGAATGAAGCAAGAAGGTGTCACACCCACACCCCAAAAGGCATGAGCGCCAAAAACATTCGGCACTGACATTCATCGACACACTGTTGAGTTCTCAAAGAACACGCACACACCAGTCACCGTCGAGCTGAAGCTCGTGGATGTCCGGGGCAACCGTTCCAGCTTAGATCAGATGATCGAGCGCAGTCAAACTGGCTTCTCATCCGTGAAGGGGTCGAAATCTTGCGATCCGATCGACTTCATCTTGTCGAAGGCGAACTCCGCGTCGCTCAGGCCTTGCGGTCTGGGCTGGCGTCCGTGTCGCTCTGACCTGGACAAAGTTACGCCCCGGATAACAACGCGTCAAATCCCCAGGTCGTTCACGGATAGTTCGCGTGAACGACCTGGTCGCACCGCGTCACTTACCCACCTGACGGGCGTCGTAACCAAATTACACGGATGTGACTCCGGCCACTGGCAGCCATCGAAAATCTAGCCGAGGATTCGGGCTCCGGCGAAGTTCCGCTTTCCGCGTCGCACCACCAACCACCGGCCGTGCAGGAGATCGTCCGCGCCGGGCGTCCACTCCTCGTCGGAGATCTTGACGTTGTTGACCGATGTGCCACCCTCCTTGACCGCGCGTCGGGCAGCGCCCTTGCTTTCGCTCAACCCGGTAGCGACGAGCAGATCGATGATGGTGTTCGGCGCACCCGCTTCGATATCCGCCACAGACGCTTCCTGTAGCGCGGCGGCGAGCGTCTTCTCGTCGAGTTCCGTCAGTTCGGCCCGCCCGAAGAGCGCCTGGCTGGCGAGTTCGACCGATCGCGTCGCCGCTTCACCGTGGACAAGCGTGGTCATCTCTGCGGCCAAGCGCTTCTGCGCTTCGCGCGCGTGCGGACGCTCGGTGGTCGCCGACTCGAGTTCTGCCAACTCGTCCTTGGACAGGAAGGTGAACCAGCGCAGGTACTTCACCACATCCGCGTCACCGGTATTCACGAAGTACTGGTACCAGGCGTACGGGCTCGTCATCTCCGGGTCGAGCCACAGGCTGCCGCCGCCGGTGGATTTACCGAACTTCTTCCCATCGGCGGACGTGACCAGCGGAACCGTCATTGCATGGACCGACTCGGCGTCTTGACGCCGGTTGAGTTCCACCCCGGCGATGATGTTTCCCCACTGATCGGAGCCACCGATCTGGAGGCTGCAGCCGTACTGGCGGCGAAGCTGCACGTAGTCGTTCGCCTGCAGCAGCATGTAGCTGAACTCGGTGTACGACATTCCGTCGCTCTCGAGCCTGTTCTTGACCGTCTCGCGAGCAAGCATCACGTTGATCGAGAAGTGCTTGCCGATGTCGCGGAGAAAGTCGATCGCGGACAATTCCCCCGTCCAGGCCAGGTTGTTCACCACCACTGCGCCAGTCGGGCTCTCGTCCATATCGACGAACCGCTCGAGCTGGCCACGGATACGCGACGCCCAGTCGGTGACGACCTCGCGGGAATTCATGGTCCGCTCCCCCACATCGCGCGGGTCACCGATGAGTCCTGTGGCACCACCGGCGAGAACGATCGGACGGTGGCCTGCCCGCTGAAAACGCTTGAGCGCCAGCAACGGCACGAGGTGCCCTGCGTGTAGCGAAGGACCGGTCGGATCGAAGCCGGAGTACAGCGTGATCGGGCCCTCGGATGTGGCCTTCTTCAGCGCGTCCACATCTGTGGACTGCGCGATCAGTCCACGCCAGGTCATTTCGTCGATGATGTTCTCACTCACGACGTCGATTCTCCTGCATGGACGCATCCACACGTCGGTCAGGCCTCCGAGCCACCGGGCGCGGCGGCGCGAGGACTCCGTTTGTAGCTCGATACCGACGGTGACCCGAGCACCCAGAAGCGCCACGGACGATCGGCCGCGGCACTCACCCCCACCCGTGGGCCGGATCCAACTATCTTCTCGTGCAGCGGGCGTTCGAGAAGGTCGAGGGTGACGGGCGACGACGCGTCGAACACGTCCTTTCCGTTGTCTTCCAGCGACACGCCCATTGCTCGACCGAGATTGCCCGGCCCGCGGGCCCAACCGGCCTCGACCCGCGCCGATCGTGGGCCGCGGCCGGCACGCCTGCTCTCGACGACGTGGTGGCCCGCCACCACCTCACCCGCACGAAGCAACACAGCAGCGGCCGTACCGTCCGGGCCGCAGCTCACGTTCACACAGAGATGCATTCCGTAACTCAGGTAGACGTAGAGACGACCTGCAGGACCGAACATCACCTCGTTGCGAGCGGTCTGCCCCCGGAAGGAATGCGCGGCCGGATCGGGCCACGGACCGTCGAGCGGACCACCGTAGGCCTCGACTTCGACGATGCGCACGGACACGTCGCCCACGGTGATGGTTCCACCGAGGATGCGTCGCGCTGCGTCGTCGGGCTCCCCGGTCTCCAACTCAACGGCATTCATCCCTCCTATGATGCTTCGCCCTTGACCACCGAGCGCGACGGGGCTACTACTGCAACATCCGACGAGTCTGGAGGCCGACATGGCGTTCACCGGTGAACACGCCGTCGACATCACAGGGCTGACGGTTCGCCGCGGCAAACGAACGGTGCTGCGCAGTTTGTCCCTGACGATCCCTCGTGGAGCCATCACGGGACTTCTCGGTCCGTCGGGCTGCGGCAAGACGACTCTGATGCGTGCGATCGTCGGCACTCAGATCGTGGACAGCGGAACCGTGACAGTCCTCGGATCTCCGGCTGGCTCGGCACCATTGCGCCGCACGGTCGGCTACGTGACCCAGGCGCCGAGTGTCTATCGAGATCTCACCGTTCGCGAGAACGTGCAGTACTTCGGGTCGCTGTACGGTCGCCGCGGCGCGGACGTGGCGTCCGCCATCGAGTCGGTCGGCCTGGCCGACCACGCATCGTCACGGGCGGGCGAACTCTCGGGTGGTCAACTGGGGCGGGTATCCCTGGCCAGTGCGCTCATTGCCGAACCCGAGCTGATCGTGCTCGACGAACCGACCGTCGGCTTGGATCCCGTGCTGCGCTCCGAGCTGTGGTCACGTTTCGCCGATATTGCAGCACGAGGCACAACGGTGCTGGTCTCGAGCCACGTGATGGAAGAGGCCGAGCACTGCAGCCGTCTCGTTCTGATGCGCGACGGCACCGTGCTGGCCCAATCGAGCCCTGACGCGCTACTCGCACGCACGAACGAAACGACCCTCGATCGCGCATTCCTGTCTCTCGTCAGATCCATGGAACAGACATCGTGAACGCGCGGATCTATGCAGCCGGCACCGGCCGCATCCTGCGCCAGCTCAGAGCCGACCATCGATCGGTCGCCATGGTGCTGCTCGTTCCGTCCCTGCTGATGGTGTTGCTGTACTACCTCTACCAAGACGTGCCGACCCAGCCGAACCAGCAGTCGTTGTTCGATCGGATCGCCATCACGATGCTCGGCATCCTGCCGTTCGTCGTCATGTTCCTGATCACGTCGATCTCGATGCAGCGTGAACGCACCTCCGGAACGCTCGAGCGCCTGCTGACGACGCCGATGTCCAAACTGGACCTGCTTGCGAGCTACGGGTCCGCCTTCTCGCTCGCCGCTGTCGGTCAAGCGCTGCTCGCGTGCACCGTCGCGTTCGGATTTCTCGGGCTCGACATCGAGGGCTCGGTCGGATGGGTTCTGGTGATCGCAGTCCTGGGAGCGATGCTCGGCGTCGCCATCGGACTGCTGTGCAGCGCGTTCGCTCGCACCGAGTTCCAAGCCGTTCAGTTCATGCCGGTCGTCGTGATTCCGCAGCTGTTCCTGTGCGGACTACTGGTGCCGCGAGACCAGATGCCGAACTGGCTGAGCGCGATCAGCGATGTTCTGCCGCTGAGCTACCTGGTCGACGCGCTCCAGGAGATAGCCCGGTACCCCGCGGCCACCGGCCGTATGTGGACCGACCTCGCCCTGGTCATGGCTTTCACCGTCGCCGCGCTGATCGGAGCCGCCGCGACATTGCGTCGTAGAACCCCGTAGTCGTAGAACGCCGTAGTCGACGAACCCAGTGGTCGACGAACCCAGTGGTCGACGAACGCGGGTGACCGACGGAAAGTACTAGGACGTGGCGCGCGACAGGATCGACTCGTGCTCGGCGTCGTCGACATCGCGGGCGTCGTCCGCGAGCAACACCGGGATTCCGTTCTCGATGGGATATGCACGCCGAAGACGCGGGTTGTAGAGCAGTTCCCCTTCGATCAACAACAGCGGTCCCTTGTCCACTGGGCACGCAAGAATGGAAAGCAGTGTCGAATCGATTGCCACGGGTGTCCTTCGTTCTGATCCGGTCGAACCGGAAGTGGTGTACTCGCTTACGCTACCGAACACGTTCCGTTCTGCCCTGAGTCATTGCTATGACGTCATTGCTACGACGATTGTTCGGCGGCGGCTTCTCGTCCGACGAACCGCTCGGCCACAACAGCTTTCGTCATTCGACGATAGCTGTTCGACTCGGAGTCGTAGTACCACGAACGCGCACTCGGCGTCGGAATGCCGACCTGCTTCAACGCCGTCGCGGTCGGTCGGTACGCGCGACCCACCGGAATTTCGGGCACCACGTGCACGATCGCCGGGCGCTCCGCCGGCAGCAGCACGCCGAGAGTGTCCGTCAACGCACGAGCGGTGATCACCGCTTCCGGTTGCAGCGATATGGCGCAGACGGCCACCTCGGTGGCCGATGCCTCGACGCGCACCGATCGTGGCCGATCGGACGTCACCCGCACTCCGTACACCACAGCCGAATCGACCTGGTCCAGGTCACCCACCGCGTCGACGATCGGTTGGGTGTACACCGGCCCGCAGGCCGATCGCACGACGGTGTCCTTGCGGTCGACGAGCCAGTAGTCGCCGTCGGAATCGCGACGGAACAGGTTCTCGGTGGGGATCCACGCGTCCGCGGGTTCGAATACTCCCCGCATGACGTGACTGGTCGCTTCGCCGTCTCCGCTCGGTCGGCCGAGGAGTAGTCCGATCTCGTCGTCGCGGCACTGTCGGACGAAGCCCTCGTCGTCCTCTTCGAGACGCCCGGTGATCGGGTCGTAGGCCGCCAATGCAACCCGTGCGCTACCGGGCAACGGGCGGCCCTTGGATCCGATCTTCGAGCCTGCGACGTTGGCCAGAATCACGTCGTTCTCGGTGGAGGCGTAGAACTCGAGTACCCGAGCCGGGCTGAATCTTGCGAGAGTGCGTCGCCACAGCCCCACCGGCATGCCGGATCCGATGAACAGCCGCACCGGGTGACCGGAGTCGACGGGGAATCGGCCGTCGTCGAGGATCTGACGCATCATCGTCCAGGTGTAGCTCACGACCGTGACGCCGTAGCGGTAGACCTCTTCGCTGAACCTCTCGGGCTCGAGACCACGCGACAGTGCGATCCGCGATCCGCCCGCGAGTGCACCACCGATCGTGACGAGGATTCCTGCCGAATGATGCAGCGGTGCAAGGCAATACACAGTATCGCCGGGACCGAGAGCAGCAGTGGTGGCCGTACCGAAAGCGGACAAGGCCCAGCGGTGGTTGGTGATGTATCGCGGTTCGAGACCGTGATCGGTAGTCGTGAACAGGATCATCGCCAGTTCGCGGGCACGACCCGGGTCCGGCTCGTACCACTGGGGCAAACGCACCGTGTCGGGATCGATGGCCTCGAGATCTGTGACCTCGTATCCGGACGGGACGTCGAGCGTCCGCGTGTCTCCGCCGCCGAGCACCAGGACGTTCGGTGTCACCGACACTGCAGCTGCCACGTTCTCCGGATCCGCGATCACCGTGTCGACGTCGACGGTCCGCAAGGCTGCAGTCAGGTCGCTGCCAGGCTGCAGCAGAACAGGCACCGCCCCGATCCGCGAGAGCGCCGCCATGGCAGCCAACGCGCTGGGGCGGGTCTCCATCAGCACTCCGATGCGCGACGCGGGCCGCACGCCGACGCTGATCAGACCGCGCACCACGTTGTCGATGCGAACGTTCACGGCATCGTAGGTGTGCACTCGATCGTCGAACAGGAAGCACTCGCCGTTCGGAGATTTACGTCCCTGTTCGGCGATCAAGCGGCCCAACGAGACTCGGCTGTGGGGCTGCATCTGCCCCAGGCGGGCGAGCCTCGGCAAGGTACGCACGGCTTCGGACGAGATCTCCCGGGTACCGCGCACCGCCCCCGTCGCGGCCGACGCCAGCCCGCGGCCGACACCGACGCCGACTTCGGCGATGGAGGCAGCGGTATGAATCAGTCGATTGGTGATCGACACTCCGCTGTCGCTGTCACCGTGATCCTCGCGTTCCATGACGCGGACCGCCTCGGGCCTGGGTCCGAGATCTTCCCGCCACCGAATCCAGTTTCCCGTCGTCGGCCACGTCTGCGCAGCCGCGGTACTGCCGACAACCAAGCCGAAATGGCCTGCGCGCAAGGTTGTTTCGAAGACCTGCGCACGCGGGGCAGCGCGCTGGATGCCGCGGACGGCGAGCGGTTGACCGATGTCGTCCACCTCGCCGACGAAGGCCAACACCGGCACCGTCAGTTCTGCCAGAGTCAACAGTCTGTCCTTGATGACAAACCCGCCGGTCATCATGCGGTTGTGCACGACGAACTGCTTCAACAACTCGGCAACGGCCGGGCCGGACCAGGCCACCCACCCGTCCATCGCCAGAAAGCGTCGCTGCGGCTCGCGTGGCAACAGTGCCTCACGGTCGTGCAACTGGCGTAGGAAATCCAAGCGCGACCGCACGGTCTTCGCCGGATCGAGCAATTGGAATCCCGTCCGCGCCATCCACCCCGACACGGCGAGCCGGGTGAACACATGGTCGGCCAGGAACTCCGCACCTCGCGTCGCCACTCCGGCCGGGATCCCGAGAGGCAAACCGGCGAGTGTATCGACCGGAGCCCCGAAGGTGATGAGACTGGCCAGATTTCGGCCGCCTCGGTAGGCGGCCGCCTGGTAGCAGAACATTCCGCCCTGGGAATAGCCACCCAGGTGTACATCGCGACCGGTGTGCTCGTGCACCTTGTCGACGACCTCGCTGATCGCCACCACGTGATCGGCGAGCGTGCGGCCCCATCCGCCTTCCTCGGTATCGGGCGAACCGAAGTCGACGACCCACGGATCCAACCCCATGCCGTGCAGGATTCCCGCCGCCCCTTGGTCGGTCGTCACGTCGTAGACGTCCGCGGAGACCATCATCGGAGGAATCAGCACCACCGGAGGACTGTCCGCAGGAACATCGTCGGGGAAGTAACGACGAAGCCGATACATCGGCTCGCGGTCCATCACCCGAAACGGTGACGGGTCCACCTCGGTCTCGAGCCCACCGAGACGGATGACCTCGAGACCGTTCTGCGCCGTGGCGATGGCACGGCGCAGTGGGCCGCGTACGGCGTCTGCATTCAGTCCCACAAGTACACTCCTGCGTTCGGCCCCGACGGAACGACCGGCATCGGTCTTCGCGTGACGAAAGCTTCTCACATCACACTCGACGAACCGGCAGGGATGTCGATTGCGCACTCAGTGCCGCAGCACCGGTTCCTCGGCCCACGTACGCAGCATCGACGCCGTGGCTCGCACGCCCCCGAGCTGATGCGCCACCTGCACCGCGGCAGTGCCACCGCGGGCGTCCCGCGACGAGATGGAACCCTCCACCGTGAGCACCTCACGAACGGCCGGCGTGAGGGAAGGATCGATCGCGGCGAGCTCGTCGTCGGTCAGATCCGCCAGCCCGACCCCTCGAGCCTCGGCCGCTCGGACACAGGCACCCGCGGCCTCGTGAGCTACGCGGAACGCGATCCCCTGCCGCACCATCCACTCGGCGATGTCGGTGGCGAGCGTGAACCCGGCCGGTGCGAGTTCGGCCATGCGCTCGGTGTGGAATTCGAGCGTTGCCGTCAATCCCGTGAGTGCAGGCAGCAACAGCTCGAGCTGCGCCACCGAGTCGAACACCGGCTCCTTGTCCTCCTGGAGATCACGGTTGTAGGCCAACGGTTGCGCCTTGAGCGTGGCCAGTAGACCGGTGAGGTTTCCGATCAGTCGACCGGTCTTTCCGCGGGTCAGCTCCGCGACATCCGGATTCTTCTTCTGCGGCATGATCGAACTGCCAGTGGACCATGCGTCGGCCAATGTGACGTAGCCGTACTCGGGCGTGCTCCACGATATGACCTCCTCGGCGAACCGAGACAGATCGACCGCCGTCATCGCCAACACGAACGCAGCCTCGGCCGCGAAGTCGCGCGAGGACGTGGCGTCGATCGAGTTCTCGGCGGACGAGTCGAATCCGAGCTCGGCTGCGATCTTCTCCGGACTCAGACCCAGTGACGAGCCGGCGAGAGCCCCGGAACCGTACGGCGACACCGCTGCTCGCGTGTCGAAGTCCGCGAAGCGCTGCACGTCGCGCAGCAACGGATGGGTGTGCGCGAGCAGATGATGCGCCAGCAACACCGGCTGCGCGGCCTGCGAATGCGTCTTGCCCGGCATGACGGCCGTCGGATGCGCCGCTGCCTGGGTGGCCAACGCGTCGACCACATCGAGAACGCCGACGGACACCCGACGGACGGCGTCGCGCAGCCACATCCGGAACAGCGTGGCGACCTGGTCGTTACGCGACCGGCCCGCGCGCAGCCGGCCCCCGACCTCGGGTCCGACACGATCGATCAGACCGCGTTCGAGAGCGCCGTGCACGTCCTCGTCGGAATCGGCTGCCACGAACGCACCGGAGGCGACGTCGTCGGCGAGACGCTGCAAACCGTCGAGCATGGTCTCGAGGTCCTGCGGGGTGAGCAGTCCGGCACCGTTCAGCACCCGGGCGTGCGCCATGGATGCGCGGATGTCGTACGGCGCGAGTACCCAGTCGAAGTGCGTCGACTTGCTCAACGCCGCCATGGCGGCGGCCGGTCCGGATGCGAATCTGCCACCCCAGAGCGAACCCTCGTTGGTTCCGTGTGAGATCTCCGAATTCGTCACAGGCCCAGGTCCCGCTTCGCGGCGATCTTCGACGAGAGTCCGTGCAGCTGAACGAATCCCTTGGCCGCGGACTGGTCGAACGTGTCGCCCTCGTCGTAGGTGGCGAGGTTGAAGTCGTACAACGACTCACCACTGCGGCGTCCGTTGACGATGATCCCGCCCGCGTGGAGGACCAGGCGGATGTCGCCGGAAACGTGCTCCTGCGTGTGCTGCACGAACGTGTCGAGAGCGCCCTTGAGCGGGGAGTACCACAGGCCGTCGTACACCAGCTCGGCCCACTTCTGGTCGGTGTGGCGCTTGTAGCGACCGAGCTCGCGCTCGAGGGTCACGTGCTCGAGCTCCTCGTGGGCCCGGATGAGCACCATGGCACCGGGTGCCTCGTAGATCTCGCGACTCTTTATGCCGACGAGCCGATCCTCGACGACGTCCAAGCGGCCGACACCCTGCGCTCCGGCACGAGTGTTGAGCTCCTGGATCGCTTCGAGTACCGAGACCGGACGGCCGTCGATCGCGACGGGGCGACCCTTGTCGAACGAGACAATGAGCTCGTCGGGAGCCTGGAAGTTGACCGTCGGATCCTCGGTGTAGTCGTAGACGTCCTTGGTCGGCGCGTTCCACAGGTCCTCGAGGAAACCGGTCTCCACCGCGCGTCCCCAGACGTTCTGGTCGATCGAGAACGGCGACTTGGTGGTCACGTTGATCGGGATGTCGTTCTCTTCGGCGAACTTGATCGCCTTCTCGCGCGTCCACGCGTAGTCGCGAACCGGTGCCAACACCTCGAGCTCGGGGGCGAGGGTGTTGAAGCCGACCTCGAACCGAACCTGGTCGTTGCCCTTGCCCGTGCACCCGTGTGCGACAACGGTTCCGCCGTGCGCCCGCGCGTTCTCGACGAGGTGCTTGACGATCAACGGACGGCTGATGGCCGACACGAGCGGGTACCGATCCATGTACAGCGCGTTGGACTGGATCGTCGGCAGGCAGTACTCGTCGGCGAACTCGTCCCTGGCATCGACGACGACGGATTCGACTGCGCCGCAATCGAGTGCGCGCTGACGCACGACGTCCATGTCCTCGCCGCCCTGCCCCAGATCGATGGCGACGGCAACGACCTCCTTGCCGGTCTCCCTCCCGATCCAGCTGATGGCGACGGAGGTGTCGAGTCCGCCGGAATAGGCGAGGATGACGCGTTCGGCCATGGTGTTCAAGCTCCTTCGTTGTTCTTGTTGCGCATGATGGGTAACCGGATCTCAGTTACCGCGTCGAGCAAGCTTTTCGATCTTGTCCGCGACCTCGCCACCGGTATGTGGCTCGCGGGCTATCAACAGAATCGTGTCGTCTCCTGCGATGGTCCCGACGATCTCGGGCATCGCAGCGCGATCGAGAGCGCTGGCCAGGTAGTGCGCCGCGCCGGGTGGTGTTCGGAGCACGGCCTGGTTTCCGCTGTGATCGGTGGACACCAACAACTCACCCAGCAACTTCAGGAGCCGATCGGTGCCTCCGGACACTCCGCGAACCGGGCTGCCGTCCTCGGGCACGACGTACACCCCCACTCCACCGTCGGGTGCGCGCAGCTTCACCGCACCCAGTTCCTCCAGGTCCCGCGAGAGCGTCGCCTGAGTGGTGTCGATTCCCTCGGCGGCGAGCAACGACGCCAGCTGCGGTTGACTACGTACCTGATGCGTGGCCAGCAACGCGATGATCCGCGCCTGCCTGCCGGCGCGGGTCGACGCCGTCAACGGCACCGCAGTGACGTCCTCGCTCATGGTCGACTGGCCTGTTCGAGAAGCCACACCAGCAGAGCCTTCTGCGCGTGCAGGCGATTCTCGGCCTCGTCCCAGACGACGCTCTGCGGACCGTCGAGCACCTCGTCGGTGATCTCCTCGCCGCGATGTGCGGGCAGGCAGTGCAGCACAACGGCATCCGACTGGGCCTTCGAGAGCAGATCGGAGTCGATTCGATAGGGCCGGAACGGGGCGACGCGATCGAGACCGTCGTTCTCCTGGCCCATCGACGTCCAGGTGTCGGTGACGAGCGCGTCGGCACCGGTGGCTGCCTCGACCGGGTCCTCGGTGATGGTGATGGTGGCCCCGGTTTCCTCGGCGCGAGCCTGCGCCGCGTCGAGTACGTAGCCGAGCGGCGCGAAATCCTTTGGCGCGGCGATCCGCACGTTCAGCCCGGCCGTGACACCGCCGATCAGCAGCGAGTGCGCCATGTTGTTGGCACCGTCACCGAAGTAGGCCAAGGTGCGGCCCTGCAGATTTCCCTTGTGCTCGATCAGGGTCTGCAGATCCGCCAGAACCTGGCAGGGGTGGAACTCGTTGGAGAGGGCGTTGACGATCGGAATGGTTGCGCCGGTGGCCATCTGCTCGAGCCGCTTCTGTCCGAACGTGCGCCACACGACCGCTTCGACGTAGCGCGAGAGAACTCGGCCGGTGTCCTGCAGAGTCTCCTCACGACCGAGCTGTGTGTCGCGACCTGTCACGACGACGGCATGGCCGCCCAACTGAGCGATGCCCATCTCGAACGAGAAGCGAGTACGCGTCGAGTTCTTCTCGAAGATGACACCGATCCCCTTGGGGCCTTCGAGAGGACGCTTCGAGAACGGTGCACGTTTGAGCTCTGCTGCCAGAGCGAGGATTTCGCCCTGCTGCTGCGGCGTGATGTCGTCGTCCCGGAGAAAGTGCTGAACGGTCATGGCTGATGAGCCTCCTGTGCTGCGTCGAGAATGGCCGGTAACGCCGTCACGAACGACGCGGCTTGCTCTTCGGTGATGATCAACGGTGGTGCGAGCCGGAGCACGTCGGGCTGTGCCGCATTGAGGAGGAAGCCCGCCTCGCGCGCGGCCGCTTCGGCCGCCGGTGCGACGGCGGCGGTGAGGACCACGCCGAGGAGTAGCCCCGAACCCCGAACATGGCTCACCAGAGGGTGATCGAGGCTCTCGATGGAGTGCGCGATCGTCTTGCCGATGCTGTCCGCGTGCGAGATCAGATCCTCGTCGGCAACGGTGCGCAGGACGGCCAGAGCCGCCGCAGCGCATACGGGGTTACCACCGAACGTGGTGCCGTGCTTGCCCGGATGCAGCAACTCCCCCGCCGCTCCGATGCCGATGCATGCACCGATGGGCAGGCCACCGCCCAGACCCTTGGCGAGCGTGATCACGTCGGGCACGATGCCGACCGACTGGTGGGCGTAGAACCATCCCGTACGGCCGATACCGGTCTGCACCTCGTCGAGGATCAACAGTGCACCGTGCTTCGCGGTGATCTCACGCGCGGCGAGGAGGTATCCCTCGGGCGGAACCACCACACCACCCTCGCCCATGATCGGCTCGAGAAACACTGCGGCAGTATCGGAATCGACCACAGCTTCCAGAGCTGCCACATCGCCGTACGGAACATGCTGCACGCCTGCAGGCATCGGTTCGAACGGGATCCGCTTGTCCGGCTGACCGGTCAATGCGAGAGCACCCATCGTCCGTCCGTGGAAGGACTTCTCGGCTGCCACGATGTTGGGGCGACCGGTCAGGCGAGCGATCTTGAAGGCCGCCTCATTGGCCTCGGTTCCCGAATTGCACAGGAACACCCGACCGGTGGCCCCGGCACCGAGGTGCGCGAGCAACTGCTCGGCCAACGCGATACCGGGTTCTGTCGCATAGAGATTCGAGGTGTGTCCGAGGGTGGACAGCTGAGCGGTGACCGCCTCGATCACCGCCGGATGGGCATGTCCGAGGATGTTCACGGCGATACCAGCGAGCAGATCCAGGTATTGCTTTCCGTCGGCGTCCGTCACCACCGCACCCTCGCCGCGCACGAGCGCCACACGGGGAACACCGTAGTTGTCCATCAACGAATTCGACCACCGCTGTTGCAGATCGAGGGTGGACTCGGTGCCGGTCATGGCATGACTCCTGACGTAGAAGAATGATCGGGGGTGACCATGGTGCCGATCCCCTCACCGGTGAACAGCTCCACCAGCACGGAATGTTCGACGCGACCGTCGATGACATGCGCCGACGGCACACCCGCTCGAACCGCACGCAGACACGCTTCCATCTTCGGCACCATCCCGGCGTCGAGCGAGGGCAGCAACGCCTCGAGCGCGGACGCGTCGATCTCGGAGGTCAACGAGCTGCGATCGGGCCAATCGGTGTACAAGCCCTCGACATCGGTGAGCACCACCATCTTCTCGGCACCGATGGCACTGGCCAGCGCCGCGGCCGCAGTGTCGGCGTTGATGTTGTGCACGACGCCGTCGCGGTCGGGAGCGATGGTGGACACCACCGGAATGCGTCCTGCTGCAATGAGATCGAACACCGCAGCGGGGTTCACCGACGTGACGTCGCCGACGAGGCCGATGTCGGTGTCGATGCCGTCGACCAGCACGGTACGACGCGTTGCGGTGAACAGGTGCGCATCCTCACCGGAGATCCCCACGGCATACGGACCGTGACCGTTGATCAGGCCGACGAGCTCGCGCCCGACCTGCCCGAACAGCACCATCCGCGCAACGTCCATGACCTCGGGCGTGGTGACGCGGAATCCGCCGCGGAATTCACCTGCCAGGCCGAGTCTGGTCAGCATGGCCGAGATCTGCGGCCCTCCGCCGTGCACGACGACCGGATGAATTCCGACGGTGCGCAGAAACACCATGTCGGCCGCGAACGCCCGCTTCAGATCGTCGTCGATCATGGCGTTTCCGCCGTACTTCACCACGACGATCTTGCCCGAGAATCGCTGCAGCCACGGCAGTGCCTCGGCGAGGGTGAACGCCTTCTGCGTAGCCGTCAAATCCACTGCGGCGGATGTCATGACGAGTACGCCGAGTTCTCTTCGACGTACGCGTGCGACAGATCGGTCGTTCGGATGGTGGCCGACCCCGCGCCCAGACCCAGATCGATGGTCACCTCGATGTCGACACCGGACAGGTCGACCTCGCGAGCGCCCGGCGCCCCCACGCCGTCGATGCACACCGGACTGCCGTTGAAGGACACGGCAATTCGATCCGGGTCGAGCTCGATCGGGGCGATGCCGATTGCCGCGAGAACGCGGCCCCAGTTGGGGTCGGAACCGAACAGTGCCGTCTTGGTCAGAGAGTCCCTGGCGACCGTGCGTGCACCGATCAGGGCTTCGTCCTCGGACACCGCGCCCGACACGGTGATCCGCACTCGCTTGGTCACGCCCTCGGCGTCGGCCATCATCTGGTCGGCCAGGTCGTCGCACACCGCCAGGACCGCGGCGTCGAGTTCTTCCTGTGACGGTGCCACTCCACTGGCCCCGGAGGAGAGCAGCAGCACTGTGTCGTTGGTCGACGATGCGCCGTCGACGTCGAGCCGGTCGTAGGACAATCGGGTCGCCGCGCGCAGTGCCTTGTCGAGCTGGTCTGCGGTGGCAACGGCATCGGTGGTGATGACACTGAGCATCGTGGCCAACGACGGCGCCAGCATGCCTGCCCCCTTGGCCATGCCGCCGACGTTCCATTTGTCGGCATGATGAACAGCCGCCTGCTTGGGCACGGTGTCGGTGGTCATGATCGCGTACGCCGCATCGGTACCACCGGAAATGCCGCCTGCGAGTTCGTGCACGACCTCGGTCACGCCGGGCAGCAGCTTGTCCATCGGGAGCCGGTCACCGATGAGCCCCGTCGAGCAGACGGCAACCTCGACAGCGCCGGTCTCGGAACCCCAATTGCTCAGTGCCGACGCCACTTCCTCGGCCGTGCGGTGCGCGTCCTGGAACCCGGGCGCACCCGTGCAGGCGTTGGCACCACCGGAGTTGAGGATCACCGCACGCAGTCGACCGGTGGACAGCACCTGCCGAGACCACAACACCGGCGCTGCCTTGACCTTGTTGCGGGTGAACACACCCGCTGCCGCGAAGTCGGGACCCTCGTTGAACACCAGGGCCAGATCGGACTTACCACTTGCCTTGATACCGGCCGGAATACCGGCGGCACGGAAACCCGCGGGAGCGGTGACACCCTGTGTGCGCACGAGCTTGCCCGCAACCGTGCCGACGGCCTCCGCCTGGCTCCCGACGCTGCTCATGGTGCTACTCCTACGGTAGAGAGACCCTCGGTCTCGGTGATTCCCAGTGCGAGATTCATGGATTGGACTGCTGCTCCCGCCGTGCCCTTGGCCAGATTGTCGATGGCCGCGATCACGACGAGCAAGCCGGCGTCTGCATCGACCGACACGCTCATCTGCACGGCATTCGATCCGATGACCGAACCGGTTTGCGGAAGCCGGCCGGCCGGAAGCACGTGCACGAACGGCTCTGCGGCGTATGCCTTTTCGTACACCTCGACGGCCTGTGCCTGCGTGGCGGTGGTGACCGCGGTACAGGTGGCGAGGATCCCGCGCGGCATCGGGGCGAGAACCGGCGTGAAGGACACCGCGACAGCGCTACCGGCGACGGCCGAGAGGTTCTGCACGATCTCGGGAGTGTGGCGATGCGCGCCCGCAACCGCGTACGCCCGAACCGAACCCATCACCTCCGAACCCAGAAGATCGGCCTTGGGAGCGCGACCGGCACCCGAGGTACCGCTCACGGCGACGATATTGACGCGAGGCTCGATGATGCCTGCGGCGACCGCGGGTGCGAGCGCGAGAGACGACACCGTCGGGTAGCACCCGGGAACGGCGATGCGGGTGGCACCGACGAGCCGCTCGCGGCCACCCGGCAGCTCCGGCAGGCCGTACGGCCAACTGCCCGCGTGAGGACTCTTGTAGTACTTCTCCCAGGCCGCACCGTCGGTGAGACGAAAGTCGGCACCGCAATCGATGATCAGCACGGAATCGGGCAGCTGCAGTGCGAGCTCGGCGGACTTGCCGTGTGGGAGGCCGAGGAACACGACATCGTGCCCTGCGAGTTCGTCGACAGTGGTGGGACCGAGAACGCGATCTGCCAGTGGCAACAGGTGGGGATGGAATTCACCCAGCGTCGCGCCTGCATTGCCGCCCGCAGTCAGAGAGCCGATGATCAACGAACCGTCGCGCACTCCAGGGTGCCCGAGCAGCAGCCTGAGAATCTCACCGCCGGCGTATCCGCTGGCACCCGCGACCGCGACGCGCCGCGGCGTCGCCTCCGAAGTAATCATGCGGTTTATTATGCAGCATCATGCAAGCTCATTCATGAACGGGTCCGCTGTGTCAGCGTCCACCCATGGACTTGCGGATCTCGTCGAGCTTCCTGCGGCCCGCTTCCTGCCGTTCGTTCCACTGCTCGTCGAGGTCACGGCCCGCCCTCGACTCACGGTCCAACTCCTCTGCGCCGACGGCTGTGCCCGCGCGCTGTTCGACCCTGTCTCGCACACCGTCCCACGTCGGCACCCCCGAATCGGTGAAGTCACCGATCGGTGCGCTCACCGCACCGGAACCGTATCCGGCACCGCCGGGCAGGTCCTCGACCAATTCCGCGTCGATGATTCCCGGTACCGTGCCACCGAGCGGAGCCCCCGGCGGTGGATCACCGAGCGGCTGGTCGATCCGCGGCTTGGTCACCTGCGGGACGTCGACGTCGGGAACCGTTCCGGGTGGGGCTCCACGATCGGGGGTGACCGGCTCCGGATCTGCAGTACCCAGCTCGGCCGCCAGAGCCGCCGCGGCAGCCGCCACCGGGGCCAACCGCGGACGACCCGACACTGCAGCGAGGATCTGCTCGATCACCTGCACATCCGTCGCCGTACCGTCTGTCCCGAATTCACTCATGCGCTGCTCCCGTCACCTGTGGCCACTCGTGACTCCACGCTACGGACACCCGAGCCCGGGCGTGCACGGATCCAACTGCGCAGCGGCGCCGAGTCCGCTGCGCAACTGCGCTGAGTCAACTGCGCAACTGCGCTGAGTCAACTGCGCAACTGCGCTCCGACGGCCTTCGATGCCGCTTCGACCGCCGCATCGCGGGCGGCCGTCGCCTGATCCTCGGTCAAGGTGCCGTCGGCTCCGCGGAATCGCAACGCGAACGCCAGGGACTTACGACCCTCACCGACCTGTTCGCCCTCGTAGACGTCGAACAAACGAATCGACTCGAGCAGGTCGCCACCGCCGATCGTGAGTGCAGCTTGCACCGACGCCGCAGGTACGGACGCGTCGACCACCACGGCCACGTCCTGCAACACCGCCGGATACGGAGACACCTCGGGGGCAGGGAGCGATTCGACGACGGGAAGAGCGCTCAGACTCAACTCGGCGGCACACGTGCGCGGCGGCAAGCCCGCCCGCTCCAGCACCGCCGGATGCAACTCGCCCGCGTACCCGACGACCTCGCCGTCGAGCAAGACCTCCGCGCACCGACCCGGATGCCACGGAAGATGCTGTGCTGCGCGAAGATCGACGTGCACCCCGGACGCCTCGGCAACGGTACGCACCGCTGCGAAGGCATCGGCGGCCTCGGCCGCGCGACCGGGACCCCAGGGACCCGACAATTCACGCTGCCCGGTGAGCACCATGCCCACATGCACCGGCTGCGCCGGCAACGAACCGCGAAGCATGGCGATCTGGTCGTCGGTCGGACGACGATCGACCGGCAACGCGTCCACCGCAGCGGTGGCGTCGTGTCGAAGCACCACCTGAGCAATGCCGAACAGCGAGACGTCTCGCTGGCCGCGGGCGATGTTCCTGCTCAGCATCTCGAGCAAACCCGGAAGCACTGTGGTCGCGAGCTCGGGACGATCGGCCTCGAGCGGATTGAGCACCGAGGTGGTCGCGCGCCGCGGATCGTCTGCATCGAGTCCCCACGTGTCGAACACACCCTTGGGCAAGAACACCGGAGGCAGCACCTCGACGTACCCGGAGAACGCGAGTGCCTTGCCGACGGCTCGCCTGCGCTTCTGTTCGGCGGTGAGGCCACGACCGCCCGGGGCCGACGGCAGTACCGAGGGGATCTGTTCGAGCCCTTCGAGGCGCAACACCTCTTCCACCAGGTCGGCGCGCTGCACCAGATCCGGTCGCCAGGACGGCGGGGTGACGATGAGCTGGCCGTGTCCGCCGTCGTCGACCGACACCTCGACCCCGCACCCGATCTGCGTCAACCGACGGGCAGCGGTGCCGTTCGGGTACTGCACTCCGGCGATTCGATCAGGGAGGTCGAAGTCCATCGTGATCGTGGGGTACTGGGCGGCCTCGCCGATATCGGTCAACACGGGCTCGATCCGGCCACCGGCGATCTCGACCAGCAACTGCGCGGCCCGATCGAGCGCCGCCACCGGCAGTGCCGAATCCACGGTCCGCTCGAAACGCTTGCTGGCCTCGCTGGAGAGTTTGTGACGACGACCGGTGCGGAACACCGCGAGCGGATCGAACGACGCCGCTTCGAGCACGACCTCGGTGGTCGAATCGTCGACTTCGGTGGACGCGCCGCCCATGACGCCCGCCAACGAGATCGCTCCCGATCCGTCGGCGATGACGACATCCTCGGGATCGAGAGCCCGCTCGACGCCGTCCAGGGTGGTCAGCTTCTCCCCCGCATTCGCGCGGCGGACGACGAGGTCGCCGTCGAGCTTGGACGCATCGAACGCGTGCAGCGGCTGCCCGAGCTCGTGCAGCACGTAGTTGGTGACATCGACGGCAGCCGAGATCGGGCGCACACCGGCCAGCAGAAGTCGACGCTGCATCCACCAAGGCGTGGTCGCGGTCGGATCGATGCCGACGATCTTGCGCAGCGCGAATCGCGATGCGCCCGAGTTCGGTTCGACGGTGACCGGCCACGCGTCACCGGTGACCTCGGTGGGAACCGTCCGCGCCGGATCCACGAAGGGAAGATCGAAACTGCAGGCCAGCTCACGGGCGAGGCCACGGACCGAGAAGGCGTACCCGCGATCGGGGGTCACGTTGAGCTCGATGACCGAGTCCTGCAGGCCGAGAACAGCTTTGGCGTCGTCGCCAGGAGCGGCCGTGCCCTCGGGCAGCACCAGGATTCCGGAGTGATCCTTACCCAACCCCAGTTCGAGCGTCGAGCAGATCATGCCGTTGGAGTTGCGGCCGTAGGTCTTGCGCGACGCGATGGCGAATCCCCCGGGCAGAACGCTGCCCGGCAGAGCCGCCACGATCAGGTCACCCTCGGCGAAGTTCCTGGCACCGCACACGATTTCCTGCGGCTCGGCACCGCCGACGTCCACCAGGCAGAAGCGAATCGGCTTCTTGAACTCGGTCAGCTCCTC
Organism: Rhodococcus sp. 15-725-2-2b; assembly: GCF_002259075.1. Taxonomy (NCBI): domain Bacteria; kingdom Bacillati; phylum Actinomycetota; class Actinomycetes; order Mycobacteriales; family Nocardiaceae; genus Rhodococcus; species Rhodococcus sp. 15-725-2-2b. The sequence goes on along the minus strand of NZ_NPFL01000018.1, from coordinate 63,278 downwards.
GATCGAACTCACCCGACCCACCACCAATGGGCCGGTCACGTTGTCCAGCGAGTCGAGTTCCTCGACCTCGAACCCGACCCGCACGAAACCGGCATCGAGCTCCTCGGGCGAGACGGCCCAGTCGGGAGTCCCCGCGTGCAGGACCTCGGTCAGCCAGGATTGTGGGACTCGCACGTGTGCTCAGCTCTTTCTTGTATCCGTGAAGAAGTGGGGCGGGTGGGAAACTTCCGTCAGGCCTGAACACCGAAGGGCAACGTGAACCTGATGTCGCCCTCGACGATGTCACGCATGTCCGGGATGTCGTTGCGGAACTGCAGCGTCCGCTCGAGACCCATTCCGAACGCGAATCCGGTGTAGACCTCGGGGTCGATGCCGCTGGCCTGCAACACCTTCGGGTTGACCATTCCGCAGCCACCCCACTCGACCCAACCGGCCCCGCCCTTCTTCTTCGGGAACCACACGTCGACCTCGGCGGACGGCTCGGTGAACGGGAAGTAGTTGGGTCGCATGCGAGTACGGGTGTCGTTGCCGAACAACGCCTTGGCGAACGCATCGAGTGTGCCGCGCAGGTGCGCCATGGTCAGGCCCTTGTCGATGGCAAGACCCTCGACCTGGTGGAAGACCGGAGTGTGCGTCGTATCGAGTTCATCCGTGCGAAACGTCCGTCCCGGGCACACGACGTAGATCGGAACCTCGCGCGAGAGCATCGACCGGACCTGCACCGGTGAGGTATGGGTGCGCAGTACCTGCCGCGAACCTTCCGGTGCGATGTGAAACGTGTCCTGCATCGTGCGTGCCGGGTGGTCGGGCAGGAAGTTGAGCGCATCGAAATTGAAGTGCTCGGTCTCGACCTCGGGTCCTTCTTCGACTTCCCAGCCCATAGCGACGAAGACGTCGGCTACCTGTTCGGAAATGATCGTGATGGGGTGCCTGGCACCGACGGGAGCTCGGTCGGTCGGCAGGGTGACGTCGATGGTTTCCGCGACCAGGATGGCGGCATCACGCTCGGCCGACAGCACGGCGCGGCGCTCGTCGAAGGCCTTCTGCACTCGGTCACGCGCTGCCTTGACGCGTTTGCCCGCGTCCGCCTTCTGGTCCCCCGGGATCGACCCGAGTGCGCGCTGTGCCAGTGCCAACGGTGCCTTGCCGCCCACATGGTCGATCTTGACCTTGGTCAGAGCATCGAGGTCCGACGCGTCGGCGAACGCCTGCTCGGCCGAGTCCACTGCGGATCCGAGCGCGGACTCCTCGAGAACGCTCGGATCCACCGGCTCGGTTCCGACATCTTTCTTCGCCACGACAGCTGCACTCCTCGAGTAATAGTCGGTGTCTGCCACGAAGGGTCGTTGCGCAGGCTTCACTCCTGCGCGGAGCAGACAGGTATCGATCCTAGGCGAGACGCGCTCACGAAGTTTCGGAGCGTCGCTGCACTCGGGCACTCGCGTACAGGCAGATCGCCGCGGCGGTGGCCAGGTTGAGGCTCTCGGCACGGCCGTGGATCGGGATTCGAATGCGGTGATCGGCATTGCGCGTCACGAACTCGGGCAGCCCGTGCGCCTCGTTGCCGAACAACCACGCGGTCGGTTGCACGAGGAGCTCATCGGCGTCGTCCAAGTCCACTTCGCCGTCGGCGGCCGTGGCGACGATGGTCAGACCCGCTCCGCGCAACGCATCGATTCCGGACTCGATCGACCGCTCCCGAGCGATGGGGAGATGGAACACGCTGCCGGCCGATGCGCGGACGCATTTGCCGTTGTGGGGGTCCACCGAGTCGCCCAACAGAACGACCGAATCCGCTCCGGCTGCGTCGGCGACGCGAATGACCGTCCCGGCATTGCCCGGCTCGGCCATCTCCACCGGTACGGCCACCAGCCGCGGTGTTCCGGCCAACGCGCGGTCGATCGGGACGTCGACCAACTCGGTGACCGCGATCAGGCCCTGCGGGGTGACGGTGTCGGACAGCGCCTTTGCAGCACGGTCGGTGATCGGATGAACTCGTGCGCCACCGGCCTCGACGGACGCGATGAGGTCGTGGTGGCGCTCGCGGGCATCGGCGGTGTAGAAGAGCTCACGAATCAACCGGGACCGCGCCGCCTCGGACACCGCGTTGAAGCCTTCGGCGAGAAACAACCCGGTCTTCTTGCGTTCCGCGGCTCGAGCGAGCTTGACGGCCGAAACGACCCGCGGAGTTCGCTCGGTCAGCGAATCCACGGGCCGTCTCGGTGTTGAGTCGTCGTACGTCGACTCGCTCAGGCTGCTTCTCCGGCCGGAGCGTTGACATCGGCAGGCAGTGCAGCCTTGGCGATGGCGACCAGGCTTGCGAACGCCGCAGCATCCGACACGGCGAGCTCGGCGAGAATCTTGCGATCGACCTCGACGCCCGCGGCCTTGAGGCCCTGGACGAAGCGGTTGTACGTAATGTCGTTGGCCCGAGCTGCAGCGTTGATACGCGTGATCCACAGCTTGCGGAAGTCACCTTTACGCGCGCGGCGGTCCCGGTAGGCGTAGGTCAGCGAGTGGAGCTGCTGCTCCTTGGCCTTGGTGTACAGACGTGAGCGCTGTCCGCGGTAGCCCTTGGACGCTTCGAGAATCGAACGGCGCTTCTTCTGGGCGTTGACGGCCCTTTTTACGCGTGCCACTGGTAAATCCTGTCGATCTGGGGGCTTGTGAAACCCCGAATGGTAATGGGATGAAGCCGACCGCTATCGGTCGGCGGCCGGTCCAGATCAGATGCCGAGCAGGCGCTTGATCCGCGGTACGTCGGGCTTCTTGACGACGGCAACACCATCGAGGCGACGAGTCACCTTGGTGGGCTTGTGCTCGAGCAGGTGGCGACGGCCGGCCTTCTGGCGCAGGATCTTGCCGCTGCCGGACACCTTGAATCGCTTCTTGGCACCACTGTGGGTCTTCTGCTTGGGCATGAAATCCTCTTCTTCTTCTGATAGCTCTTCGGTGTTGCATGGCACAGCCGTACATCGCCACGGAAAAGCTGTGCACCGAAGCAGATGTAGGGCTGTCTTACTGGTAGAGCGCGAGGCTCAGTTGGTCTGCGCCGGAGTAGCCGGAGCTGCTGCGGCCGGTGCCTCGGCAGCCGGGGCTGCGTCGGCGGGCTGTTCCGGCGCGGGGGCCGGTGCGCGCTGGGCGGGCGGAGCCGCTGCGCTCTCCTGTGCCTTGACGCGAGTCTTGGCACCCTTGTGCGGTGCCAGCACCATCGTCATGTTGCGGCCGTCCTGCTTGGCCGAGGTCTCCACGAAGCCGAGCTCCGCGACGTCCGCGCCCAGGCGCTGCAGCAGCCGGAAGCCGAGTTCGGGACGCGACTGCTCGCGGCCACGGAACATAATGGTGACCTTGACCTTCGAGCCGGCTTCGAGGAAGCGAACGACGTTGCGCTTCTTCGTCTCGTAGTCGTGCGCGTCGATCTTGGGACGGAGCTTCTGCTCCTTGATGACGGTGAGCGTCTGGTTCTTGCGCGATTCGCGCGCCTTCTGCGCAGCCTCGTACTTGAACTTCCCGTAGTCCATGATCTTGCAGACCGGCGGACGTGCGTCGGGAGCTACTTCTACAAGATCGAGGTCGGCTTCGAGAGCCAAGCGGAGTGCATCTTCAACACGCACGATCCCCACCTGTTCACCGCCCGGTCCGACAAGCCGGACCTCGGGAACTCGGATGCGATCGTTGATGCGGGTCTCAGTGCTGATGGGGCCTCCTAGGTAGTGCGGTGTGGTGTGTAACCCGACCGCCTGCCACTGGCACAGCCCGTCGCCGTCGATCCTCGACATTCCCTGCAGCGGTGCGTACCACTGCAACGAAAAAACCCTGCTCTCGGTGTGATCCGATAGCAGGGCCCGATGTCGACCGGTCGACCAGCACGACAACTATCGTCGTACAGTCTCCTCACTGGGAGGAAGCACGCAGGAAATCTGTGAGGATCTCCATCGTGCGACCGGACCGGAAGTAACTTGTTGAAGGCTACGTGCCGGTGGGAGTCGGGCTCCACTTGCTGCCTCCGTGCGGTGAACTCCATCGAGGAGCGCACGCCGAAGACGGTCGTCGAGTCACACTACCAGCAGATTCCCGAATCGAACAATCGAGCGGTGTCGGCCCCTTCTCTGCGGATACCCGATGCTCTCCCCAGCGGGAGGCGTGGGATTCTCGTAGGCATGACCAGCTCCCCCAATCCCGACGATTCCGCAGGCGCCGATCCCCTGGGTGCCGAGCCCGAAGTCCGTGAACTCGCCGAGGTCCCCGCTGTGGAGGTGATCAGCCGCGCTGCGGTGATGCTGATGAGTTCTGCGGCCGAGAAGCTGGGACTCTCCGAGCCGGATCCCGCGGAGAGCCCCTACCTGGACCTCGACGAGGCACGACGCGTCATCACCGCACTGGCCGGCCTGGTCACCGCATCGGTGGAATACCTCGGCCCCCATGCCGGGCCCATTCGCGACGGATTGCAGGCACTGCAGCGCGCATTCCGGGAAGCATCGGCCCACCCGGACGAGCCGGGAAAGGGCCCGGGCGAGAAGTACACCGGCCCGGTGCACTGAGCAGAACGCCGGCGAAGTCGACAGAAGCACGAAGCCGCATCCGGTGAGCACCGGATGCGGCTTCGTCGTTGCCGGGGTGTGAATCCGGCGGGTGCCTCTATCGGGCTGCTCCACTCATCGGACGGCGGCGACCTTGCGAGGCCTGCGCTTCTTCGGAGCCGTCTTCACCGGAGGAGCGACCACCGACTCGCGGGTGAGCGCCTCCTGTAGGAACTTGCCGGTGTAGCTTTCGGAAACGGCCGCAACGGCCTCCGGATCACCTTGCGCCACAACCATTCCGCCTCCGGAACCACCTTCGGGGCCCATGTCGATGACCCAGTCCGAGACCTTGATGACGTCCAGATTGTGCTCGATCACGATCACCGTGTTGCCCTTGTCCACCAGGCCGTTCACGACGCCGAGCAGCTTGCGGATGTCCTCGAAGTGCAGGCCGGTGGTCGGTTCGTCGAGAATGTAGACCGTGCGGCCGGTCGAGCGCTTCTGCAGTTCCGCGGCCAGTTTGACGCGTTGCGCTTCGCCGCCGGACAGCGTCGTTGCCGGTTGGCCGAGGCGGACGTACCCGAGACCGACCTCGACGAGCGTCTTGAGGTAGCGGTGAATCGAGGTAATCGCCTCGAAGAAGTCGGCAGCCTCCTCGATCGGCATGTCCAGGACCTCGGCGATGGTCTTGCCCTTGTAATGCACCTCGAGTGTCTCGCGGTTGTACCGCGCACCCTCACAGACCTCGCACGGAACGTAGACGTCCGGCAAGAAGTTCATCTCGATCTTGAGTGTGCCGTCTCCCGAGCACGCCTCGCACCGGCCGCCCTTGACGTTGAACGAGAATCGGCCGGGCTGGTAGCCGCGCACCTTGGCCTCGGTGGTCGCCGCGAACAACGTGCGGATCTTGTCGAACACCCCGGTGTACGTTGCGGCGTTCGAGCGTGGCGTGCGTCCGATCGGCGACTGATCCACCCGCACGAGCTTGTCGAGCTGATCGAGGCCGTTGATGCGCGTGTGCCTCCCTGGAACCTGACGGGCACCGTTGAGCTTGTTCGCCATCACCGTCGCGAGGATGTCGTTGACGAGGGTGGACTTGCCCGAACCCGACACCCCTGTGACCGAGGTCAGTACGCCGAGCGGAAAGCTGACGTCTATGCCGCGGAGGTTGTGTTCGCGGGCTCCGACCACGGTGACCTGACGCTTCTTGTCCACGACCCGGCGGGTGTCGGGCAGCGGAATCTCCATCCGCCCGGACAGGTACGCACCGGTCAGCGATTCGTCGTTGGTCAGCAGGTCCTCGTACGAACCGCTGTGCACGACGCGTCCGCCGTGCTCACCCGCCAACGGACCGATGTCGACTATCCAATCCGAGGTGCGGATGGTGTCCTCGTCGTGCTCGACGACGATCAACGTGTTCCCGAGGTCACGCAGCCGGGTCAGCGTGTCGATGAGCCGGCGGTTGTCACGCTGATGCAGTCCGATCGACGGCTCGTCGAGGACGTAGAGAACGCCGACGAGTCCCGATCCGATCTGGGTGGCGAGTCGAATGCGCTGGGCCTCGCCACCGGACAGCGAGCCGGCGGTCCTGGCCAGTGACAGATACTCCAGACCGACGTCCAGCAGGAAACCGAGACGAGCTTGCACCTCCTTGAGAACCTGACCTGCGATTGCCTCCTCGCGGCGACCCAGGGTGAGGCTGTTCAGGAAATCTGCGGTGTCGGCGATCGACAACTCGCACACCTCGGCGATCGACTTCGGCCCGAAGTCGCCCGCGGAGATCGTCACCGACAGGATTTCGGGCCGCAGCCTGGCGCCATTGCACGTGGGACACGGCACGTCGCGCATGTAGCCGTCGTAGCGTTCCTTCATCTGCTCGGACTCGGTCTGCTCCAACCGACGGTGCAGGAACGGCATCACACCCTCGAACTCGGCGTAGTACGACCGCGTGCGGCCGTAGCGGTTCTTGTACTTCACGTGCACCTGGTGGTCGCTGCCCTCGAGGACCGCGCGCTTGACCTTGGCGGGCAACTTGTTCCACGGCGCGTTCAGATCGAACCCCATGGCGTCGGCGAGCCCGGACAGCAGGCGGCCGAAGTACTCCGACGTCTGGCCCATCGACCACGGTGCGATGGCACCGTCCGCGAGGCTGAGATCGCCGTCGGGAACGACCAGTTCCGGGTCGACCTCCTTGCGCACGCCGAGGCCGACGCAATCCGGGCACGCACCGTACGGCGAGTTGAAGGAGAACGACCGCGGTTCGAGATCGTCGATGGACAACGGGTGACCGTTGGGGCACGCGAGCTTCTCGGAGAACCGGCGCTCACGGTCCGATGCGTTCTCGTCACGGTCGACGAAATCGAGGACCACGATGCCGTCGGCCAATCGCAGGGCGGTTTCCACCGAGTCGGTCAGGCGCTGCTTCGAACTCGACTTGACGGTCAGGCGGTCGACGACGACCTCGATGTCGTGCTTTTCCTGCTTCTTGAGCACCGGCGGGCTCGTGAGCTGATGCACGACGCCGTCGACGCGAACACGTGAGTAGCCCTGAGTGTTCAGCGAATCGAACAGGTCGACGAACTCGCCCTTGCGGGTGCGCACCACCGGGGCGAGCACCTGGAACTTCAGGCCCTCCTCCATGTCCAGCACCTGATCGACGATCTGCTGGGGAGTCTGCTTCGCGATCTGTTCGCCACACACGGGGCAGTGAGCCGTTCCCGCACGCGCGTACAACAGACGGAGGTAGTCGTAGACCTCGGTGATGGTGCCCACCGTCGAACGCGGGTTGCGGTTGGTCGACTTCTGATCGATGGAGACCGCAGGCGACAGGCCCTCGATGAAGTCGACGTCCGGCTTGTCCATCTGTCCGAGGAACTGCCGCGCGTATGCGGACAGCGACTCCACGTAGCGACGCTGCCCTTCGGCGAAGATCGTGTCGAAGGCGAGAGAGGATTTGCCCGATCCGGACAGACCCGTGAACACGATCAGCGCATCCCGAGGCAGGTCTATGTCGACTCCTCGCAGATTGTGCTCCCGCGCACCTCGCACTATCAGGCGATCCGCCACTGTGTTCCCTTCTTTCCGAACGAGCACGTCCAGCCGAGTTGCTGCGTCGCAGCACTGCATGACCTTCGAGTCGCGTGATGACGTGTGATGCCGACGCATCGGTCACACGTCGTGTAACCGTGGACCCCACGTCGAAAACCTGTTGCGGTGAGGGACGAACCTCACCCGGTTGCAATGGTAGATCCAGGCACCGACAGACTTTTCCACGTCCGCGACCCCGCCGCCCATCGTGCCGTCGACGACGGTAGCGTCCTCGAAATGGACGAGCACCTCATGGTCATCGATGACAACTACACCGGCGTCGTCTCGCAGGGTTCGCAGCCGCAGCGGCGAACGATTCCCGGAGCGACGATCACCAAGATGTCGGTCGGCCCCATGGACAACAACACCTACCTCGTCGTCTGTTCCGCGACAGGTCAGTCGGTTCTGATCGACGCCGCCAACGAGGCCGACCGCATCTCGTCGCTCATCGACGAGAACGCGCCGACGCTCTCGCTCATCGTGACGACTCACCAGCACGCCGACCACTGGCAGGCGCTGGCGGACATCGCAGGCGGTACCGACTCCCCGACGGCAGCCCACGAACTCGATGCCGAGCCGCTGCCCGTCACGCCGGACCGACTGCTGGCCGATCGGGACACCGTGTCGGTGGGCGAGCTCACGTTCGATGTTGTGCACCTGACCGGACACACCCCCGGCTCGATCGCCCTCGCACTGACCGATGCCGACGGCGCTCGAACCCACCTCTTCACCGGAGATTCACTCTTTCCCGGTGGCGTGGGCAAGACCGGCAGCCCCGAGGATTTCACCCGCTTGCTCGACGACGTGACGGCGAAATTGTTCGACCGCTACGACGACGAGACCGTCGTCTACCCGGGCCACGGAAAGGACACGACGCTCGGGGCCGAGCGCCCTCACCTGGACGAATGGCGCGCCCGCGGTTGGTGACGATCGGCGTGCTTGAGACCGCGAACCACGGGGTATGAATAGTGTGACAAAAGGACGCACAGCGGTAGGTTTTCGATCGCCGTGCCGCCCAACGTTCCACCGCCGATGACACGAGAAACTACGCAGGAGGCTGTCAATGCTGGTCCGCCGTATCGCCCGTCCGCTGATGTCTACGATCTTCATCGCAGGGGGCGTCGACGCACTCCGTAATCCCACCGGCAAGGCGCAGGTCGCCACTCCGCTGATCGAGCAGAGCAAGGATGCCCTCCCCAACGACGTCACTGCGAATGTGCCGAACGACCCGGAGACGCTGGTCCGCATCAACGGCGGAATCCAGGTTGCCGGCGGCATTCTGCTGGCCACCGGCAAGGCACCGCGGATCGCCTCTCTCGCCCTCGCCGGAAGTCTCGTCCCGACGACGCTCGCCGGACACGCCTTCTGGAACGAGACCGACCCGGAGGCGAAGGCTGCGCAGCGTATCCATTTCTTCAAGAACCTGAGCCTGCTCGGCGGACTGCTCATCGCAGCCGTCGACACCGAGGGCAAGCCGTCCGTGGCATGGCGGAGCAAGCGAGCAGCACGTCGCGCGCAAGAGAGCGTCGTCTCGGCACTGCCCGGGCACTCCACCCACGAGACCGGTGAGCGTGTCAAGGAAATCGCGTCGATCGCCGCAAGCCGCAGTGCCGATCTCGCCGAGGCAGCACAGCCGAAGCTGGCCAAGTTCGCCGACGCCGCCCAGCCCAAGTTGGCCAAGCTCGCCGTCATCGCCACCGACAAGGGCTCGGAGCTGGCCGACGTCGCTCAGCCGGCACTGAACCGCTGGGCTCACCTGGCCGCCGACAAGGGATCCGTGCTCGCCGAGGAAGCACAGAAGCGTGGATCCAAGCTGGCCGAGCTCGCCGCCGATCGCGGCAGCGACTTGGCCGACGAGGCGCAGAAGCGCGGCTCCAAGCTCGCCGACAAGGCAGCGCACCGCGGAACCGACCTGGCGGAGCTCGCGCAGAAGCGCGGCTCCAAGCTCGTCGACGTCGCCGCCGACCGTCGCAGTGAATTGGCCGATGTCGCGCAGAAGCGCGCGTCCAAGCTCGCCGATCTGGCCGCCGAGAAGGGTTCCGTCCTCGCCGACGAAGCACAGAAGCGCGGAGTCACGTGGGCCGATCTGGCGTCCGATCGCGTCGAGACGCTGAGCAAGCGCGCCCGCAAGCGCGCCGAGAAGCAGAGCAAGGAACTCGAGAAGGTGACCGAGCAGGCTCGCGCCAAGCTCGAGAAGCGAGTCGCCAAGGCTCAGAAGAACTTGGACAAGAAGCTGCAGCAGTACGCGAAGTAGTTCCCCCGCGACAGCACGAAAGACAGATGCGGCCCTGCCCCGGAACCAGCGGTTCTGCGGCAGGGCCGTTGTGCGACGTAGACTGCTCTGGCTGATTTCGAGGCGATATCTTCGCCTCGGCCGAACTCCCGAGGAGACCCTTTGCCGGACGACGGCCACACATCGACGAACCCCGATGTGCCGATCGAAGAAGACTTCGAGCAAGCGCATCTGACGCGGCTCTACACGCAGCTCGACGCGTTACGCGAATACGCCGCGAACCGATTGCGCGCAGTGCTGCTCGAGACCGGCGGCACCCCGCAGGCCCGGAGCGAACGCGAATCGTTCAACCAGATGTACACCGAGGACATCGCCAAGTACGACGCGGCCGAGAACGGACTGTGCTTCGGGCGCATCGACCTCGATCCCGAGTCCCTCGACCCCAAGGTCGACGATCGGCCCGAGCGCTACATCGGCCGCGTCGGAATTCTCGACGACAAGAACGACTACGAGACTCTGCTGTTGGACTGGCGAGCACCGATGGCCCGGCCGTTCTACCTGGCCACACCCGCCGCACCCGAAAACGTGTTGCGGCGCAGACACATTCGCACCCGTGGTCGTCGAGTGACGTCGATCGCCGACGAATTTCTCGACCTGAACTCTGCCCGATCGTCGAGCGATGCCGCCGTGGCAGGCGGTGTCGCGAGCGAAGGTGCGCTGCTCTCGGCTCTCGATGCCGCACGTACTGGTCAGATGAACGACATCGTCGAGACGATCCAGAGCGAGCAGGACGCGATCATCCGTTCGCAGCATCGCAGCGTGTTGGTGGTTCAGGGCGGACCGGGCACCGGTAAGACAGCCGTCGCGCTGCACCGCGCCGCGTACCTGCTCTACACCTACCGCCAGCAGCTCGGTAAGAGCGGTGTGCTGATCATCGGACCCAACGCCACGTTCCTCGATTACATCGGGCAGGTGCTGCCGTCGCTCGGCGAGACGGGCGTCCTGCTGTCCACGATCGGTGACCTCTACCCGGGAGTTCGTGCGCAACGGGAAGATTCGGCCCTGGCCACCGAGGTCAAGGGCAGACTGTCGATGGTCGAGGTGCTGACCCAGGCGGTACGCGACCGTCAGGAAGTCCCCGCGCAGCCCCGTCGACTGAAGTTCGACACCTACGACATCACGCTCGATCGCAAGATCGTCACCAGGGCTCGTGGTCGCGCTCGCTCGTCCCGGCGACCGCACAACCTGGCTCGGCCGCTGTTCGTGTCCTCGGTCATCGACCAGTTGGCCAACCAGCTGGCAGCGAAACTCGGGCAGAATCTCGTCGACGGATCCAGCCTGCTCAGCGCCGACGACATCGCGGACATGCGCGACGAGATGCGCGAGGATCAGGACGTCATGGCCGCCGTGGACGAACTGTGGCCGGATCTGTCTCCCCAGCAGGTTCTCCGCGACCTCTACGCATCTCCCGAGAAGATCGCGTCGGCCGCGCCTGCGCTCGATGAGGCGGAGCGTGAGGCACTCGTCCGTCGGGGCAACGGCTTCTCGTCGGCCGACGCTCCCCTGCTCGACGAGCTCGCCGAACTGCTCGGCGTCGACGACGCAGCCGAACGTGAACAGGCGCAACGACAATGGCGCGGCCAGATCGCCGACGCTCAGGGTGCCCTGGACATCCTGACCGGTTCGGCACCTCAGGACCTAGAGGACGAGCTCGATCCGGAGATCCTGATGGCTTACGACCTCATCGATGCCGATCAGCTTGCACGACGGCAGAATTCGGGTCAGCGACTCACGACGGCCGAACGGGCCGCCGGTGACCGAACGTGGACCTACGGGCACGTGATCGTCGACGAGGCGCAGGAACTGTCTGCGATGGCGTGGCGAATGGTGATGCGGCGCATACCGAATCGGTGGATGACACTGGTGGGCGATACGGCGCAGACCGGTGATCCCGCCGGAACCTCGTCGTGGGGTTCGGTTCTCGAACCGTATGTCGCCAAGCGCTGGAAGCTGACCGAACTGACGGTGAACTACCGAACACCGTCCGAGATCATGGCCGTGGCACACGATGTGTTGGCTGCCATCGATCCCGAGCAGTCCGAGCCGCGGTCCATCCGCAGCACCGGAACCCGGCCGTGGGCTCAACGGGTGGCAGCGGCAGATCTGGTCACCGCGGTGGAGAAGCGAGTGGCCGATCACCCGCGCCCGGGCCTGAGCGCGGTGCTGGTTCCCGCAGACCACGTAGACCGATTCCGCCATCTGGCCTCGGAACTGGTCACCGTGTCGACTGTCAGGGATGCCAAGGGACTCGAGTTCGACTCGGTGCTGATCGTCGAACCCGGTGCCATAGTGAACGATTCGGTCAAAGGCATGAACGATCTGTACGTTGCCCTCACCCGAGCCACGCAGCGACTCGGCGTGGTGCACGTGAACGCACTGCCGAGTGAACTCTCGGCGCTGCAGCCGTTCGAGCCGGAAGCGTAGAGAACCGCACACACCAACGGCCCGCTCCGTCGATTCGACGGGCGGGCCGTTGGTGTGTGCGGGGCGAGATCAGCGGACGGTGTGCACGATCAGAACATCGCAGGTGGACTTGCGCGCGGCGTCCGACGGAACCGAGCCCAGCAGGCGGCCGGTCAACGAGTTCAGGCCGCGGTTGCCGACGACGAGCAGGTCGCCCTTCACCTCGTCCACGAGTGCCAGCAGCGACTCGACGGGAGCACCGACGATCGCCTTCTCCTCGATGTTCTTCGCACCGGCCTTGGTGGCGTGCTCGCGCGCCGTGCGCAGAATCTCACGCGTCGGTGCCGATCCGGTGATCTGATAGGCGTCCTCGCGCAATGCGTCGGCGGCAGCGGACGTGTCCTTCGGATCGGCAGGGTAGTACGCGCAAGCGATCACCAGGGTGGCATCGGCGTCTCCCGCGAGAGCCGCGGCCTTCTCCACTGCCCGCAGTGACGATTCGGAGCCATCGGTCCCGACGACGACGGTGCGGTAGGCGCTCATTCATTCCTCCATTTGTCGGTCACACACAGATGTGACACTTCTGGTCGAACTCGATTGGTGCAAGTCACAGGACCGAAAGACGTGGTCCGGGGACTGATTCGCTGACATTAGCCGGAACCGGCCGATCGGCACGTGAACTTGGGGAACAACACGATCCGCGCCACTCACATACATTGGTTTCCATGCCGATTCCCCGCCCGCCACTGTCGAGACGGGCCATGACTGTCGGTGCGGCCGTGATTGCGGTTCTGGCGCTGGTCGCCCTCGCATTCGTCTTCCTCCCCCAGGATTCGAGCGCCGACACATCCACGCGTGAAGCGCGCATCACGCTACCGGACAACCCCGGGTCGACGGGCACCGTCGACATCGACGCTCGTCTCTACGTACCCTCCGTCACTCCCGCGCCGACGGTGCTGCTCGCCCACGGCTTCGGCGGCAGCAAGGACTCGGTCGACGGGGAGGCACGTGATCTCGCTGCTCGCGGGTACACGGTGCTCGCCTACAGTGCACGCGGGTTCGGCGACAGCACGGGTTCGATCTCGCTCAACGACCCCGATCGCGAGGTCGCCGACGCACGCGGACTCATCGACTGGCTCGCCGAACAACCGGAGGTGGAACTCGACGCTCCCGGCGACCCGCACGTCGGAGTCGCCGGCGGATCCTACGGCGGCGCACTGGCACTGAGCGCAGGCGGCACCGACCCCCGGATCGATTCGATAGCCGCAGCGATCACCTGGAACGACCTGGGTCAGGCCCTGTTTCCCAACTACGGCGTCACCTCGGTCGAAGGCCGAGAAGCCCTCGGCGACATCGCCACTCCCGCAGCTGCCGAGTACGGCGGACCCGGCGTCCTCAAGCGCGGCTGGGCCGGAGTGTTCTTCGGAGTGGGCGCAGCGAGTGCACCACCCGGCGGAAACGGAAACGACAGCACCGATTCCGGCACCACCGAGGGCACCTCGGCCTGCGGACGATTCGCACCCGAATTCTGCGACGCCTACACCGAATCCGCCGTGACCGGAATCCCCAGCCAGCAGTTGCTCGATCTGCTGACGGCTCACTCGCCGGTCGCGGTGGCGTCGAACATCACGGCACCGACGCTGCTGGTTCAGGGCACCCAGGACACACTGTTCGGTCTCGACCAGGCCGACGCAACGGCACGTCAGATCGCCGCAGCCGGTGGGAACGTCACCGTGCGATGGTTCGACGGTGGCCACGATGCAGGCGGAACCGACGGCACGAGCGATCGAGCCATCGCCGACTTCTTCGACACGACATTGCGGGGCACCGGCACCGGCACCGACGCCGAGCCGTTCGTCTACTCCACTCAGCGGGCAGCCGACGAGCGCGGCGGCGATCGTGACCGCCGAATGACGGCTCCTGCTTACCCGGGACTGACCCCCGCGTCCGATCCCACGCAGACCCGATCGGTGACGTTCACTCCCACCGCCGAGAACCAGTCGATCATTCGTCCACCCGGAGCATCGCCGTCGGCGATCTCGTCGGTACCCGGTTTGGGCTCGGTGCTCTCGACTCTCGGATCGACCGGGGCCGGAGCAGCCCTGACCGCGGACCTGCCGGGCCAGTCGGCAACGTTCACCAGCGATCCCGTCGAGTCGTCCGTGACAATCACCGGTGCCCCGCGGGTGAACCTGCGCGTGGCGTCGCTGGCGTCACCCGATCAAGCCGTTCTGTTCGCGAAGCTCTACGACGTTGCGCCGAACGGCACGAGAACGCTTCCGGGCGGGGCGGTCTCGGCGATCCGACTGCCCGTTACCGAGGGCATCGATCCCGTCGACGTCACGGTTGCGCTTCCTGGCATCAGCTACACCGTGCAGCAGGGTCATCGCCTCGAACTGAGCATCTCCACCACAGATCAGGCCTACGCCGTTCCACTCGAGCCGGCGCAGTTCAGTGTTGCCCTGACCGACGACACCATCGCGTTGCCCACCGTCCCCGCCGAGGCGAGCGCCGACAGCACCGTTCCGGTGGCACCACTCATCGGCATCGGAATCGTCCTGCTGGCGGTCGCCGGTGCGATCGTCGCCGGAATCGTGCGGACCAGACGTCGCGCAGTCGCCGAAGTGGACGAGGACCTCATCGACACTCCCCTGGTGATCACCGATCTGGCCAAAACGTATTCCAACGGCTTCCGCGCCGTCGACGGCGTCAGCTTCGAGGTGAAGCAGGGCCAGGTTCTGGGTCTCCTCGGGCCGAACGGCGCAGGAAAGACCACCACCCTGCGCATGCTGATGGGCCTGATCACGCCCACCGGCGGCGACATTCGAGTCTTCGGCCACAAGGTGACCCCCGGAGCCCCGGTGCTGTCCCGGTTGGGCTCCTTCGTCGAGGGATCCGGCTTCCTGCCGCACCTGACCGGAACACAGAATCTGCGGCTGTACTGGGAAGCGACAGGTCGCCCGATCGAGGACGCTCACCTCGAGGAAGCTCTCGAGATCGCCGACCTCGGCACCGCGATCGAACGCAAGGTCAAGTCCTACAGCCAAGGTATGCGGCAGCGGCTCGCGATCGCCCAGGCCATGTTGGGGCTGCCGGATCTGATGGTCCTCGACGAACCGACCAACGGACTCGACCCACCACAGATCAGGACGATGCGCGATGTGCTGATCAACTACGCGAAAACCGGTCGAACCGTGTTGGTGTCGAGCCATCTGCTCGCCGAGGTGGAGCAGACCTGCACCCACGTGGTCGTCATGAATCGCGGATCGGTGATCAGTTCCGGTACCGTCCGCGAACTGACCGCGGCCGGCGGACAGACGGAGATCAGGGTCGACGACGCCACCCGCGCGCAGTCGGTGCTCGACGCCTCCGGCCACGACGGCGCGGTGATCGTCGACGACGGCACTGTGACCGTCGACCTGACCGATGCGGATGCCGCAGTAGTCATCAGAGAACTCGTCACCTCGGGGGTCTCGGTGCGCGGATTCTCGCAATCGACGCGCCTGGAAGACGTCTTCCTCGACCTCGTCCACCGAGACAACCCGGGGTCCGACACCAGCAAGGATTGCGCATGAGCACCACACACGCCGACGGGCGCGCTGCCGGGTACACCGGCGGCAGCACCTTGCCGTTCCGTACCGAGTTGCGCAGGCAACTGGGACGTCGCCGCACTCAGCTGGCAATCGGCTTTCTGGCCCTGCTTCCGGTGATCCTGGCCATCGCCTTCACCGTCGGCAGCTCGAATGCGGATTCCGATGCCGACGGGCTCATCGAGCTCGGCACTCGCGGCGGTATGAACTTCACAGTCTTCGCTCTGTTCATGTCGGTCGGATTTCTGCTGATCGTGGTGGTGGCCCTGTTCTTCGGCGACTCGGTGGCAAGCGAAGCGTCGTGGTCGAGTCTGCGGTACCTGCTGGCCATTCCCGTGCCCAGGAGTCGACTGCTGACGCAGAAGGCTCTGGTGTCGGCGACGCTGTCCGGCGTGGCGATCGCCGTGCTCGTCGGGGTGTCGCTGTTGATCGGAACCGTGCTCTACGGAGCCGAATCACTCATCACCCCGCTGGGTGAGGGACTGCCCTACGGCACCTCGCTGGTGCGGCTGCTGATCGCAGTCGCGTACATCGGCATCAACCTGCTGTGGGTGGCCGGCCTGGCGATGCTGCTGTCGGTACTCACCGACGCCCCGCTCGGGGCCGTCGGTGGTGCCGTGATGACGTCGATTCTGATGCAGATCCTCGATCAGATCACGGCGCTGGGATCGCTCCGCAACTACCTTCCCGGGCACTACGCGAACTCGTGGATCGACGCTTTCGGAACGAGCATCGACTGGAACGACATGGTGGTCGGATCGTTCTCCGCCATCACGTACGCGGCAGTGTTCGGGTTGATCGCGTGGCGACGTTTCGGCACCAAGGACATCACCAGCTGAGGCGGATCACTTCTTCGTGAGCGCGGGCCCGAAGACGCCGGCGGGAATGACGCCCTGGCCGACGATCGACTCGCGCCACGGCGTCGCGATCGAGACCAGCCGAGCAGCACCGTCCTCGCCGAGGGCGGCCCAGGGCGCAACACCGAGGTCGTTGGTGATGTCCTCGACCAACGTTCGTAGATCCTTGCCGTCCTGGGTCAGTGCACCGTCGGACGAGAGCAGCTCTCGATCGGCCAGGGACGCGACCGCCGCGTCCCACTGCTCGGTCGACCACCCTCGACGCTTGCGGGCGAACTCCTTCTCGAACCCGTATCCGGTGGCCGTGTGGGTGATCAGCGCTTCGAGACCGCTCAGGCCCGCCGTCTGCAGCGCCGCGATGTGACCGTCACCGCGGTATTCACGGATCAAAGTGAGGGCGTGCCACAGCACGAGATGCGGAGCTGTCGGCCAGTCGAGCTCTGCATACGCCGCGTACAGGGGTCGACCGTCGTCACCGGGAATCCCCCGGGCCGCGATCGATGCCAGGTCCGCGGCCTCGGCCATGTCCGCGGATTCGAGTACCTCGGGGCCCAGCAGTCGACCGAAGGCGGCATCGAGAGTGGCATAACGGATGGCCATGATCTCGTCGGGTGACGTGACGTCCCAGGCCGCCGGGATGAGCGGTGCCACCAGCTCCCGATTGAAGTTGTAGAAAGTGGCGGTCACGACGCCCGCGCCGACGCGCCCCAGTGGTGCAGCTCGACCCGCGAAATAGCAGGCCCGCGGCGCCAACCCGGTTGCGACCAGAGCATCCTGCGTCTCCGGAAGGAAATAGGTCATCGAGTGGATCAATTCGAGCGCGCGAGAGGTGCGGCCGGCGGTGGTTGCGTCCATCACTGAACCGTAACCGAACCATCTCGAACCACTCCGCAGGCTCCATTCGCGTCACCTGGCTCATTCCGCTGGCTCCACTCGCGCCTACCCGCCCGACCTACTTGAGGCCGGCCGCATCCATCCCGCGCAGTTCCTTCTTCAGATCCTGGATCTCGTCGCGCAGCCGGCCGGCGAGCTCGAACTTGAGCTCACGTGCCGCGTTCATCATCTGATCGGTCATGTTCTTGATCAGATCGGCCAGCTCGGCGCGGGGCATCGACGACACGTCCTGACCCTCGTACACACCGGTGCTGACCGACCTTCCCGCCTCGCCCTGTGCTCGCCGTCCGCGGCTGGCGTTGCGACCGGATCCACCGACCTCGACGACGGACTCGGTGTCCTCGGCCTCCTGGTACACCTGGTCGAGAATGTCGGCGATCTTCTTGCGCAGCGGCTGCGGATCGACGCCCCGCTCCTTGTTGTACGCGATCTGCTTCTCGCGTCGACGCTCGGTTTCCTCGATGGCGTAGGTCATCGAATCGGTCATCTTGTCGGCGTACATGTGGACTTCACCGGAGACGTTTCGCGCGGCACGGCCGATGGTCTGGATGAGACTGGTGCCGCTGCGAAGGAAGCCTTCCTTGTCGGCGTCGAGAATCGCCACCAACGAGACTTCGGGCAGGTCGAGACCCTCACGGAGCAGGTTGATGCCCACCAGTACGTCGTACTCGCCCAACCTGAGTTGCCGAAGCAGTTCGACGCGGCGCAGCGTGTCGATGTCGGAGTGCAGGTAGCGGACACGAATGCCGAGTTCGAGGAGGTAGTCGGTCAGATCCTCCGACATCTTCTTGGTCAGCGTGGTCACCAACACACGCTCGTCCTTCTCCGCGCGTTCCCGGATCTGATGGACCAGGTCGTCGATCTGCCCCTTGGTCGGTTTGATGACGACCTTGGGGTCGACGAGTCCGGTGGGACGAATCACCTGCTCGACGAACTCTCCCCCGGTCTGGCCCAGCTCGTACTTTCCCGGAGTTGCCGAGAGGTAGACCGTCTGACCGATGCGCTGGGTGAACTCCTCCCACGTCAACGGTCGGTTGTCGGTCGCGGACGGCAAGCGGAACCCGAAGTCGACGAGATTGCGCTTGCGCGACATATCGCCCTCGTACATGGCTCCGATCTGCGGCACCGTCACGTGGGACTCGTCGATGACCAGTAGGAAGTCCTCGGGAAAGTAGTCGATCAGCGTCGCGGGCGCGGTGCCTGCACCACGGCCGTCGATGTGCCGCGAGTAGTTCTCGATACCAGAGCAGAACCCGACCTGCTTGATCATCTCCAGGTCGTATTGCGTCCGCATCCGCAGCCGCTGAGCCTCGAGCAGTTTTCCTTTGCTCTCCAGCTCGGCGAGCCGATCTTCGAGTTCGGCTTCGATGTCCTTGACGGCTCGTTCCATTCGCTCCGGACCGGCAACGTAGTGCGTGGCCGGAAAGATGCGCACCGAATCCACCTGCCGAACGATGTCGCCGGTGAGCGGATGCAGGTAGTACAGCGCTTCGATCTCGTCACCGAAGAACTCGATTCGAATCGCGAGTTCCTCGTAGGACGGAATGATCTCGACGGTGTCGCCGCGGACCCGGAACGATCCGCGGGTGAAGGCCATGTCGTTGCGGGTGTACTGCACGTCCACCAGCAGCCGGAGCAGCGCGTCACGCTGCACTTCGACGTTGACCTCCAGCTCGATCGACCGATCGACGTACGACTGCGGGGTGCCGAGACCGTAGATGCACGACACCGACGCCACCACGACCACGTCTCGGCGCGAGAGCAGCGATGCCGTCGCCGAGTGCCGCAGACGTTCGACATCGTCGTTGATGGACGAGTCCTTCTCGATGTAGGTGTCGGTCTGCGCGATGTACGCCTCGGGCTGGTAGTAGTCGTAGTACGAGACGAAGTACTCGACTGCGTTGTTGGGCAACATGTCTCGCAGCTCGTTCGCCAACTGCGCCGCCAGCGTCTTGTTCGGTGCCATCACCAGGGTCGGGCGCTGCAGCTTCTCGATGAGCCAGGCGGTGGTGGCCGATTTGCCGGTACCGGTGGCACCGAGCAGGACGACGTCCTTCTCGTCCGCCTTGATCCGCCGTTCGAGCTCGGCGATGGCGGTCGGCTGATCGCCTGCCGGTACGTGTTCGCTGACGACCTCGAACGCCGGTCCGGTGCGCTCTATTGCGCCCACCGGACGGTGTTCGGAGTGCGCGACAACGGGATGTTCGGATGCAAACGCCATTTCACAAGCGTAGACGCGACCACCGACAAGTTCCGTCGGACAGACCCACACGCTGGTTCCCGGTAGCTTCTACAGGCATGGTCGCTCACACGTCAGCCGGTGCGCACGCCGTCGTTCATGCCCCCAAGCACGAGACGTTCGACCTCGTCGCCAAGACGAACGTGGATCCCAAGGGGTTCGTCCGTGTCGTCGACGAATACCGCGTCGAGCCGTGGGGGCTGTACATGGCCCGCCCGTCGGATCACGCCCATTTCGACTACCTGGAGTCCTGGTTGCTGCCCGCTCTCGGGCTCCGAGCCTCGGTGTTCCACTACCTGCCTGCACACGCCCGCGATCAGGACTACTACGTCGACATCGGCGAGTACACCGCCGGCACCACCCGTTGGACATCCGTCGACCACTATCTCGACCTCAGTGTCCGTACCGGCCGCGATTACGACCTGCTCGACGTCGACGAGTTGTTCGACGCTCGGGTCGCGCAACACGTCGACACCCCCACGGCCGAGCTGGCACTGGCCAGGTCGATCACGGCCATCGAAGGTCTGACGCGACACGATTACGACCTGAACGCGTGGCTCGCGTCCGTCGGAATGCCGACCGAGTGGAACGGCAAACCGTCCTGATCGAGCCCGATCCGATTCACCCCGACCCGATTCACGCAGTCCAGTTCGTCTCCTCGGCCCACTGCCATGCCCGGCGGTATGCCACATCGAACCACGGTGCTTTTGCGTTCTCGTAGGCCTCGATCGCCGATGCGAAGTCCGTGATTCCGGCAGCGGCCTCGGAGGCGCGTCGCTTGATTCCGGAATATTCGGTCCTGATGCTGTCGTCCGCCCGCAACCAGTCCCGGAACAGCAGGGCGAACGTCTGATTGGGCCAGCCGTCCACCCGGATGTGGACGTTCGCCGGTCGGCCGGGGTCTGCACTGCCGTGAAAACGCTTGGACCACACGGCCGGATCGGCTTCGCCGCCGATTCCGTACGCGGGCTTGGGATGGTCGAAGTCGGCGTCCTCTCGCCGCGGGAACCCTGCCACGCGCAACTGTTCGGCTACGGAATCGGCGTCGTCGAGCCCGCGCACGGTGATCTGGATGTCTATGACGTCCTTGGCGTCGAGGCCGGGCACTGCGGTGGATCCGATGTGATCGATACGGACCGCCTTGTCGGAACAGGCAAGAGCCAGGCGCGAGACGATCCGTCGGGCCTGCAATTCCCACGCGGGGTCGGCGGTCACCTGTTCTGGATGAACACGCGCGATGACCCCCTCCCTGATGTTGCGCTCGAAGGGAATCAGTCGGTCATTCCACAGGGCTCGGACGTCGTCGTCGACGCTTCCCGGCGCACCGGTGTTGTCGATCCACACGTCGGCCGCGGCTCGGCGCGCATCATCGGTTGCCTGCGCTGCGATCCGCGCCCGGGCGTCGGCCTCGGGCATGCCTCGCTGTCCCGTGAGACGACGCACCCGTTCCTCGGCGTCGACCCACACGATGACCACGAGGTGAAAGAACGGGCCCATCGATCCTTCGACGAGGAGCGGAATGTCCTGCACCACTACGGCATCCGACGCTGCTCCGTCGATGATCTCGGCAGTACGCGCACCGACCAACGGGTGAACGATGGCGTTGAGCTTCTTGCGGGACTCCTCGTCGCCGAATGCCTTGGCCGCCAATGCCGGACGGTCGAGCGAGCCATCGGGTGCGAGAATGTCGGTTCCGAAGGTATCGGTCAGTTGTTGCAGCCCAGGTGTTCCCGGCTCCACGACTTCACGGGCAAGCACGTCGGAGTCGACGAGCACTCCCCCGAGTTCGGTCAGCACCTTCGCAACGGTCGATTTTCCGGCACCTATTCCACCGGTCAGTCCCAGTCTCAGCATGCACCCAGTCTGACACTCGAACACGCCGAAGCACACCAGCCTCAAATGCACCGGTTTCACAGATCCGTCGGTTATCTTCGACGAGCGCGACCTCGATGTGCCGACCCACAGCTATTGAAAAGGACACCCATGCGAAGCAATCAGATCCAACCGGGTCGGCACCGCCTTGGCATGGATGCAGGCGTTCATTGCATTCTGATCCCGGAAGTAGCCTCGGCGTTGGCCGACCATCGGCGCAACTGGTTCACCAACCTCCTGACCCCCGCCCGCCACAGCTTCGCGACCATGCGCAAGCGCACGGAGAGCGTCGGCCAGTGGAGTCCAGCCACCGCCGCGTAGTTCGCACTCCCCCTCCACCATGGGCCCGGTTCATCCGAACCGGGTCCATCGTCGTTTCCGCAGAGTTTTCGATCACCCGACTCGAACGAGAAAGCCCCGGTTCTCGTGGAGAGAACCGGGGCTCGGCGTCACACCCTCACGGGTGGACCACATCTATCAGGCGTTGCCCGACAGCTTCTCGCGAAGTGCAGCGAGCTGCGCATCGCTGGCCAGCGATCCACCGGTCGAGGCCGGAGCCGACGCTGCGGGAGCGTCGCCTTCTGCATCGGCGGGAGCCTGACCCGACTCGGAGGAGTAGTTGGTGTTGGCGGCTTCGGCAGCTTCGTCCTTGGCCGTCTTCTCCATCTGAGCGGTGTGCATCTTGTGGCGACGCTCTGCCTCGGCGTAGCGACCTTCCCACTCTTCACGCTGCTTCTCGTAACCTTCGAGCCATTCGTTGGTCTCGGAGTCGAAGCCTTCGGGGAAGATGTAGTTGCCACCCTCGTCGTACGAGTCGGCCATGCCGTACTTGGACGGATCGAACTCTTCTGCGTAGTCCTCGTTGGCCTGCTTGAGGCTCAACGAAATCCGGCGACGCTCGAGATCGATGTCGATGACCTTGACGAGAGCGTCGTCGCCGACACCCACGACCTGGTCCGGAACCTCCACGTGGCGCTCGGCCAGCTCGGAGATGTGCACGAGGCCCTCGATGCCCTCTTCGACGCGCACGAATGCACCGAAGGGAACCAGCTTGGTGACCTTGCCGGGCACGATCTGGCCGATCGCGTGGGTGCGAGCGAACTGGCGCCACGGATCTTCCTGAGTTGCCTTGAGCGACAGGGAAACACGCTCGCGGTCCAGGTCGACGTCGAGAACCTCGACGGTGACCTCGGTGCCGACCTCGACAACCTCGGACGGGTGATCGATGTGCTTCCAGGACAGCTCGGAAACGTGCACGAGTCCGTCGACGCCACCCAGGTCCACGAAGGCACCGAAGTTGACGATGGAGGACACGACGCCCTTACGGACCTGGCCCTTCTGAAGCTGGTGCAGGAACTCGCTGCGGACCTCGGACTGGGTCTGCTCGAGCCATGCGCGGCGCGACAGGACCACGTTGTTGCGGTTCTTGTCGAGCTCGATGATCTTGGCCTCGATCTCCTTGCCGACGTACGGCTGGAGGTCGCGGACGCGACGCATCTCGACGAGCGAAGCGGGGAGGAAGCCACGAAGACCGATGTCGAGGATGAGTCCACCCTTGACGACCTCGATGACGGTGCCCTTGACGGCCTCGTCCTTCTCCTTGAGCTCCTCGATCGTGCCCCAAGCGCGCTCGTACTGAGCTCGCTTCTTGGACAGGATCAGACGGCCTTCCTTGTCCTCCTTGGTGAGGACGAGTGCTTCGATCTCATCTCCCACGGAGACGACCTCGTTGGGGTCGACATCGTGCTTGATGGAGAGCTCGCGGGAGGGGATGACGCCTTCGGTCTTGTAACCGATGTCGAGTAGAACCTCGTCACGATCGACCTTGACGATGGTGCCCTCGACGATGTCACCATCGTTGAAGTACTTGATCGTGGCGTCGATGGCGGCGAGAAAATCCTCTGCGGAGCCGATATCGTTGACGGCTACCTGCGGTGAGGTTGTGGTTGAGGGCATGTGTTGAGTTGCTCCGGACGGGTTGGGTATCGGTTGATGGATGTTCGGTCGGACTTGGTGAAACGTGTGCAACACGAGCACATTCGGCGGAACCGTTGCCGGATCCGCATGCGCCGACGCCGGGCGGACCCGACCTGGACGCAGCATGAACACACTCGCGTTGAACAGGGTACGCGATGCCGCAGTACCAGCACAAACCCGGTTAGAGTCGGCGTGTGACCGATCTTTCCCCACCGTCGTCCACTCCCGGCCGCGGCCGAATCGACTCGGTCACGAGCGACCGCGCGAGTCGCCTCTGGTGGGATTCCGACGCCGAGGCCTACCACCGTACCCATGGCGCGTTCCTGGGGGTGACGACCGAATCCGGAGAGTTCGTCTGGTGCCCGGAGGGACTACACGAGGGCGACGTGCATCTGCTGGGCGACGTCGTGGGCAAGGACGTGCTCGAGGTGGGCTGCGGAAGCGCACCGTGCGCCCGCTGGCTCGGGACACAGGGTGCGCGCGCGATCGGTCTCGACATCTCGATGGGCATGTTGCAGCGCGGCGTCGATGCCATGGCCGCGGGCGGCTCGACGGTTCCGCTGGTGCAGGCCAGTGCCGAGTCCTTGCCGTTCGCCGACGAGCGCTTCGACATCGTCTGCTCGGCATTCGGTGCGGTGCCGTTCGTCGCGGACTCCGCCAATGTGATGAAGGAAGTGGCGCGGGTTCTTCGACCGGGTGGCATCTGGGTGTTCGCCGTCAATCATCCGATGCGTTGGGTGTTCCCCGACGATCCCGGCGTGGCCGGGCTGACCGCGACGATTCCGTACTTCGACCGAACCCCGTACGTCGAGTACGACGCGGACGGAACCCCCAACTACGTCGAGCATCACCGCACGATCGGCGATCGGGTGCGCGAACTGGTCGCCGCAGGCCTCGAGGTACGCGACATCGTCGAACCCGACTGGCCGGAGTGGCTCGACCGCGAGTGGGGTCAGTGGAGCCCATTGCGCGGGCAACTCTTTCCCGGCACCGCGATCTTCAGCAGCCGCAAACCACTCCGATAGACACCGCACTGCTCAACGCCGATGCACCCGGGCTTCGACGGCCTCGGTGAAGGCACTGGTCGACGCCTGTCCACCGAGGTCGGCTGTCGCGACCCCGGATTCGACCGTGGCGTCGACGGCGTGTCGGATCCTGCCGGCGGCTGCGGCCAACCGTTCGTCCCGATGCCGCGGGGCAAGCCATTCGAGCAGCATCGCGGCCGACAGGAAGAGCGCGGTCGGATTGGCTCGGTTCTTGCCCGCGATGTCCGGGGCCGATCCGTGCGAGGCCTGCGCCATCGCCTGGGTTTCCGAGGAGTTGATCGACGGCGCGGTGCCCAGCGACCCGGACAGCTCACCCGTCAGATCCGAGAGAATGTCGCCGAACATGTTCTCGGCCACGATGACGTCGTAGTCCTCGCCCCGTCGAACCAGGTGCGCGGCAAGGGCGTCGACGTGCTCCTCGGTGACCTCGACGTGCGGAAACTGTTCTCCCACTGCGCGGCACGCATCGCGGAACAACCCCGTCGTCATCGACAGCACGTTGGTCTTGTGCACGATCGTCAGTTGTCGATTGCGTCGCTCGGCCAACGAGAACGCTTCGCGTGCAATGCGTTCGCAGGCCGCGCGGGTGAACACTCCGACCGCGAGAGCCACATCGGGAGTGGGCATGAACTCCCCGCTGCCGACGAACATGTTGCGATCGGCGTAGAACCCCTCGGTGTTCTCCCGCACGACCACCAGATCCATTCGCGGGGACACTGCACGTACGCCGGGCAGTGCCTTCGCCGGCCGAATGTTGGCGAACAGACCGAAGTTCTTACGAATCCGTCCGCCCGGGGTCAGCTGAGATCGGAACGGCTGCGGGTAGGAGGCGCTGTCGTGCGGACCGAGAATCCAGCATTCGAGCTCGCCCAACTTCGCGAGCGTGGAATCGGGCATGGGCGTTCCGTGCTCGTCCATGGCACCGAGGCCCAGCGGCAGGTGCACCCAGTCCGCAGCCGGTCCACGGGCCGCCGCGAGGGCCGCATCGACCACCCGGATGGTTGCAGGCACGATCTCGTGGCCTATCCCGTCGCCGGTCATGGCCCCGATCCGTAGTGCCGTTGCATTGCGACCGTTCGTCTGCGACATCATGGCCTCCATGGTGCAGTCCGCAGAACTTCTCCTCGACCCCGGCCTCGACGCTGCGGTTCGCCGCGAGTGGGCGGCACTGTCCGACGCCGGCCTCCCGAGCCAGAACCGGCACCGCGGTGAGTCGAACCGCCCGCACGTCACCGTCGCGGTGGCGTCGTCGATGCCGGACGCGGTGGACGACGGCGATGCGGTCCGCTTCGATCCGTTCGACGTGCGTCTCGGCGGGCTCGTTGTGTTCGGTGGTCGATCGATCACCCTGGCGAGACTGGTGGTTCCGTCGAGCGAGTTGCTCGATCTGCACGCCCGGCTGCACGAGGCCGTGGGCGAACGTTCGCTCGATCACCTCGACCCCGGCCGATGGACACCGCATGTCACGGTGGCCCGACGGTTGACGCCCGAGGAGGCAGGAGCGGCGGTGCGCCTGCTCTCGGTAGACGTCGACGATCTGGTCGGATCTGCGGTCGCGCTGCGCCGATGGGACGGCGAGGCCAAGCGGGAGTGGCGAATCGGCTGATCCACGCACCCTAGAACCGGTAATCGCCGAACTGAGTCACCTCCGCGTGGGTATCGGGAGCGACACCTGCGACCACGAGGGCGTCGAGGGCCAGGAACAGCAGCACAACTACCAATACAATTGTCATGTCGCTAGCTTCCAACCTGCGGAGACGGTGCACGAGTGGCAGTAACGCCATATATCGACGACTTTCTGCCATACTTCTGTGCATGCTGAAACGAGTGGTCGTCGCGCTGATGCCGTTGACAGAACAGTTCGAGCTGGGCGTCGCCTGCGAGGTGTTCGGATTCGATCGCTCGGACGAAGGACTGCCCACCTACGACTTCTCCCTGATCGCAGGTGTCCCACAACCGATCCGCACCCGCGTCGGCTACACCATCGACGTGCCACACGATCTCGACAGCCTCGACACCGCCGATCTGATCATCATTCCGGCGGGAGGCACCGAGGCGGCGGTCGACGGCAGCTTCGTGTGCGGCACCGAATACGACGCGTCCATCGAACCCCTGCTGGCCAAACTGCGCGCGGCGGTGGAACGAGGGGCGATGGTCGCGAGCCTGTGCAACGGTGCCTTCGTACTCGGCAAAGCGGGTCTTCTCGACGGCAGACCCTGCACGACGCATTGGCGGCACTCCGACTCGCTGGCCGCGAAATATCCCCTGGCACAGGTGGATCCGAACGTCCTCTACGTGGATGCCGGCAACGTGCTCACCAGCGCAGGCACGGCAGCCGGCATCGACCTGTGCCTGCACATCGTGCGCAAGTACCAGGGCAGCGTCGTGGCCAACGGGATCGCCCGCCGGATGGTCGTTCCTCCGCATCGCGACGGCGGGCAGGCTCAATTCGTCACCAGTCCGCTGCCCGCCACTCGCACCGAGACACTGGCTCCGCTGCTGGATTGGATGACCGAGAATCTCGACTCCGAGCTCACCATCGGTCGACTGGCGGCGCGGGTGAACATGTCTGCGCGAACCTTCGCCCGCAGGTTCGCGGCCGAAACCGGAACGACGCCGGCGCGCTGGCTCAACGACCAGCGAGTACTGGCAGCGCAGCAACTGTTGGAGAACTCCGATCTTCCGATGGATTCGATCGCCGAGGTGGTCGGCTTCGGAAATGCCGCGGCTCTGCGGCAGCACTTCGTGCGGTTGCGATGCACCACACCGAACTCCTACCGCCGCACGTTCCGCGCTGCCTACCAACCAGCCTGACCCGCCGCGCTCCTACACAGTCGGGATGATTCCGGCGAGTACCTGCGTTGAGACACAGCAGAAGCGCAATCAAACGAAAGGGACCGCGTGGCCACTCAGACTTTGACCCAGCAGAATTTCGACGAGATCGTGACGAGCAACGACGTGGTGTTGGTCGATTTCTGGGCGTCCTGGTGCGGACCGTGCCGCCAGTTCGCGCCCACCTTCGAGAAGTCGTCGGACGCACACCCCGACGTCGTGCACGCCAAGGTCGACACCGAGGCCGAGCAGGGTCTTGCTGCGGCAGCGCAGATCCAGTCGATCCCGACGATCATGGCGTTCCGCGAAGGAATTCTCGTCTACGCACAGCCCGGCGCACTGCCTGCACCGGCGCTGGAAGACCTTGTCGGTCAGATCAAGGCACTCGACATGGACGTCGTACGCCAGCAGATCGCCGAGCAGGCTCCCGCGGCGGAGTAGTTCGTCCCAGCCGTACATCGAGCGAAGGGCCGCTCACCGAATTCGGTGAGCGGCCCTTCGCCTGGCCATGGGTCGAATCAGTGTGCAGCGGCGTCCCAGCTGCGACCGGTGCCGACCGAGACTTCCAGGGGCACCGACAGTTCGATGGCCGAGGACATCTTGTCGCGTACCAGTGCCTCGACTTCCTCGCGCTCGGAGTCGACGACTTCGAGTACCAATTCGTCGTGCACCTGCAAGAGCATCCGCGAATTCAGCGTCGACTCCGCCAGCGATCGGTGCACGTCGATCATCGCGACCTTGATGATGTCTGCGGCGGTGCCCTGGATGGGCGCATTGAGAGCGGCCCGCTCGGCGACCTCGCGGCGCTGACGATTGTCGCTGTTGAGGTCGGGCAAGTAGCGGCGCCTGCCGTACAGCGTGGAGGTGTATCCCACTTTGCGCGCTTCCTCGACGGCGTTGCGCAGGTAGTCACGGACGCCTCCGAACCGCGCGAAGTACGCCTCCATCTGCTGCTTCGCCTCGTCGGTGGAGATCTTGAGCTGCGCGGCGAGACCGAAGGCGCTCAATCCGTAGGCCAGTCCGTACGACATGGCCTTGACGCGGCGACGCAGTTCGGGCGTGACCTCCTCGATCGGCACTCCGAAGGCCCTGGCACCGACGAAACTGTGCAGGTCCTCGCCGGTGTTGAATGCCTCGATCAGCCCTTCGTCGCCGGAGACGTGCGCCATGATGCGCATTTCGATCTGGCTGTAGTCGGCGGTGAGAAGCGTGTCGTATCCGGCCCCGACGACGAAGCCGTCACGGATGTGGCGTCCCGCCTCGTTGCGCACCGGAATGTTCTGCAGGTTCGGCTCGGTGGACGACAGTCGCCCGGTTGCCGCGACCGTCTGATTGAACGTGGTGTGAATGCGTCCGTCGTCGGCGACGGATTTCAGCAGGCCGTCGACCGTCACCTTCATCCGCGTCGCGTCCCGATGATCGAGCAGGAACTTCAGGAACGGATGCTCGGTCTTCTCGAACAACCCTTGCAGCGCATCGGCGTCGGTGGTGTAGCCGGTCTTGGTCTTCTTGGTCTTGGGCATGTCGAGTTCCTCGAACAGCACCACCTGCAACTGCTTCGGTGACCCGAGGTTGATCTGCTTGTCGATCACGCCGTAGGCGGAGTTCGCAGCCTCGTCCACCTGCGCAGCGAATCCGGACTGCAATGCGCGGAGGTGATCACCGTTCACGGCGATACCCGTTGCCTCGACATCGGCCAACACCGTCAGCAGCGGCAGCTCCATCTCGGAGAGCAGGGTGGTCGACTCGATGGCGGCGAGCTCGGCGTCCAACGCATCGGCCAGGTCGATGACGGCCCGCGCCTTGAGAATCTCGCCCTCCGCGAACGCCGCATCGGCGGTGTCCTCGGCATCGAGCAACGACATCTGGCCTTCACCCGCATCCTCCACCCGGAGTTCGCGTTTGAGGTAGCGCAACGACAGGTCGTCGAGGTTGAACGACCGCTGCCCGGGCCGCACCAGGTACGCCGCAAGGGCTGTGTCGGTGGTCAACCCACCGAGGGTCCAGCCGCGGCCACGAACTGCATGCAGAGCCCACTTGGCCTCGTGCAGAGCCTTCGGCTGCGCCGGATCGGCGAGCCAGGCAGCAAGTGCCTGCTCGTCGGATTCGTCCAGAGCGGTCGTCGTGACGAACGCGCCTTCCCCGTCGGCCGCAGCGATCGCCACCGACGTCGCGTCGCTGTCGAAAGGCCGACGCGGGCCGAGGATGGACAGCCCGCTCCGTCGGCCGTCGGCCGCGTGTTCTCCCAGCCATGCGGCCAGATCGCCGGGCGCGACAATGCCGCCGCGGACGTCGAAACCTTCTTCTGCTTCGGGTTCGACCGACGCGAGCGTCTCGAACAATCGGTCCCGCAGAATGCGGAACTCCAGGTCGTCGAACAAGGCGTGGATCTTCTCGCGATCCCACGGAGCCAGTTCGAGCTGATCGGGGGTGTAGGGCAACGGCACATCGCGGACCATCTCGGTGAGCTCGCGGTTGAGCACCACACTCGACAGGTTGGCCCGCAGTGCATCTCCCACTTTGCCCTTGACCTTGTCCACGTTGTCGACAAGAGCGGTGAGGGAACCGTATTCGATGATCCACTTGGTCGCCGTCTTCTCGCCGACCCCGGGAATGCCGGGGAGGTTGTCGCTCGGGTCTCCGCGCAGGGCCGCGAAGTCCGGGTACTGCGATGGCGTCAAACCGTACTTGGTGGCGACCTCGGCGGGGGTGAACCGAGTCAGATCCGACACGCCCTTGCGCGGATACAACACCGTGACGTTGTCCGTCACCAACTGCAGCGCATCGCGATCGCCGGTGACCACCAGAACGCGGTACCCCAGTGCCTCTGCCTGGGTCACCAGAGTGGCGATGATGTCGTCGGCCTCGAAGCCCGCCTCGGCCATCACCGGGATACCCATGGCCCCGAGTACGTCCTTGGTGATGTCGACCTGACCGGCGAACTCGTCGGGCGTCTTGCTGCGGTTGGCCTTGTACTCGGGGTACCGCTCGGCGCGAAAGGTCTGCCGCGAGACGTCGAACGCCGCCGCGATGTGCGTCGGTTTCTCGTCCCGCAGCAGGTTGATCAACATCGAGGTGAACCCGTACACCGCATTGGTGGACTGACCGCTCGTGGTCTTGAAGTTGTCCGCGGGCAACGCGAAGAAGGCACGGAACGCCATCGAGTGGCCGTCGATGAGCAGCAACGTGGGCCGCTCTCCGCCCGCTTTCGCATCGGTCTCGGCTGCGGGCGCTGCACTTTTCTCCGTTACTGGGCTCACGGTTGACCAGTCTAGGGAGACAGTCCGACAACTCGTAGCCGGATGCACGCGCCACGACGCGATCGCACTCGATGCGCACGCCGCGCACCGCGAAACACAACCGATACTTTCCGGAAATCTCAGTCGCCGATTTTGCGTCGTTTCAGCGGATAGAGTCCGACAATTGCAGGAAACCCACATACCCGTGGCACAACGACAACCGTCCGGAGGACGTGCGTGGCTCCAAATGTTCGATGGACCAGAAAGGTGCAACCGCCGAGGTTGCGCGCAAGATCTGCCGTTCGGCTCCTTCAGCGAACACTCCTACTCGCCGTTCTGAGTTCCATTGCCGCGCTGCTGTTCAGTGCGCCGGCATTGGCCCAGGAACCTACCCCCACTCCCCCGGCAGCGCCGGGGACCAGTGCCGAACAGGCACCACCGGCGGACGCGGTCAGCGTCGCCGGATCCCTGAACAACGGTGGCGAACGACTCGTCGGCGTCGACGTCGCGGCGCTCGACGCGTCCGGCTCCGAAGTCGCCCGTACCACCAGTGAAACCGGGGGCCGGTGGACCCTCGAACTGTCTCCCGGCACCTACACGTTCCAGGTGGTTCAGGAAACGCTCCCCGACGGCGTCAGCGTCCAGGGCGAGGTCCAGCGCGATGTGCAGGCCGGGCGTTCCAACACCGTCATCTTCTCGTTCGGTGAGGCCAGAACCGCCACCACCATTCCGTTCTACGAGAAGTTCGTTCGCACCACCGTCGACGGCTTCCGTTTCGGCCTCGTCATCGCGCTCGCCGCGGTCGGGCTGAGTCTGATCTTCGGCACCACCGGTCTGACGAACTTCGCACACGGAGAACTCGTCACACTCGGTGCCGTCGCGGCGTGGTTCTTCAACGTCAGTGTCGGCATACAACTGATCCCGGCCACGCTGCTCGCGATAGTCGTCGGAGTCGCGATCGGCTGGCTCAACAATGCCCTGATCTGGCGGCCGTTGCGCAAACGGCGAACAGGCCTCATCGCTCAGCTGGTGGTCACCATCGGCCTGGCGATCGCACTGCGTTATCTCATCCTGATCTTCTTCTCGGATCGCTCCGAGCCCTTCGACGATTACCAGGCGCAGACCGAGAACGACTGGGGTCCGTTGTCGATCACCAACGTCAACCTCGCCTGCATCGTCATCAGCATCGTCGTCCTGGTCGGCGTCGCGCTGATGCTGCAGCGCACCAAGATCGGCAAGGCCATGCGTGCGGTGGCCGACAACCGGGATCTGGCCGCGTCCTCCGGTATCAACGTCGAGCGCGTGGTCACGTTCGTCTGGTGCCTCGGCGGCGGCCTGGCTGCCCTCGGCGGCGTGTTGTTCGGGCTCTCCGAACTCGGCGGTCGCGTCCAGTGGGAGATGGGCTTCAAACTTCTGTTGCTCATGTTCGCCGGCATCACACTGGGTGGCCTGGGAACGGCCTACGGCGCATTCCTCGGTTGCGTCATCGTCGGTCTGCTCGTGCAGTGGTCGACGCTGGTCATCAATCCCGATCTCAAATACATCGGAGGGTTGCTCGTCTTGATTCTCATCCTCGTCGTCCGTCCACAGGGCATCCTCGGCTCGCGACAAAGGATCGGGTGACCTTCACATGGATATCATCGGCGCACTTCAGATCTCACTCGCTCAGCTGGTCGGCCCGTCCGCCATCTTCTACGCCCTGCTCGCCATCGGCCTGAACCTGCACTTCGGCTACGCCGGACTGCTCAACTTCGGCCAGATCGGCTTCGCACTGCTCGGCGGCTACGGCGTCGGCATCACCACGATCACCTACGAACAGCCGCTCTGGCTCGGCATTCTGGTCGGTCTCGCCGCGGCAGGACTGCTCGCCCTGGTCCTCGGCATCCCGACTCTGCGACTGCGAGCCGACTACCTCGCGATCGTCACCATCGCCGCGTCGGAAATTCTGCGACTCGTGTTTCGTTCCACCGCAACGGATTCGGTGACCAAGTCGACCAACGGCATCACCGGCTTCGCCGGCCCGTTCACCAGCATGAGTCCGTTCGAGGGTGGCAAGACGTACAGCTTCATTGGCGTGCGATTCCTGGGTAACGACCTGTGGGCCATGCTCGTCGGCTGGACGCTGGTCCTGCTGCTGTGCGGGGTGGTCTACCTCCTGACGCACAGCCCCTGGGGACGTGTGCTCAAGGCCGTTCGTGAAGACGAGGACGCGGCCCGCTCGCTGGGTAAGAACGTGTTCGTCTACAAGATGCAGGCGCTGGTTCTCGGTGGTGTCATCGGCGGCATGGGCGGCGTGTTCAACGCACTGCAAACCCAGTCCATCAACCCGGACTTCTACTCGACGGCGCAGACGTTCTTCGCCTTCGGTGCCCTGATTCTCGGTGGTGCCGCAACGGTGTTCGGCCCCGTCCTGGGCGCGATGCTCTTCTGGTTCCTGCTGTCCATTCCCGATGCCATTCTGCGACAGCTGATCTCCGGCGACGACCCGGTGCTCAACCTCACCGGCGCGCAGGTCGGTGCCACGCGGTTCGTGCTCCTGGGAATTCTGATCGCCGTCTTGATGGTGTTCAGACCTCAGGGCATTCTCGGCAACAAGCGAGAGGTTCAACTCAATGCCTGACCCGAGCAAGGATGCCGCCGCAACAGCGGCACCGAGCAAGAAAGCAAGCACCCTCGAATCACGTGCTGCCAAAGCACTGTCGAGTGATCAGCGGTCGGCGTTGTTCGCCGGTGTCGCCAACGAGCCCGGATCCCCCAAGCCCGACGCCACCCTGGTGGTCGACGGCGTCTCTCGCACCTTCGGCGGCCTGAAAGCCGTAGACGTGGCGCACCTGGAGATCCAGCGTGGGTGCATCACCGGACTCATCGGGCCCAACGGCGCAGGCAAGACCACCCTGTTCAATCTGCTCACGGGATTCGATCGACCCGACACCGGTACCTGGTCGATGGACGGCCAGGAACTGGGTCGGATGCATCCGCACCAGGTGGCACGCAAAGGTGTCGTCCGTACGTTCCAGTTGACCAAGGCGCTGTCGAAACTGACTGTGCTGGACAACGTTCGGCTGGGCGCAACCGGTCAGCGCGGCGAGCGCATGATCAACACGTTCATGCCGTGGACGTGGAAGGCCCAGGAACGTCAGATCACCGAACGCGCCTACGAGCTGTTGGGGCGCTTCAAGCTCGACGCCAAGGCAGACGACCTGGCCGGCTCGTTGTCCGGCGGCCAACGCAAGCTGCTCGAGATGGCGCGCGCGCTGATGACCGATCCGTCGGTGGTCATGCTCGACGAGCCGATGGCTGGGGTCAATCCTGCTCTGACGCAATCGCTTCTGGGGCACATCAAGTCGCTTCGCGACGACGGTATGACGGTGGTGTTCGTCGAGCACGACATGGACGTCATCCGCGACATCAGTGACTGGGTGGTGGTGATGGCACAGGGCAGCATCATTGCCGAGTCCACCCCCGAGGAGCTCTCCAACAACGGAGCCGTCGTCGATGCGTATCTCGGTAGCCATCACGATCAGGCTCTGGAATTCGATGCCGACGGCAATCCGGTCGGTGCCACTGCGGAGCTCGCAGAGGCACTGAAGAAGGCCGAGGCCGAGGAACTCGAAGCGGGAGGCGACCTCTCGGAGCCGGAGTTCGTACGCCCGGTGGTAACCGACGTGACCGAAGGCGGCTCGCACCGGGCCGAGGAGGACGAACGATGAGCGAACAGACATTGACGCCGGCAGAGTTCGCCGCGACACCCGAGGAGCACGCCCGCCTCGCCGAAGGTGCATTGCTGCGCGCCGATGGCTTGGTGGCCGGGTACATCCCGGGCGTCAACATCCTCAGTGAATGCAACTTCTTCCTCAACGACGGGGAGATCGTCGGCATCATCGGACCCAACGGAGCCGGGAAGTCGACCCTCCTCAAGACCCTGTTCGGGCTGGTTGCCGTCCGTGAGGGCAGCGTCAAACTGCGAGGTGACAACATCACCTCCGCCGAAGCGCACGTCCTGGTCACCAAGGGAGTCGGCTACGTTCCGCAGACACAGAACGTCTTTCCGTCGCTGACCATCGAAGAGAACCTCGAAATGGGAATCTATTTGCGTCCCAAGAAGTTCGGCGAGCGATTCGAGTTCGTCAGCGAACTGTTCCCGCTGCTCGGTGAGCGCAAGAAGGTCAAGGCGGGCGCACTGTCCGGCGGCGAGCGACAGATGGTCGCCATGGGACGCGCACTGATGATGGAGCCGTCGGTACTGCTGCTCGACGAACCGTCGGCCGGACTGTCACCGATGTTCCAGGACGAGGTGTTCATCCGCTGCAAGAAGATCAATGCAGCGGGCGTGTCGATCATCATGGTCGAGCAGAACGCCCGTCGTTGCCTCCAGATCTGCGACCGCGGCTACGTTCTCGATCAGGGCCGTAATGCCTACACCGACACCGGTCCGGCGTTGATGAACGACCCGAAGGTGATCGAGCTGTACCTCGGCACGCTGGCAGGAAGCAAGGAGAAGAAGTAGCTCCTCGCAACGACGAAGGCCCCGGTTCGATCGGCATCGAACCGGGGCCTTCTCGCTGCCGTCGAACGTGCGGCACATACGCAAGCCACTGGGCCCGAGTCCTGATCGAGGACTCGGGCCCAGAGGCTGTGTGACAGTTACAGATCACTCACCGACGACGATGTAACCGTCCGTCGTCAGGGTGTTGTCCGGTCCGAAGACCAGGTTGCCGTAGGAACCGGTGGCGGGCTCTCCTGCGTCACTGAAATTCAGCGCGCCGGTGATTCCGTCGTAGTCGATGTCGGTTCCGGCCTTGACGAGCGGAAGGCACTCGGCGTAGCTGGTGCACTTGGTGCCGTCCTTGGTGACGCTGTTGATGTTGGCAGCGATGTCGGTGCCTGCCGTCGACTTGGCCTGCTCGGCCGCGAGTGCCGAGATGACCACCGCGTCGTAGGACTCGCCTGCGTAGTTGAAGTCCACCAGGGCCGGATCCACGCTCTTGAGACGATCCTGGAATCCGGTGCCGACGTCGGTCAACGGGGTGGTGCCACGCATCGTGTCCAGCAGACCTGCTGCCACCGACTCTCCGAGGGCGTTACCCATGTTGCCGTCGACTCCGTAGACCAGCGTGCCGTCGGACGGTCCGATGCCGATCTCGTGCATACGGGTGATGATCTTCGCGGACTCCTCGAAGCCGATGATGGCCACGGCGTCCGGGTTGAAGTTCTTCACGCCGTCGACCTCTGCGTTGAACGACTGTGCGTTCGGGTCGTAGATCGTGGTCTGGATCTGGTCCGCCGCGATGCCGGCCTCTTCGAGGTTGTCCGCGGTGTTCGCGGCCAGGCCCGTACCGTACGGGTCGTTGAGCGCGAGGATGGCGACGCGCTGCGCACCGTCCTGGGCGATCAGCTGGGACAAGGCCTGTGCCTGCAGCACGTCGGTGGGTGCGGTACGGAAGTACTGACCCTTGTCCGGGTAGCAGACGAACTGGTCGGACGTGTTGGCCGGCGAGAACTGCACGACGCCTGCGCTGGCGATCTTGTCGATGACCTTGAGCGAGACCGAGGACGACGCCGCACCGACGATGACGTCGGCACCGCCGGCGAGCAGACGGTCGACCGTGGTGTTGGCGGTATCGGTCGTCGTGTCGCCCGAATCACCGGGGATGAGCGTGACGGGCTGCTCGAGGACGCCACCGGCGGCGTTGACGTCGTTGACGGCCAACTGGACGCCGGCAACTTCGGGCGGGCCGAGGAAGGCCAGGGTTCCGGTCTCGGGGAGAAGGGTGCCCACCACCAGCGGTGCCGTATCCGGGGTTGCCCCGGCAGTGGCCTGCTCGGGCGTGCAGTCGGTGGAGACGGTCGTTTCCGCGGCTGCAGTGCCGCCGCTGGCACTGGTGGAGTCGGTCGAGCCCGAGTCGTCGCTCGACGAACAGCCGAACAGTGCGAGCGAGGTAACGCTCAGCACCGCAGCCGTGCGGACATAGGTCCGAATTGCCATCTAGGTTCTCCTTGAAATTGCTCGTCGATGAAGCGCACCTGAGTTACATGTCGCTCACGTGTGGGTCAGACGCTAATGCTCGGAGCTGATTCGCAAGGCCTAGAACGACGCTCGTGACCTGACTGTGACCTAGGGAGTCGAAGTTTTACGTGGCCGTAGCTTTCGAGGGCCGATCAGCTCTCTGCCACAGGCTTGTTCGCAGGGGTACCGAGCGTGTCGATCACGACCTCCGCGACGGCCTTCATCGTCGTCCTGCGATCCATGGCGGCGCGCTGAATCCACTTGAACGCCTGCGGTTCTGTGAGAGATTGCGATTCCATCAGGATGCCCTTGGCCTTCTCGATGAGCTTGCGCGTCTCGAGCCGGTCCTGAAGATCCACGATCTCGGATTCGAGCGCGGAGATCTCACCGAAACGACTGGCGGCCAACTCCACCGCAGGCATCAGGTCGGCTTTGGTGAACGGCTTGACCAGATACGCCATCGCTCCGGCATCGCGTGCCTTCTCCACGAGCTCGCGCTGACTGAACGCGGTGAGAATGACGACGGGCGCGATGCGCTTCTCGGCGATCTCCGACGCCGCATCGATTCCGTCCCGACGCGGCATCTTCACGTCCATGATGACCAGATCGGGACGCAGTTCGACGGCCAACTCCACCGCCTGCTGACCGTCGGCCGCTTCACCGACGACGTCGTAGCCCTCTTCGCGGAGCATCTCCACGAGGTCGAGCCGGATCAGGGATTCGTCCTCTGCCACCACCACGCGAAGCGGGGGCTTGCCAGTACCGTGCGCACCAGGAGCGTTCATCTGTATCGGTCTCCTTTGACAGTCATCGCCCATCGGGGCCGTCGAGCATCTGAAGGGTACCGGTGCGCGACCCCGAAAGCGCATCTTCTAAACTCGTCAATCGTTGCTTGAAAGACGCCAGCCCTCGTATCCCAATTGGCAGAGGAAACGGATTCAAAACCCGTCCAGTGTGAGTTCGAGTCTCACCGAGGGCACCACGTGGATACATCCCCGTTCGCGACGTCGGTGATCGTCTTCGTCGATCGCGCCTACAGTGGGGTGATGTACATACCCAGCAGTCTTCGTTGCCACGACACCAGTGCGGGCAGTTTGTGCGCAGCGAAGGTCGACCATCGGTTCGGGGATTCGGCGGACCTGTCGGCGCAGTGGGTCTTCTACACCTGCAGCGCGGACTCCGCCCACGAGACCGGTTACGTCGACCGCCTGGTCACTGCCTGAACCATGTTCGTAG
Organism: Rhodococcus sp. 15-725-2-2b; assembly: GCF_002259075.1. Lineage (NCBI taxonomy): Bacteria > Bacillati > Actinomycetota > Actinomycetes > Mycobacteriales > Nocardiaceae > Rhodococcus > Rhodococcus sp. 15-725-2-2b. The sequence goes on along the minus strand of NZ_NPFL01000018.1, from coordinate 25,186 downwards.
AGCGCGCGTACGTCCACACCGACAACGTCGGAGCGGATTGGCCCTTCACCGTGCCCGCAGTCGCCGACCTCGCCCGTGACGGACTCGAATTCCTGGCTCCGGTCACAATTCTGGTCGGCGACAACGGTTCCGGTAAATCCACCCTGGTCGAGGCGATCGCCGAGGGTTTCGGAATCGATGCCCGCGGCGGTCGGGCGGCGCAGCAGTCGCGTCGACTCGACGAGGTGACGAGCGCTCTCGGTGAGGTACTCGAGCTCGAGACCACACCGCGGGGTTCTCGCATGCTTCGTGGTCCGCGACAGCAGAAGCGTGGCTTCTTTCTGCGCGCCGAGACCGCGTTCGAAATGGCCGAAAACCTCAGCGGGATGCCGGGATTCTGGGACGAGAACACCGCCGAGATGAGCCACGGCGAAGGGTTCCTGACCATGTTCGGTGCAATGTTGGCCGAACCCGGCTTCTACGTCCTGGACGAGCCGGAATCTGCCTTGTCGTTCACCGCGAGCCTGCAGCTCGTTGCACTGATGTCCGAGCTGGGCGACGAGGGCGCGCAGATCGTCTGCGCCACCCATTCACCGATTCTGGCGTCGACCCCCGGTGCCGACATCGTCGAAGTCGGCGAACATGGTCTGCGCCGAAGCACCTGGGACGAACTCGAATTGGTCCAGCATTGGCGTCGCTACCTCGAAGACCCGAACAGCTATCTCCGTCATCTGCTCGACTGAACCGCGGCCATCGACACCTCGGGACGGCGACGCACACTTCCAGGCGAGACCCCCATCGCCCGCTTGAACGCTTTCCCGAACGCCGCCTCCGAGAGATACCCACTGCGCCGGGCCAATTCGGCCAGCGCGACGTCCTCGGAACGCAGGGTCTGATATGCGACCTGCATTCGCCACGTGGCCAGGTAGCTCATCACGGATCGACCGACCAGCTCGGTGAAACGCGCCGAGAACGCCGAACGCGACATGTTCGCGCTCGACGCCAGAGCCGCAACGGTCCACCGCTGGTGAGGATGTCGATGAATCAGGGCCAGAGCAGCGCCGATTCGATCGTCCTGCAACGCTCCGAGCCACCCCGACTGCGCTCGCGCAGTGCCGCCGATCCACGACCGCAGCGCCAGGATCACCAGAATGTCGGACAGCCGGGTGATGACCGCTTCTCCCCCGGGCTCGAGAACTCGGGCTTCGTCCGCCACCATCGCCAGGACGTTCTGCATCCTCGTTTGCTGCGGTCCTGGCTCCGCATCGACGAACACCACGGCAGGAAGCAGACGGACGAGCTGTTGCGCCGCAGGGTGATCCAGCCGCACCGCCCCGCACACCAGAGTGGCAGGCGGTCCTGCTCCTTCACCGTGAGTGATCACCGCATAGCGGTCGCTGACGTACTCGTGCGGGAGGTCGTACACACTCACCGCTCGTGTCGCCGCATCCGCGTCGGCGGCGAGAACATGACCGCGCCCATGAGGGACCAACGCGAAATCGCCTGGCACCAACTCCCGCGTCGGCTCATCGGGAACCGCCAGCAGGCACCGACCGTCCACCACCGTGTGAAACCACAGCGCATCCTCCATGGCGGGCAGGTCGAGACCCCACGAACCGCTCATCTCCGATCGTACGTAGAACGATCCGGTCATCCGTAGAAAGTGCAGGGCCTCACCGAGCGGATCGGGCGATTTCCAGGGGTCGAGTCCACGCATCGATCGATTGTCCCACGACATGGACGATCGGACATCGAATCCGGCGTTTCGAGCATTGTTCATCCTGCCGTTCCGAGCAACAGTGGACGACAGAGCAATTCTCGACGAAAGGACCACCGACCGTGAACATCCACCGAACAGACCCGTCGTGATCGAGCGGGCGTCCTCGGTCGCCACCACCGTATCCGCCGTCGGATGCGGATCGATGGCAGGAGTGCTGCTCGCGTTCTCCGTCAGCGTGCTGCCCGGCCTGGCGACACTGCCGGTACCCGACGCGATCGCCGCGATGCAGAGATTCAATGCGGCGATTCTCGGTCCGGTGTTTCTCGGCCTCTTCTTCGGAACAGCCGTATCATGCACTCTCGCAGCGATTCTCGCCGTGTCGGCCGGTCGGGGGTCACCCCTGCTCGTCGTGAGCGGTGCCGTTCTCTACATTCTCGGCTGCGTCGCGATCACGGCCGTTCTGAACGTCCCCCTCAACGACACGTTGGCCGGCGTGGATCCCGGCAGTGCTGCCGGCGCTCAGGTGTGGCAGAACTTCACCGACACGTGGACGCGATGGAACAACGTGAGGACGATTGCGGCGACTGCCGCCTGCGCTGTCCTGATCGTGGGTCAGGGCAGATCGGCACTGGGCTGATCGGACACCGAATCCTGATGTCTCCTGCGGATTTCTTCCTCGAACCGCGCGATGAGGTGGTCGGTGTCGGCGGTGGAGACATCCCGCGCGCCTTCGTCCATCGCGGCGTCACGCCCCCGACGCAGCGCGGCGAGTTCGGCTTCGAGTTCGTTGTTGTCGAGTACGCGTGGATCCAACATGACCTCCATTGTGGTCCCCGTCCGCTGCCCCCGCGGGGATTTGCTGTAATCGCGCAATGAACGTCGTGCACAGTTTCGAGCCGATCGTCGGACCGGGCGCAACCATCCTGATCCTGGGGTCGATGCCCGGCGTCGCGTCGCTGGCCGCGCAGCAGTATTACGCGCATCCGCGAAATGCGTTCTGGCCGATCATGGGAACGCTGTTCGGTGCGGGCTCCGAGCTACCCTACGACGAACGCACCGAGCGTCTGCGCGGCCATGGCGTCGCCGTGTGGGATGTGCTGAAGCTGTGCACGCGAGAGGGAAGCCTGGACTCGGCGATCGTCGAATCCTCGATCGAGGCAAACGATTTCGGGAATCTGTTCGCCGAGAACCCTGGCATCGACAGGGTGTTCTTCAACGGAGCGAAAGCGGCCGAGAGCTACCGTCGCCACGTGAGGACGGTGACGCCCCACGTGAGATTCACCCGACTGCCGTCGACCAGCCCTGCGCTCGCCACGCTCGATCTCGCCGCGAAAACGCTGGAGTGGTCGAATGCCCTCAGGCCCGCTCCCGCTTCGGGAAGTGCCGGATGAGACCCTCCTGCACGACAGTGGCCAACAATTGGCCGTCCATCGAGAAGAAGCGTCCGGTGGCCAGCCCACGGGACCCGGCCGCTACCGGCGATTCGGTGGCGTAGAGAGCCCACTCGTCGAACCGGAACGGGCGGTGAAACCAGATGGAATGGTTGACCGTCGCCGCGACGATGCGATCGAGCCCCCACGACAGACCGTGGGTGGTGATGATCGAGTCGAGCACAGTCGTGTCCGACGCGTAGCCCATGGTCGCGGCGTGAAAGATCGAGTCGTCGGGCAGATCGCCGTCGGCCTTCATCCAGACCCGATTGTGGTTGAGCTTCTCGCCGGTGCCGTGCATGATCCACGCCGGATCGTTCGCGTAACGCATGTCGATCGGCTTGAGGGCGTCGACGAACATCTGCAGCCGGTCCTCGTACCCGACGAAGTGGTCGCCGAGCGGAGGCAATGCATCGGGGTACGGAACCTCGGGCACCTCCACGCTGTGCTCGAGTCCCTTGCCGAAATCCTGGAAGGCGGCGAGCATGACGAACAGCTCGTTGCCGTCCTGGACGGCGGTCACCTGACGGTTGGCGAAGGCGCGACCGTCACGCTGCCGTGATACCCGGTACTCGATGGGCTTCTTGACGTCGCCGCCGCGAATGAAGTGCGCATTGATCGCGTGCACGTCCCGCGAGGTGCCCGAGACGGTGCGGCCGGCCGCGATCAACCCCTGAGCCACGAGTTGCCCCCCGAACGTTCGGCTACCCACCTGCTCGGGGTGAACGCCGACGAACACGTCCTCCTCGATCTCCTCCAGTGCGAGGAGATCGAGGAGCGTCTCGAGATCGGTCTTGCGTACAGCTGTAGTGCTCGGCGCGCTTTCGCTGACGCCGGTTCCCCCCGCTTCGACCACTTACCGGTCCTCTTCTCCGATTCGGTGCACATGGATCAAGTTGGTCGAGCCTACTGTGCCGGGAGGGGCACCGGCCACGATCACGACCTGATCGCCCTTGTTGTACCGACCGAGTTCGAGCAGAGCCTTGTCGACCTCTTTCACCATCGCGTCCGTCGAGCCCACATCGGGGACCAGGAACGTCTCGGTGCCCCAGCTCAGCGACAGCTGGCTACGGACCTCGGAGATCGAGGTGAAGGCGAGCAACGGCAGCTTGGTGTGCAGGCGAGCCAACCGTCGAACGGTGTCACCCGACTGGGTGAACGCGACGAGCGCCTTCGCGTCGAGCCGCTCGCCGATGTCACGGGCGGCGTACGAGATGACGCCACGCTTGGTGCGCGGGACGTGTGTCAACGGAGGAACACTGTCGCCCTCGGTCTCGACGGTCTCGACGATGCGGGCCATGGTCCGCACGGTCTCCATCACGTACTTGCCGACCGAGGTCTCACCGGAGAGCATGACCGCGTCGGTGCCGTCGAGCACTGCGTTGGCGACGTCTGACGCCTCGGCGCGCGTCGGCCGGGAGTTCTCGATCATCGATTCGAGCATCTGGGTCGCAACGATGACGGGCTTGGCGTTGGCGCGAGCGATCTGGATGGCGCGCTTCTGCACCAGCGGCACCTGCTCGAGGGGCAGCTCGACGCCGAGGTCACCGCGGGCGACCATGATCGCGTCGAACGCGAGCACGATGGCTTCGAGGTTGTCGACGGCTTCGGGCTTCTCGAGCTTGGCGATGACCGGAACTCGGCGGCCGACGCGGTCCATCACAGCGTGCACGAGTTCGACGTCGGCGGGAGAACGCACGAACGACAGGGCGATGAAATCGACACCGAGGGCGAGGGCGAACTCGAGGTCGGCGATGTCCTTCTCGCTCATGGCGGGAACGGACACATCCATGCCGGGCAGGGACACGCCCTTGTTGTTGCTGACCGGTCCACCTTCGGTGACGCGGCACAACACGTCGTTGCCTTCGACACCGGTGACCACGAGGCCGACCTTGCCGTCGTCGACGAGCAGGCGGTCGCCTTCTTTGGCGTCCTGGGCCAGCTCCTTGTAGGTGGTCGACACCCGGTCGTGAGTGCCCTCGCACTCCTCGACGGTGATGCGAATCAGCTCGCCGGCCGCCCAGGTGGTCGAGCCCTCGGCGAAACGGCCGAGACGAATCTTCGGTCCCTGCAGGTCGGCCAGAATGCCCACGGCTTTGCCGGTGGCGTCCGATGCTGCTCGAACCCTCTCGTAGTTGGCCTGATGATCGGGGTGATCACCATGGCTGAAGTTCAGTCGCGCGACATCCATTCCACTCTCGACGAGTTCGCGGATGCGCTCTGTGGTTGCGGTTGCGGGTCCAAGGGTGCAGACAATCTTCGTACGTCGGCTCACGAAGGCGAGCCTAGCCGCTGGACGTCGCGTTCTCTATCGCAGACGAGTCCACTCGAATACTACCGATCGGTAGCCGCGCTACCTTGCTGCTGAGACGGTCTGTACCGGTTCAGAGACGGGCGTCACACGACGGCGAGAGGCAGTGCAGTCGGGTGTACCGGCGACGGCAATTCCGAGTGTCCGGTGAGGAAGGCGTCGACTCCGTGAGCCGCCGAACGACCCTCCGCGATCGCCCACACGACCAACGACGCACCACGGTGCGCATCGCCACACACGAACACCCCGGGTGCGGTGGTCTGCCAATCCGGACCACACGAGAGCGCACCGCGCTTGGTCAGCGTCAGGCCGTACTCGTCGAGCAACGGACCATGCTCCACACCCTCGAAACCGATGGCGAACAACGCCAGATCGCACGGCAGTTCGACTTCTTCACCGATGGGCGTGACGATGCGACGACCGTCCGCGTCGCGCTGCACCTCCACCTCGGCGAGCACCATCGCGCGAACGTGCCCGCGCTCGTCACCGAGGAATCGCTGGACCGCGACCTGATGACGGACGACCCCACCCTCGGCGTGTGCGGGTGAGGTCCGCAGTACCAGCGGCCACGACGGCCAGGGCGAGAGGCTGTCGTCGCGGGCTCCGGGCAGAGCGGGGTTGTAGTCGAGCTGCGTCACCGACGCAGCACCCTGTCGGTGGGCCGTACCCAAGCAGTCGGCTCCGGTGTCGCCGCCACCGATGATCACCACATGCTTGTCGGCGGCCGAGATCGACGTGGGACCGTCGCCCTCGCACTCCTTGTTCGACGGCACCAGGTGTTCCATCGCAAGGTGGATGCCGTCGAGTTCACGACCGATCACCTCGGTGTTATCTCGGGCCCGCAGAGCCCCGACGGCGAGGACCACCGCGTCGAAGGATTCGCGTAGTTGCTCGACGGTGAAGTCGATGCCGACCTCGCATTCGGTGACGAAATGCGTTCCCTCGGCCCGCATCTGCATGAGGCGCTGATCGAGGACAGACTTCTCGAGTTTGAATTCGGGGATGCCGTAGCGGAGCAGTCCGCCGAGACGATCGTCGCGCTCGTAGACGGTGACGTCGTGTCCGGCGCGGGTGAGCTGTTGCGCCGCAGCCAGTCCCGCGGGACCGGATCCGACGACGGCGACTCGCTTGCCGGTGGTGATCGTCGGCGGCTGCGGAACGACGCTGCCTTCCTCCCACGCCAGATCCGCAATGGTCTGCTCGACCCGCTTGATCGTCACGCTTCCGCCGGTGGCCGCCTCGGAGATCGACAGCACACACGCCGATTCACACGGGGCCGGGCACACCCGCCCGGTGAATTCCGGAAAATTGTTGGTCGCATGCAGTCGGTCACTGGCCGCGTCCCAGCGGCCACGGCGCACCAGGTCGTTCCACTCGGGAATCAGATTTCCCAGCGGGCAACCCGCAGTTCCCGAGTGGCAGAACGGGATACCGCAGTCCATGCAGCGACGCGCCTGATCGGAGACCTCGGCGGCACGCTCGCTCGTCGGCTGGTGCGAGTACACCTCGTTCCAGTCCTTGACGCGCTCGCCGATCGGACGCTTGGCGGCCTCACGCTTGACGACTTTCAGAAATCCCTGTGGATCAGCCACGTGCAGCCTCCATGATCGCAGCATCGACGTCGCGCCCTTCGGCGCGCGCCATTCTTGTCGCTTCCAGCACTCGCTGGTAGTCGACGGGCATGACTTTGGTGAACAGCGCAGACCGCCGGGGCCAGTCGGCCAGCAACGAGGTCGCGACGGTGGAACCGGTCCAGCGCCGATGATTCTCGACGGTCTCGCGTAGCCACACCAGATCGTCCGGGTCGGGTGCCTGCAGTTCGACCATCGCCGGGTTCACGTCCGCGGGATCGAGACCGAGGACGAACGCGATGCCACCGGACATACCCGCAGCCAGATTGCGACCGGTCGGCCCGAGAACCACGACACGACCGCCGGTCATGTACTCGAACGCGTGGTCGCCCACGCCCTCGTTCACCGCGATCGCTCCCGAGTTGCGCACCGCGAACCGTTCCCCTGCCTTACCGCGCAGATACACCTCGCCCGAGGTGGCACCGTAGAGAATCGTGTTTCCTGCGATCACGTTGTCCTCTGCGACGAACGGCGCATCCTCGGCCGGTCGCACGACTATTCGGCCGCCCGACAATCCCTTGCCGACATAGTCGTTCGCGTCACCGACCAGGTCGATGGTGATGCCCGGCGGCAGGAAGGCACCGAGAGACTGACCGGCCGATCCGGTGAACGCGATGCGAATGGTGTCGTCCGGCAACCCGACCGCGCCGTAGCGACGGGTGACCTCGGATCCCAGAAGCGTTCCCACAGTGCGATTGACGTTGCGTACCGGCAACTCCAACGTGACCGGGTGGGCGTCCTCCAGCGCTCCCTCGGCCAACTGGATCAGAGTCCGATCCAGCGCGAGATCGAGACCGTGGTCCTGCGCGCGAAGGCGTCGACGCTGCGTCATCGGGGCTCCGTGGCGGTCGACGGGCATCGCGAAGATCGGCGCGAGATCGAGTCCCTTGCTCTTCCAGTGCGCCACTCCGGGTGCCGTCTCGAGCACATCGGCGCGACCGACGGCCTCGTCGATACTCCGGAAACCGAGCTGCGCGAGGTACTTTCGCACGTCCTCGGCGATGAACTTGAAGAAGTCCTCAAGGAACTCGGGCTTTCCGGTGAACCGCTTGCGCAGCTCCGGGTTTTGCGTAGCGACACCGACCGGGCAGGTGTCGAGGTGGCAGACGCGCATCATGATGCACCCCGCCACGATCAGCGGGGCCGTCGAGAACCCGAACTCCTCCGCGCCGAGCAGTGCCGCGACGATGACGTCGCGCCCGGTGCGCATACCGCCGTCGCACTGGACGGTGATGCGATCACGCAGGCCGTTGAGCACCAGCGTCTGCTGGGCGTCGGCGAGCCCGATCTCCCACGGAGCGCCTGCATGCTTGAGCGAGGTCAACGGCGCAGCTCCGGTTCCGCCGTCGTATCCGGAGATGAGGACGACATCGGCGTGCGCCTTGCTCACGCCCGTTGCCACCGTACCGACGCCGACGGAACTGACGAGCTTGACGTGCACGCGCGCCTTCTCGTTGGCGTTCTTGAGATCGTGGATCAGCTGCGCGAGATCCTCGATCGAGTAGATGTCGTGGTGCGGGGGCGGCGAGATGAGGCCGACACCCGGGGTCGAATGTCGGGTCTTGGCCACCCACGGATACACCTTGTAGCCGGGCAGCTGACCGCCCTCGCCCGGCTTGGCACCCTGCGCCATCTTGATCTGAATGTCGGTGGCGTTCACCAGGTAGTCGCTGGTGACACCGAACCGACCGCTGGCGACCTGCTTGACGGCACTGCGCCGCGTCGGGTCGTAGAGCCGGTCGACGTCCTCGCCGCCCTCACCGGAGTTGGACCGTCCACCGAGATTGTTCATCGCGACGGCCATCGTCTCGTGCGCCTCGGCAGAGATGGATCCGTAGCTCATCGCTCCGGTGTTGAACCGCGTGACGATCGACTCGACCGATTCCACCTCGTCGAGCGGAACCGGTGGCCGCACACCGTCCTTGAACTCGAACAGACCGCGCAGTGCGCCCCCTTCGCGAGCGAGCCGGTCCACCTCGTCGGTGTACTTCTGGAACACGTCGTATCGGCCGGTACGCGTTGCGTGCTGCAGCAGGAACACCGTCTCGGGGGTGAAGAGGTGCAGCTCGCCTTCGCGGCGGAACTGGTATTCGCCGCCGATCTCCAACCGGCGATGGACGCGGTCGGTCGGATTCTCGGGGTACGCCCGACGATGGCGCAGCTTGACCTCCTCGGCGAGCACGTCGAGACCGACGCCGCCGAGCTTGCTGACCGTGCCCTTGAAGTACTCGCGCACCACCTCGCGATCGAGACCGACGGCCTCGAAAACCTGTGCGCCGGTGTAGGATCCGACGGTCGAGATGCCCATCTTCGACATCACCTTGAGCACGCCCTTGCCGAGCCCGTACAGATAGTTCCGTACCGCGATCGTCGGTTCGACTCCGGTCAGTTCGCCCTCGCCGACCAGATCCTCGATCGACTCCATCGCCAGATACGGGTTGACCGCTGCGGCACCGAAGCCGATGAGCAGCGCCAGGTGGTGCACCTCGCGTGCGTCGCCGGACTCGACCACGAGCGCGACCTTGGTGCGCTCCTTGGTGCGCACCAGGTGATGATGCACCGCGGACGTCGCGAGCAGCGACGGAATCGGCGCACGCGTGTGGTCGGAGTCGCGGTCCGAGATGATCAGCGTGGTGTACCCCGCAGCGATCGCCTCCGACGCCCGGGCACGCAACTCCTCGATGGCCTCGGCGAGACCCTCGCCGCCGCGCTCGACCTCGTACAGCCCACGCAACACCGTGGCCGACAGTCCCGGATGATCACCGTCGTCGTTGATGTGAATGATCTTGTTGAGCTCGTCGTTGTCGAGCACCGGCCACGGCAACACGATCTGCCTGCACGACGCCGCCGTGGGCTCGAGCAGGTTCTGCTCCGGACCCATCACCCGCGAGAGCGAGGTCACGATCTCCTCGCGGATCGAATCCAGCGGCGGGTTGGTGACCTGGGCGAACAGTTCGATGAAGTAGTCGTAGAGCTGACGCGACCGCTGCGACATCACTGCGGCCGGGGTGTCGGTACCCATCGAACCGAGCGGCTCGCCCCCGGACGCGGCCATCGGCGTCAGCACCACGCGTAGATCCTCCTCGGTGTAGCCGAAGGCGACCTGCCTGCGCACCACCGAGTCGTGGTTGTACTGGATGTGAGCACGCTCGGGCAGGCTCTTGATCTCGAGCAGGCCCGCATGCAGCCACTCCTGGTACGGATGTTCGGTTGCCAGTTGGAGTTTGATCTCCTCGTCCGGCACCAGACGTCCGGCGACGGTGTCGATCAGGAACATCTTTCCGGGCTCGAGGCGACCCTTGGCGACGACCTCGGATTGCGGCACGTCGAGCACGCCTGCCTCGCTGGCGAGGATGACTCGGCCGTCCGCCGTCTGACACCAGCGGCCGGGGCGAAGACCGTTGCGGTCCAGCACGGCTCCGACGTAGCTGCCGTCGGTGAACGTCACGCAGGCCGGACCGTCCCAGGCCTCCATCATCGACGAGTGGAACTGGTAGAACGCTCGCACCCGCGGATCCATCGTGCGGTGGTTCTCCCACGGCTCGGGCACCATCATCATCACCACGTGCGGCACGCTGCGGCCGCCGAGGTGCAGTAGTTCGAGCACCTCGTCCAGGGACACCGAGTCCGAGGCATCGGGGTTGCAGATCGGGAACAGACGCTCGAGGTCCCCGGGGATCAGGTCACTCGACAGCAGCGCTTCGCGAGCCCGCATCCGGTTTCGGTTGCCCTTGACGGTGTTGATCTCGCCGTTGTGCGCAACGTAACGATGCGGGTGTGCCAGCGGCCACGACGGGAACGTATTGGTCGAGAAGCGACTGTGCACGATGGCAATGGCGCTCGTGCACAAAGGATTACGAAGTTCCGGAAAGTAGAGCGGCAGCTGCATCGTGGTGAGCATGCCCTTGTAGACGATGGTGCGCGAGGACAGCGACGGAAAGAACAGCCCCGAGCCTTCGGCCTCGATCTCGGGGGTGACCCGCTCGGAACGCTTGCGGAGCCCGTAGACGAGACGGTCGAGAGCGAGACCGGCCGGACGCGTGCCGTCGACCTCGGGGGCGGTGACGAAGAGGTAGCTCATGTACGGCATGCAGCCGAGGGCGGTGAGGCCGACGTCTGCTCGATCGGGATCGACCTCGACCGGAACCCAGCCCAGGATGTCCAGACCTTCTTCGGCCGCAACGGATTCGACGCGCTCGACGGCCATCGCTCGCTCACGGATGCCCTGCGGCAGAAAACACACTCCGGCCGCGAACGTGTTGTCGCCGTCGGCACCGGCCGCGGGCAGATCGAACGGCGCAAGGGAGGCGAGGAGTTCGACCGGCAGCTGAATCAGAATGCCCGCGCCGTCACCACTGTTGGGCTCGGCACCGGCAGCTCCGCGATGTTCCAGATTCTCCAGTGCCAGAACCCCGTCGGCGACGATCGCGTGGGAGCGGCGACCGGCGATGTCGGCGATCATCGCCACGCCACAGGAATCCTTCTCCGCGCTCGGGTCGTACAGACCTTGCTCCGCAGGCATCCGAGAAAACAGCACCACGATCACCTCCACGTAGGCCGGTGGGGTGCGTGAAGGGCGGTGCAGTGTGTTCGACGCTGCACCGGAAGTCTCGGCAACCCCGCCGGCTGGTCGGCTCGAGTCGACCGGAACGGTCGGAAGAGCCGAATTGAACTGCCTGTCGGGAACTCACCGGGACAGCTCTGGCCCGCGAAAGAAACCGGGATCTCTCCCGGATGGCGAAATCGTAGCAGCTGTCATTCGCATCGATGCAATCGCGAATGCCGGCTGCGACGAATGTGATGGTCAGTCGCGCAACGGCCGACCGTGCTGATCACGGACGCTGCCGGTGAGCATCATGATGCCGTCGATCAACGGCCAGATTCCGCCGATACCGCAGGTGAGCCACGTGACGGCGATCTGCGCAACCGCCATGCCCGGCTGGTTGAGATAGAAGCGCCCGGCTCCGAACGCGCCCAACAGAATGCCGAGCAGACCGGCCGTCAGCTTCTGCTTGTCGGAGAACGGCTCACCGGTGACCGGGTGCCGACCGTACGGAGCCATCGGGTCCATGTATCCGGGCCCGCCTGCGTACTGGGGACCACCGTATTGGGGAGCGCCGTATTGGGGAGCGCCGTACTGCCCGCCCTCATACGGCGGGGGCGGCGGCGCACCGTACTGACCGGAACCATCCGATGGTGGTGGGTAACCGGCACCGGGGGGAGGTCCGAACTGCCCCCGATCGTCGGCATCGGGAGTGCCGTGGCTCGGAGCGCTGTAGTTCGGAGCGCTGTAGTTCGGGTCGGGAGCCCCGTATACGGGACCCGAACCTGCGGGAGAGCCCTTCTCGAACGAGATGGTCGGCTCCGACGGAGTGGATCCGTCGCCTGGGGATCCGTCCGATGACGATGTACCCGATTCACTCACGTCGAACTCCCTTACTCCCGATGCACTACCAGCAAGGGCATCAGTCTCTCAGTTTTCGCCCCTGAGCATCGGTCACATTGCCCACCAGTATCAGGACGCCGTCGACCACGTGCCATACGAAGAGCCCCAGAAGCAGAATCACTCCGAGGCCGAACACCGCCGTGAGGAGAAATCCGAAGAAGAACAAGAGCAACTGCGCGACGCCGATCCCGATACTTCCGATGTAGAAGCGGCCGACTCCCAACCAACCGAGAAACAGCTGCAGCAATCCGCCGACGATCTTCGACTTGTCCGACAGCGGCACGCCGGTCACCGGATCGCGCCCGTACGGTGCATCTGGGCCGACGCCGAATGCGGATCCACCCGGATAGCCGACGGGTACGCCATATCCCTGCTGGCCGTATCCCTGCTGTTGGTAACCCTGCTGCCCGTAATTCGGCTGTTGATAGCCCTGCTGCGGGTAACCCTGCTGCCCGTAGTTCGGCTGCGGATAGCCCTGCTGCGGGTAACCCTGCTGCCCGTAATTCGGTTGCGGATAGCCCTGATGGCCGTGATTCTGCTGCTGGTAGCCCTGCTGACCGTAACTCTGCTGCTGGCCGTACCCCTGCTGCGGGTAGCCGGGGGGTGCCGGAAATCCACCGAGCGGGTTGTCGGTACTGCCGTCCGGGCTCGGTGCCGGGTAGCTCGGCGTGCTGGACCAACCGGGGCCGTTTCCGATACCCGAGTACGTGTCCCACCCCGGGCCCGTGGGACCGGTCGGACCGTGCGAGGGCGCGGACTCCGACGTTCCCGGTGCCTCCGAGAGCGACGCTTCGGCGGTGGCGTCGTAATCGAAAGGCGTACCGAACGACGCGGTCGGATTCGACCCGTTGTCGCTCGAATCGGCGGTGGAATCCGGTTCGGGGTCGGGCTGAGGGGTCTTGTCGAAATCAACCACGCGTACTGCCTTCTTCCTCGGCTTTCTTGTCGGACGCCGGACCGGGCTGCGCGTCGACGGTGCTTGCGTCCGTGGTGCTGTCGATCGGTGCCGAACGCGAACCTTCTGCATCCGATGCGGTGTCCTCGGAAGAGGTCTCGCGATCCACGTCGTCGTTCGATTTCAGCGTCGCCGGATCTTCACGGCCCTTGGTGGCGATCACGAAGTACGCGAGCGCCAGAACGAAGATGATGGCGGAGGTGAAGGTGTTGATGCGTATACCGGCGATCGTCGTGGCGAAATCGTCGCGCATGAGTTCCACCCAGAACCGTCCGGCGCAGTATCCGGCCACGTACAGCGCGAACAGTCGACCGTGGCCGATCGTGTACTTGCGGTCGACGAGAACCAGAAGCACCACGACCGCGACGCTCCACAACAGCTCGTACAGGAACGTCGGGTGCACCACTTTTTCCACGAATCCGGTCGAGATCCCGTTGAGTGGATCGAGCCGTCCGTCGGAGTCGACCCGTTCGTAGATCTCCAGGCCCCACGGCTGGGTGGTGGCGCGTCCGTACAGTTCCTGATTGAAGTAGTTGCCGATGCGGCCGATCGCCTGGGCCAGCAGAATCGGAGGACCGACTGCATCACCGAACGCCGGCAGCGGAATCCCGCGTCGACGGCACGCGATCCAGGCACCGACGCCGCCCAGGAACACCGCTCCCCAGATTCCCAGCCCGCCGTTCCAGACGTACAACGCTTCGACCGGGTTTCCGCCGGGGCCGAAATACGTCTTCCAGTCGGTTGCCACGTGGTACAGACGTCCGCCCAGCAGGCCGAACGGGACGGCCCAGACCGCGACGTCGAGGACTGTTCCCTTGGTTCCACCTCGGGCCACCCAGCGGCGATCACCCCACACGACGGCAACGACGATGCCGATGATGATGAACAGGGCGTAGGCCCGCAGAGCCAGCGGTCCGACGTGCCACACCCCCTGCGGCGGACTGGGAATGTAGGCCAGGATCGCGGTCGAAGTCACGACGCTACGTTAGCCGAACGGACACCCTCGGCGAGTTCCGTCGTCAGGTCGCGCACGGCGTCGAGTCCCTTGTCGACGGCACTGACCAATGCCGAACCGACGATCACCGCGTCGGCGTAGCGGGCGATCTCGGCTGCCTGGGCACCCGAGCGCACTCCAAGACCCACGCCGATGGGAATGTCGGAGTGTTGACGGATGCGTGCCGAGAGTGCGGGGGCCATCGAGGACACCGCGTCGCGGGCACCGGTGACGCCCATCGTCGAGGCCGCGTACACGAAGCCGCTACTGGCCTCGACGGTGCTGACCAGCCGCTCCTCGGTGGACGACGGGGCGACGAGGAAGATTCGGTCGAGTTCGTACCGGTTCGAGACCTCGATCCATTCCTGCGCCTCGTCGGGAATGAGATCCGGAGTGATGATCCCGAGCCCACCCGCACTCGCGAGGTCGCGCGCGAAGTTCTCGATGCCGTACTTGAGGACCAGGTTCCAGTAGGTCATGACGACCGCTCGGCCACCCGCTGCAGCGACCTGCTCGGTGACGGCGAAGACGTCCTTGACTCGGGCCCCGGCTCGCAGCGCGACATCGGCCGCGGCCTGGATCGTGGGGCCGTCCATCACCGGATCGGAGTACGGGATGCCCACCTCGACGATGTCGCATCCGGCGTCGACCATCGTCTTGAACACCTCGACCGATCGCGGCACCGTCGGAAATCCTGCCGGGAGGTATCCGACGAGTGCTGCGCGCCCTTCGGCACGGCACTGCGCGAAGGTCCCCGAGAGGCGGGAGTCGTTGTTGCTCATGGCTTGATACCTGCTTCGTCGTCCACGTTCGCTTCGCCGTCTCCGTCGATCAGACCGAACCATTCGGCTGCGGTGTCGACGTCCTTGTCGCCGCGACCGGAGAGGTTGACCAGGATGATCGCGTCCTTGCCCAACTCCTTGCCGAGGGTGAGCGCGCCTGCGATGGCGTGCGAGGACTCGATGGCCGGGATGATGCCTTCGGTGCGGCACAGCAGCTTGAAGGCGTTCATGGCTTCGGTATCGGTGATGCCGCGGTACTCGGCCCGACCGATGTCGTGCAGGTACGAGTGCTCGGGACCGACGCCCGGGTAGTCCAATCCCGCTGAGATGGAATGAGATTCGACGGTCTGACCGTCCTCGTCCTGCAGCAGGTAGGAGTACGCACCGTGCAGGGCTCCCGGAGTTCCACCACTGATCGTCGCAGCGTGGCGGCCGGTCTCGACACCGTCACCCGCCGCCTCGAAGCCGATCAGCCGAACATCGGCGTCGTCGATGAAGGCGTGGAAGATGCCGATTGCGTTGGAGCCACCGCCGACGCAGGCGGCGATGGCGTCGGGCAACCGGCCCGTGGACGCGAGCACCTGCTGCCGCGCTTCGAGGCCGATGATGCGCTGGAAATCGCGCACCATGACCGGGAAGGGGTGTGGCCCGGCGACGGTGCCGAAGCAGTAGTACGTGTTGTCCGCGTTGGTGACCCAGTCGCGCAGCGCCTCGTTGATGGCGTCCTTGAGGGTGCGCGATCCGGACTTCACGGCCACGACACTGGATCCGAGCAGACGCATCCGAGCGACGTTGAGGGCCTGCCGTTCGGTGTCGACCTCGCCCATGTACACGACACACTCGAGCCCGAGGAGCGCGCACGCCGTGGCGGTGGCCACTCCGTGCTGGCCCGCGCCGGTCTCGGCGATGATCCGTGTCTTGCCCATACGCTTGGCCAGGAGCACCTGTCCGAGCACGTTGTTGATCTTGTGAGAACCGGTGTGGTTGAGGTCTTCTCGCTTGAGGAGAATCCGAGCGCCGCCTGCGTGCTCGGACAACCGCGTCGCCTCGAAGACCGGCGAGGGGCGACCGGTGTAATCGCGCTGCAGTCGGTCGAGTTCACCGAGGAACTCGTTGTCGCTGCGTACCTTCTCGTACTCGGCGGTGACTTCCTCGATCACGCCCATCAGTGCCTCGGGCACGAATCTGCCGCCGTAGACACCGAAATGGCCGCCCACATCGGGCTCGTGCGCGCTGCGATCGGTGAGGCCGATGCTGCTCTGCGGCAGATCAGCGCCCTTGAAACGGACTGCCTGCGGGGCGTCCGTGATGGAAGAAGAATTGCTGGTGCTCACCGGTCCAGTGTGCCCCAACGGCGGACCGCCGCCGCGTTCGGGTCGGGTGCCGGGTCAGCGGTGCAGGGTCAGCGTGCGGGCTTGGGGCACGACGGATGCGTGCCCGCCGTCACCAGGTCCGAGACGGCCGTACGCGGATCTCCTGCGGTGACCAAGCCCTCGCCGACGAGTACCGCGTCGGCACCTGCACCGGCGTAGGCGAGCAGATCCGCCGTGCCACGCACTCCGGACTCCGCGATACGAATGACCTCGCTGGGCAACCCGGGAGCGATACGGCCGAAGCTGTCACGATCGATCTCGAGCGTCTTCAGATTGCGGGCATTGATGCCGATCACGCTGGCACCGGCCTCGAGGGCGCGGTCCGCCTCGGCCTCGGTGTGCACCTCGACCAGCGCCGTCATGCCCAGCGACTCGGTGCGGTCGAGCAAGGACGCCAACGCATCCTGCTCCAGCGCCGCGACGATCAGCAGGATGACGTCGGCACCGTGGGCCCGAGCCTCGTGGATCTGATAGGGGCCGACGATGAAGTCCTTGCGCAGCACGGGAATCGACACCGCGGCACGCACGGCATCGAGGTCTGCCAGAGACCCGTGGAAGCGACGTTCCTCGGTGAGAACACTGATGAT
The DNA here is from genome assembly GCF_002259075.1 of Rhodococcus sp. 15-725-2-2b. NCBI lineage: Bacteria > Bacillati > Actinomycetota > Actinomycetes > Mycobacteriales > Nocardiaceae > Rhodococcus > Rhodococcus sp. 15-725-2-2b. Next base: position 7,978 of record NZ_NPFL01000018.1, on the reverse strand, counting down.
GCGCGCGCCGCCCTGCTCGTACGCGCGGGCCAGAACGGCCGGATCACCGATGTCGGCCAACGCCCCCTTGGACGGGCTCGCTCGTTTCACCTCGGCGATGACGCCGATGCCGTCCTCACGGAGGGCAGCTGCCGCGTCGAGGGGGGCCGGTGCTGCCTTCGCTGCTGCTTTCACGGCGGCGAAATCGACCACCGATTCACGCGCGGCCACGTCGGCTCGCACACCGTCGAGAATCGAGTCGAGAACAGTCATGGTGCCCCCAGTCCTTTCTGAGCGTCGACGTCCGATGTGAGGAATCTCATCGGGGTCGGATCTAGCGTAGAGGGCCGATTCAATCCGACGAACGCCGGGTACCGGACTCGTCGGTAGGGTCTTCGCCGGCGTCGAGCGCGTCCCACATCATGCGTTCGGTGAGGTCCTCGCCCTCGTCCTGCACACCGGCACCGGAGGCACTGCTGCGCGCACGACGAGCAACCTCGTCACGACGCACCGCCGGGGCGTCGTACTTGGACGAGAGTACCTGCGTGGCAAACGTTTTCCGAATCGACACCACAGCCGCAGCGAAGGCGCAGAGTGCACCGACGAGGGTGACGATCGCGGGCAGAACCGACACGTCCGTCATCGACACCTGGGCGCGGGCCGGAAGCTCAGCCAGCGCCGCGGACTCCGAATCGGACGCCCCGGCAGTGAGCAATCGAACTGCCGGAATCGCGGCCGCCACGGCCACCACAGCGATCAGCAGGGCGAGCACACGCGATGCCCACCCCCGCACGGCGAACGACGCGGCGATCGCCGCCACCAACACCAGTGCCAGCGGGGTCGTGGCAGCGGCCCAGGTGCTGCCGAGCAGGTCGTCGGTTCGGCTCTCCCCCAGCCCGTCGAACGACGTCACCCGAACCCACGTCATCCTCGACGCGCCCCACAGGCACACGGCAGCAACGACCAGAAGGGCGACGGGCAGAGCGGCCGACCCGCGGCGATTGGATCGCTCGGTCATCGGCCGCCGACCTCACGGAGCGACTCCGCAGCGGCGACGGCTCCCAGCACCGCCATCGCCTTGTTCCGCGCCTCGTCGTCCTCGTACTCCGCAACCGAGTCGGCCACGACGCCTGCCCCGGCCTGAACGTAGGCGGTGCCGTCCTTGATCAGTGCGGTGCGAATCGAGATCGCCGTGTCGGCGTCTCCCGCGAAATCGAGGTAGCCGACGATGCCGCCGTAGATGCCGCGTCGGGTCGGTTCCAGTTCGTCGATCAGTTCCATCGCGCGCACCTTCGGTGCCCCGGACAGGGTGCCTGCCGGGAAGCAGGCCTTGACCGCGTCGAGGGCACGCTTGCCCTCGGCCAACCGTCCGGTGACCGTCGACACCAGGTGCATGACGTGGCTGTATCGCTCGATGTGGCGGTAATCGCTCACTCGCACGGTGCCGGGAGCGCAGACTCGCCCGAGATCGTTGCGGCCCAGATCGACGAGCATCAGGTGCTCGGCGTTCTCCTTCTCGTCGGCCAGCAGATCCTTCTCGAGCAGCACATCCTCCTCCTCGGAGGTGCCTCGCCACCGCGTGCCCGCGATCGGATGCGTGGTGGCGAGACCGTCGACCACCGTCACCAATGCCTCGGGGCTCGATCCGACGATGGAGAAGGCCGTCTCATCGTTCTCCCCCGGTACGTGCATCAGGTACATGTACGGGCTCGGATTCGAGGCCCGCAGCATCCGGTAGACGTCCAGCGGTGACGCATCGGTGTCCATCTCGAAACGTTGGGAGAGAACCACCTGGAACGCCTCACCTGCTTCGATCTCCTCCACCAGGCGAGCGACGTCGGCACCGAAGCCCTCGGACGTGCGCTGCCTCCGGAACTGCGGCTTCGGCCTGGACACGGTGGAGACCGTGGAGGCGGCGGGCTTCGACAGGTCTGCGCACATGCGATCCAATCTGCGCACCGCGTCGTCGTACGCCTCGTCCACATGCTCGTCGGTGCCGTTCCAGTTGACCGCGTTCGCGATCAAGGTGATCGCGCCCTCGTGATGGTCGACGGCCGCGAGATCGGTCGCGAGCAGCATGACCAACTCCGGAACACCGAGATCGTCCTGCGCATGCTCGGGCAGCTTCTCGATGCGCCGCACCGAGTCGTATCCGAGGTAACCGACCATGCCGCCGGTCAACGGAGGCAGACCTGGCAGCCGCTCCGAGTGCAACAGCTCCAGAGTCCGCGCCAGCACTTCGAGAGGATCGCCGCCGCTCGGCACCCCTGCAGGAACGTTGCCGCGCCATGCGGCCTCACCGTCGATGACGGTGAGCGACGCCGGAGAGCCTGCACCGATGAACGACCACCTGGACCACGAACTGCCGTTCTGTGCGGACTCGAGCAGGAAGGTTCCGGGTCGGTCGGCACCGAGCTTGCGGTACGCCGACAGCGGGGTCTCGGAGTCGGCGAGCACTTTTCGCGTCACCGGCACCACGCGGTGCTCGGCGGCGAGATGCCGGAACACCCCACGCGAGGTCGTCGAGTCCGAGTTCTCGGTGTCGGGAGTGGGGCTGGGGTCGGTGGTCGTCTCGCCGTGCATGCCACCATCCTCCCAGGTTCGGCACGAGCGTCGGCGCTCGCGGTAACCTGCCGAGCATGAAACCAGGCGAGCTCGTTCCCGATTTTTCCCTGCCGGACCAGACCGGAGAGACCCGAACGCTGACCGAATTGCTGGCGGACGGTCCGGTGGTGCTGTTCTTCTACCCCGCTGCCTTCACCCCCGGCTGCACCGCCGAGGCGTGCCATTTCCGGGACCTGGCGTCCGAGTTCGCCGAGGTCGGTGCCACCCGGGTCGGCATCAGCGCCGATGCGGTCGCGAAGCAGGCAGAGTTCGCCGCCGCCAAGTCCTTCGACTACCCGCTGCTGTCCGACGAGGACGGCACCGTCGCCACCGCGTTCGGCGTCAAGCGTGGTCTGCTGGCCAAGCTCTCCCCGGTCAAGCGTGCGACGTTCGTCATCGGCACCGACAGGAAGGTCCTCGAGACCTTCTCGAGCGAGGTCCGGTTCGAGGCCCACGCAGACAAGGCTCTCGACTACCTGCGGGCACATCGCACCTAGAGCACTGTCCGACGCGATGCCTCGGGTGGGGGAACCTCGAGGCATCATGTGCAGACCACAACTATCTGGGCAGGAGTGGAGCCTGCAGCAACGACCCACGGATAGGAGTGGAGCCTGCAGGAACGACCGAGACAGATCATCGGAGCCTGCAGCAACGACCGAGAGATCGAGAGGTTCCCTGGGATGGACACGTCGGCGACACCGCAACACACGGTGGATCCCCGTTGGCTCACCGAGAGTCAACAGGAGGCCTGGCGGTCGCTCGTCGCCCTGGTCACTCGACTTCCAGCAGCGTTGGATGCTCAGCTGCAGCGCGATTCGCAGCTGACCCACTTCGACTACTTCGTCCTCGCGACGGTCAGCGAGAATCCGCAGCGACGGATCCAGCTCCGCGACCTCGCCGAGTACGCGAACGCGTCGCTCTCGCGCCTCTCGCACGTGGTGACCAAGCTCGAGAAGGCCGGTTGGGTGCGGCGCGAGTCGATCCCGGGTAGCCGCGGGTCCTATGCGGTGCTGACCGACGCAGGCATGGCGAAGGTCGTGGAATCGGCACCGGGGCACGTCGGCACGGTGCAGTCACTGGTGTTCGAGGGGCTCTCCGACGCGGAGGTCGAGCAGCTCGCGACCCTGAGCTCGACTCTGCTGACGCAGTTGGACAAGGGAATCGCGGCCGGAACCGGTCACGCCTGAGGGTCGGGGCCCAACAGGACGTCGGCATCGAAGCAGGTGTGCGTGCCGGTGTGGCACGCCGCGCCGACCTGGTCGACGACCAGGAGCACGGTGTCACCGTCGCAGTCGAGTCGAACCTCGTGCACGTACTGCGTGTGACCCGACGTCTCACCCTTGACCCAGTACTGCTGCCTGGACCTGGAATAGTAAGTGCCCTTGCGGGTTTCGAGGGTTCGTGCCAGCGCCTCGTCGTCCATCCAGGCCACCATGAGTACCTGACCGGTCGACCGTTCCTGCACGACGGCGCTGAACAGTCCGGCCTCGTTGCGCTTGAGCCGCGCGGACAGACTCGGGTCGAGTGTCATCGGAAATCCTCTTCGCTATCGGACGACGATGCGTTCGGCACGCATCGCATCCTTGACCTGGCCGATGGTGAGATCACCGAAATGGAACACGCTCGCGGCGAGAACCGCGTCCGCGCCGGCGTGCACTGCCGGCGAAAAGTGTTCCACGGCGCCTGCTCCGCCACTGGCGATCACCGGCACGTGCACCGCGCTCCGGACGGCGGCGATCATCGGCAGATCGAATCCGGCTTTGGTTCCGTCGGCGTCCATCGAATTGAGCAGGATCTCACCGACGCCCAATTCCGCTCCCCGTACTGCCCATTCGACGGCATCGATGCCGGTGCCGCGTTTGCCGCCGTGGGTGGTGACCTCCCAGCCCGACGGGGTGTCCTGCTGACCGTCCGGAACGGTTCGGGCATCGACCGAGAGCACGATGCACTGCGAACCGAATCGTTCGCTCAGTTCACGCAGCAGTTCCGGCCGCGCGATCGCTGCGGTGTTGACACTGACCTTGTCCGCCCCGGCTCGCAGCAGTCGATCCACGTCGGCGACGGTGCGCACTCCCCCGCCGACGGTGAGCGGGATGAACACCTGCTCGGCAGTGCGGCTCACGACGTCGAGCATCGTGCCTCGGTCCGACGTCGACGCGGTGACGTCGAGGAAGGTCAGCTCGTCGGCCCCCTGCGCGTCGTAGGCGGCCGCGAGCTCGACGGGATCGCCTGCGTCGCGGAGGTTCTCGAAGTTCACTCCCTTGACGACGCGTCCGGCGTCGACGTCGAGGCACGGGATCACTCTGACCGCGACGCTCATCGCACCGGTCCTTTCAGGTAGTCGACGGGATCACCGAGTTCGGTGATCACCTTCAGCAATTCTTCGTGCACTCCCGGTCCGGCTGCGAGCACCGACGCCGAGTCGACCGTCCAGGCTTCGCCCGCGAGGTCGGTGACGATTCCGCCTGCCGCGCGTACCAGCAGTGCGCCGGCTGCGTTGTCCCAGGCCCGGTGCCCGAAGACCACCGCGCCGCCGAGAACTCCGCTGGCGGTGTAGGCGAGATCGACTCCGGTGGCACCGTGCATCCGCAGTCGCGAGGAATGCATCGACAGCTCTTCGAGGATGCGGAATCGGAACCGACCCGGCAGCGAACCGCGGCTGGCCACGTTGAACGCACCGAACCCGATCATGGACTCGCGCAACGCTTTCGGCTGCAGCGGCGGAAGTGCGGCACCGTTGAGCAACAGGGGGCCGCCTGCCACAGCGGCGAAACGCTGATCCACCAACGGCAGCCAGGTGAGCCCGAGGATCGGCTCGCCATCGTCGAGCAACGCCAACAACGTTCCGGCCGACGGCAATCCCGACGAATAGTTGAAGGTGCCGTCGATCGGGTCCAGCACCCAGACGAGTCCCGAGTTCAGATCCGGTCCCCCGAACTCCTCACCGTGAACAGCGATTCCGGTGGCTTCGTGCAATTCCGCACCGAGCCGCCGCTCGAGCTCCAGATCCACTGCGGTGGCGAAGTCGTCGGGGCCCTTCTGCACTGCACTCGGTGCGCCGACGCCGGCTACGAACCGATCGTGGATGCCGTCGAGCAGACCTCCGGCGATCTCGAGCAGACGAGTCGGTTCCTCGGGAAGGGTCATTCCTGCGTTACCGAGACACCGCAGCGAGAGCGTCCGGAAGCGTGAAACGTCCGGCGTACAGAGCCTTTCCGACGATGGAACCTTCGACACCGCGGTCGACCAGTCCGGCGATCGCTTCCAGGTCGGCAATCGTGGACACGCCGCCCGATGCGATGACCGGCTTGTCGGTCTTGGCGCACACGTCGGCTAGCAGTTCGAGGTTGGGCCCGGTCAACGTGCCGTCCTTGGTCACGTCGGTGACGACGTAGCGCGAGCACCCGTCGCGCTCGAGCCGCTCCAGAACCTCCCACAGATCGCCGCCGTCGCTCACCCAGCCGCGGCCGCGCAACCGCGGTGCGCCGTCGACGATCAGCACGTCCAGACCGACGGCGACGCGATCACCGAACTCGCCGATCGCGCGGGAGCACCACTGCGGATCCTCGAGCGCTGCGGTGCCGAGATTGACTCGCGCACAACCGGTCGCCAGCGCCGCGCGCAGCGACTCGTCGTCGCGAATTCCGCCGGACAGCTCCACCTGGACGTCGAGCTCGCCGACGACCGACGCCAGCAGCTCGCGGTTGGATCCGCGTCCGAACGCAGCGTCGAGATCCACCAGATGGACCCACTCGGCACCGTCGTTCTGCCACGCGAGGGCCGCGTCACGGGGCGACCCGTACTTCGTTTCGCTTCCGGCTTCTCCTTGAACGAGACGGACAGCTTCGCCGCCTGCGACATCGACAGCAGGCAATAAGACCAGGCTCACGTGCGGTTATGCTACGGGCCGAGCGTCCGTGAACTCAAAACGGGTCGCCTGTGGTCCTACCGGAGTTCCTTGCGCGTCATGCGCGTGGACACCACACCCATCGCCGCGATCGCGCCGACCACACCGGCCAATGCGATGACCAAGCCCACCCCGGCACTCGGCTGCAGCACAGCGATCAGTGCCGTCGCGATGGCCAGCACGGCCACAGCCGCACCGAGTGCGCGAACCGCCAAGCGCCCGAGTGAGAACTCGCGATCGCTCACACCGATCGGACCCAGTTCTCGAGCAGCGCGGCCCCGGCGTCGCCGGACTTCTCCGGGTGGAACTGGGTGGCCGAGAGAGCGCCGTTCTCGACCGCGGCGAGGAACCGGCCGCCGTGATCGGCCCAGGTGAGCAACGGGGCGGCGATGGTGTCGCTGGGTTCGAGCTCCCACTGTTGCGCGGCGTAGGAGTGCACGAAGTAGAACCGGGTCTGGGGATCGATGCCGTCGAACAGCACGCTCTTCTCCGGTGCCTCGACGGTGTTCCATCCCATGTGGGGCAGCACCTCGGCCTGCAAGCGCTCGACCGTTCCCGGCCACTCCCCGCACCCGTCGGCCTCGACCCCGAACTCGACCCCGCGGTCGAAGAGGATCTGCATTCCGACACAGATGCCGAGGACGGGGCGTCCGCCCGCCAGGCGTCGCCCGATGATGCGCTCGCCTTTCACCGCCAGCAGCCCTTCCATGCAGGCGGCGAATGCGCCGACACCAGGAACGACCAGCGCTTCTGCATTCAGTGCCTCGTCGAAGTCCGAGGTCACGGTCACATCGGCACCGACTCGGGCGAGAGCCCGCTTCGCCGAGTGCAGATTGCCCGAGCCGTAATCGAGCAACACCACAGAAGTCATGCGGGAAGTCTATCGGGGCGTGGTCTCGCGACGAGCGCCACCGCCGCGACTGCGACCACCGCCGTTGCTGCTGCGGTGAATCCCGCGGTGTAACCCACACTCGTCGCCAGGACACCGAGGGCGAGTGCGCCCGCCCCGGTACCCGCGTCGAAACTGATGTTCCAGACGGCGCTCGCGCTGCTGTATCGGGCCGGACCGGCTGCGTCGAACGCCATCACGAGACTGTCGTTCTGGCACGCGCCGTACCCGATTCCGAACAGGACGGCTGCGACGAAGAACAGCGCAGCGGGCATGCCGCCGAGCGCGGCGATCGCGAACAGAGCGATACCGATTGCCGCCGACACCAACGCCGGAAACACCGAGCGTCCTATTCCGATGCGGTCGGCCACCGACCCCGCGGCGTAACGCCCGACGAGCATCGAGGCACTGACGACGGCCAGTGCGAGTCCGATCATCGCAGCTCGGTTCGATTCGGCGATCGGCAACAGACTGGTGATTCCCCCGTAGGCCGCCGACACCGAGGCCACGACGAGACAGGGCACCAGGAATCGGCGCTTGTCGAGGCGAACTCGCTCGATTCTGGGCGGCTGCGGGGCGGGTCGGGTGGGCGGCAGGAG